>NZ_JBSKGP010000044.1:0-200 GCF_054075165.1 Flavobacterium erigeronis | reverse complement strand
AAATTCAAACCGGCGGTTTTATTTAAATATGTTTCCGGAGCGCCAATAATTGCCGATTTCTCAGCCAATTTCATGTTTAATAATGCTTTTACGCTTGGTGCTTCTTATCGAACTTCAGATTCGGTAAGTGCTTTGGCAGGAATACAGATTTCGCCCATGTTTATGGTTGGATATTCTTATGATTACACCACGACACAGCT
>NZ_JBSKGP010000043.1:0-230 GCF_054075165.1 Flavobacterium erigeronis | reverse complement strand
GATTTGTCTAAATCAAAGAAAATAATTCCGATTTTTATTTTTAAAAGTCCGTTTTCACGAACAATCAAGGCGGGATCTAAACCAATCGGAACTTCTGTTATTCCAGAGTAATTTGGCATTATAACGGACTTATTATTGCTGTTGAAATTGTCTTTTGAAACTTCAATTGTATAAGTCGAATTACAATTTAAAGTGCTGCCGAATTGATATTTTCCGTCAATCTGCGAAAC
>NZ_JBSKGP010000042.1:0-252 GCF_054075165.1 Flavobacterium erigeronis | reverse complement strand
CAGTTTAACGGATTATTGTTTTCGCAAATTTTATACTCAACTTTATAATCTGAAGCTGGCGTATTTGGCGCAACAGTTATTGTATAATCTGAATTTAACGTAAGTCCTGTCGGAAGTGTTCCTATAATTTCAAATTTAACTTCTCCTGCTCCTGTTCCAACTTTAATTGGGTTTCCATTTAATTTATCATTTCCAATTAATGAAATAGTTGTTCCTCCGATATTTCCGTTTATTGATGCAATCACATCATCA
>NZ_JBSKGP010000041.1:0-285 GCF_054075165.1 Flavobacterium erigeronis | reverse complement strand
GAATAACTACAACAACGGAACCCACGAAATCGTGCTTCGTTTTGAATTGGTTAACCGCAAAAAAGGACTAAGATCACCAAGATTCTTTTAATACGACCGTCTATGAAAAGAAGAATTACTATACTCGTACTGCTCATCATTCAGATGGCATTTTCGCAGACCAAAAACAAGGCCGCCGATGCGTTGTTTGACAAAATGTACTATGTCGAAGCAGCAAAATCGTATGAAATGTCTATAAACAGTGGCGACAACTCCAGAGAAATACTGCAGCGTATTGGCGACGCG
>NZ_JBSKGP010000040.1:0-285 GCF_054075165.1 Flavobacterium erigeronis | reverse complement strand
CAATAACTACAACAACGGAACTCACGAAATCGTGCTTCGTTTTGAATTGGTTAACCGCAAAAAAGGACTAAAATCACCAAGATTCTTTTAATACGACCGTCTATGAAAAGAAGAATTACTATACTCGTACTGCTCATCATTCAGATGGCATTTTCGCAGACCAAAAATAAGGCCGCAGATGCGTTGTTTGACAAAATGTACTATGTCGAAGCAGCAAAATCGTATGAAATGTCTATAAACAGTGGCGACAACTCCAGAGAAATACTGCAGCGCATTGGCGACGCA
>NZ_JBSKGP010000039.1:0-288 GCF_054075165.1 Flavobacterium erigeronis | reverse complement strand
CGCTGCAAGGGTTATATTTCCGTTGGCAGCAACGCTTAACGGGCCTTCCGTTTTTGCTGTTACTGACGTGTTTGTCGCTGTAACTGCTGCTCCGTCTAATGTGTCGTTTGTTTTAACGTTTCCGATGTTTGATGCTGTTGCTCCTGAAGCCGTAGTTCCAAAATCGTCTTTTACGGCAATCAGATCATTCACAACTTTCACCTCTGCAACCGCAGTTTTGCAGTTTGAAGGGTTTGCTCCAGTTTCGCAGATCGTATAAGTCAGAGTGTAGGTTCCAGATGCAGTGTT
>NZ_JBSKGP010000038.1:0-310 GCF_054075165.1 Flavobacterium erigeronis | reverse complement strand
TTCGACGCTTTTTCTATCGGTTCTTTTTCAAATCTTCCGACTCTACTGCTCTTATTCTTTTGTCCTCATCTTTCGATTCGGACGGCTGTCAATTCAATATGTCTACGAACGTGTCTTCTTTTTAATTTTGCTTGTTTCTCAAAGCGGGTGCAAAAGTAGAACTTCTTTTTGTTTCCTGCAAGAAAAATTTAAAGTTTTTTTTGGATTTTTTTCATCCCATTTCCTTAATTTTTCTTCCAATCCTTCAAAGAGCTTTCCGTGTTTTGCGGGGTGCAAATGTAAAAAGCATTTTCTTCTCCTGCAAGCTTTT
>NZ_JBSKGP010000037.1:0-344 GCF_054075165.1 Flavobacterium erigeronis | reverse complement strand
AAGAAAAGAAATTTTCAGAAAAAAGATTCGGAAAAGCTTGCAGGAAAAGAAAAAGCTTTTTACATTTGCACCCCGCAAAACACGGAAAGCCCTTTGAAAGATTGGAAGAAAAATTAAGGAAATGGGATGGAAAAAATCCCAAAAAAAAAACTTTAAATTTTTCTTGCAGGAAACAAAAAGAAGTTTTAGTTTTGCACCCGCTTTGAAACACAAGCGAAATTGAAAAGAAGACACGTTCGTAGACATATTGAATTGACAGCCGTCCGAATCGAAAGATGAGGACAAAAGAAATAAGAGCAGTAGAGTCGCAAGATTCGAAAAAGAACCGATAGGAAAGCGTCGAC
>NZ_JBSKGP010000036.1:0-351 GCF_054075165.1 Flavobacterium erigeronis | reverse complement strand
ACCGCATCGATTACAGGAAGACCTACCGTTACTTTAACCGTATTTGAACTGCAGTTGTCTGGATTTAATTTTTCGCAGATTTCATAAGTCAGCTCATATTCTCCAGCTGGCGGATTAGCACCTAAAACAATGTTTCCGTTTGCGTCTACAGTTAAATATCCTTTTGGATCAGCTTTAGTCACATTAAGATTTACATCTGATGGCACTAATGGCTTTCCGTTTTTCGTATCATTATCAAAAACATTCTTGCCTAATGCCTGAGGTACATTTGAACCTAAAACTGAAGGTATAACATCTTCGTTTGCTACTAGATCTCCTGCTGTTACCGGCACAGTTATAGTAACTGAATCG
>NZ_JBSKGP010000035.1:0-358 GCF_054075165.1 Flavobacterium erigeronis | reverse complement strand
CGCTACTTTAACCAAACTGGATCAGATCGATACCAATTCCAGCAACAATCAAGACAGCGCCAGCGTAAAAGCAGACTGCTTTAAGATTTATAATGAATTTTCGCCAAACGATGACGGACAAAACGATACGTTCTACATTGACTGTATCGAACGCTATCCAGACAATCAGCTCGAAATATTCAACCGCTGGGGTAATTTGGTTTACTATAAAAAAGGTTACGACAATACGTGGGACGGAAAAGCAGATGGCTCTGCCAAAACACTCCCTGAAGGCACCTATTTCTATATTCTCGATTTAGGCGACGGTTCTAAAAAAACCTCTGGATGGCTTTATCTAAAATAAAACAGCAGGGCACTA
>NZ_JBSKGP010000034.1:0-390 GCF_054075165.1 Flavobacterium erigeronis | reverse complement strand
GGATCATAAGTTCCTTTTGAAGTGGTAAATGATGAAAAAGTATATCCAGACGGCAGTAAATCGCTTACCGCAAGTCCAGTATTATCATTTGGGCCATTATTTGTAACTACAATTTCAAAATTAACAATCGATCCAACTAAAGGAGTTGCATTGTTTACTGTTTTAGTTAAAGAAAGATCTGAAGATTGTGCTGTTGGAGTGGTTGAAACCGACGCATAATCATTCTCTGTCGTAACTCCGTTATTTGGAGTAGAATTTGGATCAGGAAGATCGGCTGCTGTAACTTCGGCAGTATTCAAATAATCTCCAGAAGCGTTTACAATTGCTGAAATCTGTAAAGTTTCTGAATTTGCATTTAATAAATTGCCTATTGTCCATACGCCAGTTATA
>NZ_JBSKGP010000033.1:0-424 GCF_054075165.1 Flavobacterium erigeronis | reverse complement strand
AGCTAAACAAAAAACTACCGATGTTCGAGCACAGAATTATTCGCTCAAAAATGTGACAATTGAAGATATTGAAAACATTAAACCTTCATTTGTACTGGAAAATCTTGAAATCAATTCCGCATATTCTGATTTTGGGCCAATGTTTTACAAAGGAGATTTGGTCTACTCCACAACAATCGATTCTTCGTATGTGAAAACAAGCAAATACGGCTGGAACGATCAGCCTTATCTCAACATGCAATTGGGAAAAATTAGCGAAACGCAATCAAACGTTACTTTTAAAGAAAAATTCGGAAAAGACATTACGACACAGTATCACGAGGCCTGCGTGGCATTTTCGCCTGACGAAAAAACAATTTATTTTACCAGAAACAATTATAACGGCAAATTAAAACGCGACAGCAAAGGAATTAATAACCTAAAG
>NZ_JBSKGP010000032.1:0-424 GCF_054075165.1 Flavobacterium erigeronis | reverse complement strand
TTTGAGGTTATTAATTCCTTTGCTATCGCGTTTTAATTTGCCGTTATAATTGTTTCTGGTAAAATAAATTGTTTTTTCGTCAGGCGAAAATGCCACGCAGGCCTCGTGATACTGTGTCGTAATTTCTTTTCCGAATTTTTCTTTAAAAGTAACATTAGACTGCGTTTCGCTAATTTTTCCCAATTGCATGTTGAGATAAGGCTGATCGTTCCAACCGTATTTGCTTGTTTTTACATACGAAGAATCGATTGTTGTGGAGTAGACCAAATCTCCTTTGTAAAACATTGGACCAAAATCAGAATATGCCGAATTGATTTCAATATTTTCCAGTACAAATGAAGGTTTAATGTTCTCAATATCTTCAATTGTCACATTTTTAAGCGAATAATTCTGTGCTCGAACATCGGTAGTTTTTTGTTTAGCA
>NZ_JBSKGP010000031.1:0-478 GCF_054075165.1 Flavobacterium erigeronis | reverse complement strand
CGTTTCTGCTATTTTTTCGCCATTTTGGTTTTTAAGAATCACTATAGCGCCTGCAATTTTACTGTTGGAAATGGCATCAAAAACATAACCACTGATCGACTGGTTGCAAAAGCGCTCAAACGAATAAATATCGTCGTCGCCTTTTCCTGTTTTCCTATTCGAACAGACAAAACCGCGATTGGTTTCTTCGTTTACAATAAAAGCAAAATCGTCAAGATTGCTGTTTAAAGGCGCTCCAAGATTGGAAGGAGAATCAAAATTGCCATCTGTTATACGGCTTTCAAAAACATCAAGTCCGCCGAGGCCTAAAAATCCGTCAGAAGCAAAATACAAGGCTTGATCGGTAATGTACGGAAACATTTCACGTCCGGTTGTATTGACTTTTTCGCCCAAATTTCTCGGATTAGAAAATTGGTTATTGCCTAGAATGTCCACTACAAAAAGATCAGTAGAACCAATAGTTCCCGGCATATCAGAC
>NZ_JBSKGP010000030.1:0-478 GCF_054075165.1 Flavobacterium erigeronis | reverse complement strand
ATCTGATATGCCCGGAACTATTGGTTCTACCGATATTTTTGTAGTGGACATTCTAGGCAATAATCAATTTTCTAATCCGAGAAATTTGGGCGAAAAAGTCAATACAACCGGACGTGAAATGTTTCCGTACATTACCGATCAAGCCTTGTACTTTGCCTCTGACGGATTTTTAGGCCTCGGCGGACTTGATGTTTTTGAAAGCCGTATAGCAGATGGCAATTTTGATTCTCCTTCCAATCTTGGAGCGCCTTTAAACAGCAATCTTGACGATTTTGCTTTTATTGTAAACGAAGAAACCAATCGCGGTTTTGTCTGTTCGAATAGAAAAACAGGAAAAGGCGACGACGATATTTATTCGTTTGAGCGCTTTTGCAATCAATCGATCAATGGTTATGTTTTTGATGCCATTTCCAACAGTAAAATTGCAGGCGCTATAGTGATTCTTAAAAACCAAAATGGCGAAAAAATAGCAGAAACA
>NZ_JBSKGP010000029.1:0-576 GCF_054075165.1 Flavobacterium erigeronis | reverse complement strand
ACAAGATCAGCCCAGTCGTAAGTGTAAGGACTAACTCCTCCAGATGCAGTAATGTTGATGGCGCCTGTTGCAGCTCCAAAACACAATACGTCAGTTTGGGAAGTTTTAGCTACAGCCACAGCAGAAGCAGGCTGAGTTATAGTCACAGCAAGCGGTGCAGAAGAACATCCGTTGGCATCTTTCACAGTTACAGTATAAGTTCCTGCAGCAAGATTAGTTCTGTCTTCAGGATCGTTTGTTCCAGCAAGATCCGCCCAGTCGTAAGTGTAAGGTCCAACTCCTCCAGATGCTGTAATGTTGATGGCGCCTGTTGCAGCTCCGAAACATAATACATCGGTCTGAGAAGTTTTAGCTACAGCGACAGCAGAAGCAGGCTGAGTAATTGTAACGGCAAGCGGTGCTGCAGTACAGCCATTCGCATCTTTCACCGTTACAGTATAAGTCCCAGCAGCAAGATTAGATCTGTCTTCAGGATCATTTGTTCCCGCAAGATCTGCCCAGTCGTAAGTGTAAGTCCCAACTCCGCCAGATGCAGTGATGTTGATGGCGCCTGTTGCGGCTCCAAAACACAATACA
>NZ_JBSKGP010000028.1:0-672 GCF_054075165.1 Flavobacterium erigeronis | reverse complement strand
AAAATTAAGAAATAGGATTAACCAAAATTCAAATTGGCTATGATTAAAAATATAAAAAAGGTTTTCGCCATCATCACATTGCTTACTGTTTACGGAGCAATGGCACAGCAAGATCCGCAGTACACGCAGTATATGTATAATACCATGACCGTAAACTCAGCCTATGCAGGTTCATTAGGCCATTTAACCGTTACCGGACTTATAAGAACGCAATGGGTCGGAATTGAAGGCGCGCCAGACACGCAGAGCTTTTCGTTAGACACTCCAGTCGCCAAAAATCTGGGGTTAGGAATTTCGATCGTTAATGAAGAAATTGGCCCTTCAGAAGAACAATATCTCGACGCCAACTTCTCTTATACCATTCAATCGGGAGAAACGCACAAACTTTCTTTTGGGATCAAAGGAGGTGGACGCGTCATAAATATCGATTGGACAAAAGGAAGTTACCGAGACCCAGATGCCGAGTTTAGAGAAAATATTACCAATAAATTTCTTCCTGTTGTTGGTGCTGGATTGTACTGGCATGGCGAAAGAGATTATATCGGACTTTCGGTTCCTAATTTCATGACAAGGGAACGCTATACCTATGATGATATCAGTGATGATCTCGTTAACCAAAGAATACATGTTTATCTGATTGGAGGAATTGTTTTTGATCTTTCGGCGCATACC
>NZ_JBSKGP010000027.1:0-672 GCF_054075165.1 Flavobacterium erigeronis | reverse complement strand
CAAATTAAGAAATAGGATTAACCAAAATTCAAATTGGCTATGATTAAAAATATAAAAAAGGTTTTCGCCATCATCACATTGCTTTCGGTTTCTGGAGCAATGGCGCAGCAAGATCCGCAGTACACGCAGTATATGTATAATACCATGACCGTAAACTCAGCCTATGCAGGTTCATTAGGACATTTAACCGTTACCGGACTTATAAGAACGCAGTGGGTCGGAATTGAAGGCGCGCCAGACACGCAGAGCTTTTCGTTAGACACTCCAGTTGCCAAAAATCTGGGGTTAGGAATTTCGATCGTTAATGAAGAAATTGGCCCTTCAGAAGAACAATATCTCGACGCCAACTTCTCTTATACCATTCAATCGGGAGAAACGCACAAACTTTCTTTTGGTATTAAAGGAGGCGGACGCGTGATCAATATTGACTGGACAAAAGGAAGTTACCGAGACCCAGATGCCGAGTTTAGAGAAAATATAACCAATAAATTTCTTCCTGTTGTTGGCGCTGGATTATACTGGCATGGCGAAAGAGATTATATCGGACTTTCGGTTCCTAATTTCATGACCAGAGAACGCTATACCTATGATGATATAAGCGATGATCTTGTTAACCAAAGGATACATGTTTATCTGATTGGAGGAATTGTTTTTGATCTTTCGGCGCATACT
>NZ_JBSKGP010000026.1:0-881 GCF_054075165.1 Flavobacterium erigeronis | reverse complement strand
CTGCATTGTTTACTGTTTTAGTTAAAGAAAGATCTGAAGATTGTGCTGTTGGAGTGGTTGAAACCGATGCGTAATCATTCTCTGTCGTAATTCCGTTATTTGGAGTAGAATTCGGGTCAGGAAGATTGCTGGCGGTCACTTCTGCCACATTCAGATAATCTCCAGTTGCCTTTACCGTTGCTAGAATTTGCAGTGTTTCTGATTTTCCATTTTCTAAATTCCCTACAGCCCAAATTCCTGTGGTCGGATTGTATGTTCCAGTTGAAATCGTAAAGTTGGAGTAGGTATATCCAGACGGCAATAAATCGGTTACGGTTACTCCAGCTGTATCTTGCGGGCCATTATTAGTTACCACAACTTCAAAAGTAACTACAGAACCCACAATCGGTGTTGCATTATTAACGGTTTTGGTTAACGATAAATCGGCGTATTGTAGTGTCGGCGTTGTTATAGCAGTGGCATAATCATCTTCTGTGGCAACTCCGTTATTTGGAGTAGAATTCGGGTCTGTAAGATCAGCGGCTGTTATTTCGGCAATATTCAAATAATCTCCTGTCGCGTTTACAGTTGCTGTAAGCTGTAAAGTTTCAGATTTTTGATTAACGATATTGGCCAGTGACCAAACTCCCGTTATAGGGTCGTAAGTTCCTGTTGAAATCGTAAAACTGTTGTAGGTATATCCTGAAGGCAGTAAATCTGTCAATTCAACATTTGTATTGTCTTGCGGCCCGTTATTGGTGATAACAATTTCAAAAGTTACCTGAGAACCTACAAACGGAGTTGGATTGTCTACTTTTTTAGTCAATGATAAATCAGAAGAAAGCGGAACTGGCGTTACGGCTGCGGTAGCATAATCGTCTTCTGTCGTTACTCCATTGTTC
>NZ_JBSKGP010000025.1:0-881 GCF_054075165.1 Flavobacterium erigeronis | reverse complement strand
TTGCATTGTTTACTGTTTTAGTTAAAGAAAGATCTGAAGATTGTGCTGTTGGAGTGGTTGAAACCGACGCGTAATCATTTTCTGTTGTAATTCCGTTATTTGGAGTAGAATTCGGGTCAGGAAGATCACTCGCGGTCACTTCTGCCACATTCAGATAATCTCCAGTTGCGTTTACTGTTGCTAGAATTTGCAGTGTTTCTGATTTTCCATTTTCTAAATTCCCTACAGCCCAAACTCCTGTGGTCGGATTGTATGTTCCAGTTGAAATCGTAAAGTTGGAGTAGGTGTAACCAGAAGGAAGTAAATCTGTTACGGTTACTCCAGCTGTATCTTGCGGGCCATTATTAGTTACCACAACTTCAAAAGTAACTACAGAACCTACAATAGGTGTTGCATTATTAACGGTTTTGGTTAAAGATAAATCGGCATATTGTAGTGTAGGCGTTGTTATAGCAGTGGCATAATCATCTTCTGTGGCAACTCCATTATTTGGAGTAGAATTCGGGTCAGTAAGATCAGCGGCTGTTATTTCGGCAATATTCAAATAATCTCCTGTCGCATTTACAGTTGCTGTAAGCTGTAAAGTTTCAGATTTTTGATTAACAATATTGGCCAACGACCAAACTCCCGTTAAAGGGTCGTAAGTTCCTGTTGAAATCGTAAAACTGTTGTAGGTATATCCTGAAGGCAGTAAATCGGTTAATTCAACATTTGTATTGTCTTGTGGCCCGTTATTGGTGATGACGATTTCGAAAGTTACCTGAGAACCTACAAACGGAGTTGGATTGTCTACTTTTTTAGTCAATGATAAATCGGATGAAAGCGGAACTGGCGTTACGGCTGCGGTAGCATAATCGTCTTCTGTCGTCACTCCGTTGTTT
>NZ_JBSKGP010000024.1:0-1010 GCF_054075165.1 Flavobacterium erigeronis | reverse complement strand
AACACTGCATCTGGAACATACACTCTGACTTATACCATCTGCGAGACGGGTGCAGCCCCTTCAAACTGCAAAACGGCAGTAGCAGAGGTTAAGGTTGCGAATGATCTGGTTGCCGTAAAAGATGATTTCGGAACTGCAGCTTCAGGAGCAACAGCATCAAATATCGGAAACGTTAAGACAAACGACACATTGGACGGAGCAGCGGTTACAGCGACCAATACAGCTGTTACAGCAAAAACGGAAGGCCCATTAAGCGTTGACGCTGACGGGAAGCTTACTTTAGCGGCGAACACTGCTTCAGGAACATACACTCTGACTTATACCATCTGCGAAACGGGTGCAAACCCTTCAAACTGCAAAACTGCGGTTGCAGAAGTTAAGGTTGTGAATGCAATAGATGCAGTAGTAGATAACATTGATCCGATTAATGGAAACATTGGAGGAACAACTGTATCATTAATTGGTAACGATACTTTTAAAGGTAATCCTGCGGTAATTGGAACTGATTCTGGAAAAGTTACAATAGATATTATTGGTGCTTTACCATCAGGATTAACATTAAATGCTAATGGTACTATTACGGTAAATCCAGGAACTCCAAAAGGAGATTATAATATAAAATATGAGATTTGTGAAGTAGGTGCAGTTCCTGCAAACTGCGATTCAGTTACTATAACTGTGCCGGTAACAGCAGGAGATCTAGTAGCAAACGAAGATGTTATACCTTCAGTTTTAGGTTCAAATGTGCCTCAGACATTAGGTGAAAATGTTTTTGATAATGATACGAAAAACGGAATTCCATTAGTGGCTTCAGATGTAAATCTTAATGTAACTAAAGCTGATCCGAAAGGGTATTTAACTGTAGATGCAAACGGAAACATAGTTTTAGGTTCTAATCCGCCAGCTGGAGAATATGAGCTGACTTATGAAATCTGCGAAAAATTAAATCCAGACAACTGCAGTTCAAATACGGTTAAAGTAACGGTAGGTCTTCCTGTAATCGATGCGGC
>NZ_JBSKGP010000023.1:0-1134 GCF_054075165.1 Flavobacterium erigeronis | reverse complement strand
TCAATCCCTAAAAAACTGCCGGCATTTCGATGAGCGTTTTCGCTGTTGCGGGTGCAAAAGTAGACCCTTTTTCCAGTTATACAAGCTTTTTCGGCAGGTTTTTTTGCCTTTTTTCCAATCTTTTTCCTAACATGCTGGTAACACAACCTTTACATTCCGGCTATTTTTCGCATTGCGTGGGGTTTTTCTTCCATTCATTAAATTTTTAGCAGTTTATGCTCTTTTTCGAATCTGCTTTTTGATGGATTTTCATTCTTCCAATATCTTTTCAGATGATCTTCCAATCTTTAAAATCCGCATTTTGCTTAAAAAAAGCTTTTATTAAATCTGTTTTTTTTATCCCCGATAGAAGCAAAAACCTTCTTCAGAAAAGACTGCCTCCCAAAAATTATTCACGAATTTGTTTTTACCCGCAAAAAACCGGCTGCAGAAAAAAACATGCCGTTTATCCAAAGCTTAAAATTCAAAACGTGCAGCATTTTATAAAAAGAAAAGAGTTCCGCTTGCACCTGCCCCAGCATCAAACCCTAAAAAATGGATTAACAAAAAAAAGAGCATCTCCAAAAAAACTTTCCTTCCGTGAAACATTAAAACCTTTATCAATTTGCAGAATAGCCATTTCAAAGAAACGTTAGATGGAATATAAAATCAGCCGCGTTCAAAAGACGCCACCACAGCAGCTAGCAGTAAGAATAAAGCAGGAACATTATCAAAAACTTGGAAGCATAAAAAAACAATGGAAACAAATAAGTGAACAATCTTCAGCATGGCAGCTGGCATTGATGTTCAGTCAAAAATTATTCTCCAGCACAGCTTTCGCCTTTTATTATTTCAGCATAAGAAAATCCATAGCCGCGAAGCTATTTCCGAAATTAAAACGAATATCCTTTTCTGTTTTTTTTTTAAAATAAAAACACAATCCCAAAATAACAGAATAGCTTTTTTTTTGCAAAAGACAATCATACATGAAGCCAGATTAACGATCTTAAAAATCTAAAACAATACGCAAATATCATTCAATTGCATTCAGGCTTGCCAAACTGCAGATCTGGCACAATAAAAACCAATGCAAATAAATCATAGATTTCCAAAAACGGTTATAAAACAGAAAACCCCATCCGGTTTGGATAGGGT
>NZ_JBSKGP010000022.1:0-1251 GCF_054075165.1 Flavobacterium erigeronis | reverse complement strand
TCGAAATGAACTGTGTTTATAAGCAAATTTATTTTTAATTATTTTCTAAATAGTATTCGTTTTTTGACGCTAATGCAAAAGCCTGTTTCAGCAGTTTATTTGCTACAGCAATTAAAGCAACTTTTCTGGCTTTGCCTTTTTCAACTAATCTGTCATACAATTCTCTGCATGCACTATTGCATTTTTTAGCAGACCATGAACAGATATATAGCATTGCCCTTATTCTGCTCATGCCCATTTTACAGATCTTTGACTTTCCTTTTACGCTTGTGCCGGATTCAAAAATACGCGGGCTTATCCCAATGTAAGAGCTCAGCTGTCTTGCATTATCAAATTTTGTAAATCCTCCGCTGATTACAATTAACAGTAAAGCAGTTTTTCTGCCTACTCCAGGTATGCTCTGCATTTGTTTAAAAAGCTCGCTGTGATGAGCCTTTATAATTGAAATCATTTTATTTTCAATACGGCTGATTTCAATTTCTAATCCGCCAATCACCTTATCCAGACTCTCATTTAACACAGCTGATTCCACAGTATTTTGTGTAAAAGCCTCTTTCTGCCGTAAAAATCCTGTTCTGGATTTATCCATCTGCTCCACATATGCCTGCATTTGTTTTATCTCAAGAACATAATCCGCTTCGGGTTTCCACAAAGCTGGATTTTCAGCCTTTCCGTATTCTGCAATAATTACGGCATCTTTTTTATCTGTTTTAGTCCTCGACATCCGCATCTGGCTAAACCGTCTGATAACTAAAGGGTTTACAACACTGACACCTACGCTTTGGTTAAATAAATACTGAGCCAATTTTAAATAATACGGACCGCTGGCTTCCATCACACAGACATCTAAATCTTCATTAAGCAATTTTTTGAAGCCTGCAAAACCTTCATTATCATTACTGAATTTGTGATGTAAATATTTATCGCTTCCTTTTTTAATGGCAACATCAAAGCTTAATTTTGATATATCAATACCAATGTAATTTTTGTTTTTTGTCATAACTTTGTTTTTAGGTAAAGTAAACGGAAGAAATCTGCTATTGGCTTATCAATCCTAAATACAGGCTCTTGGCCTAATGAACTGTCCAAGCTCAAAGCAGAGAGGGAAAGGAACTACCATTTCGAACAGTCTTTTAAGACAAATGACAATACTCAGTTTTTTTTCTTTCCCTTTCTTCTGTTGAAAAATTTTCAATATAAATTTACTTAAAAACAAAATCTTCTATCTTATTGCAAACATAGGATGACAAA
>NZ_JBSKGP010000021.1:0-1790 GCF_054075165.1 Flavobacterium erigeronis | reverse complement strand
CTGTGGAGAATAACGGAGTCGAACCGTTGACCTCCTGCGTGCAAGGCAGGCGCTCTAGCCAGCTGAGCTAATCCCCCATTTTTAGCGATGAGTTATTAGTTATGAGTTATGAATTCGCTCATTAATGCTCAACTTCTAAAATTTCCTTTTTATTAAGTCAAATAGTAGTCCCGGGCAGACTCGAACTGCCGACCCCTACATTATCAGTGTAGTACTCTAACCAGCTGAGCTACGAGACTCTGTTTTACTTAATTTTTATCATTTTTTTAAATTAACAGCAAGAGCAATACAATCTCAGATCCAAAAACCTATAGTCCGGCATCTTATTTCCCAAGCGTGCTTTCGCTAACACTCGGGCTCTAGAAAGGAGGTGTTCCAGCCGCACCTTCCGGTACGGCTACCTTGTTACGACTTAGCCCTAGTTACCAGTTTTACCCTAGGCAGCTCCTTGCGGTCACCGACTTCAGGCACCCCCAGCTTCCATGGCTTGACGGGCGGTGTGTACAAGGCCCGGGAACGTATTCACCGGATCATGGCTGATATCCGATTACTAGCGATTCCAGCTTCACGGAGTCGAGTTGCAGACTCCGATCCGAACTGTGACCGGCTTTATAGATTCGCTCCTGGTCGCCCAGTGGCTGCTCTCTGTACCGGCCATTGTAGCACGTGTGTAGCCCAAGGCGTAAGGGCCGTGATGATTTGACGTCATCCCCACCTTCCTCACAGTTTGCACTGGCAGTCTTGTTAGAGTTCCCGACATGACTCGCTGGCAACTAACAACAGGGGTTGCGCTCGTTATAGGACTTAACCTGACACCTCACGGCACGAGCTGACGACAACCATGCAGCACCTTGTAAACTGTCTTGCGAAAGATCTGTTTCCAAATCGGTCAGTCTGCATTTAAGCCTTGGTAAGGTTCCTCGCGTATCATCGAATTAAACCACATGCTCCACCGCTTGTGCGGGCCCCCGTCAATTCCTTTGAGTTTCATTCTTGCGAACGTACTCCCCAGGTGGGATACTTATCACTTTCGCTTAGCCACTGAAGTTGCCCCCAACAGCTAGTATCCATCGTTTACGGCGTGGACTACCAGGGTATCTAATCCTGTTCGCTACCCACGCTTTCGTCCATCAGCGTCAATCCATCAGTAGCAACCTGCCTTCGCAATTGGTATTCCATGTAATCTCTAAGCATTTCACCGCTACACTACATATTCTAGTTGCTTCCTGATAATTCAAGTCCTGCAGTATCAATGGCCGTTCCATCGTTGAGCGATGGGCTTTCACCACTGACTTACAGGACCGCCTACGGACCCTTTAAACCCAATGATTCCGGATAACGCTTGGATCCTCCGTATTACCGCGGCTGCTGGCACGGAGTTAGCCGATCCTTATTCTTACGGTACCGTCAAGCTCCGACACGTCGGAGTGTTTCTTCCCGTACAAAAGCAGTTTACAATCCATAGGACCGTCATCCTGCACGCGGCATGGCTGGTTCAGGCTTGCGCCCATTGACCAATATTCCTCACTGCTGCCTCCCGTAGGAGTCTGGTCCGTGTCTCAGTACCAGTGTGGGGGATCTCCCTCTCAGGACCCCTACCCATCGTAGCCTTGGTAAGCCGTTACCTTACCAACTAGCTAATGGGACGCATGCTCATCTTTCACCGTTGTGACTTTAATTGCTGGATGATGCCATCCTGCAATGCTATGAGGTATTAATCCAAATTTCTCTGGGCTATCCCTCTGTGAAAGGCAGATTGCATACGCGTTACGCACCCGTGCGCCGGTCTC
>NZ_JBSKGP010000020.1:0-2796 GCF_054075165.1 Flavobacterium erigeronis | reverse complement strand
TGGAGATTATTTGAATACTACCGAAGTTACAGCAGCCGATCTTCCTGACCCGAATTCTACTCCAAATAACGGAGTTACGACAGAAAATGATTATGCATCAGCAACTACAGTTCCAAACCAATTATCTGCCGATTTGGCTTTAACAAAAACCGTTAATAATCCAACCCCTTTAACTGGTTCTACTGTTGTTTTTGAAATTATAGTTGAAAATTACGGGCCTCAAAATACAACAGGTGTAACCGTAACCGACTTACTGCCTTCTGGATATACTTTTAGCAGCTACAATACTTCAAAAGGCAGTTACAACCCAGCAACAGGAATTTGGAATATCGGTTCATTTGCTAATGGCGACAACCACGTATTGCAAATTACAGCAATAGTAAATCCGACAGGAAACTATGAAAATATTGCTGAAGTAACGTCTAGCGCCCTGCCAGATCCAAATTCTACAACAGGTAATGGAATTAGTGGTGAAAATGATTACGATACGGCAACAACCAATCCTTTAGTTCAATCTGCTGATTTATCATTGACTAAAACAGTCAATAATCCGACGCCTTTAATAGGAACCCCGGTAACTTTTGAAATTATCATTAAAAATGATGGGCCAGAAAATACTGCTGGTGTAGAAGTTACAGATCTTCTTCCAAATGGCTACACTTTTAGCAGTTTCTCCGCTACAAAAGGAACTTACAACAGTACAACCGGTAAATGGACAATTGGTTCGTTAATAAGCGGCGATTCTCAAACCTTACAATTGACGGCTATTGTAAACGAAACAGGAAATTATCTCAATATTGCAGAAGTAACGGCAAGTACGCTTCCTGATCCTGATTCGACTCCAAATAATGGTGTCACAACTGAAGACGATTACGCGGCTGTGGGAACAGTCCCAGTTGCTTCTCAAGCCGATTTATCTTTAACGAAAGAATTAGTTGGCGGTAATCTTAGCCCGATTTTTGGCGCCACAGTAACATTTGAAATTACAGTTAAAAATGATGGCCCACAAAATGCAACAGGAGTGCAAATACTGGATTTACTGCCAAGCGGTTATGATTATTTGGTTTACAGCTCAACCGCTGGAAATTACGCCAATACGTCGGGAATATGGAATATCGGCACTATTCTAGCCGGAGATTCGGAAACTTTATTGGTATCAGCGATTGTAAATCCGGCAGGAAATTATCAAAATATAGCAGAAGTATATTCTTCAGACCAATCTGATCCAGACAGTACGCCAAACAACGGAATTGCAGGCGAAGACGACATGGATTCTGAAACGCTCACTCCTGTTGTGGCTGTTGCCGATCTTTCTTTAGAAAAAGAAGTCGTTAATAATATATTGACACCAGATGTAGGTGCTCCAATATCATTCTCTATTACGGTGCGAAATTCGGGTCCGAGCGCTGCCACAGGCGTAACGATCAAAGATGTTTTGCCTCCAGGATATGATTATATATTCTATAATGCTACTTCTGGAAGTTATAATCAAATTACGGGCGAATGGACTCCGGGAATTATTCTTCCTGGAAACAGTCATACATTATTGCTTAATGTATTTGTTAAAACACCAACAGGTGCTGCAAACGAATATTTAAACATTGCAGAAATTATGACATCTGACCAGCATGATCCAGACAGTACACCTGGAAATGGTATATCGACAGAAGACGATTATGACAGTATTGCTGTGACACCAGTAATTGTTCAGGCAGATTTGTCTATCGAAAAAAGAACGCTCAGCGGAAATACATCTTTTGATGTTGGCGCCAACATTATATTCGAAGTAACCGTTAGCAATGATGGGCCAGGAAATGCCAGCGGCGTTATGGTAAAAGACCTGCTTCCAAAAGGATTTACCTATCTTACCTATACGGCAACAAGCGGTATTTACAACTTTGTTACCGGAAACTGGAACACAGGAATTGTAAACGCTGGCGCTACACAGACATTGCAAGTATATGTTCGTGTCAATCCGCCTTCTGGTCAAAGCGGAGAATACACCAATGTTACAGAAATCACCGCCAGTAACCTGCCCGATCCAGATTCGACACCAAACAACGGTGTCACTACAGAAGATGATTATGACAGTCTTACTATAAATGTTAACGTAGCCGATTTAAGCCTCAACAAAACAGTCAATAATCAGAATGCAAATGTTGGCGAAACTGTTAATTTCACTCTTCAAATTGGCAATGAAGGCCCTGCAGAAGCAACTGGTGTAAGTATTGAAGATGTAATGCCTGTTGGCTACAAAAACATTTCGAACATCAGCAATGGCGGTATTTTAAGTCTGAGCAGCATCAAATGGACTGGCTTAACTGTTCCTATTGGCGGTATCACCCTGACCTACTCAGCAGTTGTCGGAGATCCTCACGGACTGCAACATACCGATTATGTAAACATCGCGCAAGTTACCGCTAGCAATCAGTTTGATCCTGATTCAACGCCAAATAACGATAAAGGAGACCAGAGTGAAGACGATGAAGATTCAGAATTCATCAATATTCCATCAACTGATGTAGCCATCAATAAAACTGTTGACAAAACAGATGTGCCGATGAACAGCGAAGTCACTTTTACTATTACAGCAGATAATTTAGGCAGTCTCGCAGCGACAAATGTTGAAGTTCAAGATGTGCTTCCAAAAGGCTATTCATTTGTAGGCGCAACCGTTACATCAGGAAGCTACAATGCATCAACAGGAATTTGGTCCATACCTTCTATTAATCCTGGTTCTGCACAAACTCTAACATTGATTGTAAAAGTGGTAGATTTTAACGACTATATAAATAA
>NZ_JBSKGP010000019.1:0-2796 GCF_054075165.1 Flavobacterium erigeronis | reverse complement strand
CGGAGATTACTTGAATACTGCCGAAGTTACAGCCGCCGATCTTCCTGACCCGAATTCTACTCCAAATAACGGAATTACGACAGAGAATGATTATGCATCAGCAACTACAGTTCCAAACCAATTATCTGCCGATTTGGCTTTAACAAAAACCGTTAATAATCCGACTCCACTTGCTGGTTCACAAGTGATTTTTGAAATTGCCATTACCAATAATGGACCGCAGAACACAACTGGTGCCGAAGTAACAGATTTACTCCCGAACGGTTATACATTCTACAGCTACGCCTCTACCAAAGGCACATACAATAGTATTACAGGAAAATGGAATATTGGTTCAATTCTAAACGGAGATACTCACGTATTGCAAATTACAGCAGTAGTAAATCCGACAGGAAACTATGAAAATATTGCTGAAGTAACGTCTAGCGCCCTGCCAGATCCAAATTCTACAACAGGTAATGGAATTAGTGGTGAAAATGACTATGCTGCAGTAAGTACCGCTCCAATAGGCCAAGCTGCTGATTTATCATTGACTAAAACAGTCAATAATCCGACTCCTTTAATTGGAACCCCGGTAACTTTTGAAATCATCATTAAAAATGACGGTCCTGAAAATACTGCTGGTGTAGAAGTTACAGATCTTCTTCCAAATGGCTACACTTTTAGCAGTTTCTCCGCTACAAAAGGAACATACAGCAGTACAACCGGTAAATGGACAATTGGTTCTTTAATAAGCGGCGATTCTCAAACCTTACAATTGACCGCTATTGCAAACGGAACTGGAAATTATCTCAATATTGCAGAAGTAACGGCTAGCACGCTTCCTGATCCTGATTCGACTCCAAATAATGGTGTCACAACTGAGGACGATTACTCGGCTGTGGGAACAGTTCCAGTTGCTTCTCAAGCCGATTTATCTCTAACGAAAGAATTAGTTGGCGGTAATCTTAGTCCGATTTTTGGCGCCACAGTAACATTTGAAATTACAGTTAAAAATGATGGCCCACAAAATGCAACAGGAGTACAAGTACTGGATTTACTGCCAAGCGGTTATGATTATTTGGTTTACAGCTCAACCGCTGGAAATTACGCCAATACGTCGGGAATATGGAATATCGGCACTATTCTAGCCGGAGATTCGGAAACCTTATTGGTATCAGCAATTGTAAATCCGACAGGAAATTATCAAAATATAGCAGAAGTATATTCTTCAGACCAATCTGATCCAGACAGTACGCCACACAACGGAATTGCAGGCGAAGACGACATGGATTCTGAAACGCTCACTCCTGTTGTGGCTGTTGCCGATCTTTCTTTAGAAAAAGAAGTCGTTAATAATATATTGACGCCAGATGTAGGCGCACCGATATCATTCTCCATTACGGTGCGAAATTCGGGTCCGAGCGCTGCCACAGGCGTAACGATCAAAGATGTTCTGCCTCCAGGATATGATTATATATTCTATAATGCTACTTCTGGAAGTTACAATCAAATTACAGGCGAATGGACTCCGGGAATTATTCTTCCTGGAAACAGTCACACATTATTGTTAAATGTATTTGTAAAAACGCCTACAGGTGCTGCAAACGAATATTTAAACATCGCAGAAATTATGACATCTGACCAGCATGATCCAGACAGTACGCCTGGAAATGGTATATCGTCAGAAGACGATTATGACAGTATTGCTGTGACACCAGTAATTGTTCAGGCAGATTTGTCTATCGAAAAAAGAACACTCAGCGGAAATACTTCTTTTGATGTTGGTGCTAACATCATATTCGAAGTAACCGTTAGCAATGATGGTCCAGGAAATGCCAGCGGCGTTATGGTAAAAGACCTGCTTCCAAAAGGATTCACCTATCTTACCTATACGGCAACAAGCGGTATTTACAACTTTGTTACCGGAAACTGGAACACCGGAATTGTAAATGCTGGCGCTACACAGACATTGCAAGTATATGTTCGTGTAAATCCACCTTCTGGTCAAAGCGGAGAATACACCAATATTACGGAAATCACCGCCAGTAACCTGCCCGATCCAGATTCGACGCCAAACAACGGTGTCACTACAGAAGATGATTATGACAGTCTTACGATAAATGTTAACGTAGCCGATTTAAGCCTCAACAAAACAGTCAATAATCAAAAAGCGAATGTTGGCGAAACGGTTAATTTCACCCTTCAAATTGGCAATGAAGGCCCTGCAGAAGCAACTGGCGTGAGTATAGAAGATGTAATGCCTGTTGGCTACAAAAACATTTCAAACATCAGCAATGGCGGTATTTTAAGTCTAAGCAGCATCAAATGGACTGGCTTAACTGTTCCTATTGGCGGTATCACCCTGACCTACTCCGCAGTTGTCGGAGATCCTCACGGACTGCAACATACCGATTATGTAAACATCGCGCAAGTTACCGCGAGCAATCAATTTGATCCTGATTCAACGCCAAATAACGATAAAGGTGACCAAAGTGAAGACGATGAAGATTCGGAATTCATCAATATTCCATCAACTGATGTAGCCATCAATAAAACTGTCGATAAAACAGATGTGCCGATGAACAGCGAAGTCACTTTTACCATTACTGCAGATAATTTAGGCAGTCTCGCAGCGACAAATGTTGAAGTTCAAGATGTTCTTCCAAAAGGATATTCATTTGTAGGCGCAACCGTTACATCAGGAAGCTACAATGCTTCAACAGGAATTTGGTCCATACCTTCTATTAATCCTGGTTCTGCACAAACTCTAACATTGATTGTAAAAGTGGTAGATTTTAACGACTATGTAAATAC
>NZ_JBSKGP010000018.1:0-3124 GCF_054075165.1 Flavobacterium erigeronis | reverse complement strand
GTACAATAAGCAAAATAAGGGCGCATGGGGAATGCCTAGGCTCTCAGAGGCGATGAAAGGCGTGATAAGCTGCGAAAAGCTGCGGGGACGGGCACACACCGATTGATCCGCAGATACCTGAATGGGGCAACCCGCTATATTGAAGATATAGCACACCGATAGGTGGGCAAACCCGCTGAACTGAAACATCTAAGTAGGCGGAGGAGAAGAAAACAAAAGTGATTCCGCAAGTAGTGGCGAGCGAACGCGGATTAGCCCAAACCAGCTATGTTACGGCATAGCTGGGGTTGTAGGACCGCGATATTTCATGCATGAGGAACCGGAAGCTTCTGGAAAGGAGCGCCATAGAGGGTGACAGCCCCGTATGGGCAACAAATGTAATGGATAGCGGCATCCTGAGTAGGGCGGGGCACGTGAAACCCTGTCTGAATTTGGCGGGACCATCCGCTAAGGCTAAATACTCCTGAGAGACCGATAGTGAACCAGTACCGTGAGGGAAAGGTGAAAAGAACCGTGAATAACGGAGTGAAATAGATCCTGAAACCATGCGCCTACAAGCGGTCGGAGCCCTTAAGTGGGGTGACGGCGTGCCTTTTGCATAATGAGCCTACGAGTTAACGCTGCTGGCAAGGATAAGTGGTTAAGCCATGGATCCGCAGCGAAAGCGAGTCTGAATAGGGCGCTTTAGTCAGTAGTGTTAGACGCGAAACCGTGTGATCTACCCATGGGCAGGTTGAAGCTGTGGTAACACACAGTGGAGGACCGAACCGGTTGACGTTGAAAAGTCTTCGGATGACCTGTGGGTAGGGGTGAAAGGCCAATCAAACTCGGAAATAGCTCGTACTCCCCGAAATGCATTTAGGTGCAGCGTTATTTCAGTTATATAGAGGTAGAGCTACTGATTGGATGCGGGGGCTTCACCGCCTACCAATTCCTGACAAACTCCGAATGCTATATAATGATTGATAACAGTGAGGGCTTGGGTGCTAAGGTCCAAGTCCGAGAGGGAAAGAACCCAGACCATCAGCTAAGGTCCCCAAATATATGCTAAGTTGAAAGAACGAGGTTTGTCTGCCCAGACAGCTAGGATGTTGGCTTGGAAGCAGCCATTCATTTAAAGAGTGCGTAACAGCTCACTAGTCGAGCGGACGAGCATGGATAATAATCGGGCATAAGCATATTACCGAAGCTATGGATTTTGTGGCAACACAAAGTGGTAGGGGAGCATTCTGACAGGGCTGAAGGTATCCCGTAAGGGGTGCTGGACCGGTCAGAAAAGAAAATGTAGGCATAAGTAACGATAATGCGGGCGAGAAACCCGCACACCGAAAAACTAAGGTTTCCACAGCTATGCTAATCAGCTGTGGGTTAGTCTGGACCTAAGGCGAACCCGAAAGGGACAGTCGATGGCCAACGGGTTAATATTCCCGTACTTCTTATTGCTGTGATGGGGTGACGGAGTGATGAAAGCGCCGCGAACTGACGGAATAGTTCGTTGAAGTGCCTACCTATAAGATGCGCAGGCAAATCCACGCGTCTTGGGGAAACACGATAGTACTCGGAGTCTTCGGACAAAGAGATAGTGCGCCTAAGGGCTTCCAAGAAAAACCTCTAAACTTCAGGCAGTAAGAACCAGTACCGTAAACCGACACAGGTAGTTGAGGAGAGAATCCTAAGGTGCTCGAGAGATTCATGGCTAAGGAATTAGGCAAAATAGACCTGTAACTTCGGGAGAAAGGTCGCCCCGAGCAATCGGGGCCGCAGTGAAGAGGTCCAGGCGACTGTTTATCAAAAACACAGGGCTCTGCAAAATCGCAAGATGAAGTATAGGGCCTGACACCTGCCCGGTGCTGGAAGGTTAAGAGGAGATGTTATCTTCGGAGAAGCATTGAATTGAAGCCCCAGTAAACGGCGGCCGTAACTATAACGGTCCTAAGGTAGCGAAATTCCTTGTCGGGTAAGTTCCGACCTGCACGAATGGTGTAACGATCTGGACACTGTCTCAGCCATGAGCTCGGTGAAATTGTAGTAACGGTGAAGATGCCGTTTACCCGCAGTGGGACGAAAAGACCCTGTGCACCTTTACTATAGCTTAGTATTGACCTTGGATAAATGATGTGTAGGATAGGTTGGAGACTGTGAAGTGGCGTCGCCAGGCGCTGTGGAGTCATTGTTGAAATACAACCCTTTGTTTATCTGAGGCCTAACCCCGCAATGTGGGGGACAGTGCTTGGTGGGTAGTTTGACTGGGGTGGTCGCCTCCAAAAGAGTAACGGAGGCTTCTAAAGGTTCCCTCAGTACGCTTGGTAACCGTGCGTAGAGTGCAATGGCATAAGGGAGCTTGACTGAGAGACATACAGGTCGATCAGGTACGAAAGTAGAGCATAGTGATCCGGTGGTTCCGCATGGAAGGGCCATCGCTCAAAGGATAAAAGGTACGCCGGGGATAACAGGCTGATCTCCCCCAAGAGCTCATATCGACGGGGGGGTTTGGCACCTCGATGTCGGCTCGTCACATCCTGGGGCTGGAGAAGGTCCCAAGGGTTGGGCTGTTCGCCCATTAAAGTGGCACGCGAGCTGGGTTCAGAACGTCGTGAGACAGTTCGGTCTCTATCTACTGCGGGCGTTAGAAATTTGAGTGGATCTGATTCTAGTACGAGAGGACCGAATTGGACTAACCTCTAGTGTATCTGTTGTCCCGCCAGGGGCACCGCAGAGTAGCTACGTTGGGAAGGGATAAGCGCTGAAAGCATATAAGCGCGAAACCCACCACAAGATGAGATTTCTTTTAAGGATCGTGGAAGATGACCACGTTGATAGGCTACAGATGTAAAGGCAGTAATGTCACAGTCGAGTAGTACTAATAATCCGTAAGCTTATGTACACCCTTTTCCCCCGATGAAAATCGGGGGAGAGAACTTTCTAAAACAAAACTTATTTGTTTCTTTATCCCAGTATGTTAAAATATTACTGCAATTATTTTTAATTTTTAATTCTAAATTTTTAATTTATTGCAGCGTTGCCTAAAGCAATGCAAGACCTTAAGGTGGTTATTGCGGCGGGGCTCACCTCTTCCCATCCCGAACAGAGAAGTTAAGCCCGCCTGCGCAGATGGTACTGCAGT
>NZ_JBSKGP010000017.1:0-5570 GCF_054075165.1 Flavobacterium erigeronis | reverse complement strand
AAAGAATAAAGAATAAAGAATAAAGAATAAAGAATAAAGAATAAAGAATAAAGAATGCTTAAATAACTTACATGAACTTATATGGTTTAAAAAACATCAAAAAATGTAACTTTTGTAATTTCTTGTGTAGAAGATGTGATTTCGAAACGATTTTATTGCTTATTTTAGCTAATTCAAAAAACAAACTATGAAAAAAATATATCTAGTCTTATTTTCAGCTTTATCAATAACCGCGGTAAAAGCTCAAAATAAATTTAATTTATTAGTTGGAACTTACACCAATACCTGCCAAAGCAATGGGATTTATGTCTATGAATTCGACGCTTCTACAGGTGAGTATAAATTAAAAAGCTCTTCTGAGAATGTTGTAAGTCCGAGTTATCTTTCAGTTTCTGGAGATAATAAATTTATTTATGCAGTAAACGAAAACGGGACGCAAAGTACTGTAAGTTCTTTTTCATATGATTCTCAATCTGGAAAAGTTAGTCTTATAAATAAAAATGATGCTTTAGGAGCAGATCCGTGTCATTTAATAAATGATGATAAACATGTAATCGCTGCCAATTATTCTGGCGGAAGCATTGCAGTTTTTAAGAAAAATGCTGATGGAAGCATTACAGAAGTACAGCAGTTAATTCAACACGAAGGAAAAGGGCCAAATGCGGCGCGTCAAGAAAAAGCGCACGTGCACATGGTGGTTTTTTCTCCAGATAAAAAGTTTGTGCTTTCTAACGATTTAGGTTTAGATAAAGTGTTTATTTATAAATACAATCCAGCGGCTAAAAACGAAATTCTAACACTAAAAGGAAGTGTTGATGTAAAACCAGGAAGCGGTCCAAGACATTTGACTTTTAGTAAAGACGGGAAATTTGTGTATTTAGTGCAAGAACTAGACGGAACTTTGACGACTTTAAGCTATGATAAATCAGGAAGTTTAAAAGTAGTTGCAGAAACAAGCATTCTTCCAAAAGATTTTAAAGGAGGAACGGGAGCAGCGGCAATCAAACTTTCGCCAGACGGAAACTTTTTATACCTTACCGATCGCGTAGATGCAAACTCTATTTCAGTTTACAAGATTTTGAAAACCGGAGCTTTAAAATTGGTAGAACAGCAAAGCACATTAGGAAAAGGCCCTAGAGATTTTGCTATTGACCCAACAGGAAATTACGTTTTAGTAGGTCATCAATATACTAATGATATAGTTATTTTTAAAAGAGATATCGCAACAGGAAAACTGACAGATACTGGCAGAAGAATTCAGATGTGTTCGCCAGTAGGATTGGTGTTTACGAAAATATAGTTTTTTGTAAGGTTCTAAGTTGCTAAGGTACTAAGCCTCTAAGCTTAAAAAAAGGGTAAAGATTCAAAGAATTTTTACCCTTTTTTGTGTTATATAAAAAACTTAAAACCTTAGCATCTTAGTAGCTTAGCACCTTAAAAAAAAAATTACTTTTTCTTCTTCTTCTCATTTCTTGTCTTCAACATATTTCTGTTGACAGAACCGTGAGTTTTTTTCTTCGTTTTTGAAGGGCCTCCAAGATTGATTTTTTGGTTCTTTTTTGATTTTTCGTGAAAAGCACCATCGCCTTCAAGTTTTGGTTTTTTCATTAAAAACTTTCTTGGCAATTTGTCTTTTTCAGCTTCGATAAGCTTTTCTGAGATTTCAACTTCTTCAGGGAAATCAGCGATTTCAAGCTCCTGATCCATTAAAAGCTCGGTTTCAATTTTGAATTCTTCCTCTCTTGGAGTAACAAAACTTATCGCAGTTCCCGTTGCGTCTGCACGACCTGTACGACCAATTCTGTGCATGTACAATTCTGGTTCTTCTGGAAGTTCAAAGTTAATGACGTGAGTAATATTTGAAATATCCAAACCTCTCGCCATAACGTCGGTTGTAATTAAACCGCGAAGATTTCCTTCTTGAAACTCTGCCATTGTGCTCAAACGGTAATTTTGAGATTTGTTAGAGTGAATTACGCCAAACTGTCCTTCAAAAAGTTCATCGATGCGATTGAAAAGCATGTCTGAAATCTTTTTGTTGTTTACGAAAACCAAAATACGGCTCATGTTTTCGTCGGTTTCCAGTAAATGTTTTAAAAGATTTACTTTAGTATTAAAGTTCGGAACGTTATAAGTAAACTGTGTGATTTTTTCAAGCGGAGTTCCCGATGGAGCTAGAGTAACTTCTTCTGGAAAATCGAAATAATCATTTAATAAATCATCAACTTCATCCGTCATCGTTGCCGAGAATAGAATGTTTTGACGTTTAGTTTTCATCATGGCAAAAAGAGCCGTCAGCTGTGGTCTGAAACCTAAATTCAGCATTTCGTCAAACTCGTCGATAACTAGTTTCTGCGTTTCGTCAAAACGAACAACAGCGTCAAGAGCCAAATCCATTGTACGTCCAGGCGTTCCAACTAAAATGTCAACACCTTCGTAAACAGCTTTTTTCTGCGTATTGATATTTACACCACCATAAATTCCTAAAGTTTTAACCGACATATAAGCAGTCAGTTTCTCTACTTCTTCAACCACCTGAACCACTAATTCACGCGTTGGAACTAGGATTACGATTTTTGGCGTATTGGTATGGGTAAATTTGTAAAGCTTTAAAAGCGGCAGTAAATAAGCAAATGTTTTACCAGTTCCGGTTTGTGCAATTCCCATCATATCACGTCCAGACATGATTACAGAAAAAGATTTTTCTTGAATAGGAGTAGGCGTAACAAATCCTAATTCGTCAACTGCTTTTTGTAATGATTTTGGAAGATTAAATTTTTCGAAAGTGCTCATTTGCTTTAAATTTTGTGCAAATGTACGTTAAAATGATGGTTAGAACACAAGATTTTTCGAATCATCTTAAATTTTGTTTGTGCAATTGTTTGGTTTTCAGTGTTTAAATGCGATTTATTCACGCTCAAAAGAATCTAATAATCCAAAAGGCGGAGTAGAATTTTTTAATATTTTTGAAAAAGAAAGTAAAAAACGGCTACCAAATAAATAAGATGGGAACATTTTCGCAAACGAGTATTAAGTGTAAAGATATTGAAACGGTGGTAGTAGAGTTGAAGAAATATTTACCAATTGGTAGAGAAATATGGCTTGATACTAATAAGTGGTGGTTTTATAATTTACCGCACGAAGAAAATTCTTTTGACGGTAAAAATCTAACATTAATAGTTTCAAAAAATCTAACCAAAGATTGGGTTGAAGTTGAGTTTGACTTTCATTTTGGTTTATATTTTTTTG
Source organism: Flavobacterium erigeronis (assembly GCF_054075165.1). Classification (NCBI taxonomy): domain Bacteria; kingdom Pseudomonadati; phylum Bacteroidota; class Flavobacteriia; order Flavobacteriales; family Flavobacteriaceae; genus Flavobacterium; species Flavobacterium erigeronis. The sequence goes on along the minus strand of NZ_JBSKGP010000017.1, from coordinate 2,321 downwards.
ATGAAATTTTAAAACATATTTCAAAAAATCTGAATACTTTGATTTTGTTAGTGTATTATCAAAATACTGTTGACGAAGCTCGCTTGGCGAAATTTAAAAATGGAGAATTGGAATTGTCTTATTATGAAAAGTATTTTGATGAAGAGATTATTGAAAACAATGTACGGACTATTAAGTCTAATTATGTAGCCGATAATTTTGGAGTCGCGACTTCGACTATTGAAGAACTTAAAAATTCTAAATTAGGTGAAGAGACTCTATTAATTGACTATGAATTTATATATCAATATTTAAATTCTGAAGGCTGGGAAAGTGATTCTGAAAAAGAAATTTTTGTAAATTGGAATTATTTGCATTTGGAGCATTTGAAATAATCAGCTGTTTTAAAATTTAAAACCCTTCAAAAACCCCTAATCCGAACAAAGCGAAATCATATTTTACAGGATCTTGAGCATCCATTTTGCGAAGTGCTAAGTCTAATTCTGCTAATGCTTTTGCATCGTTTTGCTTTCGCGAAAGGATTCCAAGTTTGCGTGCAACATTTCCCGAATGAACATCGAGCGGACAAGATAATGCAGAAGGCGAAATAGTTTTCCAGATTCCTAAATCGACTCCTTTTGCATCTTGGCGCACCATCCAACGCAGGTACATGTTGATTCTCTTCGCTGCCGAATTGTTTAACGGATCTGAAATGTGTTTTTGAGTTCTTGCTAAATGATCGGTTTCGAAGAATATTTTTTTGAATTCGCTAATGCTTTTCTGCAAACTGTCTTTTTCTTGATTTTTAGCAAAGACAGATTCTAACCCGTTATGGTTTTTGTAGATGTGTTGCAAGCCTTTAATAAAACCAGCAAAATCATGTCCGTTGAAAGTTCTGTGTACAAAAGTTTCTAGTTTGGCCAAATCTTCATCAGAATGCGACATAACGAAATCGTATGGCGTGTTGCCCATTAATTCCATCATTTTGTGCGAATTCTTGATAATCATTTTACGATTTCCCCAAGCGATTGAAGCGCTTAGAAAACCTGCGATTTCGATATCTTCTTTTTGAGTAAAAAGATGCGGAATCTGAACAGGATCACTTTCTATAAAATCCTGATTGTTATATTGAATGACTTTTTCGTCTAGAAATTCTTTGAGTTCTTTTTGGTTCATTTTAAATGAAATCATCTGATGAATTTGAGTACCCTAGCCCTGATGGGAGGGAAAATCCTTTTATGCCGGGGTTCGGCATAAAAGATTGGAAGGACAGCAGGAACTAGCTCCTGATTATTCTAATTGCTAATCTGTCCGTCGACCATAACTAATTTTCTATCGGCCATGTTTGCCAATTCTTCGTTGTGGGTTACAATGACAAACGTCTGTCCGAACTCGTCTCGAAGCTGAAAAAACAGCTGATGCAGGTTTTCTGCCGAATGTGTATCTAGGTTTCCAGAAGGTTCGTCGGCAAAAATGACATCTGGTTTGTTGATTAAAGCTCTTGCAACTGCCACTCGCTGCTGTTCACCGCCCGAAAGTTCGCTTGGTTTATGATTGATTCTGTGCGAAAGTCCAAGATAGCTTAAAAGTTTTTTTGCTTCTTCTTCTGTTTCGGCTGTTTTTTTACCCGCAATATGAGCTGGAATACAGACGTTTTCTAAAGCTGTAAACTCAGGTAAAAGCTGATGAAATTGAAAAATGAATCCTAAATTTAAGTTTCTGAAATCGGATAAAACTTTGTCTTGTTTGCTTTTCTTTTTAAAGTAACGGCTGTAGTAAATAGCTAATAGAAGAGTAGGCAGGAGTATTACCGCCCATGTCCCGTAACCGAAAATGTCGTTTTCTATTTTGTTTCTAAAAAACAATACAAATACAGCTAATAAAATGAAATATAAAGCTCCTAACCAAGTGATAATTTTGAATGCTTTTTCTTGATTTGAGCTTTCGTTTTTGACGTTTTGCAATTCTAAAACATTTTTTCCATTGATCGTCAGAGACGAATCTGGATTATGATCTGGCTTGTCTAAAGTTCCTAAGATTTGCAGTAAAGTCGTTTTTCCAGCACCAGAAGCACCAACGATAGAAACAATTTCCCCTTTTTTAATATGAAGATCGACACCTTTTAAAACTTCAAGTTTGTCGTAGAATTTATGTATGTTTTTTGCGTGTATCATGTAGTGAAACTGTTTTTACAAAGAAACGAAGATTATGGTCAAAATCACAATGTTTTTAAATTCCAATTTTTGAAATCCCAAATTCCAAAAAAGCGAAGCTTTTTTAAAATCTAAAATCTAAAATCTAAAATCTAAAATCTAAAATCTAAAATCTAAAATCTAAAATCT
>NZ_JBSKGP010000016.1:0-17386 GCF_054075165.1 Flavobacterium erigeronis | reverse complement strand
ATATCCTGAAGGCAATAAATCTGTTACCAGAACTCCCGGATTATTCTGAGGGCCATTGTTGGTTACGGCAATTTCAAAAGTAACTCTAGAACCAACTAATGGAGTTGTGTTATTGACTGTTTTAGTCAATGATAAATCGGATGAAAGCGGAATAGGAGTGGTGCTGGCCTCAGCATAATCATCTTCTGTTGGTATTCCGTTGTTTGGGGTCGAATCAGGGTCTGGCGTGTCACTACTGGTTACTTCGGCTGTGTTTGTGTAATTTCCGGTGGCATTTACAGTTGCTATTAACTGTAAAGTTTCAGATTCTGTATGACGCAAAATATCCAACGACCATACTCCAGTTGTACTATCATAAGTACCGCTAGTTGCATTAAAACTGCTCAAAGTATATCCAGAAGGCAGTAAATCTGTTACGGTGACGTTTGCAGTATCTTGTGGGCCATCATTTGTAGCAATTATTTTAAAGACAACAGTAGAACCAACCAACGGTGTCGGATTATCAACTGTTTTTGTTACAGATAAATCGGCAGACGGCTGGGTTGGGGTAATTGTTGCGTTGTCCTCATCATCTTCGCTTTGATCTCCGTCATCATTATTTGGTGTCGAATCTGGATCAGGAAGATCACTTGCAGAAACTTGTGCAATGTTGAAATAATCGCCAGTCGGCAATACTTTCACAATAAGAATAAGAGAGGCAGAGGCTCCATTATTTAATGGACTTACTTTCCATATTCCTGTAGTATTGTCATAAATGCCATCTGTTGAGCTGTAATTAATAAATTCATAACCAGAAGGCAATAAATCTGTAATTTCTGCCAAAGAGACATTGTTTGGACCGTCGTTTCTAACAATCAGTTCAAAAGCAATTTCGCTTCCTATTACAGGTGAAGTATTGCCGCCCACTATACTTTTTGTTAAAGATAAATCGGCTGAAGGGCCAATAAAAGTAATCTGCGCATTCGATTCATCATCTTCGCTCTGATCTCCGTCGTCATTATTTGGTGTCGAATCTGGATCTAATAAATCACTTGCGGTGACTTGAGCGGTATTGAGATAACTTCCTGTCGGATTTACCGTGGCTTTAAAAGTAAGATTTAAGTTTGCACCATTAGTCAAAGAAAGGTTTTTCCAGTCCACTGCGGCATTTGCGACTTGATACGTTCCTCCGTTTGAAACGGAACCAGGCAGCAGCGTATATCCAACTGGGATAATATCCTGAATGGCTACTCCTGTTGCATTTCCTGGACCATTATTAACTAAATTTAGGGTAAAATCGACTACATCTCCAGCTTTTGCAGACAATGGTAAAACTGATTTTGTAAGTTCTAAATCGGCAAGTTTCAGATTGACCGTTGCGCTGCTCATATCATCTTCAGGAAGCCCATTTCCAGGTGTACTATCAGGATCGATCTGGTTGGCTGTTCTGATTTCAGAAGTATTGACATAATTGGCAGCTGTAGATACATTTACTTTAGCCGTAATCTGAAGTGCTATCGAGTTTCCGTTATTTAAATTGCCTATTGTCCATACGCCTGTTGTTCGATTGTACTTGCCTCCGCCATTGTCGCTGACATACGTATAGCCAGAAGGCAATTGTTCTGAAACTGTAATTCCTGAAGCATTATTTGGTCCGCTGTTTGTCACTCGAATTGTGAAGATTACATTATCGCCAATGCTAACTGTAGATGGAGATACGGTTTTTTGAAGCGATAAATCGGCTACATCTAATATAACCGTTGCATCGTCCTGATCGTCTTCAGTTGCAATTTGATTATTGGGAGTACTATCTGGATCATATTGGTCTGAAGCAATAACTTCGGCTACATTGGTATAAGAACCTGTTGATCGAATCGTAGCCTTATAAGTTAGATTTCTTGTTCCGCCGTTCGGAACTGTAAGATTGCTCCAAGTGATCGTATTATCTCCAGCATTATACTGTCCAGCAAAATTGGCAGATCCTGGTACAATAGTATAACCGGTCGGAATATAATCTCGAACCGCAACCCCTGTGGCATTTACGGTTCCTCCCAATGAGTTGTTATTGTAAACTTGCAAGCTAAATGTTACAACATCCCCGGCGCTTCCTGTAACTGGCGTAACGGATTTAGTTAATTCTAAATCGGCAACAGACAATATAACAAGAGTCATAGTATCTGATGAGACAGCACAATTACCATTTGTTACAGTCCATTCTAAAACATAGGTTCCTGAAACAGTTCCTGCAATAGCTGTAGTTGGCGAAGTATTGTCAGCAAATCCCACAGTACTAGGCCCAGAAATTTGTGTCCAAGTTCCCGTACCCACACTTGGTGTTACGGCATTCATATTAACTGCTGTAAATTGAGGCACAACTTGATTTGGTCCTGCATTTGCAGTAGATGGAGGAGCATATATGGTAACTAATACAGAGTCTTCAGATATACAGCTATTTGTACTGGTAACTGTCCAGAGAAATTCATACGTTCCCGGAATAAGGCCAAGCATAGGCGAATTTTCTTCATCTGGAGATCCGATGATAGCAGTATTGGGACCTGAAACCTGCGTCCATGCGCCATTTCCTGAAGTTACGATTTCAGCAGCCATAGTGGTAGTAGTCACATTACATAATTCTTGATCCGGTCCTGCATTTGCAATTGATGGCGGGATATCGGTAAATGTTATAGAAACTGTATCAGATGATGGCTGGCATAATGAAGAACTCGGAAAAGGGCCATTGGTAACAGTCCAAGTCAAGACATAAGTACCTAAAACATTTATATTAGACAATGTAGTAACAGGACTATTTGGATTGTCGATTACAGCATTGGCTCCAGAAGGTTGTGAATAGAATGTCCAAGTTCCGATACCAACTGCAGGAGGAACTGCAGCAGTTTTGTATGTGGTCTGGCAAGCTACAGCATCGTCAGGACCTGCGTCGGCCGTGCTTGGCGGAGCATTCATTTCTATTCTGACAATATCAGAAAGGGAACGGCAATTATTGCTTTCAAACACCCATTCTAAAATATAAAGACCAGGAACAGTCAGGTTTGTAACCGTTGTTAGCGGGGCAGATGGAGTAGTAATTACGGCTACGCTTCCAGGAGGCTGATAAACAAATCGCCATTCAAATGAAGTCACGTCTGGATTAGGCACATTTCCGCTCATCGTAGCAGTGCCGCCTACATCATTAATACATAAAGTTTGATCTGGTCCTGCGTTTGGATCAAGGCTTGGACCATCAAAAATGGTAACATTTACAGAATCTGAAGACCCTGGGCAATTGCTTCCATCTGGAAAAGTTGTTGTGGTTGTAGTATAAGTAAAAACATAATCATTGCCCGGAACAACAGTTGCGTTGGCAATATAACTGTTAGAAGGAGACTGTGTAATGAGAACATCGTCAGTATTTCCAGTTGTACTGGTAAGGGTCCATGTTCCTGCAGAATTTTCATTGGCAACAAGCTGAATACTAGTTACATCACAATAGGATTGGTCAGCTCCTGCATTGGCTGTAGGGGTTACAACAACAGTTACGTCGTCAAAACTGCCATCGCATAAAAAGATACTTTTAGCTGTGATGGTCCATCTAAAGGTGTACGTTCCAGCAACCAATCCGTTAATTACGGTATTTGGATTTGAAGGATCAACAATAGTTGGCTGATTTGGCGCACCGGTAAGTACAGACCATTGCCCTAATTCGAAGAAACTATCGTAAGAGTTTCCGGCCATTGTAACGCTGGTACTATTACATACGTTTTGGTCGGGTCCTGCTACTGCTGGTTTCGGCGGAATCCCGACTGTAAGTTCAATATCATCAAATGCCTGACCGCAGACGTTAGCATCTACTGTCCATCTAAAAATGTAATAACCGCTATAACTAAAGGTAAATACCGCATTAGGATCATGTATATCGCTAATGGTGTATTGTCCTACACCAGAAATTCTTGTCCAAGTACCAATACCACCACCGCTGCTTACAGCTGCCATCGTAATAGTATCGCCGCAAGTTTCTTGATCTGGACCTGCATCGGCAGTAGGAGGAGTATCTGCAATGGTTACCGATACGCTACTTGAACTTGCCAAACAGTTTCGTATTAATGGGTTTAAAGTCCAAGTAAATACATAAGTACCATTTCCAGGAACAGTAACCAAAGTATTCGGATCAGTATTGTCTGCGATAATAACTCCAGCAGAAGGTGTTACCGTCCATTCTCCAGTTTCTAGCAAAGTTGGTGTGTTTCCAGCCAAATTAAATGAATTTACACCAGAAGAATAGCAGGTATCTGGTCCTGCATCTGCGTTGGATGGTGCTGTGCTTGTATTGGTAAGAACGGTTACAGTGTCTGAAACCGAAAGGCTACAGGAAGGCCCTGGATGAAGATACGAAATGGTCCATTGCAATTCATAAGATGATGCTCCTGTACTGAAACCGGTGGCAACCGCATTTGGATCATGAATATCAGAAAAAGTAATGGTATTTGGACCCGAAACTTGGCTCCATTCTCCTTGTTCACCGCTTTGCGGAGGAGTGGCGGAAAGCGGTACCTGCGAGTTTATACAAACTACTTGATCTGTACCAGCATCTGTCGGACTTAATGAGGTTTCCGATACATAAACGGTAACTGTCGAAACAGAAAAACCGCAAGTCGCTCCGCCACCTTTTGTTATATATTGAAAAACATAGGTTCCAGGAATAAGGCCGGAAACAGGTGTGTCTATAGCAAAATTATCTGCAATAACTGCCTGATTTGGACCAGAAAGCTGGCTCCAAAAGTGCATTCCTTCTTCAGTGCTGACTCCAGAAAGTACAGTAGTCGTATCTCCGCAAGGAAGACTTACATCTGTACCCGCATTAGATGGCGTCGGATCTCCTGAAACTAATATATTTAAAGTATCAAATCCGTAATCGCAACCTACGTTTAATGAGCCATTTTCGCTTCTTATAAATTCTACTGTATAATCTCCAGAAGCGGTTAGCGTAAGTGTAACCGAATTTCCTATGGTTTGCAAAGCAGTTGGAAAAGGCCCAAGAGGAGAACTATCTGGCCCGCTCACAATTCTATATTGATTGATCCCAGCACCCGTTACCGTAAGCGGAATAGTAAAAACAGTCGCGTTACAGCTTCCTACGATATCATCGCCATTATTAGCACTAATGGTTCGCGTGGGACCGTTATATTGTATAATGTAATCTTTGCTAAAAATACACCCTGTATTACTATTGGTTAAAGTATAGCGAAATCTGTAAGGAGCTCCAGTACTGGAAATATTGGTTATCAAGGTAGTAGGGTTAGTAGGAGAAACAATCACAGCTCCAGCACCTCCAGAAACTTGAGTCCATTGAACGGTTTCTCCAGCGTATAATGGCGTTTGCGCTACAAGAGTTGCTTGTGTAATAGTATTGTCGCAAAAATTGATCACTTCATCACCGCCAGGAAGTGTTGTTACATCTTGGGTTGCCGCGGGAACTATGATATTTACAGTGTCATTGCCAGAAGCACATGGTCCAGTAACGGTCCATCTAAAAGTATAAGTACCTTGTGTAAGATTAGAAACTTGCGTGTTATTAGAATTAGAATTGCTAATTGTCGGAGTGCTTGGCCCGCTTACAAATGTCCATTGGCCCGATTGTCCGTTTAAGCCACAGCCTCCATAAGTTGCAGTAAGGTTAGCAGTTTGAGTTGTAGTATAACAATTGCTCAATGTTTGATCAGGACCTGCATTTACGGGTTTAACACCTCCATAATTGGTAACCGTAATTTGAGATGTTGTTCTGCAGCGCTGTCCTGGTGCAAATTCTGGGCCTTCAATAACCCATTGAAGTGTAGACACGCCGCATCTTACTGCTGGAAGTGTGATGGTTGAGGTTGGCAAATTCGGAAAATTGATCACAACTCCCGCGTCATTAGCGCCTACAATCTCCCAATGTGCCGTTTCTCCAGTATTTTGAGGCGCATTTGCAGATATGGTTAAAGTCCCCGAACTGTTTGGGCAACTGGCAATATTTACTCCAGCATTAGCCATCGTTATAGGCTTTACATTTACCACTTTATCCTGATACGATACAATGCCATCTCCACAAGTCGCGCTATATCTAAAAATATAAGTATTTCCGCCGGTGTAGCCTGATACGGTTGTAGAAGAACTATTTGGTGAGTTGATAACCACCGCTGGTCCAGAAATCTGTGTCCATAAAACCGTTCCAATTATCGGAGAAGGTGTGTTTCCTGTTAAAACCAAAGCGTCTGTTTCGCAAAGGGTTACATTCAGAACTCCAGCATTTACTGTACAGTTTTGTGCATTTGCTTGAAAAGCAGCAAGAAAAATGAATAATGCAGTAAAAGCCAGTTTTTTAGACAAAGTGTAGATTCTCCAGGAAATGTAAAAATGTGCCATAAGCAATTGGGAATGAAAAGGCAGCACAGGAAATTTCTAACCACCTTAAATTAATAAATTGTTTTAAGCATTTTGCAATTAAAGGTTTTAGTCAAAGTTTGGGGATACTCAAATTTAAAGAAAGATGGCTATGGAATATTTTTTTCGATGTTGCATATTATAAAATGAAACAAAAAAGACGTATATGCAACATGAATTTGGAGTAATCCATTGAAAATTGGTGATCAAGTAAATGTTTTTATTCCTGTTGCACTACTAATGAAAAAAATGCTATAAGAGTTTTTTTTGTGTTGTAATTAATAATCAATATTTAAGGTGGAAAAAAAAATTGGTATTATAATAATTCTTTTTGTGAATTCTAGTAAAATTTTATTATTAAACAATTAGAGGAATCTTAAGCCCTCCTGTAGTAAGTTATTTTGTAGGATATTTGCATGTAAAGGTTTAATTCTGTTAATTGAGAGCTTCTATTTTTAAAAGCTATTAAGAAGAACTTTGTTTCATATTATAAATTGAAACCTGTTTGAAAGTAAAGGAAAGCATAGGAAATTAGAGTTTTTTTACTTTTATAAGGAGATCTAAAAAATCGGATTTTTTTATAAATGTTAAACTATTTTTAAGCGATTAACTATGACAAACCGAAGATTTTTTCCCTGTATCAATTATTTATTAGTGCTTTTTGCCATTAATGCATCTGCGCAAAAGAAACCAAACATACTCGTAATTTTTGGAGATGATGTTGGAATTACCAATATCAGTTCTTATGGAGAGGGCGTCGTCGGTTATAAGACTCCCAATCTTGATAAACTTGCAAGTGAAGGACTAAAATTTACAGATTATTATGCAGAAAATAGCTGTACAGCTGGACGCTCTTCATTCATTACTGGTCAGACTCCAAAAAGAACCGGAATGTCTAAAGTAGGTATTCCTGGCGCTCCTGTAGGACTAATGGCTCGTGATATTACTATTGCAGAAGCACTAAAGCCTCAAGGATATGCAACTGCACAATTTGGAAAAAATCATTTGGGAGATTTAGATGAGTTCTTGCCGACTAATCATGGTTTTGATGAATTTTTCGGAAACTTATATCATTTAAATGCGGAAGAAGAACCTGAAATGAGAAACTGGCCAAAACCAGATGAAGATCCTTCTTTCAGTAAAACTTATAAACCGAGAGGTGTACTGCATAGTTTTGCAGGAGGAAAAATTGAAGATACAGGGCCATTGACCAAAAAAAGAATGGAAACCATAGATGATGAAACAACTGGAGCCTGCATTGAATGGATGAAAAAACAAAGCAAAGCAGGAAAACCATTTTTTACTTGGATGAATTTTACCCGTATGCATGTTTTTACGCACGTAAGAGAATCGATGAGAGGACAAAGCGGTATGCCAGATAATGAGTACGCCGACGGAATGATAGAAATGGATATGAATGTAGGCAAACTTATGAAAGCTTTAAAAGACATGGGTATTGAAGACAATACTATTGTTGTCTTTACTTCAGATAATGGACCAAATCAGTTTAGCTGGCCAGACGCTGCGAGTACGCCTTTTCGAAGTGAAAAAAACACCAATTGGGAAGGAGCGTATCGCGTACCTGCATTTGTAAAATGGCCTGGACGTATTAAACCAGGAACAGTAACCAACGAAATATTTTCTGGTTTGGATTGGTTTCCAACTTTATTGGCTGCAGCAGGAAATACAACTATAAAAGAAGATTTACTAAAAGGTACTACTATTGGAGGAAAAAATAGTACACTTCATTTGGACGGATTCAATCAGCTAGATTTTATCACAGGTAAAACAGCTAAAAGCCCACGTGACCAATTTGCTTATTTTAATGACGATGCACAATTAGTAGCTTATCGATATAAAGACTGGAAAATTGTAATGAGAGAACAGCCAAAGCCAGGAGGGTTTGATGTTTGGAGAGAACCGTTTAAAGAATATAGAGTGCCATTAATGTTTAACTTAAGAATGGATCCTTTTGAACGTGCAAATATTGTATCGGATCAATATAGTGACTGGGTGCTGCGTAACGATTTCATTTTGGCGCAAGTGACATTTCACTCTGTTGAGTTCCTGCAAACATTCATAAAATATCCGCCATCACAATTACCAGCGACTTTTTCTCCTGGTTCTGTTGAGGAACAAATTGATAAAATTAACAATGAGAAATTAAAACCGCACTCGGTTACAAGACAATAAAAACCTATTGAATTAGGTTTCTGATAAAAGCAAAATACTTAATCGTTTATCGATGGTATTTTGCTTTTGTATTTTTAAGTAATTGAACTTTATTTGATCTAAGTTCTTAATTATACAAATAGCTTATATTAAAATGCTTCGCCAATTCTAAAATAAACTCCCCAATCTCCTTTTCCGACTGCACCGTCTAGGCCAACATTAAATTTTGATTTTTTAAAAGGATTGTACCGATAACCAACACCTCCGCCGGGATACATTTTCCAATCGAAGCTCGGAGTGTCAGAACCGTAAATGGTTGCAATTCCAAAAAATCCGACCAAGCCCATTTTTTTGGCGAAATTGTAACGGTACTCACCTTGAATGTCCATTAATCCCGAACCGCGGTATTTTCCTTCCGAATAACCGCGAATATCTGTTCCGCCAATGGTGCTTTGCTGTTCAAAAGCGACATTTCCAAGACCAAACTTGCCATAAAAACGAACCGCAATCACATCTTTGCCTTCGCGATTTTGGAAATATTTATTCGCTTGGAAAGAAATTCTATTCGATGCCAGTTGATTATCTAGAAATTTCGGATACGTAGACCAGTCCAATCTAATTTTATAACCTATAGTAGGATAATAAACAGCATCTCTAGTGTCGTACAATAAGTTAAAAACTAGTGCATTGCTGTGCGAAATTGAAGAAGGTGAAATATCATCTTCATAAACGGTATTATAATGCGCATAAGTATAAGAAAGTCCGCCATAGAACTTTCCTACGATTTTTCGCTGTCCTCCAATTCCCAATACAGTAGTTTTGGTTCCGTAATCATAAAAATCAGGCTGATCGATATCATCCACATAAAACTGCGAATTCTGATTTCCGGTAAAAAAGAAAAACTTCAAACGCCATTTGTCTTCATTCAAATACCATTTATTAAAAAGTGCCAAAGCATACGATTTATTTGTGGTATAAATGGCCGACATTCCTGATAATGATTTTGGCGAAATAGTATCTCCTTCGTTAACCCTATACATCATCATTGGGATGGCGCCAAACATAAAATCGAGATTTCTGTTGTAACTCAGATAAGGCATTACTCTCAGTTCAATTTTCTTGTCTTTTGTTTTTTTCGAAGTAGAATCAGCTATTTTTTGTCCGAAAGAAGAATAAACAAAACCTGTAAACAATAATAAGAATAGAAAATGCCTCATGGTTTGAATGGGTTTAGTGAAACTTATCGTGGTGTATAATTACTAAATAACATTTTTCGGGTTCTTGTAAATTTAAATAAAAATATGTAAGTAATTGAAATAAAAACGATTAAGATTTGGCTGTTTTATCAAAGATAGAAAGCAGTTTTTCTAAAGCATTGTCGGCATGAAGCTGTTCGCCATTTTTTAAGGTGTTTTCTAATGCTTCTGCAGCTCGTTCCAGCATGCGCTTTTCAAAATGAGAAAGAGCTGTTTTCAAATCCAAAAACTGATTGTTGGTCAAAAAGTCTGAAAGTTCAAGAGCGTCAAGCATCGCCAGATTAGCGCCTTTTCCAGCAAAAGGAGGCATGCGGTGTGCGGCATCTCCAATGACAGTTATGTTTCCCTGCGTTTCCCAAGTTTGGTTTTGGGGAAAATAATATTGCGGACGCGGTATAAAGAACAGTTCGTTGCTCACAAAAAGTTCATGCCATTTTGAACTCCAATCTTGATACACTTTTTTAAACCAGTCGAAAATTTGAGCATTGTCTTTAAAATCCAGATTGTTTTCTGAAATCCAGTTTTCGGTTATTTTACTGCTGAGAAGAAATAGTAGCGAACCGTCTCCTTTGGTGCCGTACATAATGGTTTGTCCCTTTCCAAAAGCCAAAACTTTTCCGCCTTTCGAAAATTCAAAAAGCTTTGGAGCATTTTCTTTGGCATTATAAATAGTACCTTCAATCATAGTAATGCCAGAATAAATTGGTTTTTGAGTGCTTATATAAGGACGAATTTTAGAATTTGCCCCGTCTGCACCAATAACCAAATCGGCATAAACGCTGTTTTTATTGTTAAAGAACAGACTCCAGCCTTCATTTTCTTTTTCCATAGAAAGAAAATGGCTGTCCCAAACGATGGTTTCGGGCAAAAGCGAATTCAATAAAACAGCTCGAAGATTAAAACGGTCTATTTCTGGTCGAGGTTTTGAAATGTCTTGAAGGGAATCTGAATTTGAATTTGAAATTTCTTGAGAAGAAGTTTCAATAATAGCATGCTCATCAAATTTCAATTCAAAATTTAGATCTACAATTCGAGCTTTACTGGCATTCGGACGGACATTTTTATAAAATTCGTCTAATAAATCGGCTTTACTCATAGCAAGTAAACCCGAATTTTCGTGTAAATCTAAAGGCGAACCTTGTACGCGAACGTCTGCGTTGAGGTCTCTTTCGTATACTTTTACCTTTATATTTTGAAGCTGCAAAAGGCGGGCTAATAGTAAACCGCCCATTCCGCCGCCAATGATGGCAACGTGTTTATTTTCTAGTAACATAGTTTTGTGTTTAAAATCTATGTTGCAAAATTATTGAGACGAAAGAGCAGATAATAGTATAAATCGGTCGTTTTTATTTTGAAAAAGCGTTTTAGGAACCGAACCTGATATTTTCTTGATTTCTTTAATGAAATGCGTTTGATCTGAAAAATTCTCTTCTGGAAAAAGTTTGCCTTTTGCAATATGTTCCAAAGAAGTTCGGAAACGAAGAATTGAACAATACGCCTTCAGCGAAAGTCCAAAATACTGATTGAAATAGCGATTAATCTGGCGGCTGCTCCAATTCGATTGTTCTGATAATTCTTTTACGGACATTGCACCATTGCTTTCGTAAATAAGTCGAAAGAGTTTTTGTTTCCGATTATCGACTTCCTTTAGTAATAAGGAATGAATTTTTGCAGCAGCTTTTTCGGTAAACAATTCGAAATCTTTCAGATCAGTTTCATTAAAATCCCAAAAATTATTTTCTAATAATTTCCCAGAATTTAAAATTTCGGCAATGCTTTCATGAAAAATATATTCTACAGCAAGAAGTTTAAAGCTAATGGTAAAGGTTTTACTATTAGCTGGAATTGTTCCTTTTTCGTATTGCTGTGTTCCTAGACCCAAAAGTCTGATTTGAAAAGAAGTTTCGGCAGTTTTTATCAGAGACAAATCGATTCGCCCGTCGGGAAGACCGATTGTTTCTAATGTTTGATCCGATTTATTCTCCATACACCAAAAACTATCTACAAAATCCGAAAGGTTTTTGCTGGGTTTTATAGTCTGATATTCTAAATCGTTGATCATTTTATCAAATTTAAAGCGAAATTATGCAATTTGTTAGTCGTTTATGTAAAATCTGTGCTGCTTTAAAATGGCTGTATAGACGTTTCAAAATTCAAAAAAATGACAACGAAAAACTTAACATTGGATAAGTGTTTGATTTTTAGTTAAATAAAAGCTGTTTTTTGTAACAATGAAAAACTTAACATTGGCGAATAGCTTTTTAGGTCTATATTTGTTTATTATTTTTTGATGTTAATTTAATGATTTAATAACATTAAAAATTAGTTTAATCCAAAATAAATTTAATCAATTTCTTAAAATTAACAGAATAATGGCAAAAGAAGTGCTTACTAATGAAATCGATCAGGAGGTAGAGGCTGTTCCAGTTATTTCTAACGAAGAAAACGTACAGCAGGACGTTCCAGCTTCTGAAACAGAATCGGCTGAAACTGAAACTTCAGAATCTAAATCAAAACCTAAAAGAGCTCCAAGAAAAGCAACAGTAAAAGAAGTGGCAACAGAAGAAATCGCTGAAGAGACTGTAGAAACTGAAGCAGGAGAGGAGACAGTATCTGAAACTGAAGAAGAAACAGCTGACGAGAACCAAGAAAAATCGAAATCTAAAAAGAATAAAAAAATGAAAGAAAAAGAAAAAGAAGAGAAAAAGAAAAAAGTAGCGAAGAAAAAAGCTAAAGCAAAAGATAAAAAGAAAGAGAAAGCGAAAAAAGCAAAACAAAAAGCGCAAGCAAAAAAGAAAGCAAAAGCGAAAAAAGCAAAAGATAAAGCGAAAGCGAAAAAAATTGCAAAAAAGAAAGCAAAAAGATCTAAAGCTAAAAAGAATAAGAAGAAGTAGTTAGTTCTTAGTCCTAAGTCCTAAGTCCTAAGTCCTAAGTCCTAAGTTTTACTCTTAAGTCCTTAAATAGGGAAGTATTGAGGATTAAAATTTGGAATTTGGAATTTCAGATTTGGAATTTCAAAATTGAAAATTTTATAAAAAATGCTGTACAAAAGGATAGCCGTACAGCATTTTTTATTTTAACCCAAATTATTTTACAACGGTTGCTTCCAATTCTACTTTTAAGGTTTCGAAAAGGCTTTTTACTTCCAGCAATGTCGTAGCCTGTGCAATATTATGTTTACTGATCCAGTCTTGTAGAATGTTAAAATGAGGCCATAGTTCTGCTGTAGAAGTGGTGTAAATATTTAAACGCACGATTCCATTGCATTCATATCCTGCTTCTGTAATAACTTGTTCTAAATTTTTTAGGGTTTGAATAATTTGAGATTCCATGTTCTCATTGCTCGAAATTCCCTCTGCGCTTATAGCCGTTTGTCCAGATACGTATAATGTTCCTTCTGGATTTTTTACTTCAACTGCCTGTGCGTAGCTGCGTTCGTCTTGCCATTTCCACGGATTTATCACTCTTTTTTCCATCTTTATTTTGTTTAAAATTATAAAAACAAAATTCAGACTTATCGCCGATTTAAGCCGTTGATATTCCTCACAAATAAAAAGTGATCTATATCACATCAAGAAGAAAGTCGGCTAAGAGTTTCACGCGATACTCCCAAATAAGAGGCAATTTGACTTTTGGATACACGTTGAAAAAGTGTCGGATATTGTTTTAAAAGCTGTTCGTATCGTTCTTTTGAGTTTGAAGTGAGCCAGGAAATAATACGGCGCTGCGAACCTAAAAATCCAAAAGTAGCTTTCTCCAGAAAAAAACGTTCCATTTTTTGCAAACCATCGCATAGCTTTTTATAATCTTCGAGTGTACAGCAAAGCACTTCGGTATCTTCAAGACATTCAAGAGACATAGTGGCCTTTGTTTGCGTATAATAAGCATAAAAATCACTTTCCCACCAGTCTTCCATGGCAAAAGAAACAATATGTTCTTTTCCCGATTCATCAGTAAAAACTAATTTTACGAGACCGCTAATTATAAAATAAGAATACGGTACGGCTTCGTCTTTCTGGATAAGAAATTGATGTTTTTTGAATTTTTTGGTGCTGAAATGCGAGATGACAAAAGCAAATTCGTCGTCAGTTAAAGGAATGTTTTTTTCGATATGTGCTCTTAAATCAGCTTTCATGTTTAGTTTTGGTTTTCTTTTCCAAAGTCAGCTTGTCGATTTTCTGTAGAAATTCGGGATCAAATTCAGAATACGCTCTTAAGCGGTATTTTTCGTCTCTAATTTTCATTACCAGACGAATTTTCTGCGCCATTAGCCAGATTGGTTCGTATCGTTTATGACCTAATAAATATTGAATTTTGAGTATGGATATTCTTCTGTGCGAAAGCGTCATCAATTCGATGCAAATCATCCAGTAGCGAATAGGAAGATTGGAATTTTCCATTACAGTTCCTGAACGGAGACTCATACGGCTGCCGCACTTACGGCATTGGAATTTCAAATCATTCTGACGGAAAGAATGCTCATTATGTCCGCATTTCCTGCACAAAAGCCCGTTTTCTAAACGTTTGTTTTTGAGCTCTTCAATACAAGTGGCTTCATCAGAGTATTTTTCAAAATAAGCGCGTAATTCCATTGGTGCAATTCCTTAATTTACTTTTCGAAATATAAAAATATTTTAAAAGAAACGAATAGCAATTTATAGAAAAATAAAAAGGAATACTCAAAAGCGAATATTCCTTTTTAAAAGGGGCAAAATTGTGTTATAATTTAGCTACTATTTCTTTTTTGTACTTATTTAGGATCGATTTGGTCATACCTAAATTAGCTTTTGTAGAATCTACAGCCAGGTAAATAAAGTAATCCTGATTGTCAGAAACATCAATAATGTGAATTTGAGAACTTAATGTAATCATGATATTGTCAATAACCTGACCATTTAAATTCAGCGCTTTAATAGCGTTCATTTTTGCTTTAACTACTTCAAGGTTGTAGGCAGATGCCAATTCTGGGTCAAAATCTGCAGCAGCAGACTGTGAATAGTATGACATACCGCTAGCGATTTCAGCCACAGAAACTGCGATGAAACCTGGGACGTTCTTTTTTAGGTCTTCCCCAAATTGCGTTAAGAAATCAGACATAGTTCTTAGAATTTAATTTGTTGTGAATAAGAATGAATTGTTTTGGATAAAGCAAAATTAGTTATACGATATTATTTAATTATCCGCATTACGTACCTATTTTTAAGCAATATTAAAAAATAACATAAGTCTGAAAAAATCAGTTTTTTCTGTTCTTTTGAATTGGTTTGAAAATGAAATATTTAAACTGAAAATGCTTCTGAAAAAGTGTTGTTGCACTATTTCAAAAGCATTTTTATTAAAGCAAAAAAAAAAAAATTTTACTTGATTTCTGTTATAAATTCATCGTGCGGAGTTCTCACTTTTTTCAAGTTTACCAGCCAGTCGCCAGAATCATCTCTGTATCCTAAAGGTAAAACTAAAACACTTTTAAGTCCAAGTTCTTCCAATCCTAAAAGTTTGTCCACTTCAGCAGGAATAAAACCTTCCATTGGAGTTGCATCTACTTGCTGTTCTGCAGCCGCAGCGATTGCTACACCAAACGAAATATAAGCTTGTTTTGCAGCATGGTTAGCGTGCCATTCTTGTCCAAGAGGCTCGTACATTCCCCAAAGTCTTTGTTTGTACTCATCCATTGCATCAACAGGAATTCCTCTTTCAGCAATTGTTCGGTCAAACACAGCAGAAATTTTTTCTAAGCTGTAACCGTCCCAAGCTGCCCAAACCAAAACGTGAGAAGCGTCTGTAACTTGACTTTGGTCAAAACTTACCGCTCTAAGTTTTTCTTTTAATTCTTTGTTTGTGATTACAAAAACCTTGTAAGGCTGTAATCCTGAAGATGAAGGAGCCAATTTTGCAGCTTCAAGAATATAATCTACTTTTTCTTGCGGAACAGCTTGTCCGTTCATTTTTTTTGTAGCGTAACGCCACTTTAGTGCATCTATTAAGGCCATTTTTTTTCTAATTGATTAAAATTGTATTCAAAGGTAAAAAGTTTAAGTGTATTTTTGTCATCAGATTACCAAAAGTAACTGTAACATCGAGGTAACCTACTAACACAACATGATAAAAGAACCTAAACACGATCCTCAACAATGCAATCAGCGAATTATGGCGGTGCATGATGCGATGTATATTTTAAACGGAAGATGGAAAATCTCTATAATTGCATCACTTTGTTTTAATACACTACGATTTTCTGATTTGTTGCGTGAAGTCGAAGGCATTTCTGGAAAAATGCTGAGCAGAGAATTGAAAAACCTTGAAGAAAACCAATTAGTTACGCGAACTGTTCTAAAAACACAGCCGATAACAGTTGAATATCAATTAACAGAATATGGCCATACTTTAAAAGAAGTGATAGATTCTCTAGCAAAGTGGGGGCATAACCACAGAAAGAAAATTACAGGAAAAGAATAATGGAATTTAAAAAACAAAAATTAAATTCCAAATTACAAATTTTTTATCCTGAGCCGAAGGACAAAATCTAAATTTTAAGCTCTGCAGCTCGCTGAAAAAATCCTTGAGTTGCCAATTTTTGTTCTGTTTCTTCAATGCCTTTCAAAAGGTTGTTCTGGTTATCGGTGATTTCGTTTAAAGTCTTTTTCATAACCGTCCAAACAGGTTGCATTTTTACGACAAGTTCTTTTCCTTTCGTCGTCAAAACGATCAGCCTTTTGCGTTCGTCTGCTTTGTCTTTTTTAGAACTGATTAATTTTTGCTTTTCCAATTCCTTCAATAAACTGATTGTTGACGGATGGCTATAGCCAATTTCATTGGCAATTTCGACAACGCTCAGCATTTCTTTAATGTGTAGCGTATAAATTACAGGAAACCATTTCGGTTCAAAATCAATGTCAAAAGACTTATAAATTAAAGCACCGTCTTTGCGAAGCTGTTCGCTCAGACGCTGCAATCGCGTAGATATGGCCAGTATGCCGATTTCGTCAATTATATTCATCTCTATTGATTTAGTTTTAAATGGCAGAAAACATTATCGGGTCTCATTAACGGAAAATCGATTGGAAGTGCTTCTTTCGGAATCGTTACAAAATCATTCTTTTCATAAAAACGCAAAGCCGCCTGCAATAACGTAACCGTTCCTAAATATAAGTCTTTTATTCCTTTTTCTTTGCTGTAGGCAATTAATTGCTCTAATAATTGTTGGGCAATTTGAAATTCTTTTCCTCTAAATTCTTTCTTTACGAACATTTTTCTGATGGCTCCAGCTTCGGCATTAAATTTTACCAATGCAATAGTGCCAACCAATTTATCGTCTATAAAAGCGCCAAGAAAAATCCCGCCCGGCTTGTAGTAAAAGTTCTCAATGTCCAATAAATCCGGCTGATCTTCTAAAGTAACGGGAACATTAAATTCTTTTTGCTGAATGTTTAAAATCAAATCTACGATTTCATTTTCGTACTTATTTTGTATAGGCTGAATGTGCATTTGTATAAAAAGTATATTAATTGTGAATACATAAATTCCAATTTTTAAATCCCAAATTCCAAAATGAGCGTAGCGAA
>NZ_JBSKGP010000015.1:0-104675 GCF_054075165.1 Flavobacterium erigeronis | reverse complement strand
AGATTTTAGATTTTAGATTTTAGATTTTAGATTTTAGATTTTAGATTTTAGATTTTAGATTTTCTAAAAATCGCTGCGCTCTTTTTGGAATTTGGGATTTAACAATTGATTTTTTTTAAACTTTATCTACAATAAAAAAATTTATTTTGTTTTTGTAAAAATTAGGAAAACCGTATTTTTGCATCACAAAACTAAAAATTAGAAATGGGAAGAGCGTTCGAATTTAGAAAAGGAAGAAAAATGAAACGTTGGTCTGCAATGGCCAAAACATTTACCAGAATTGGTAAAGATATCGTAATGGCTGTTAAAGAAGGCGGACCAAACCCAGATGCCAATTCTAGATTAAGAGCTGTTATACAGAATGCAAAAGCGGCTAACATGCCTAAGGACAATGTGGAGCGCGCGATTAAAAATGCAAGTAATAAAGATACTGCCAACTATAAAGAAATTTTGTTTGAAGGTTATGCGCCTCACGGAATTGCAATCTTGATTGAAACTGCTTCTGATAACAATAACAGAACGGTAGCTAATATTCGTAGTTATTTCAACAAATGCAACGGAACAATGGGAACTCAAGGTTCTGTTGAGTTTATGTTTGACCATACTTGTAACTTCAGAATTGCAAAAGACGGTATTGATCCTGAAGAATTAGAATTAGAATTAATCGATTTTGGTGCTGAGGAAGTTTTTGAAGACGAAGACGGAATCTTGATCTATGCTCCTTTTGGAAGTTTTGGCGCTATCCAAAAAGAATTAGAAAACAGAGGTCTTGAAATTTTATCTTCTGGTTTTGAGCGTATTCCGCAAATCACTAAAGAATTAACTGAAGCACAAATCGCTGACGTTGAGAAACTAATCGAAAAAATTGAAGAGGATGATGACGTTATGAACGTTTATCATACTATGAAAGAAGAATAAATCTTTCTATAAATACATTTTAAAAGCTCTGGATTTTTCTGGAGCTTTTTTGTTTTAAGTAACTTTTGCTTAATTGAAATTAAAAATTATATTTGCTTACATCAGAAATAAACTAATTTAAATCTTTCATTTATGCAATCATCAAAATTTATGAAATTTGCTGTAATAGCACTTGTAATCTTGTTCATTGTGATTAGTGTTATTAGCTAAAAAAATATAAGTCTTTTGATTTTCAAAAGGCTTTTTTATTTCATCTATTTCACCTCAGCATCAATTATGTCCAAAATTTCAATTATAAAGAAAATACAACTAGGAGGAGCACGATCATTTCCTCTTGAAAATCCAGATTCTGAGTCGTGTTTTACTTTTTATTGCGGAAATGGAGCGATTAAACATCAAGCTGTTATTTCTTGGAAAAGCTCTAGTTTATTAAGCTCTTTAATTGAATCTGGTAAAATATCAAATAATGATTTGGCCGAAAATTACGTAGATAAACTGGAAAATTTAGAAGATCCAGATAGAGCATTTTTCTATAGGTATCAAATATTTAATTTTCAAAATTGCAATAACGATTATCTTATAATTTTTGGCATTAATGAATATAGAGATTATTATAGCTATTTAATCTACGCTGTTTTGCAGATAAATCTATAGTTTAAAACAAAATATTATTTGAACTCGTTTTAAACTAATATCAAATACATCTAAGAGATACTTTTCAACTATATTTGTATCACCTCAAATAAAATTTAAACTAAAAATGCAAACATCAAAAATTACCCGAATTGCTGTAGTCGTACTAGTTCTTTTGTTCTTAGTATTAAGCGTAATTAGCTGCAGTACACATACTCACACTCATACACCTGCTCCATCTGGTAAAAAAATACCACCTGGACAAGCCAAAAAAATGAACGGAGACAAAAGTGCAAAAGCTTATGCTCCTGGACAGCAGAAAAAAAGATAATTTACAAGCCTTCTGAATTTCAGAAGGCTTATTTTTTTATATATGAATATAATTTTAACTTAGCATTTGGTTATTTATATCTGCCGAAAGAAAAAGCGTCTTTAACTGATAGGATACTTTCTACAAGAAAGTGGCTTAATGATTAAACCTTAAATTATGAATTTATTAGATTATAAAACTTTTAAGAATGACGTGGAGAAATACCTTGAAGAAAGTATTGATACTTTCAAATTAAAATTAAATGTAGATCTAAATAAAAAAGAAAACTTGTCAATTGATTATTATTTATTTTATGAAAATGAATATTGCATAATTTCTTTAAACTTTATTGATAGCTTTCCTTATCTAGACGTAATACCTACATTTTATTTAAAAAATTCAGATGAGTATTTAGAAGTAGATCATGTTTATTTAAGACCATTTTTAAGAATTGACGAAAAAGAGTTTGAAGCATACTGCTTAGAAAATTATAGAAAACGATTTCTCTATTCTGATGATTTTAAGGATAATGATAAAGGAGATATTTATTATAGCCTATATTCAATAAATGAAATTTTGCTAAAGTATTATTACGATCTTTTTAATGGAAAATACTCCATTAATGACTACAAAAAATTTTATCAAAATTTATCAAAATAAAATCTATCCAGATCAACAATTTTAATTTTGAACTAAAATAATTAAATAAAAACTTTGCGTGTTTAGAATTGCATAGATCAATTATTCAAACATGACACTTCAAGATGACTTTCATACAAAAGCTTTTAAACATATAAATTGATGGAACAGATAACCGCTAAAGACATTGAACAATTTCTTTTTAATAAAGATAATGGTTTTTTGATAAAATATCATATCAGGGATGGAATTGACCGTATTCTATTAGATAAATTATATGAGATTTTAGAAGAATTAAAAACAGAATGGAAATATAAAGAAAATGTTCCTAAAGATATATTATATTATTTGATGACAATAGTTCCTGGATTATATCACGATTTAGAATTATACAAAAATGACGAAGAAAAATATTACATATATGATGAACTGATTTATAATTTGAGTATTGCAATAGAAATGTGTTTAAATCCCGATATCGATGATCCACATTTTAATACTCCTCTAAAAAACTTGGGGCTTTAAAAATTAAATAAATTTATTCTCAATAAAGCTCTCAATAAGACTTGCACTAGAAAGAGGTTTAGTTATATTTTTAACATCTGTATTTGTCTCATAATCTAATAATACTAATAATTAATATGATAGAAAATTATAATGATATACTCGAAAAACTAAAAGACACAAATTGGAAAAAATTTAATGCAATTTTTAATATTAGTAAAGGATCTATCGGATATAATAAAATTGAATATATAGATGAAAATGATGTAGCCTCTTTTATTTGGATAGAATTTAGCGCAATCAATGATTTAGTTAAATCAATACGTAATAAATACAATAGCAATATAGATGACCTAAATAAAAGATTTAATAAATATCAAATTGAAATTTATTCTAATGGTGAGGTTATAGACCAAGAATGGTGGGATTCTGAAAAAGAAAAAAAAGATCTACTAGATGATGCAGAAGTTTTCTACCAATGGGTGAATGAATGTATGATGTCTATGATATTTGAATATGAAAAAGATAATGATCTTATACCAACTGGATATGACTCAGACGGTGATTTAGAATATTTAAGTTCATGGGATAGTGGTATATTTACTTTTTACATTAATGAAAAAAATAATTTAGAATACAAAGTGGTTCTCACACAAGATGGAAAAGAAAGAATTCTAGATCTTCCCTTAAAAGATTATTTTGTAGAAGGAATATTAGACCATTATTTAGTGACTAATAATGAACTTTCTAATGAATGGAAACCTTGGAATACTATGATATTAAAATCGCTCCACTATGATATTCCTTATGATAAAAGAGAAGAATTTGTAAGCTATCTTCTTGTATAACATTTTACCACTTTATAGATTAAAACTTCAAGATTAGCGAAATACATTATAATATTATTTAGTATTTTTTATCTTATACGCCTACAGCAGAATAATTAACAAAATTGATTGAAGAATTAATTTCTAAATAATTTTAAAATAAATAGAATTTAATAAAATGGAAGTAAAAACTCTTCAAAAATATTTAGGGATGGCGGTTCATTTTATTTATTATCATCATCATATTATTATCATCATCATAGATTGAATAATGAAAGAGTGTTTGAAGATGATTATTGGGAGCATTTATTAGAAATAGGAACCTTGGAATATTGGGAAATGTTATATAAATGTCTTGACTTTGCTTTAACTCAAGATGATTATTGTTTATCAATAGTTGATTCCCCTTTTAAAGAGCATTATTCTGAGGCTGATATCAAATTGTTTTTCGAGAAATTTCACAATTATTTAAGAGCAAATTTGCAAGTTAAATTTGATGATCTTACTCCATCATAAATTATTTTTCTCAAAATTCAACTTCTAAAAGTTATTGAGAATGGCACAAAATGGGAAAAACCGTATCAGATTTAAAAAAAGTAAATCCTTCTGTAAAAGTAAAAGCTGTACTGGAATTTCACTTTTGCTGGAAATCTAAAAAAAACAACATCGGTAGATCTTGAAATTTATAAAAATGATACATTAGATGATATTCTATCAGATAATTTTAAAAATCCTTAAAAATGGAGTCAATTAATAAATTAATAGAGATGGTTAAAGGCTATGTTGGCCATAATAAAGTTATCATAACTATCAAATTGAACAAAGAAAAAGTAAGTACACGATTTTATGAGATTAAAAATAATGAAGAATTTTACTTCAGGCCAAGACCAAAAGAATATAGGGAATTTTCAGATGAGATATATGATGTATATATATCCTTATTTTCAACAAAAGATAAGTTCAATTCAGTTATAATTGAAATTCCTCCTTATGGTAAATATACAGAAAAATTTTTCTGGGATTCGGCAAAAGAAAAGAAAGATCTACTAGATGGAGCAGAAGTTTTTTATCAGTGGGTAAATGAACGTATGATGTCAATGATATTTGAGTTCGAAAAAGATAATAACCTTATTCCTACTCATCTCGATTCGGATGGTGATCTAGAATATTTAAGTTCATGGGACAGGGGTATATTTACTTTTTACATTAATGAAAAAAATAATTTAGAGTACAAAGTACTTCTCACGCAAGATGGAAAAGAAAGAATTCTAGATCTTCCCTTAAAAGATTATTTTGTAGAAGGGATATTAGACCATTATCTAGTAACTAATAATGAACTTTCAGATGAATGGAAACCTTGGAATACTATGATATTAAAATCGCTCCACTATGATATCCCTTATGATAAAAAAGAAGAATTTGTAAACTATATTCTTAAGTAATTTTTTCCTCAAAACGGGGATAAAAACAGAACACTGGATGAAGTAGAATATGTAATAGCAAATAACTTTGGAAGAGATCTTACGAGTAGTAATCCAAATGATATTATGGATATTCAAGAGATGGTAAAGTAGAAATTCATTTCTATCTTAATACCGACGGCACAATAGGATCTTATTTTCCAAAAAAACGATAAATAATGATTGAATACGAATTTTATAAAAATGAAATAGGAACTCCACAATTTTCTGTAAAAGGAGATTTAGAAGGTTTAAATGAATTAGGCTCTTTAAATTATGAATATTTATTCGAATATTATATATGATTAAAAATTGGAATAAATTTAATGAAATGGGTACTTATATACCTATTGACATATTAGCTCCTCATTTGTTCAATTTTGATAAAATAGAGCAAAAAATCCGCGAAGAATTTTTGAAAAGTAAAAGACTAGGAATTTATTGGGAATATAATGGCAAGGCTATAACTATATCTGATGAGATTGGTAGTGTTCAAGGTTTTCCTATTTCAACTCTTCAATATGTTGTTGCAGTATTTCAAAATAGTAAAAAATATCCTTCTCCAGACAATGCTGTAATTTTTAATTTAGATGGAACTATTAACAAAATTCTTAAAATCCCTGAATTTAAGTCTGAATTAATTCTGGAAGAGTTAAAAAAAAATAATGAATCAAATCCACCGATTGAAAGTTTTTTTAAAGGCAAAAGATTATGTTATAATAATTATAGTAGATTCGTAGACAATAATGGCTTTGAATTAGATATACTAGAAATAGATTATGAATTAGAATATACTGAGTCTCAAATTTTAGATCCTAATACTTTGGAATTAACTGATTTCCTAAAAACACGCTTTGAAAGATATGATTACTGGAATAAAAATTATAAACCATGATAGTTTTTTTATCATTTATTATAGTAATTCACTAAAATACATTTTTAAAACACTAAATTATAACATAATATTTCAAAACATTATTATTCATTGTATTAAATGATTTATTGTGAACAAGAAACAATTAGAATAACTAAAAAGATTTACTCTCATTGTTAAAGAATAAAATACTAAAATTATGTTTGAAATGACGGAGTTTTTAACAACTAATAAACAGGATCTTTGGAACATCATAAAAAATAAGCCAAATATTTTAAAAAGATTAAAAGTCGAGGGAATTATGGATTTAGATGAAAGCACATTAGAAGATATAGCGAGAAAAATAAGTAATACAAACTAACATGAAATTTATTTTAAAAAATAAGATTGATAATATTGACATTTTCGCATTGACAGATTCGAATGAATTTATTTACATTAAAGAAAATGTTCTTTATGATAAAGATAAAAAAATCTTATTTGATGTTAAAGAAGAGATTTCTGGATTGAAGTCTTCGGAAGAATGGATTTGTTTTAATCATACTTTAGAAAATCCTAAAGGATATCTTGGAAAAAACAGTAATTTCCAAATATTTGAAAAAAAAATTATTAGAGAAATGCATAATGGACATGTTTACTATGGTGATAAATTTTCTACGACAAAAGTCTCTATTCATGATGCACTCACAAAAATATGGACAGTAGAAGAAAGAATAATTTTTTTTATTGTAAGTAATGATTATTTAATTTATAGCAAAGATGATATAAATATTAATTTTTGCTTGGACGACACAGATTTAAAACTGCTTTGGCAATACAATTTAAAAACTAAATATAATTGGAAACAAAATGCAGATTACATAGATCAATCACCAATAGAGAAGCAAGCAAATGTAATTAAGTTTTTAGGAATTTATAAAAATGAACTTTGGTTAATTCTGAATAGTGGAGCATTATTAGCGTTAAATGTAGAAACAGGAGAAGAATCACGTTATATAAAAGAAGGCAAACTAATGGTTGGAGAAAGTGATTTTGGGGATTTCAAAGGATATTTTGGATACGATACTATTTTGGATGAAAAAACTGGATTGATTTTTAATCTAAATAGATACTTTTATATTGAATTTGATTTGAATACAAATGAAGAATATTTTAGAAGCTATAGTTTTAAAGAATCTTGTATTGAACATAAACTTAATTTAAATTACATAGGAGGCTATAACATGGAATATATTTTTTCTTATGAGGGAAGCGACAATAATCGTTTCGCTGTTTTTAGCAGGAAAGAAAAAGAAATTCTGTGGAGTATTGAGATTGAAGAAGTAAAAAATAAATTCCCTGCAATTAGAAATATGAAATGTTGTGCTGATAAGATATTTGTATTAGATAATAAATATGATTTACATATTTTTGAAAAAGAATAACAATCATAAAAATGCAAACCTCAACAATCACCAGATACGCGATAATATTACTAGTAGTTCTATTCATAGTGATAAGCGTAATCGGCTAAAAAACAAAAAGCCTTCTTAAATTTCAGAAGGCTTTTTGCTATAAATAAAAACTATTTTCTATTATTTGTATTAATCACCTTAATCAAATAAGTCCCTTCTGGCAAATCACCAATATTAGACGCATTCGCACTCATTATTTGTCTTCCCTGAGAGAAGACCTCAATTGTTTTACCACTTTTGCTAGTTTCGACTGTGGCAGCAGGTACTGAAGTTTTCACAGGCGCCGCAACCGCTTTTTTCTGAGTATTAGAAGCTGAAATTGGTATTGTCTGCGTTACTGCTGCACCATTTGGTTTTGAGCTATTGTAAGCTTCCAAAACCTGTTCGTCTGTCATAGCGACACTGTATAATCGTAAATCATCAATATCAGCATTAATACTTGTTGAGGTATTTAGTTTTCCTAGATTTAAAATATACCCTTTTGCCGAACGCTGAATCCCTTCTACAGACTTTAATAGTACACCATTTCGGTAAATTTTAGAAATATTTCCATCGTAAGTAACACTATAAAAGTACCAAGTTTCTTTTGCTAATGGCACAGAAACTATCACATTATTGGTATCTCCCCACCCTACTAAACTTAAATCTGAATTTCCTCCCGCTACTGGTTGCTGTATTAATCCAAAATATTGTCCGTTTGCAGCAGCGCCATATCCAAAAATATAATTCGGAATATTGACCGCATTAAATTTTACCCAAACTAATATTGTTTTTGGCTTATTATCCTGTGGAAGCTCCCCTACTACTGCTTGATAAGCTTTGTTTGTGAGTCGCAAAGCACTTTTAGGACTTCCCATTCTATCGTTTACAAAAAGCGGTGTGCCTAAAAATGAAATAGTATTGTCGGCACTATTTAAATTTCCGTTGAAATTAAATTCCTGCACTGGAT
Organism: Flavobacterium erigeronis; assembly: GCF_054075165.1. Lineage (NCBI taxonomy): Bacteria > Pseudomonadati > Bacteroidota > Flavobacteriia > Flavobacteriales > Flavobacteriaceae > Flavobacterium > Flavobacterium erigeronis. Next base: position 96,107 of record NZ_JBSKGP010000015.1, on the reverse strand, counting down.
TTTGTGCATTGGCAGTTAAAAAATTTACAAACATTAAAGTGAGTAATATTTTTTTCATAGGCTTAGCTTTTATCAGAATATTTAGGTTTAAGGCAAATAATGATTGACTGTAAAATTGAAACGAATTTAATTTTACAATTCTAAAATTTCGTTTATTATTTTTATAAATTTTGTTAAAACTATAATTTAAATTCATCACGCACAAGCAATTCTTACATACAAATGCATAATTCTCACAAAAATACTTTATTCGATCCTGTAGCATTCTCTTTGAAATACTCCAAAGCCAATCTAGCGAATTTATAGAATACGTCGCATGAAAAGCAATCTTATTCTGAAAGTACTTTTAGAATAAAATAAGAATAAAAAAAGCCTTCTGAACACAGAAAGCTTTTTCTTACTATTCCAAAAACTCAATTGCTTGCGCAATAAAAAAACTAACTAACATTTAAAAACAAACTAAAAAACCATTTATTTTGAGGTAATTTTTTTAGATGGAGCACTGGTAATTTTTAATAAATAAGTCCCTTCAGGAAGATCGCTGATATTTGCGGCGTTACTTCCTGCTATTTTTTGTCCTTGCGAATACACTTCAATGCTTTTTGTTGTCCCGCTGACGTCGCTTGAAGTAATTATTGTTTCATTTGGCGTTTTTGCCTTAGCCACAGTTTTCGATTTCGTTTCTGCAGGAGCCTTTACTAGCAAATTAACAGCTTTTTCACTTTCATATAATTCTTTTACCTGATCTGGAGTTAAAGCCACATTATAGATCTTTAAATCGTCTATATCAGCATTTATTCCTACCATAGTATTAATTTCTCCCAATCTAAAAATATTTCCATTAGTAGATCTAGTCATTCCTTCTAGAAACTTTAATAATTTACCGTCTCGATATATTTTAGAAGTAGTGCCTTCGTAGGTGATGGTATAATTGTACCAGATACTTTTTTCAAGCGGTGTAGACACAATAACATCATTAGAAGCACCCCAGGCAGCTAAACTCAAATCGGAGTTAGAAGAAGTAGTGCCTTGTTGCAGTAATCCGCAATATTGCGCATTTAAAGCATTTCCGTAACCCAAAATATAGTTGGCATTAGCAATATCATTAAATTTAACCCAAATACTAATTGTTCTTGAACTTTTTCCTTGAGGCAGATTATCAATTACAGCTTCTAGAGCTTTATTATTTAGTCGCTGAGCTCCTTTAATACCTCCTGCTCTATCTGCCACAAAATTGTTGGTGCCAATAAATGAGATTGTATTTGCAGTATTGTTTAAAGTGCCATTAAAGTTAAATTCCTGAATCGGTGTTTGTGCATTCACATTCAAAAAACTTACAAACAATACTGTGAGTAGTAATTTTTTCATAATAGTAGATTTTAGGGATTAATAACTATGTTATTTTAATACCGCTAAACTATATTTTTACTACTTGGAGCTAAAATATTTCCGACAACTTACCTAAATACTCGTTAAAAGAACGTTTTTCATGCATTTTACCGGTTAAATATTTTTTATATTTTTCAATGTTATTATTAAATAATTGAATTAAAATTATTCGAACTAATAATTTCTTACGTATAAATACGGTATATTCAATAAAATAATAAATTTTAACTTTTAAAGAAAACCGAAAGGAGAAAAATGTGGAAAATAAAAAAAACTCCATTCGGAATACGAATGGAGTTTCTATATCTTGAAAAGTAGTTTATTACTTTACGAATTCAATTTTTTGAGCTTCTTCTTCATTAACACTGTCAAAGAAACCTTGCTCGTTCATCCAGTCATCGCTGAATACTTTACTCATGTAACGAGAACCATGATCTGGGAAAATAGCAATGATGTTACTGTCTTTTGTAAATTCTCCTTCTTCAGCATATTGCTTAATAGCTTGCATTACTGCTCCAGAAGTATATCCAACAAATAAACCTTCTTTTCTAGTAATCTCTCTTGCAGAGTGAGCACTTTCTTCGTCGGTTACTTTCATGAATTTATCAATAATATCAAAATCTGTAGCAGACGGAATCAAGTTTTTACCTAAACCTTCAATACGGTAAGGATAAATTTCTTTACTATCAAATTCTTTTGTTTCGTGGTATTTTTTCAAAACCGAACCAAAAGCATCTACACCTAGAATTCTAATATTTGGATTTTTTTCTTTTAAGAATTTTGCAGTTCCAGAGATAGTTCCTCCTGTTCCGCTGCACGCAATTAAGTGCGTAATTTGTCCTTTTGTCTGTTCCCAAATTTCTGGACCTGTAGTGTTGTAGTGGGCATCAATATTTAATTGGTTGAAATATTGATTAATGTAGACTGAACCTTTTGTCTCTTCGTGCAAACGTTTTGCTACATTATAGTAAGATCTTTCATCATCTGCAGAAACGTGAGCCGGACAGACATACACTTTGGCGCCTAAACTTCTCAACATGTCAATTTTGTCTTTAGATGATTTTGAGCTTACCGCTAAAATACAATTGTAACCTTTAATAATGCTTACCATTGCTAAACTAAAACCTGTATTACCAGATGTGGTTTCAATAATGGTATCTCCCGGAGATAGAATTCCTTTTCTCTCGGCTTCTTCAATAATATATAACGCTATTCTATCTTTTGAGGAATGACCTGGGTTGAAAGCTTCTACCTTTGCGTAGAAATTTCCTTCTAACTCTTCGGTAATTTTATTTAGCTTAATAAGGGGGGTGTTTCCTATTAACTCTAAAACATTATTATAAGCAGTTATTTCTTCTTTCATAAAAAAATAGTTAATCAAAGGCATTTTCAAATTAACCTTGATAGGTTGCAAATTTAACAAAAAATTTCTAATTAGCTTTTAATTTTTTCTAAATCTAATAAAAAACTAAATTCTTTTGCTAAGTCTTTTAAAGCCTCAAAACGTCCCGAAGCCCCGCCATGACCTGCATCCATGTTTGTATCTAAAAACAAAAGTTTATTATTTGTTTTTAAATCTCGCAATTTCGCAACCCATTTAGCTGGCTCCCAATACTGTACCTGCGAATCATGCAATCCGGTAGAAACATACATATTAGGATATTCCTGCGCTTTTACGTTATCGTAAGGTGAATACGACAACATATAATCGTAATATTTTTTATTGTTTGGGTTCCCCCATTCGTCATACTCTCCAGTTGTAAGCGGAATACTATCATCCAACATTGTAGTAATTACGTCTACAAAAGGCACCTGAGCGATGACTCCGTTATACAATTCGGGAGCTTCATTTACGATTACTCCCATTAAAAGTCCGCCAGCAGATCCTCCTTCTGCATACAAATGTTCTGGAGAAGTAAACTTTTGGTCTATTACAAATTTAGAGCAATCGATGAAATCTGTAAAGGTATTTTTCTTTTTTAACAGTTTTCCGTCTTCATACCACTGCCTTCCTAAGTCCTCACCTCCTCTAATATGGGCTATGGCATAAACAAATCCGCGGTCTAAAAGCGATAATCTTGTTGATGAAAAATAAGTATCCATTGTAATTCCGTACGAACCATACGCATAAAGCAGTAACGGATTTTTACCATTTTTCTCTAAACCTTTTCTATAAACCATAGAAATCGGCACTTTTACTCCATCACGAGCTGTTGCCCAAACTCTTTCTTCTATATAATTATTTTTATCAAACTTTCCACCCAAAACCTCCTGTTCTTTTAAGATCGTTTTGGTTTTAGTCTTCATGTTAAAATCAATTACAGAAGACGGTGTCGCTAATGATTGATAGCTGTAACGCAGAATATCAGTATCAAAATCTACATTGGTTGTTGTGTATGCATTATAAGTTTCACTGCCAAAAGGAAGATAATAATCTGGTTCATCGCCCCAAGGCATGATTCTAATGTGATTCAATCCGTTTGAACGCTCTTCTACAACTAAATAATTTTTGAAAATCTCGATATCTTCCAACAAAACATCTTCTCTGTGCGGAATAAGATCTACCCAGTTTTTCTTTCCTGTTTTATCTTCAGGCGTTTTCATTAATTTAAAATTAGTCGCCTTGTCTTTATTTGTTAAGATGTAAAAAGAATCTTCGTAGTGAGAAATACTATATTCTAATCCGCGAACACGTGGCTGAAAAACAGTAAATTCTCCTTCTGGATTATTAGAATTCAAAATTCTATATTCGGTTGTTAAAGTACTTCCAGAACCAATAACAATATATTTTCTTGATTTTTCTTTGCTTATCGACACATTAAAAGTATCGTCAACTTCATTAAAAACCAAAACATCGCTTTCTGAACTGGTATTTAATTTATGTCTAAAAACTTTATCAGCTCTTAAAGTAGTTTCATCTTGTCTAACATAAAAAATAGTGTTGTTGTCATTTGCCCAAACTGAAGCTCCTGTCACATTTTCTATTTTATCTGCTAAAATTTCACCCGTTTCTAAGTTTTTAATTTGAATGGTATAAATTCTTCTACCCACAATATCTACTCCAAAACTAGCAAATTTGTTATCTGGACTAATACTTAAACCTCCTAATTTGAAATAAGCATGCCCTTTTGCCATTTCGTTACAGTTAAAAAGAATTTCTTCTTCCGCAGTAAGACTTCCTTTTTTTCTAGCAAAAATGGGATAATCCTGACCAGTTTCGAAACGTGTAATGTAAAAATATCCATTGTAGAAATAAGGAACAGAAGAGTCGTCTTCTTTAATTCTTGCCTTCATTTCTTCAAACAAACTATTTTGTAAATCTTTAGTATGAGAAGTCATATTCTCATAATAAGCATTTTCTTGATTTAGGTAATCAATTACTTCAGAATTTTCGCGGTCATTAAGCCAAAAGTAGTTGTCAATCCTAGTTTCTTTATGTTTTTTTAGTGTTTTTGGTATTATGTTAGCCTTTGGGGCCGATATATCATTTTGCATTGATTAAGCATTAATTTTTAAATATGAAGACGCAAAAATAGCACAAACCCAACAGAACAGAATTAATTTTTTCTTAAATTATTCTATTGAATTAACACAGCAATATAGTAATTTTGTGTGAAATAATTTAAAAAATCAACAAAAATGGATTTAATGGGAATGATGGGTAAACTTAAAGAGACCCAGCAAAAAATTGAAGATACAAAAAAGCGCCTTGATACTGTTTTTATTGATGAACAAAGCGCTGACGGATTATTAAAAGTTACTATTACAGCTAGTCGAAAAATAAAATCAATTTCTGTTGACGATTCTTTATTAGAAGATAAAGAGCAGTTAGAAGATTACCTAATAGTAACTTTAAACAAAGCCATAGAAAAAGCTACAAATGTAAACGAAAGAGAATTAGACGCTGTAGCCAGAATGGATATGCCTTCTATTCCTGGAATGGATAATCTTTTTAAGTAAGATTCAAAGAGACAAAGTAACAAAGGGACAAAGGCTATCTACATGATTAACCTTTGTCCCTTACTTTTTTAATATACTCTCCTTTGTCTCTTTGAACCTCTGTTACTTTGTCACTTTGATCAAAACTTCGAAAGCGTCTCCAACACATAAGTATGCATTACTTCTTTGTAATCTAAATGTGTTACGATACGAAGTTTATTGTGCCCTAAAGAACTTATCAGTATATTTTTCTGTTTTAATTTCTCGATTAACAATTGGTCGCTGTAACCTTCGGCAAGCGAAAAAATCAAAATATTGGTTTCTACAGGTTCGATAGACGCAATCCAAGGTTTTGTGCTTAAGATTTTGGCAATTTCTTTTGCTCTGCGATGATCTTCTGCCAATCTTTCGATATTATGAGCCAAAGCATATAATCCGGCAGCAGCTAAATACCCAACCTGACGCATTCCTCCACCTAATATCTTTCTGATTCTCAACGCTCTGTAAATATCAGCTTTACTTCCAAGAAGCACAGAACCAATTGGAGCTCCTAACCCTTTAGACAAGCAAACCGAAATAGTATCGAAAATTGCTCCAAACTCTCTCGGATTCTGTCTTTTAGCTACTAAAGCATTCCAAATTCTAGCCCCATCTAAGTGAAACTTCAAATTATTGGCGTCGCAAACTTTTTTTATTTCTCTTAAATCTTCTAATTCGTAGCATGCGCCGCCTCCTTTATTAGTTGTGTTTTCTACACAAACCAAACTTGTAAGCGGACTATGATAAAATTCAGGATCATTTATCGCAGCTTTGACTTGTGCGGCTGTTATCATTCCACGATTCCCATCAATCAGACAGCAGGAAACACCGCTGTTAAAAGAAACTCCTCCTCCTTCATAATGATAAACATGCGCATATTTATCGGCTATTAATTGTTCTCCAGGCTGTGTATGAAGTTTAATTGCAGTTTGGTTTGCCATAGTTCCAGACGGAAAGAAAAGACCAGCTTCCATACCAAAAAACTCTGCTGTTCTGTTTTCCAATTCAATCACCGTTGGGTCCTGTTTGTATACATCATCGCCGACATGGGCGTTAAACATATACTGCAGCATTTCATAAGTAGGCTTTGTTATGGTATCGCTGATTAAATTTATTTCCATATTCTAAAAACTATATCTTATTTTTGTATGCAAAATTACGTATTACAAATAGTTATTCTTGGCAAGTTTAATAAAATTTAACTCGCTCGTTTCTATAGACCAAATTAACGTAATAATTCTAAAAAACATATAAAAACCTATTAATTAATTTATGACAACAGCCGAACAAGTAAAAGGTATTGTGGAGCGCCTTGGTGCGTTGAGGAGGTATCTTTGACGTCGATGCTAAACTAATCGAAATTGCAAACGAAGAAGAAAAAACTTTTGCTCCCGATTTTTGGAACAATCCAAAAGAAGCAGAACTTATTGTAAAAAACCTTCGAAACAAGAAAAAATGGATTGAAGATTATGACAAAGCTGCAACTCTTACAGAAGAATTACAGCTTGCTTATGATTTTTACAAAGAAGGCGAACTTACTGTAGAGGAGCTAGACGAACAATATGATCTTGCTCAGACTCACATCGAAAACATCGAATTCAAAAACATGCTTTCTGACGAAGCCGACAGTTTAAGTGCTGTGGTTCAAATTACTGCCGGTGCCGGCGGAACGGAAAGTTGCGACTGGGCAGGAATGCTAATGCGTATGTACATGATGTGGGGAGAAAGTTATGGTTATAAAATCAAAGAACTTAACTTCCAAGAAGGAGACGTTGCAGGAATTAAAACCGTAACTTTAGAATTTGAAGGAGATTATTCTTTCGGATACCTAAAAGGAGAAAACGGAGTTCACCGTCTGGTTCGTATTTCACCTTTCGACAGTAATGCTAAACGCCACACTTCTTTCGTATCTGTTTATGTTTATCCGTTAGTAGATGACAGTATCGAAATCGACATTAATCCTGCCGATATCGAAATTACGACTTCTCGTTCTAGTGGTGCTGGAGGACAAAACGTAAATAAAGTGGAGACGAAAGTTCAGTTAGTTCACAAACCAACTGGAATTCAGATTCAATGTTCTGAAACACGTTCTCAGCAAGATAACAGACAGCGTGCCATGCAAATGCTTCGTTCTCAATTGTATGAAATTGAGTTGAAGAAACAGCAAGCGCAACGTGCCGATATCGAAGCTGGAAAAATGAAAATTGAATGGGGTTCACAAATTCGTAATTATGTGATGCAACCTTATAAATTGGTTAAGGATGTTCGCACAGGATACGAAACCAGCGATGTTGACGGCGTAATGAACGGAAATATTGACGCTTTCCTAAAAGCCTATCTAATGATGATGGGACAGAAGGAAGAGGAATAATTTTTAGTGGTCAGTGGTCAGTTTTTTTAGTGGTCAGTTGCAGTCAACTTGAACCTGAAACTTTTAAACAAAAAAACAAAAGTTATGATAAAATGGGCAGATGTAATTCATTTTACAAATAAAGGAAATCCGACTCCAGACAAAAAAGTGGAGAAAACGGAGGAAGAATGGAAACAGTTATTGACTCCAGAAGAATTTCAGGTAACTCGTTTAAAAGGCACCGAAAGATCTTTCAGCTCTGAAATGTGCAGTTTATTTGAACCAGGAATTTATGAATGTAAATGCTGCGGAACATTATTATTTGATGCTAGCGAAAAATTCGAATCTGGTACGGGATGGCCGTCTTTTACACAACCTGTAAAAGAAAATGCAGTTGGATATCATGCCGACAAATCGCACGGAATGATTCGTGTTGAGGTAGTTTGCAATGCTTGTGATTCTCATCTCGGGCATATTTTTCCTGATGGTCCGCCACCAAGCGGTCTGCGTTATTGCATTAATGCATTGTCTTTATCTAAGGTCAAACAGTAAAAAAACAAATATTTCAAAAGCGATTCCTTTTTAAGTGAATCGCTTTTTTTTATTCCTAATAATCAAATACTTACCAATCTCTCTTCCTAATTATGCTTTAATTTGTCAGGAAATAAATATTAAAGAACGCACAAAAATTAAAAGAAACTCATTAATTTAATACACAAAAAGTTAATTTTTCAATATTACAGCTGTTATTTTAAATATATCTCAAAAAAGCATTAGGTTATTAAAATCAAATTCATTTTATTTGGCAAAAATTAAACCTTAAATCTACTTAATTCATTAAATGAAATCCTATTCAATTCACGAGATTAACGAAATAATCAATGGCGTAATTTATGGCGCTACTTCTCAATATATTACAGCCACAGAACAACTTGAAAAAGCTAGCATTTCAGAAATTTCGTTTATAGGAAACAAAAAATATGAAAAATACTGGTCGGCCTCAAATGCTTCAGTAGCTGTTGTTAACGAAGACATTTCTATAGAACCAGGTGAAAATCGCGCTTTTATTAAAGTAAAAAATGCCGATCTGGCCATGTCACAAATTTTAACCCTTTTTGCTCCCCCTGCCCCTATCTTCCATTCAAACATTCATAAAACCGCTACTGTAGACGAAACTGCTATTATTGGCGAAGGTGCTAAAATTGGCGCTGGCTGCTATATCGGTCCAAAAGTTGAAATTGGCGCTGGAGCAATACTTTATCCTAATGTGACCATTTTAGACGAATGCACCATCGGGAGAAATACTACTATCTGGTCTGGTACGGTTATACGCGAGCGTTGTCATATCGGGAACGATTGTATAATTCATCCTAATGCTACTATTGGCGCAGATGGTTTTGGGTTTCGACCTTGTTCAGAAAAAGGTTTGGTTAAAATTCCGCAAATAGGAAATGTCATTATTGGCAATTGTGTCGAAATTGGTGCTAATACTTGTATTGACAGAGGAAAATTTAGTTCAACAGTTCTTGGCGATGGATGCAAAATAGACAATCTAGTTCAAATTGGCCACAATAGTAAACTAGGTAAATTTTGCATAATGGCTGGAAACAGTGGTCTTGCCGGATCTGTAACCCTTGGTAACGGCGTAATTATTGGCGGAAGCGCCTCAATAAAAGATCACACCACTATTGGCGATGGCGCAACAATTGGTGCCGGTTCTGGCGTTGTAGGAGATGTTCCTTCAGGCAAAACTATGCTCGGATATCCAGCTGTAGAAGCTCGTGACGCTTTAAAACAATGGGCGCTGTTAAAACAAATGGTTTGTCTTTCTAAAAAATAAATATAAGCTTTTGAGTTGCTGAGCTTCTAAGTTATTTAGGAGCTAAGAAACTTAGAAGCTTAAGAATTTATTTCAACAGATTTTGTAAATTAGCCAACACTATTTTATAAAATCAATACTTTATTATGGATTTAAACTTCAATAAAAACGAAGATCACAATAAATTACTTCTTTCTGAATTAAAACAAAAATTTGCTAAAGTAAAATTGGGCGGAGGAGAAAAACGAATCGAAAAACTCCACGCTGAGGGCAAAATGACCGCTCGTGAAAGAATTGCTTATTTATTAGATGAAAATTCTAAAAGTATTGAAATTGGCGGTTTCGCTGGTGAAGGAATGTATCCAGAACACGGTGGTTGTCCTTCAGGAGGTGTCGTTGTAAAAATTGGTTACATTAAAGGCAAACAATGTATTGTTGTGGCCAATGATGCAACTGTGAAAGCTGGAGCTTGGTTTCCGATAACTGGAAAGAAAAACCTTCGCGCTCAGGAAATCGCAATGGAAAACCGACTCCCAATTATTTATCTTGTGGACAGCGCAGGTGTTTATCTGCCAATGCAGGATGAAATTTTTCCAGATAAAGAACATTTCGGACGCATTTTTAGAAACAACGCTCAGATGAGCAGCATGGGAATTACTCAAATCGCTGCCGTTATGGGTAGCTGCGTTGCGGGAGGTGCTTATCTTCCTATAATGAGCGACGAAGCTTTAATTGTCGACAAAACAGGAAGTATTTTCCTTGCTGGAAGTTATCTGGTAAAAGCCGCAATTGGAGAAACTATCGACAATGAAACTTTAGGCGGCGCGACAACCCACTGTGAAATTTCAGGAGTTACCGATTACAAAGCCAAAGACGACAAAGATGCTTTAGATAAAATTAAAAATATTGTAGATAAAATTGGTGATTTTGATAAAGCAGGTTACAGCCGAATCAAAGCCGAAAAACCAGCTTTAGAACCAAATGATATTTACGGAATACTCCCAAAAGCCAGAACCGAACAATATGATATGATGGAAATCATCAAACGTTTGGTCGATAATTCAGAATTTGAAGCATATAAAGAAGGTTACGGACAATCTTTAATTACAGGTTACGCCAGAATTGATGGTTGGGCAGTCGGGATTATTGCCAACCAAAGAAAAGTGGTAAAAACCAAGAAAGGCGAAATGCAATTTGGTGGTGTCATTTATTCTGACAGCGCCGATAAAGCCACTCGATTTATTGCCAATTGCAATCAGAAAAAAATTCCATTAGTCTTTTTACAAGACGTTACCGGTTTTATGGTAGGTTCAAAATCTGAACATGGCGGTATTATAAAAGATGGTGCTAAAATGGTAAATGCGGTCAGCAATTCTGTTGTTCCAAAATTTACGGTTATTGTTGGAAATTCATACGGAGCTGGAAATTACGCCATGTGCGGAAAAGCGTATGATCCTAGATTAATTTTTGCTTGGCCAAGCGCAGAACTTGCCGTAATGGGTGGAACTCAAGCTGCAAAAGTTTTAGCGCAAATTGAAGCTTCTTCGCTTAAAGCGAAAGGAGAAAAAGTCGATGAAGAGAAAGAAACTGAGCTTTTCAATAAAATAAAAGCACGATACGATGAACAGACTTCTCCGTATTATGCAGCTTCAAGACTTTGGACAGATGCCATTATTGATCCGCTAGAAACACGTAATTGGATTTCTATGGGAATCGAAGCGGCAAACCACGCTCCTATTCAAAAACCATTTAATCTGGGAGTTATTCAAGTTTAGTGATTTCAGAATTCTCAAAAACAAGTTAAATAAAAAGCAAAAAACTTATTTTTAAGGTGTTAAAAATAAATATCTGATTAAAAATTAGTAACTTAGTACATAATTTTTAATCACACAACATCATGGAAAATGTAAAAAGTTTGAATAAATGGGCAAATTCGCACACTTATTTACCAGTTGATTTAGTACGTATTGTTTTGGGTGGATTTTTATTTATGAAAGGTGTCTCTTTCGTCACCAATATTCAATACCTGCATGATTTGATTTCCCCGATTGACAAGTTTGGTGGAGGTATGTTTATGCTGCATTACATTGCTCCAGCCCACATGATTGGTGGTATAATGATTATTTTTGGACTCCTAACAAGATGGGCAATAGCTGCTCAATTACCAATTTTATTCGGTGCCGTTCTTATAAATTTTATGGGACAAATGCATTCCGAAAGTTTAATTTTAGCATTAATCGTTTTGTTTGTCTGCATATTCTTTCTCTTTTATGGAAGCGGCAAACACTCTGCAGACTATTATTTTAAAATGCAACAATAGCCTCATAAGTCCCCAGTTTAACTGAGGACTTTTTTTTGAGTGTTAATTAATCCTTTAAAATTTCTTTAATTGCGTTTTATGGCTTAAATTCGCCGACATGAATTGGATTCGTAAAACCGTTATTTTTATTGCGCTTTTAATTGCAGGTTTGTTTGCTTATCAAGCAAACCAAGCTTCTGTGCGTTTAATTGAGACGGAAAAATCAGATACCAATTTCTGTAAAGACATTCCCGATTCATCGGCATTTATCCAGCCACAGGGAAATTATCAGTTTGCCGCAAACATCAAAACAAACCCGACTGGAGGAATTATAAAATGTTTTGATACGCTTTTACCACTAATACCACAGCATCAAACTGTTTCAACTGTTACAGCATATACTAAACTCTTTACAACTCAATGTAAAAAGGTTTCAGTCATACTCTATGCTTTCCATTTTTTCTGGTAAATAAATACCTGATTTTATTTAGAAGATTCATTCTTCAGTAACCACTTAGCCGTTTTCATTCAGAAAACTGTTTTGCATATCATTTATTTATTTCATTAAAAACATTATGGAAACTACTACCACAATTATGGGTATTGTGATTCTAATTATAGTCGCTATCCCAGTATATTTTTCTGCACGTTCATCTGCAGCAAGCAAATCAAGAATTTTAAACATCAAGAAAAGATTCAATCCAAATCATCCAGAAGAATTTGATTTGACAGAATCGATCAATAATAAGACCTTAACTATTGATCAAAAAAATAACAAGTTCATTTTAATGAATTTCAATCCAAATCAACAAGAATCAACTTATGTGGATTTAAATACAATTGCATCATGCAAATTAATTCCAACAACAGACGCTGGTTCTGATACAATTGTAAAAATTGATTTTGAATTTCAAGAAAAAGGAACTTCTAAAAAAATAATAATTCCATTCTATGATTTTGATGACGATCGCATCAAGCAAATTAGCGTTTATCAAGATCATCAGTTTGCGAAAAAATGGCTTAAAATCATCCAAGATTCTATATCACGTTAGTTATTTAATTCAATAAAAGAGGCTCATTTTGGGTCTCTTTTTTTTACAAGTTATATGACATTTGTCATTTTATGTCTTAGCCTGAAGTTTTAATTTTGATGAAAACTAAATCCGTCGTTATGAAAATTTCTTTGACTCAAAAATACAACGTCCCAGGTCCAAGATATACTAGTTATCCGACAGTTCCATATTGGAATGAAGCTGACTTTACAGCAGAAAAATGGATTACTACTCTACAACAGTCATTTTCTGAAAGCAATTCAAAAAACGGAATCAGTTTATACATTCACCTGCCTTTTTGCGAAAGCATGTGTACTTTCTGCGGATGCAATAAGCGTATTACCAAAAATCATTCAGTAGAAGAAAAATATATTCAGGCGGTTCTGAAAGAATGGACTATGTACTGTAACGTTCTGCCAGAAAAACCAATAATTAAAGAAATACATTTGGGCGGGGGAACTCCTACATTCTTTTCTAAAGAAAACTTAGAAAACCTTATCAACGGAATTTTTGATCATGCCGTAAAAGCAGAAAATCATGAATTTAGTTTTGAAGGACATCCAAATAATACTACTTACGAACAGCTTAAAAAATTATATGATTTAGGATTTCGTCGTGTAAGTTTTGGTGTTCAGGATTATTCTGCTACGGTTCAAAAAGCTATTAATAGAATCCAGCCTTTTCATAATGTGGCTAAAGTAACATTTTGGGCAAAAGAAATTGGCTATACTTCTATTGGACACGATATTATCTTTGGACTTCCATTTCAAACGATAGAAGATGTAATTGATACGGTTGAGAAAACAAATTCATTAAAACCAGATCGATTAGCTTTTTACAGCTATGCACACGTTCCTTGGATAAAAGGAAACGGACAACGCGGCTTTAATGAAGAAAACCTTCCAAAAGATGCCGAAAAAAGAAAACTATACGAGACTGGCAAAAAACTGCTTATCCAAAACGGTTATCATGAAATTGGTATGGATCATTTTGCCTTGACTGAAGATAGCTTATACAAAGCCGCTCACAACGGAAATTTACACCGAAATTTTATGGGCTATAGTGCTTCTAAAACACAAGTCATGATTGGTCTAGGCGTTTCTTCCATAAGTGACAGCTGGTACAGCTTTGCTCAAAATACAAAAAGTCTTGAAGAATATTATGATATTTTAGAAGCAGATCAACTTCCTGTTGTAAAAGGCCACATTTTAAATGACGAAGACCTTATCATTAGAAAACACATTCTTAATTTAACTTGCGAATTAGAAACATCCTGGAGTGCAGAATCACTAAATTTTACTGAACTCCCTGAAGTTTTAATTGCTTTAAAAGAAATCGAAAACGATAATTTAATTGTTATTGAAAGTAATAAAATCAAAATTACGGAAGAAGGAAGACCTTTTGTGCGTAATATTTGTATGGCTTTTGATTTACATCTAAAAAGAAAGTCACCGGAAACAAATCTGTTTTCGATGACTGTCTAGGGTTAGCTAGTTTTGAATTATTTCTTAATGGCAGTTTGGAGTCTGCTGCACAAATAAACTCATATTTGAAGGAGAAATATAAGGAATTCCCAATCCCAATCCGCGAAGGATAAATAAAACTCCAATTATAACCGCTACATACGGAATAGCTTTTTGTATTTTATTTCGGAATGGCAATCGCAATAGTGTATTCACATAAACAACTATAGTCATCAATGGAATAGTACCGATTCCGAATAAAAGCATATACAGAATTCCGTAACCTGCACTTTGCATCGCAATTGCTCCAAACAAAGCAACATACACCATTCCACAAGGCAAAAATCCGTTTAACAAGCCAATTGTAAAAAGAGATTTGTAACTTTTATTCTTAAACTGGCTTCCGAGATTGGTTTTAATTTTAGAAATGATTTTGTAAACAGGTTTAGAGAAATTATACTGAGCAAATTTCTTTTCTGGAATCAAAACCACAATAATCATAATTACACCGATTATTATCGACATTTTCTGCTGCAATCCTGCAAGAAAAAAACCTCTTCCGAGTAAACCAAAAATCAGTCCGATTGTAGCATAAGCTGTTAATCGGCCGAGATGATACGTCATAATCTGCGTTACTTTTTTAGTTTCATTTTGTCTGTCTACAGGAAGCATCATAGCAATTGGCCCGCACATTCCAACGCAATGCAGACTGCTAATTAAACCTAAAAAGAAAGCTGAGAATAACATTTTATTTTAGTTTACGTATATAACTTCTTTAGTAAGATATTTTTTGCCTTCATACTGCCATTCCATATTAACATCCCATCGTCCTTTTAATAATTTTTTCTGCGGAATAATTATTTCTGAATTGGTTAATGCAATTTGAGTATTAAAGTCAAACTTTTTATTGGAAGGTCTATACAATTGAATATTTCCTTTCACTTTATCGTTTTCAAATCCTGCTGGAAAAATTACAGCAACACCGTCTTCTGTATATTTGATTGTTGGTTTATGCTGTAAATCGTGTGCATTCTGAATCCTGGCCATTTCTTCCTGAAAATGCGTATCGTGTTTGTAGTATTCTTCGACAACCAAATCGTTATCATATTTAGAATTTGACTGTACTTCAAAAACGAAATATAAAATAAATGTCATAAACAATCCGAATGCAATGACAATACCAGTACCCCAATTAAATTTCATGATAGTATATTTTAATTAAAACTTCTTGGTCCTAAGAAATTTGTTGTTGTTGTTTCTAGAAGTTCAGAACCGTTATAAACTCCTATTTTTAATTTTGTTTTATCACTTTCCAATAAAACCTCATCGATTTCAATAAACAATGTTCCTTGAGAAATTCCTTCTTTAGCAATTTTAAAATGTTTCTTTCCAACATTTTTAATTTCGCCTTTGTGATCCATTAATTCGAAATGAATATCATTGTAATCCTTCATTGTTTTGTTTACAATTTTATAGGTATAGACATTGCTGATTTTTTCTCCATTATGCTGGAACAACTGACCTGGCAAACGTAAAACTACTGCCTGAACATTTGTTCTCAAGAAAAGCATTCCAACAAAAACACTCAACAAAATAAAGAGAACTGCCGTATAACCTTTCATTCTTGCTGTAAACTTGAAAGGTTCTTTTTTAGCAATTTCATCCTCAGAAGCGTATCGAATAAGACCTTTTGGCAATCCTACAGATTCCATAATATGATCACATTCGTCTATACAGGCTGTACAGTTTGTACATTCTAATTGCGTTCCGTTTCTAATATCAATTCCCATAGGACAAACGTGAACACATTGAAGACAATCAATACAATCTCCTTTTCCTGTTAGTGCTCTATCTTCTTTTTTATTGAATTTTGCACGGCCCTCTTCTTTTTCACCGCGAACAAAGTCGTACGCAACATTTATAGATTTATTATCTAAAAGTACCCCTTGCAATCTTCCGTACGGACAAGCAATTATACAAACCTGTTCGCGAAACCATACAAAAACAAAATAGAAAACACCCGTAAATATAAGCAATGCTATAAAGTTGCTTGCCTGTTTTATTGGTCCCTGCTCAATCATTAAGAATAATGTATCGCTTCCTACCAAATAAGCTAAAAAGACATTCGCAATAAGGAAAGAGATTAAGAAGAAGATAATCCATTTGGTTACTCTCTTTCTAATTTTCTCGGCATTCCATTCCTGCCTTGCTAAACGAGTCTGAGAACCGCGGTCTCCATCAATCCAATATTCTATTCGGCGGAAAACCATTTCGAGAAAAATAGTCTGCGGACAGATCCAGCCACAAAAAATCCTTCCAAAAACAACAGTAAATAAAAGTATAAATACAACGCCGATAAGCATTGAAATTACGAAGAGATAAAAATCCTGAGGCCAAAAAGGAAATCCAAAAATATTAAAACGACGTTCCATAATATTGAACATCATAAATTGGTTTCCATTTATTTTGATAAAGGGATTTATGAATAAAATTGCCAATAAAACATAGCTGACAATTTTCCTGTAATCATAAAATTTACCAGACGGTTTTTTAGGAAATATAAATTTTCGTTTACCACCTTCATCTATTGTTCCAATGGTATTTCTAAAAGCTTCGTCTGGTAAATTTGACATGATATTCTAATTATTTTTTAACTTCTGTGGTATCTTTTGCAGTTGCGGCAGCATCGGTTTTAGGAGCACTATCGTCTACCCAAACCTCTCCTTCTGCTTCCTTAGGATCTTTAGGGTTACTTCCTTGTAAAGACAGAATATAACTAGCCACTTTTTGTATTTCTTTTGGTTTTAGGGTTCCTTTCCAAGCAATCATCCCTTTACCATCTCTACCTCCATTTGTAATGGTATGGAAAAGATTTTTAATTCCTCCTCCTAAAATCCATTTATCATCGGTAAGGTTTGGTCCAATCTGACCTCCCGCATCAGCACGGTGACAAGCGGCACAATTGGTAGTAAAGATTGTTTTACCTTCATCTAAACTTGGTGTATCCTTTAGTAAAACAACCGTTTTTTCATCCATTAAATCTGGTGCTGTTTTCATGTATTCAGCAACATCAATTTTTGCTTGAGCCAATTCT
Source organism: Flavobacterium erigeronis (assembly GCF_054075165.1). NCBI lineage: Bacteria > Pseudomonadati > Bacteroidota > Flavobacteriia > Flavobacteriales > Flavobacteriaceae > Flavobacterium > Flavobacterium erigeronis. Next base: position 78,663 of record NZ_JBSKGP010000015.1, on the reverse strand, counting down.
TTTTTCAGCTCCATTTCCTGATCATCGGCTCCTAGAACATCATAACGAATAACATAAATTACTCCAAATATGATACAGATGTAGAACAGATATACCCACCAAGGCGGTAAATTATTATCTAACTCTTTGATTCCGTCATAATCATGATCCATCAACAAATCGCCTTCTTTTTCAATTGGTTCCGTTTTTGTCAATTTATGCATTAGGTTTTTAAACCAAGTGCTTTCTTTGAAACTTAAACTTTCCTCAAGTTCTTTTTGTGCTTTTTCTTCAGGTGTCAGCAACTGATACATTACTCTATTTACAGCGCTAAGTGTAATTTCGATAGCAATCAGAATAAACAAAAAGACAAATAAAAAGAGCGCTACCATTGGGTATTTTACAAAAGCTGGCTTGTCGCCTGAATCTATAAAATATTCCATCAAAGCAAATACGATGAAGAAAATCAACGGTACTCTAACATATACTGGGAAAAACTTTTTCATTTTTATCTATCTTTTGTAATTATACTAAGCCCTTCATCTAAAGGTATATTACTCATTTCTTGAATTTTTTCTTTTCTATAAGAGAATACCCAAATTCCTAATCCTACAAAGAATAAGAAGAAAATTAAGAGGGAAATTATCGGGTAAATTTCTATACCCGATATCGTTTCCATATTGTGTTTTATCTGTTCAAACATAATGCTGTTATTTTGAAGTTTCTTTTACTTTAATATCAGTACCAAGTCTTTGAATATAAGCAATCAGCGCTACGATTTCTCTTTCATTCATCGGAATGAATTTCTCGCCTTTTGCTGTAGCTTTTTTACGACTGTCTTCATAACTCTTCACAAAGTCAGGATCGCTTTCTAAGTTTTTTTCAATTTTAACTGCCTGCTCTCTTAAAGTTTTCTGTGCATTTGCAACATCTTCTGGAGAATATGGTACACCTAATGAAATCATTGCCTGCATTTTCTTCTGTGTCAAAGAAGTATCCATTGGCTTGTTGTCAAATAACCATTTATAACCTGGCATAATCGATCCTGCAGATGTACTTTGCGGATTCCACATGTGGTTAAAGTGCCAGTTGTCATTATATTTACCACCTACTCTTAATAAATCTGGACCTGTACGTTTTGATCCCCATAAGAATGGATGATCATAAACAAACTCTCCTGCTTTTGACTGAACTCCATAACGTTCCACTTCACTTCTAAATGGACGAACTGACTGAGAGTGACATCCAACGCAACCTTCTCTAATATATAAATCACGTCCTTCAAGTTCTAGCGGTGTATATGGTTTTACGCTTGAAATAGTTGGAATATTTGATTTTACCATAATTGTTGGCACAATCTGAATAATACCTCCAATTAAAATTGCGATTGTAGCTAAAATGGTTAATTGAATTGGTTTTCTTTCTAACCATGAGTGGAATTTCTCTCCACTTAATCTACTGCTTTTTATTGTTTGTAAAGCTGGAGCCTGAGCCAATTCATCTTCGATAGTCTGCCCTGCTTTTACAGTCTTAATTATGTTGTAAACTAATGTTAGCATACCTATTAGGTATAAACTACCTCCAATAGCTCTCATCCAATACATTGGCATAATAGCTGTTACTGTTTCAAGGAAGTTTCCGTAAGTTAAGGTACCATCCGGATTAAATTGTTTCCACATAGAAGCTTGTTGGAAACCAGCCACATATAATGGGATTGTATATACAATAATACCTAAAGTACCAATCCAGAAATGGAAGTTTGCTAATTTTTTAGAGAATAGCTCCGATTTTGTCATTCTTGGAATCAACCAATAAATAATACCAAATGACATAAAACCATTCCAAGCTAAAGCTCCTACGTGTACGTGAGCTACGATCCAGTCCGTATAATGCGCAATAGCATTTACATTTTTTAAAGATAACATTGGACCTTCAAAAGTTGCCATACCATAACCTGTAATAGCTACTACAAAGAATTTTAAAACTGGTTCTTCACGAACTTTATCCCAAGCACCTCTTAAAGTAAGAAGACCATTGATCATACCTCCCCAAGATGGAGCAATTAGCATAACTGAGAATGCAACTCCTAAGTTCTGTGCCCAGTTTGGAAGAGCAGAATATAATAAGTGGTGTGGTCCAGCCCAGATATAAATAAAAATTAAAGACCAAAAGTGAATAATTGATAATCTATAAGAGTATACAGGTCTGTTTGCAATTTTTGGAACGAAGTAATACATTAATCCCAAAAATGGGGTTGTAAGGAAGAATGCCACCGCATTATGCCCGTACCACCATTGCACAAGCGCATCTTGAACTCCCGCATAAACAGAATAACTTTTTAAAGCCGAAACTGGAATTTCAATATTGTTAAAAATATGCAATACTGCTACTGTTACAAATGTTGCCAAATAGAACCAGATTGCAACATACAAGTGGCGTTCTCTACGACGCAACATTGTACCAATCATATTAATTCCCATTACAACCCAAATTAAAGCGATTGCAATGTCAATTGGCCACTCTAGCTCTGCATATTCTTTAGAAGAAGTATAACCTAACGGAAGTGTGATTGCGGCGGCTACAATAATTAACTGCCATCCCCAGAAATGAAGATTACTAAGAAAATCACTAAACATTCTGGCTTTTAGCAATCTTTGCAGCGAGTAGTACATGCCGGCAAAAAAGGCATTACCCACAAAGGCAAAAATAACTGCATTGGTGTGTAAAGGTCTTAAACGCCCATAACTAAGCCACGAAATCCCATCTGTCATGTTGGGAAAAAGGTACATTACCGCTAAGGTAAGTCCCACTAACATACCCACAACCCCAAAGAGTATTGTGGCGTAAATGAATTTTTTTACAATTTTGTTGTCGTAATAAAACTGTTCCATTTCCATAATTATACTTGTTTTTCTTCGATTGGTGAATTATTATTTTGGGAATTAATTTTGGTTTCGTCATCGAAAAGAATTCTGACTGAAGGCGTATAATCATCATCATACTGTCCAGATTTGACAGCTGCGATAAAGGCAATAAAGAAACAGATTGCCACAAAAATACTTACTGAAATTAATAGATAAATAACACTCATACCTTAGATTTATATTAACAAAATTACTTCGTTAAGGGCGCATAAAATATGATAATTATCATAAACAAAAAGATATGTTAAATTTATAAAAAATATCTTATGATACAATTTAAATTCATTATAAATTTCTGTTGCTGAAATAGTTAGACATAACAGTAACAAAGCTCACAATTGTAATTGTACTCAATGGCATGATGATAGCTGCAACTAATGGAAGCAGATTTCCCGTAACTGCAAATGCAAGCCCAACGACGTTGTACAGCAATGACAATCCAAAGCTCATTTTTATAATCGAAATAGCTTTATGAGAAAGTTTTAAAAAGTAATTAAGGCGGGAAAACTCTGAAGCGTCTAAAATTGCATCACAGGCAGGCGAAAAAACATTTACATTTTCTGATATAGAAATACCAACATTACTTTGCGCTAAAGCACCCGCATCATTCAGTCCATCGCCTACCATCATTACGTTCTGGCCTTTTTCTTGAAGTTTTTTGATGTATTCCAATTTTTGCTCTGGTTTTTGATTGAATATCAATTCGGTTCCTTTTGGCAAAATAGCTTCTAAGTTTGCTCTCTCTCCGTCATTGTCACCCGAAAGCACTTTGATTTTATACTCTTTACTCAGATTTGCAAAAAGCTCTTCTAAACCTTCTCTATATTGATTTTGAAAAGTATATTTTCCGAAATAAACTTCTCCTATTTTAATATGCAACGCTGTTTTTTCAATTTCCGAACCATCTAGAACTATATCATTGACAAACTGTCCAGAACCAATTTTAATTTCTTTGCCTTCAGCAGTTGCTAAAATCCCTTTTCCAGTAATTTCTTGAAAATTATCTACAGCAATACGTTTAGCTTCTGGAAGAAAATCATAAAGCATTCGGCTTAAAGGATGGTTTGATCCTCGCAATACATTTTTAATCAACTGAATGTGTGAATCCGAAATAGGATTACCTTCATACATTATATTCGATTTCTTATTTGTTGTAATAGTTCCTGTTTTATCAAAAACAATAGTATCAACTTTAGCAAGCTGTTCTATTACGATGGCGTTTTTTAAATAAAATTTCTTTTTACCCAAAATTCGCAATATGTTTCCAAAAGTAAACGGTGCAGTAAGGGCCAAAGCACACGGACAAGCCACAATTAATACCGCTGTAAAAACATTAAAAGCGGTATTGGCATCAATAAAAATCCAATAACCGAAACCAGCAAATGCAATTAGTAATAAAATCGGAGTAAAATATCGGCTTATTGCGTCTGTTATGGTCTTGTGCTTCTGATCTACTTTTTTCTGAAAAATTTCGTTACTCCATAACTGCGTCAAATAACTCTGCGAAACCGAATGCAAAACTTCCATTTCGATTACTTTTCCAATCTGCTTTCCTCCTGCAAATACTTTATCTCCAGATTTTTTAGTAATTGGCACTGCTTCTCCTGTTACGAAACTATAATCTATTTCTGCGCTTTCGCTAATTAAAATTCCATCAACAGGTATCAGTTCCTGATTTCTGATTAACAATCGGTCTCCTTTTAAAACATCATAAATGGCAACGTTTTCTTCTGAAGCGTCTTTATTTATTTTGGTAACGGCGATTGGGAAATAAGATTTAAAATCTCTTTCGAAACTTAAGAAACTATAGGTTTTAATCTGAAACATTTTACCCAGAAGCATAAAAAACACTAAACTGGCCAAACTGTCAAAAAACCCTGGACCGTGATCCATAACCATATCATAAGTACTTCGGATAAACATCACAATTATCCCTAAAGCAATCGGAACATCGATATTAAGCATTCTGGTTCTAATGCTGTGATAAGCAGAAATATAATAGCCGCTCGCTGAGTATAGGAAACTTGGTAATGCTAAAAGAAAAATGAGTAACCTGAAAAACGGTTTGTAGCTATCGAGCCAAAATTCTTTCATTTCAAAATACTCTGGAAATGAAAGCAACATAATATTTCCAAAGCAAAAGAATGCAACACCTAATTTATAGGTTAGACTTCTATCGATTTTTGCTTTTTCGGTTCCGTAATTTTCTAAACTAATATAAGGTTCATAGCCTATTGAACTTAAGAGATAAGCGATTTCTTTTAAAGAAACTACATCCGAATTAAAGGTAATTCTAACTCTTTTTTCGTGGAAATTAACTTGAGAAGTACTGATTCCGGGCTGAAGTCGATTTAAATTTTCTAATATCCAAATACAAGAACTGCAATGGATGTGTGGAATATTCAGCGAAACAATTGAAGTATTTCCTTCCTGAAATTCTAAAATTTTTGAAAGTATGGCTTCGTTTTCTAAAAAGTCATATTTTCCTTTAATGTCTTGCGGTGTGGCTCCCGGAGACTTTTCAAAATCATAATAAGAAGTCAGATCGTTACTGCTGAAAATTTCGTAAACCGTTTTACAGCCTGTGCAACAAAACTTCTTATCGTCAAAATCAATTTCTTCATTTTGTTCAATAGATAAACCACAATGAAAACAACTTTGCTCCCTCATAAACTTGTTTTTATATGCCGCAAATTTCCAATTAAAGCACAATTATTAAGATGATAATTGTCATGTAATTTTGAAATTGAATTCTAATTTACTAAAAATAAAAAGCTGAAATTTAAGCCAATTCTAATTTATAATAATTTTACGATATAATAATGGCTAAAAATCTTAAATATGCTTATTTTTGCAGCAAACAACTATTGTCATGAACAAATGTGATCAATGCATAGTACGCCAGCTAAGTTCTTTAAAAGCACTTAATAAAGACGAAGTTATTAAATTGGCCAGCAGTAAAACCTCTTACAAAATTAAAAAGGGTGAAGCCATTTTTGAAGAAGGCGAAGTGACTAATGGCGTTTTCTGCATAAAAGATGGTGTTGGTAAGCTTTCTAAACTGAGTGCAAATGGAAAAGATCAAATTGTAAAATTGGTAAAATCTGGTGAACTTCTAGGACAGCGTTCTATGATTAGCAACGAACCGGCAAACTTAACTGCAAAAGCGATTGCCGACATGGAGGTTTGTTTTATTCCTAAAACAGAAATCATTAATTTCTTCAACAACAACAATCAGTTTTCTTTAAATCTGATGCAGTCTGTATGCGAAGATTTGAAAGAATCTGAAAACGAAAAAATTGCTTTAGTTCAAAAAACAGTAAAGCAAAGACTTGCCGAAACGCTACTGCACCTGCATGATGAATTTGGCGAAGACACCGATAAAACGCTTAAAGTGCAATTGACAAGAGAAGAACTTGCCGGCATTATTGGTACTGCTACAGAAAGCTGTATTCGTCTGTTATCTGATTTTAATAAATTGGGATTAATCGAATTAGTCGGTAAAAAAATTATGCTTAAAGACGTTCGTGCTTTAAAGAAATTAGCAGATAACTAGAGTTTTTTAGCTTCATTCCAGAAAACATCCATTTCTGTTAGCGTCATATCCATTAATGGTTTTCCTAATTCATTTGCTTTACTTTCTAAATACTGAAAGCGTTTAATAAACTTTTTATTAGTTCGTTCTAAAGCATCTTCTGGATTTACGTTTAAAAATCTTGCGTAATTAATCATAGAAAACAGCACGTCTCCAAACTCGTCTTCAATTTTATCTTGATTACCTGTTTTTACTTCGTCTTGTAATTCTTGTAATTCTTCTTGCACTTTGTCCCAAACTTGATGAGGTTCTTCCCAGTCAAAGCCCACACCTTTTACTTTGTCTTGAATTCTGCTTGCTTTAACCAAAGCTGGAAGACTTCTTGGAACGCCTTCTAGAACTGATTTTTTACCTTCTTTCAGTTTTAGTTTTTCCCAATTTTGTTTGACTTCTTCTTCATTTTCGACTTTTACATCTCCATAAATATGAGGATGACGGTGAATCAGCTTTTCGCAGATTTCATTGCACACATCAGCAATGTCAAAATCATTGGTTTCACTTCCTATTTTCGCATAAAAAACAATATGAAGCAGTAAATCTCCGAGTTCTTTTTTAACTTCATTTAAATCATTGTCCAAAATAGCATCTCCCAATTCGTAGGTTTCTTCGATTGTTAGATGTCTTAAGGTCTGCAGAGTTTGTTTTTTATCCCACGGGCACTGCTCACGAAGTTCATCCATGATATTTAATAATCTTTCAAATGCTTTTAACTGGTTTTCTCTGCTCATTTTGAAGTTTCTTTTGATTTAACTCGATTCTGTAAAATTAAAAAATCCTGTCAAGAAACCATCTCAACAGGATTTTAAATTTTGAATATGTAAAATATTATTCTTCTTTTTTAGTAGCTGCCTTTTTTGCTGGAGCTTTTTTTGCTGCTGGCGCTTTTTTCGGTTTTTCAGCAGCTGCTGGCGCTTCTTCTTTTGGTTCTTCAACTGCAGGAGCTAAATCTGTAACCAAACCTTTTGCTTGAAGCGTGTTGTACCAGTTTAATACTTTTTTGATATCTGATGGATAAACTCTTTCTTCATCATAATCTGGAAGAATTTGTTTGAAATAAGCAGACAAAGTAGCGTTATCTTCTTTGTGAGAGATAGCTTGTCCTTTATTTTCTTTAACGGCAATCTGCTGCATTACTTCAGTTAACGGTTTTTCACCTTCATAAGTATAAATCGAAATTTCAGACAATAAACTTACATTGCTTTTTAGATTTACAGTAATCTTCTTCCCATCAATTAATGATTCCGCCACAAAACCTGTACGAGTTTGTACTTTTAATTCGTATAAACCTGGTTTTCCTGAAATGGCTAAAATTTTCGTTAAATTCATTTTTATTAAAATTAGTATTAAGAATTTGATTTATTTTTTTGTTTCTAACTATTTAGAAAACTTATCTTGCTTTTTTAGCTGCGAAAAATTTCATTCTATATTCCTGAAACGTTTTTCCCTCAGTAATATTTTTCAATTTCTTTTGGATTAAACGCTTTTTTAGAGATGAGATTTTATCTGTAAACAAGATTCCTTCAATATGGTCATATTCGTGCTGGATAACCCTTGCGATTAATCCGTCAAATACTTCCGTTTTCATTACGAAATCTTCTTCACAATATTCGATTGTAACAGTTGGTTTTCTGTAAACGTCTTCACGCACATCAGGAATACTCAAACATCCTTCATTAAATCCCCACTCTTCTCCTTCTTCTTTTACGATTTTAGCATTGATAAAAGTCTTTTTAAAACCTTTCAAATCTTTTTGTTCCTCTGAAGGAAGATCCTCATCATCACTAAAAGGCGTTGTATCTATAACAAACAAACGAATTGGCAGTCCAACCTGCGGTGCTGCAAGTCCAACTCCATACGCATTGTACATCGTCTCGTACATATTTGCGATCGTTTCTTTTAGGTTTGGATATTCTGGTGTAATATCTTGCCCTACTTTTCTTAAAACAGGATCACCGTATCCTACAATTGGTAAAATCATTTGTTTTTATTTATGTTTTTATGTGCTGCAAAAACAGAATTAAAGTTCTGATATTTCAGCTGGCAAAAATAGTAAAAAATAGTCAATGAATAATTCTTATACGGTATTATATCATATTTTTTACAAGCTACTAAAAATCTCAGCTATAATTATGCCAAAATCACTCTTACAATTCTTATCTTTGTTAGTAAACCTCTCTTTATGATTGACAAAATTTCAAAATTTACAAACAGCACTTCATTTCTCAATGCCTCTAAAGTAACTATTGCTTCTGTTGTTCCTGTTTTGGTTTTAAATTTTCTAGGTCATTTTGAAATTGGTTTTACCATTGCGCTTGGTGCTTTTTATACTTATCCCAGCGATATTCCGAGTTCTCTGGGCCATAAAATAAAAGGTTTAATTGCCGCTTCTTTTATTGTTTCTGGTGTTAATCTTTTAGTAAATCTCGTTTATCCATTTCCCTTTCTGTTTTACATTTTCTTAGGTTTTCTGCTGTTTTTATGTTCGATGATTTCGGTTTACGGGCAAAGAGCGACTTTAATCTCCTTTTCTGCATTACTATCAATTTCCCTTTCTTTTGGGCATTTGCACGAAGGTTGGGAAGCTTTTCAATATTCGGGCTTTATTTTTATTGGAGGAATTTTATACCTTATAGTATCTCTTGTTTTTCATTTTGTACAACCTTATAAATATGTAGAATTACAAATTGCCGAAGGAATAAAACTTACTGCGAAATACCTTAAATTAAGAGGTGATTTATGGAGTCCTGAAGCCAACAGAAGAGCCATTATCGAAAAACAATTGGCTTTGCAGGTTGAATTAAATCTGATTCACGAAGATTTAAGAAAAATGCTGATTGGGAATCAGAATTCGTCTGGAATTACGAGCCAGAACCGAAAAATGCTTTTGGTATTTATTACATTGGTCGAAATTCAAGAACTTGCGCTTTATACCTCTTTTGACCATAGCAAAATTCATGAAAAATTTGCCGGACATCCCGATGTTTTAAGAACCTACCAAAATGTTGCGTATAAACTGGCTTCAACTTTAAAAAAACTTTCAAAAAATGTAAGCCATATTAGCGTTTACGTGGACAAACAGGATTTGAAAAATGAATTGGATGCTCTTGAATTTGCCATTTTTGATTACGAAAAAACATTAGGAAAAGAAGAAGCGGCAGAAGGCGTTCTAATGCTAACCAATATGCTGAAATACGCCAAAAATCAAGTTGGAAAAATCAAAACCATCCAACGTGCGCTTTCTTTGGCAATGCAGTCTTACAAACTAAAAGATAAGGACAAAGAACTTGAAAAATTCCTTACACCGCAATATTATCCAATTCGTACTTTAATTGAGAATCTGAGTTATTCTTCTTCTATTTTCAGGCATTCAATACGATTAACCATTACAATTCTGATTGGCTTTTTTCTCGGACAGGTATTGCCGTTTCAAAATGTATATTGGATTTTGCTAACAATTGTCGTAATCATGCGACCTGGTTATGGCTTAACTAAAGAGCGATCTTATAACAGAATGTTCGGAACTGTTTTGGGAGGAATTTTAGCATTCGGAATCGTTTCTGTTATTCAGAATCATGTTGCGCTGAGTATTTTCTCTATTATCTGTATGCTTCTAGGGATTTCATTTACTCAAATTAATTACAAAATAAGCGCAACTTTTGTTACAATGTATGTGGTGTTTATTTACGGAATTTTAACACCAGATATTAATGAGGTAATTCAATACAGAATTTTAGATTCTCTTGCAGGAGCTGTTTTAGCCTTTATTGCTAATCAGTTTTTATGGCCTGCTTGGGAATTCATTAATACGCCTATACATATAGAAAATTCGATTCGTGCTAATAGAAATTATTTAAAAGAAATTGCTGATTTTTATAATAAAAAAGGAGAAGTTCCTACTTCTTACCGCCTTGCGCGAAAAAATGCTTTTGTTGAAATAGGAAATCTGATGACATCTTTTCAGCGTATGATGCAAGAACCAAAATCGAAACAAAAAACAATGCCTTTGGTCAACAAATTGGTTGTTTTAAATCATTCGCTATTGTCTGCTTTAGCTTCGTTGTCGACATATATTCAGTCACATCAAACCACTTCTGCATCTGATTCTTTCAATTATATCATCAAGACTATTCTTGCCAATCTGGACCATTCTATTTCTATTCTAAGAAATGAAGTTATTATACAAGATACTTTTTTTGAAAAAGAAGATGTGACTTTACAATTTGAAGAACTTAAACGAAAACATTTTACACGTTTAGCAGAAGACGATGATCTCGATAAAGAAACCCGTCAAGCCAAAATGCAGGAAGCACAAATGGTTATCGAACAACTGATCTGGATGAGCAATCTGGCAGAAAAAATCCTAAAAAACACAACCGACCTAAAAGCAACAAATCCAGATTAATTCATCTGGATTTGTTTTTTTTTATTTAAATAAAGAGAAGCTTATTTTAATTTTAAAACTTCTGCTGTTTGTTTTCTAAGCTCTTGTAAAAGTTCTGGCTTATCATTTAAAGTCTGACCGTAAGAAGGAATCATCGTTTTTAATTTTGCTTGCCATTCTGGTGTTTTAATTTGGTTGGTAAAGCATCTGCTGATCAAGTCAACCATAATTGCTACGGCAGTAGATGCACCCGGAGAAGCTCCTAATAAAACCGCTAAAGTTCCATCATGCGTATTGATTACTTCGGTACCAAACTCTAAAACTCCACCTTCTTTTTCGTCTTTCTTAATAACCTGAACACGCTGACCTGCTTTTTCTAATTTCCAGTCTTTTGAACGTGCTGTCGGAAGATATTCGCGTAAAGCTTTCATTCTGTCTTTTGGAGACTGACGAACTTGCTCGATCAAATATTTCGTTAATGGAATATTGTGATATCCAGCAGCTAGCATCGGAATTAAATTGTTACGTTTAATAGACAAAGGCAAATCCAAATAAGAACCATTTTTTAAGAAACGAGTTGAGAATCCTGCAAAAGGTCCAAAAAGAAGTGCTTTTTCTCCATCGATTACACGAGTGTCAATATGCGGAACAGACATTGGCGGAGCACCAACGCTTGCTTTTCCGTACACTTTTGCTGCGTGTTTTGCAATTACCTCTGGATTTGTACATTTTAACCATTGCCCACTTACTGGGAAACCTCCATATCCATGCCCTTCTGGCACATTTGCTTTTTCTAATAAAGGCAACGAACCTCCACCTGCTCCAATAAATACAAATTTAGTGTATGCTTTGCGAGTATTTCCAGTAGACAAATCTTTAATTTTAATTCTCCAAGATTTATCCTCACGCTGTCTTAGTTTTTTAACTTCATGATTAAAAAACAGAGAAACACCGTCTAGTTTTGCTAAGTAATTGAACATACTTCTTGTTAAAGCACCAAAATTAACATCGGTACCAATTTCCATATGTGTTGCAGCTAATTTTTCATCAGCGCTTCTGCCTTCCATTACCAATGGCATCCATTTTTGAAGCTGCTCAAAATCGGTACTGAAAGTCATATCAGAGAATATCGGATTGCTTTGCAACGCTTCAAATCTCTTTTTTAAATAATTTACGTTTTTATCTCCCCACACAAAACTCATATGAGGCACGCTTTTAATAAAATTATCCGGAGACGGCACTTTATTTTGCTGCACTAAGTAAGACCAAAACTGACGAGAAATCTCAAATGATTCGGCAATGCTTATTGCTTTTTTAGGATCTATGCTACCGTCTGCCTTTTCTGGAGTATAATTTAATTCACAAAAAGCAGAATGTCCGGTTCCTGCATTGTTCCAAGCATCAGAGCTTTCAGCTGCGGCAACATCTAATCTTTCGTAAATTTCAATTTTTATATCTGGTTGTAATTCTTTCAAAATTACTCCGAGAGTGGCACTCATTATTCCAGCGCCAATGAGTACTACATCACTATTTGAACGTATGGTTTCGTCAGGCATAACAGTATTTTTATTTAAAGTGCAAAGGTACTTTTTTAATTGCAAAAAAAAACTAATTTTTACATGATAAAAGTTAGGATTTTCTAAAAACCATTAAATTATAAATAAAAAATACGACCAACAGCGTTATTTTTTTGCGGAAAGATAATCTTGAAGCAGAATTGTAGCAGAAATTTCGTCTATCAAACTTTTGTTCTGACGCTGCTTTTTACTTAAACCGCTGTCGATCATAGTTTGAAATGCCATTTTTGAAGTAAAACGCTCGTCAACACGAATGACTTTCATGTCTGGAAAAATATTCGAGAAATGAGTCGCAAAGCCATTGATTACAGAAGCGCTTTCAGATGGTTGACCGTTCATTTGTTTTGGTTCGCCAATCAAAACCGCTTCGACTTTTTCTTTAGCAAAATAATCTTTTAAAAAGTCAATTAAAGTATGAGTAGGAATTGTTGTTAAACCTGAAGCAATAATTTGCATTTCGTCTGTAACTGCAATTCCTGTACGTTTTTGTCCGTAATCTATTGAAAGGATTCTTGGCATTTTTATTTTTTAGCAAATTTACTTCAAAATATTATTCAATAGTTTACTTCAATCAAAAAATCAATTTGAACTTTATAAAAAATCCGCCTTGAAAAATTCAAGACGGACTTTATCCAAATATTCAAACCTAAAAAATAACTCAATTTATCTTCCGAACAGTCGGCCGAAAAAACCTCTATGTTCTTCTTCTCCTGCATCCTCTTCTTCTGTGTAAGTAGCAAACTTAGATTGTGATTTTTCGTGTTCGAAAATCAGCTCCTTAATATACTCAACGTACGTTCTCTTTCTCTCTTCTAAGAATCCAATTAAGTACTTTTCGCTAAATTCAACTCCGCTTGCAGCTTCAATCTGCAATAACTTTTTATACAAAGGCTCAATATGCATCGCAATTACTTCTTGCGGCACAGCTTGTCTTCTTCCGAAATAATTTACAATAACGTCGTTTTCGTCACGGGCGATTTCAAAATCTGTAATTACCCAATAATATCTTCCAGATTTTGCAAGATTTTTTACAATAGCGTGAAAGTTTTTCCCGTTTTTAAGATTCTCCCAAAGCACTTTAAAAATTACTTTTGGCATATCTGGGTGACGTATAATATTATGGGGCTGCCCCATTAACTCATAATCTTCGTAACCACAAACATCTACAAAAACTTCGTTGGCATATTCTATAATACCGTAAGCATTTGTTTTACTCATAATAACCTGAGTTTTATCCCAGCTTACTTCTTTGTCTATAATTACTCTGTTTTGAAGGTGATTTTCTTGATTCATATTTTACTGCTTATATGATTATTTATGGAATGGAATGTTGATCAACACTGCGAAATTAAAGCGAAGAAAAAACACAAAGCCTGACTTTTGTCATATTTTGACATAAAAAAAACTTTTAGAGGGTAATTATAAAAATCAATATCGTGGTACTGTTATTCTTTTACAAATAAGAAACAAAAAGTTAAATCTGTAACATTTTCAATCCGTTTTGCTTTTCCGCATTTCTACAAATACGTTATCTTTGCCAAAAAATTAAACGTATGAATTCTTTACAGACTATAATTGAACAAGCTTGGGAAAACAGAGCTTTATTGCAAGAAACTACAACTACTGATGCCATTAGAGAAGTTATCGAATTGGTAGACGCAGGAAAACTGCGTACTGCTGAACCAGTTGGAGACAAATGGCAGGTAAACGAATGGGTTAAGAAAGCGGTTGTAATGTATTTCCCGATTCAAAAAATGGAAACATGGGAATCTGGTATTTTTGAATACCACGATAAAATGTTGCTAAAAAGAAATTATGCTGAAAAAGGAATCCGTGTGGTGCCAAATGCTGTTGCTCGTTACGGTGCTTATATTTCTAGCGGTGTAATCTTAATGCCAAGTTACGTAAACATTGGTGCTTATGTTGATGAAGGAACAATGGTTGATACTTGGGCAACCGTAGGAAGCTGTGCTCAAATTGGTAAAAACGTACACTTAAGCGGTGGTGTTGGTATTGGTGGTGTTCTTGAGCCATTGCAAGCTGCTCCAGTTATTATTGAAGACGGTGCTTTTATCGGTTCTCGCTGTATCGTTGTTGAAGGTGTTCACGTTGGAAAAGAAGCAGTTCTTGGAGCTAACGTATGCTTGACAGCTTCTACAAAAATTATCGATGTTACAGGTGATGAGCCAGTTGAAATGAAAGGTTATGTGCCTGCTCGTTCTGTAGTTATTCCTGGAAGCTACACTAAAAAATTCGCAGCTGGAGAATACCAAGTTCCTTGCGCTTTAATCATTGGAACTCGTAAACCATCTACAGATTTAAAAACTTCTTTAAACAATGCGCTTCGTGAATACGACGTGGCAGTATAGATTTTAAAAAGATCCAAAATTAAAAATCCAAATTCCAATTGATTATCGATTGGAATTTGGATTTTTTTATTTGTAGTTTAATTATTTATTACTTTTTACTTTTTTGAAGTTTAATAAGTTTGGCATATTTCATATAAGAGAAAAAAGCCTGAATCATTGCGATTGATAATCCGTCAAGACCATTGAAAATTCCTTTTTTAAAGAAATAACAACGAATAAAAGCTACAGTTCCGTTAAGGACAGGTTTAAAAGCATTAATTCTTTTTCCCTGATCATATAATTGCTGGGCATGCCAGCCAGAATATTGGTTCTTTTTAGCAATAATCTGATCGAAAGAATCCCAACCGTAATGCAGAATGTGTACTGCAACTTTTTTTTCATTCTGAGTTACAATTTTCTGATGCACCTTAGAATCTGAAGGATGAGCCGTTTGTTTATTAAAAAAACGAACTTTATGATCTGGATACCATCCTGAAAAATCAATCAATTTATCAGCTAAAAAGTTTTTAACTCTAAAACTCATCGCATCATAGTTTCCTTCCAAATATTTTTTCTTTAGAATAAAATCTTCAGCATCTTTATCCAGAAACTCATCAGCATCAAGGTTCAAGATCCAGTCGTTTTTACAAAAAGGCAACCCGTGTGTACGCTGCGGACCATCTCCTAAAAATGCCTGCTGAACAACCTGCGCTCCTTTTTCTTTCGCTATTTCGACTGTACGATCTTTACTGAAAGAGTCTACAATAATAACTTCGTCACAAACTTTAAATAAGGCATCTATACATTTTCCAATGTTTTTTTCTTCATTGAAAGTAATAACCAAACCGCTAATTCCCATTGTTAATTTTAATTTGTTGAGCACAAAAATATAACTTTTTAATTTAGTTTAATCTTATTACCGCCATCACTTGTACACTTCGTAAAATAGTTTGTATTTTAGCCTCTAAATTGAACAAACCCCAGATGAGAATATTAGTCATTCAGCAGAAAAGAATTGGAGACGTTTTGACGAGCACAATTATTTGTAACAATCTAAAAGAGAAGTTCCCTGACTCTACAATTGACTATATGTGTTATCCTAATTCGATTGATGTTCTGAAAGAAAATCCGAATATTGATAACATTATTCCGGTAACTAATAAAATCCGAAAATCGACTTTTGGGTTTATTAAATTCATTTTTGAAATTCGAAGAAAAAAATACGATGCTGTTATTGATGTCTATAGCAAATTAGGAACTAATTTGATCACTTTTTTCTCTGGAGCAAAATATAAAGTTTCGTACCATAAATGGTATTCTAATATTTTTTACAATTACAGTTACGAGCGTTTTGACGCTATAAAATCAGAATATGGCTTGGCAATTGAAAACAGATTATTGCTTTTGAAGCCTTTTTTTACTGAAAAAATAACGAATGTAAAGCCAAAAATCTTTTTAAAAGATTCTGAAATTGCAGAAGCAAAACAGCTTTTAAGCAGCTACAATATAGATCCTGAAAAACCGCTGATTATGTTTGGAATTTTAGGAAGCGAGCATTACAAAACCTATCCGCTTGAAGGAATGGCAAAAATTATTGATTTTACAGTAGCCAAGACAAACGCTACTATTCTCTTTAATTATATTCCAAACCAAAAAGAGCAAGCTTTGGAGGTTTACAATTATTGTTCTGAAGAAACTAAAAAGCATATTATTTTTGATTTATACGCTACTGATTTACGTCAGTTTTTAGCAATATTGTCTCAATGCGAAATGCTGATAGGAAACGAAGGAGGCGCTGTAAATATGGCAAAAGCATTAGAAATTCCAACTTTTTCTATTTTTACTCCTTCTGTTCGAAAAGAAACATGGCAATTGTTTGAAAATGAAGCAAAAAATGTTTCGGTTCACTTAAAAGATTTAAAACCTGAAATCTACGAAAAACATACCGAACAATACATTAAAGATCACACTTTTGAATATTATGCTGAATATCCATTGGAACTTATGCTTAAAAAATTAGAGACTTATTTTCAAGAATATAAAAATTGAGAAAATAAAGGCCGCAACAATGAATAGTGAAAAGCAAAAATTATCAGTATTGATTATTACGCTTAATGAGGAACAGCATATAAAATCGCTTCTAGAAGATATTGATTTTGCTGACGAAATCATTGTTATTGATTCTTATAGTACCGACAAAACGATTAGTATTGTTGACTCTTTTAAAAATGTAAAACTCATTCAGAATACTTTTGTTGACTATACTTCTCAGCGAAATTTTGCTTTAGATCAAGCTAAAAATACATGGGTTTTATTTATTGATGCTGACGAGAGATTGACATCTGAATTAAAATCTGAAATTATTACAGCCATTGATTCTGAAAACGCCGCAAGCGCCTATTTTATCTATCGCATTTTTATGTTCGAAAATAGTAGACTGAATTTTAGCGGCTGGCAGACTGATAAAATTTTCAGACTTTTTAACAAATCAAAATGTCGATATAATGAAGAAAGAACCGTTCATGAAAAATTAATTGTAAATGGGCCAATTTCTGCTTTAAATAACAAAATAATACATTTTTCGTATTCTTCTTATTCAGATTATAAATCGAAAATGTATAATTATGGAATCCTGAAAGCCAATGAAAAATTTGCAAAAGGAATAAAACCATATTTCTTACTACAGATTTTACATCCTTTCTATACTTTTTTGTACCAATTTCTAATCCGTTTTGGCTTTTTGGACGGAAAGAAAGGCGTAACAATATGTTATTTGAATGCTTATAGCGTTTTTATTCGCTATAAAGAATTAAGAAGACTTACTTCTTCCAGAATTTAAGTTTCTTTTTCAGACGTTTTTTTCTATAAAACTTCTCTTGAAAATCGGAAGTTTCTTTCCATAAAGTTTCGAAAATCTTCTCTTCTGGTTGCGCGTTATAATATTTAGCATATTCGTTACTCATTGTCGCCACCATTTCTTTCAACGGAGTTAGTCGGCATAAGTTTTTCATACGCATTTCAAAAGACATAGCATCATGAAATTCCATTCTGTTCAAATCTACCAGAAAGAAATCATAATTTCCGCTGGCATTCTTTTTTATTAAAGTATTTCCTGGCGAATGGTCTAAGAATTCAATTCCTTTTTCGTGAAGATCAAAACTAAATTTGGTGAATTGTCTCAAAATATTGTCGCGATCTGGAAAATCGGGAATTTCTACCAATTCTCTATACGTAAGATCGCATTCTAGCTGCTCGCTCACATAAAAGCTTTTTTCTAAACCGATTAAAGACGAAAACTCGGCAAATGCAATAGGTTTTGGAGTTCCAACACCTAATTCCAGCAATTTATTTGCAAACTCAAAAGAGCGTTTTGCTTTTGATTTTCTGAAGTATTTATATGCAATTTTATTGATAAGATGCGGAACTTTAAACGATTTGATATTGATTTTTTTATCATCTAAATCAAAAAGTTTTATCTGATTGCGCTGGCCAATTACAAAGTCTTCTCCTTTTGTATTAAAAAAACGAATATATTCAAGAAGAATATTTTCAAATTTTTCATATCCGCGATTTAATCTTAAAATCATAAAAATTGTTTCAGCAAATTTAGCTAGTTTTACCAACTAATAAAAACTATTTTCAAGATAATGCATATTACTCTTATAAGTTTAGACAACTGGGGACTCAACAAACATATCGCTACTGACTTAGAAAAACAGGGCCATATTGTTCGTCATATTGACTTCAACACTTTCAAATACAAATATCCTTCTGTATTTCATAAAGCGTACAATGTGATCTTAAAAGCGTTCTTCAAAACAAACTTAAAACATCAGCATTACGGAAAAGAAATCGTCAATGAATTAAAGAAAAATGATCAGGTTCAAGATGTGATTTTAACAATAAAAGGCGATTTTATAACACCAAAAAGCATTTTAGAATTTAAAAATTACACTAAAAAATCGATTGGCTTTTTTAATGATAATATTTATCGCTGTCCAAAAATTAAAAGGGTTTTGCATTGTTTTGATGAAGTTTATTCTTTTGAAAAAGAAGACTGCGAAAATTTCAATTTAAAATTTGCTCCAAACTGGATTTACAATTCTGAAAACGCAATTCATACCGATCAATTCGAATACGATGTTTTCAATATCAGTTCGATTGACAAAAGGCTTCCGATTTTAAAAAGAATTGCGGCCAATTTGGCTTCGCAGAATGCAAAATTCAAATTCATTGTTTATGATAAAAAACAGCAGGACAATGATGAAAATATTACTTACATACGAAGCCACATGCCTTTGAGCGAAGTGAATGATTACATCAACCGCTCAAAAGTCCTTTTAGACATTAACCGACTTGGTCAAAACGGACTTACTTTTAGAGTTTTTGAAAGTTTAGGTTTAGAAAAAAAACTTATCACCACCAATGCGGATATTAAAAATTACGATTTTTATAACCCAAATAACATTCTAATTATTGATGAAAAAAACCCGTTCATTCCAATGGATTTTTTCAAAAACGAATATGAAAAAATTCCAGATGCGATTTTTAATCAATACACTTTAAAAGGCTGGACAAATCATGTTATACTAGAGAATAATACTTTATAATATTAGGCTCAAAAGTTTGGTCTTGTAAGATTCAATTTATTTAAGATAATTTTAACCGTAATATTTTTGCATGCAAAATCGGTTCACTATGTTTGCAAAAGTTTAAAAACTGTTAAAAAAATCCACAAATAAATTTATTTCCAAAAATGACATTTACTATTTATTTAGTTTTCATCCTATTTGCCTTAATTATTTCTGTACTGCTAACAAACAAATTGGTAAAAATAGATGTAGTAGATGTGCGTTATCCTGAAATTGATGGCTTAAGAGGTTATCTCGCTTTTTTTGTTTTCTTGCACCATAGCTATATCTGGAGATTTTTTCTTCAAAGCGGCGAATGGAATGAACCAAAATCCAATTTATTTAATCATTTTGGACAAACTACTGTTGCTTTTTTCTTTGTAATTACTGCTTTTTTATTCACTTTAAAATTAATAAACAGTAAAAACAAAAAAATCAATTGGAGAGCTTACATCAGTGCGCGTGCATATAGACTTTTCCCAATGTATCTCGTTTCTGTTGGCATTATCTTTTTTATTGCCGGTTATTTAACCAATTTCACCTCAAAAATTCCTTTATTCGAAAACATAAAAAGCATACTTTCATGGCTGTTTTTTAATGTTAAAAAAGGATTAAACATTAACGGATTAGAAGATAGCTACCTGCTAAACGCTGGCGTAACTTGGACATTGCCTTACGAATGGGCTTTCTATTTTTTACTGCCTCTTATTGCACTGTTTTTTAAAATCAAAATAAATTACAAGACATTAATACTATTTACTGCAACAGCTGCTCTTATCATGATTATAAACGGATCTTCTTTAAGGCACTTCTTCCCTTTTTTGGGTGGTATTATTGCAGCTGTATTAATTAATAAAAATATATTTGGAAGTGTTTTAAAACAGAAAAAATATACTTTTCTAGCTATTATCCTAATTGCATGCTCCATTTATTTCTTCAATAGCGGCAGAAAACCAATCCCGATCATTATCACATCGATAGTATTTATCATAATTGCATCTGGAAATAATTTCTTCGGAATTCTATCCAGTGCTTTTTCGCGCAAATTTGGACAAATTACGTATAGTATTTATTTGCTCCACGGAACTTTATTATTTGTAGTTTTCTATTTCATTATCGGATTTGAAAGAGCTAAAAAATTAACTGATTTTGAATTCTGGTCTATAATAGCATGCTGTGTTTTCCCGTTAATTTTTATCAGCCAATTGGCATTCAAATACATTGAGCACCCGATGATGGAATTGGCTAAAACAAAACTAAAATCTTCAGCCAAAAAATCATAAACATCTCTTTTTTTATTAGGTAATAGATTTTCTATTTACAAATACGATCAAAAGCAATTACAAGTAAAATTTATAACTTTGTAATCTTAAAAATAATTTGTCAAATGAACGAGGAAATCATCAACGCATACGAAATAATTAAAAATGGAGGTATAATTTTGTACCCGACAGATACGGTTTGGGGAATTGGCTGTGATGCCACCAATGCTGAAGCTGTTGCTAAAATCTACAAATTGAAACAGCGCGCCGAAACACAAAGCATGATTGTCTTGATGAATGGCGAAAAGATGATGTACAACGTATTTAAAAACATTCCTGAAGTGGCTTGGCAAATCTGGGAGCTATCTGATAAACCTACTACTTTAATTCTGGATGATGCTAGAAATGTTGCTCCAAATATTATTGCAGCAGACAAATCTCTGGGAGTTCGTCTAGTAAAAGAACCTTTCTGCTACAAATTGATGGAAAGAATGAAAAAGCCTTTGGTTTCGACTTCAGCCAATATTTCAGGACAGCCTACACCAATTGCTTTCAAAGACATTAGCCCGGAAATCATCAATGGAGTTGATTATGTGGTAAAACTAAACCAAGATAAAATAAACGGAAAATCTTCTACCATAATCAAATTAACCAACGACTCGCAGGTTAAAGTTATTCGTAAATAAATTTTAGATTGTAGATTTTAGAATTTAGAACTTAGATTAAAAAACTTAGGAGCTTAGAACCTTAGTAGCTTAGCATCAAACAGAACTCAAACTCTCAATCAGCCAATCGATATCTTCTTTGGTGTTGTAATGACTAAATGAAATTCGGAGATTTGGTAATTTTAAATCCGTCTCCGAAAGCATTTCGTTTAAAACATGAGAAGGTTTTATACTTCCAGATTGGCACGCGCTTCCTCTAGAAACCGCAATTCCTTTCATATCCAAACTAAAAAGCAGCATCGACGTTTTGTCTGATGAAAAAGGCAGAATGATATTGATGATATTATAGAAATCGTCTTTTTTTCCATTAATTCTAAAATCTGGAAAATGAAGCTCTAATTGTTCAATCAGATAATTTTTCAACTCTGAAATATAGGCTCTTTCTTCGTCTAGTTTTTCATACGAAATAGCCAAAGCTTTTGCCATTCCGGCAATCTGATGCACCGCTTCGGTTCCAGCACGAAGACCTTTTTCTTGTTCGCCTCCAAAAAGTAATGGCTGCAAACCAGAGTTTTTTCGAATAAAAGCAAATCCGACGCCTTTTGGTCCATGAAATTTATGAGCGCTAGCTAAAATAAAATCAACAGGAGTCTTTTGCAGGTCGATTTCCGTTTTTCCGATAGACTGAACCGTATCTGAATGAAATAAAGCGTTGTATTGCTTGCAAATCACTCCCACACGATCTAAATCTAAAATAGCTCCTGTTTCGTTATTTACATGCATTAAACTGACCAAAGTCTTTTTTTCTTCAGCCAATAAATTAGACAAATGCGTTAAATCTAAACTTCCGTCTGCATTTACCTTAACATAATCGACTTGAATATTATATTCTTCCTGCAGCACCCAAACGGTATGCAAAACAGCATGATGTTCGATTTTGGAAGTAATAATTCTTTCTACTTTTAAATCTTCAACAGCAGAGCGCAGAATCCAGTTGTCAGCTTCCGTTCCACCAGAAGTGAAAATAATTTCTTGAGCCGTGCAATTTAAGTGCTTTGCAATACTCTTTCTTGAAAGTTCTAATATTGTCTTACCATTTCGTCCAAAACTATGCGTAGACGACGGATTTCCGTAATCCTCAAGCATTATTTTTGTCATTTCCTGAATTACTTCGGGACGCATGGCAGTTGTTGAGGCATTATCTAGATATACTTTTTTCATTGTTGCAAAGTTAAGAAATATCAATTGTCAAATCTTAAATATCATTTGGCAATTTTTTCACTATTTTTGACCCAAATAATTTTTACGATGAAAAAATATGCTGCCCTCCTATTGTTTGCTCTTTTCTTGAATGGATGCGATGATGGAGATTTAACTGTAGACCAAATAGATTTTGCAGATGTTGAAAATTCTCAAGCCTGCGATCCTACAACAAATACTTTGATTTATAAACTAAAATCTCAAGAAGCATTATTGCTTCAAATGCCAGAAGGAGCAATTAAGAATGATCAAGGAACAAACATTTATACAATCGACTCAAAAGGTAGCGGTTCTTATCGTGTAGTTTATAGAGCCTATGACGGAACCGTTGCAACACCTAATATTTGCGGTGCAATTCCACCGACGACCCCAAGAGTAACTGAAGAATGGAATGGAATCGATGGAATAATTGAAATTGAAACGACTCAGCTAGTAGACTCAAGTGCAGTAGACGGAAGCACAAGAATAAATGGTTATGAGCACAGTATTATTTTTAGAAACATAACATTTGCAAAACCATCAGGAAATCAGACAGAAGCAGAATTTAAATTTGGAACATATAAGACTACCGTACCTACAGCCAATTTAACTTTCATAACGGATCCAAATAATGCTGCTCATGAATGTACCGACATAAAAAGGGTTTACAATTATAACGTTGGATTCTATTTATCAATTGATGATATTGATCCAACATTATTTGTCAATGAAGCTACTCCTAGCAACCAGCCACGTGTACGCTACATAACGGCTACTCAAAATAAAGTATTTTACAAAACCGCAAAAGAAGGTACTGGTACTATTACTGAAGGGTTTATTTGTGCCTCTCCACAACCAAGCGCACCAACAATTGCAGAAACATGGACTGGTCAGCTTGGTGTAGAAAATCAAAGCGGCATGATTGAAGTAACAACTACAGTAACTGCAGGAGTGTACACACACACAATCGTACTTAAAAATGTAATTTTAGAAAAAGGAAAGAGCAATTTTAAACTTGGAAGCAATTTCCTTCTTGGTAAAATAACTAGATAACAACCAACCAAAAGTATCGTTTTCTAAAAGAAATAGGCAGAAATAATTCTTACAAAAAAACGTCTGTTTTTTGAAATGATTTTACAACGAAATCAGGACAAAAAACAGACGTTTTTTTATGCTCTAAAATGAAGCTTGTGCAGTTAAGAAATACCTCTTTATTTATTGTTTTGCCTTATATAAACTTCAGTAGCACCAAGACCATATTTTTGATAATTGGCATCTTGAAAATCAATTCCGTCATAACGACCCAATAAAAAATCAAGTTCCGCTTTTAAAATTCCTTCACCAACACCATGAATAAAAACGATTTTCGGGATGCGGTTTCTAATCGCAAATTCGATATGTCTTTTTGCCGTTTCGGTCTGCAGTGTCAAAATATCGTAGTTGGACATTCCCCGTTTATTAGGAACCAATTTTTCGATATGCAAATCAAATTCTGGAACACCAAAATCGCGTTTTTCTTTCTTTTCTTTTACAAAACTTCTCGGTTTTGGCTCGATTTTATCTTTTGAAGCTTCATCTAAATCAATTCTTTTAATAGAATTCATTAAATCACTGGTTTCTTGTAGTTTAATTAATTCGTTGACTAAAAATGTCATCATGAATCCGTCCTCTGTTTCGATTAAAACTTCATTATTTTTAACCGAAACCACTGTTCCGTTTATGGCTTCGTCGAGTACCGAAACCTTATCTCCTTTTGTCAGCATCCTACTCTTCTTTATCGTTATGTTTACTTGGTGTTTTTGCACTCAGCTGCATCATTCCAGACATAAAAACCACAATTGCACCAATCATGATATAAATGTTTTTTTCTTCCGAAACCTGTTCGTATAACGCAACCGAAATCGCAAGAATCATTATTATAATTTTAAAAGTCTTCATCTCTTCCCTTTTTTAAGATTTCAAAAATATAAAACTTTAGACTACTACTTCTATAGTGCCTCAAAGCTTTGTCATATTTTTTTAGTAAAATTGCAAAAAGATCTGCCATGAGTTTAGAGAAATATATGATCCCCTGCCTGTTCAAAACCGTCTTTGGTTTTGACTGTTTAGGATGCGGATTTCAGCGGTCTTTATTCTTACTTTTTCAAGGCGAATTTTCAGCCGCTTTTAAAATGTATCCAGCGATTTTTACTTGTCTTTTACTCTTCGTTTTTATAGCTTTTCATTTCTTAGATAAATCTAGAAATTACAAAAAAATGATCTGGAAAATAGCAGTCGTAAATTTCATTTTCATGATTGGCGGTTATTATTTCAAACACTTTTATTTTTGATTTTAAAAAACAAATTCCAAATTTTTTAAATTCCAAATTCCAATATTTCATATTCATTTTTTGTCAAAATGACCTAACTAAGAAGCTTCACTTCGTGTCTTTACCTTATGTCAATACTTTGCGGGCTTCGACTTCGCTCAGCCTGACAAACAGAAAATTTTGGAATGGCTTCGGGATTGGAATTTGAAATTTCAAAAATTGGAATTTCAAAACCTTTATTTCTTAATCTGATCCAGAATATCATTCATCATTTCGATTTGAACTTTTTGTATTTCGATTAATTCCTGCTGCTGATGCATAATGAAATGATCGATTTTGTCATGAATTAATCTAATCTCCAATTCCGATTTTAGATTGATCATATAATCTTTTTTAGCTCGATTACGATCTTTTTCTTCCTGACGATTTTGGCTCATCATAATAACGGGCGCCTGCAAAGCGGCAACACACGACAGAATCAAGTTTAAGAGAATAAACGGATACGGATCAAAACCTTTGTTTAGAAAAATATAAACATTCGAGACAATCCAAATCGAAATAAAGATTACGAAAGAAATGATAAAAGTCCAGCTTCCTCCAAAATCAGCCACTTTATCAGCTACTTTTTGGCCTAAGCTTCGAGTTTCTTCCTCATCTTCAACAATACTTACGATCGATTTATCTTCTTTTAATGACGAAATAACGTTTTTCTCCATGGCAGAAAGCGCTCCAATTTCAGTAGAAAGATAATTGGAAATGTATTTTTGGCGGTACACATTCAGCTCGTTTATAGAAATGCAATCTTCTGCGCTAAAATCAGGGTATTCTTTTTTTATTAATCCCAAAATAGGATCATGAATTGCTCGTCCGTAAATTTTCTCATTTTCGCTTAAAGAAAGCCCAGAAATAGCACTTTTGGATGTTTCGTTTTTTTCCATTTTAAAATGTTTTGAAAGCTAATTTACGCAATTAACTTCTTAAGAATTGCATAAAAAAGAATGGTTTGAAATTCATTTTTTATCACAAATCTAACTTTGCAAAGAAAATTTCTTTAGTTAAATCGTGATTTTATTTCCAAAAAACGCCTTACTTTTAACGTTCCAAAATTATTCATTCATTTTTACCATTGTGACAAAAGACACTATCATACAAAATATAAGAGCTTTAAAGAGCCATTCACACATAAATTACGGCATAAAAACCAAAACAGAAGACTTTACAGAAAAGCTTTTTTACACGCTGTTTGATTCGAATGCGGCGCTGGACGAAAGCATTGACGAACTAGAATTTCGTTTTAAAGAAATTGCTGTTTTGGCTTGCAAAAAACCTCAAAATTTATGTGAATCTATTTGGGACCGATTTCTAGAAAAACTTCCTGGAGTTTTAGAAAAGCTAAATCAGGATGCCGAATATATTCTTGAAAACGATCCCGCTTCAAACAGCATTGACGAAGTATATCTGGGTTATCCTGGGTTTTATGCCATCGCTATTTATAGATTGAGCCACGAACTATACCATCTTGATTTATTACTTTTTTCTCGATTAATGAGCGAATATGCGCATAGAATTACGGGTACCGATATTCATGCCGGTGCTGATATTGCATCGCCATTTTTTATCGATCACGCAACAGGAATTGTGATTGGTGAAACTACGGTTATCAAAAAACACGTAAAAATTTATCAAGGTGTTACGCTTGGCGCTTTAAGTGTAAGCAAAGAAATGAAAAATGCAAAAAGACACCCAACTGTTGAAGCGAATGTTTGCATTTATGCCAATGCTACGATTCTAGGCGGAGAAACTGTAATTGGCAAGAACAGTATTGTTGGAGGAAATGCGTGGATTACAAAATCGATTCCAGAAAATTCTATCGTGATGAATACCACGACTACTGAAGTTAAAATAAAAGAAAAAAAATAACATGAATTCACATAAATTATTAAACCTAATTGGCAATACTCCGTTAATGGAAACGGTCAATCTAGTTAAAAATAAAAATGTAAAACTTTTACTGAAACTGGAAGGAAATAATCCTGGAGGGAGTGTAAAAGATAGAGCAGCATATAATATGATTGCCACAGCATTGGAAAGAGGCGACATCAAAAAAGGAGACAAATTAATTGAAGCAACCAGCGGAAACACTGGAATTGCTCTTGCCATGATTGCGCAATTATTTGGCATCGAAATCGAATTGGTTTTACCTGAAGATTCTACAAAAGAGCGTACTCAGACTATGCGTGCTTATGGCGCTACCGTTATTCTTACGCCTGCAAGCGAAGGAATTATCGGATCTAGAGATTATGCAGATAAAAAAGTAGCACAAGGTGGTTATTTGATGCTAAATCAGTTTACTAATGACGACAACTGGAAAGCACACTACAAAACAACTGGCCCTGAAATTTGGAACGACACTGACGGAACGGTAACTCATTTCGTTTCGGCTATGGGAACAACAGGAACCATTATCGGAACTTCTACTTATTTAAAAGAAAAGAATCCAAATGTACAGATTGTTGGCGCACAGCCAAGCGACGGTTCTCAGATTCCTGGAATCCGCAAATGGCCACAAGAATATCTTCCTAAAATATTTGATGCTTCTAAAGTGGATACGGTTGTAGATGTAAGCGAAGAAGAAGCGCGTGCCATGACCAAAAGATTAGCCCTTGAAGAAGGCGTTTTTGCAGGAATGAGCAGCGGAGGCTCTGTTGCCGTTGCCCTAAAAATCGCCGAACAATTAGAATCTGGAGTTGTCGTTGCCGTTATCTGCGATAGAGGCGACAGATATTTGTCTTCGGATTTATTTGACTGAGAAAGAGACAAAGGTGCAAAGTGACAAAGATCCAAAGTTTCTAATCTTTGTCACTTTGCCTCTCTGTGACTTTGAACCTTAAAAGAAAAAAAACATGCACTACAGAAAACTAGGAAAAACAAACTTTAATATCTCTGAAATTTCTCTTGGGACTTGGCAGGTTGGCGGGAAATGGGGATCGGGCTTTGATGATAAAACGGCCGACGAACTTTTGAATACAGCCATCGATAATGGCGTAAACTTTATTGATACTGCCGATGTTTATGAAAACGGATTAAGCGAAACTGCTGTTGGAAGAGTCGTTCGTTCTCGTTCTGAACGAATTTTTGTAGCTACAAAATGCGGGCGCCAGATCAATCCGCATGTTAATGAAGGATATACGCCAAAAGTGCTTCAAAAATTTGTTGAAGACAGTTTAAAAAGAACCGGATTAGAAACGCTTGACTTAATTCAGCTGCATTGTCCACCGACAGAAGTTTATTATCGCCCAGAAATATTTGAACTTTTTGACCGATTAAAAGATCAGGGAAAAATCCTTAATCTTGGCGTAAGTGTGGAAAAAGTCGAAGAAGCTTTAAAAGCAATTGAATATTCTAACGTAACAACGGTTCAGATTATTTTCAATTTGTTTCGCCAGCGTCCTTCTGAATTATTTTTCGCGGAAGCAAAAAAGAAAGACATTGGAATCATAGCGAGAGTTCCACTAGCAAGCGGGCTTTTAACTGGTAAATTTGATTCGAAAACCACTTTTGACTCTCAGGATCACCGTAATTTTAATCGTAACGGAGAAGCTTTTGATAAAGGGGAAACATTCTCTGGAATTGATTACGAATTAGGTTTAAAAGCTGTTGAAGAATTAAAAGCACTATTCCCAGAATCAAAAAACCTGGCAGCAATTGCACTTCAGTGGATTTTAAGTTTTGATGAAGTAAGCTGTATTATTCCAGGCGCTTCAAAAGTTGAGCATGTTCTTTCTAATTTATCGGTTTACGATACTCCAAAATTAACTTCGGAGCAGATTAGCGCAATGAACAAAATTTATACTGATCTCATCAAACCTTCTGTTCATCAGCTTTGGTAGTTTTTTTTTAAAAAGTTCTAAGCTACTAAGATGCTGAGTTACTAAGCTCTTTAGTTTCTTCTTAGCAGCTTAGAACCTTACCATTCCTTAAGTGTTTTTTTCTTACAACTTCTACGCAACCTTTTCTTTATCAGCATATCTAATAATAAAACTAATCATAAATCATTAACCATGAAAAAACTAAGTTTTATTTTATTAGCTGCTGCGCTCGCCTGCTTTTCCTGTAGCAACGATGACGGTACAACACAAGAAGAAGACAACGCAAAACTTGAAAGTTTGTACAACGACATTATTACCTATTCAAAAGTTGACACCGAACCCTGCTCCAATCCTGAAGAATGGGGTTTTGTAAAAATGTATGACACCCCTTGTTCGCCAACTGGAGGATTTATTTTATATTCCAAAAAAGTAGATTTGGCTGTTTTGGAGAAAAAAATTAAAGAGTATAATGCATATAAAGCATACATTAATAAGAAATGGGGCTTTTATGCAGACGTAATGCCTCCTTGTACAGACCCAAAGGTTCCGACAGGTGTAAAATGCATTGATAATAAACCGCAATTATATTTCGGTTTTGTTTTATATTAAAATGAAAAAGCTGCTAAGAAAATATCTTAGCAGCTTTTTTATAAAAATTAGACATCAAATTCAATTCTAAATTCAGCGCCTTTATTTTTTCCATCACTCGATGCAGTCAATCGTCCATTATTTCTTTCAATAATCTTCTTGCACAAATAAAGTCCGATTCCGGTAGAACCTTCACTTGCGGTTCCGAGTCGGCTCATTTTGGTGAATTTTTTAAACAGTTCTTCAATCTGGTTTTTATCAAATCCAATTCCGCTGTCCTTAACTGTAAAAATCAATTTTGAATTTTGAGAAAAGATTCTGACTTTGATTTCACTATCAAAATAAGAAAACTTAATCGCATTGCTTATTAGATTTACCAATACCTGAACCAAAAGTCCCTCGTCTATTTTCAGTTTTGCTTCGACACATTCTACGGCCAAATCAAGCTTTATATTTTTATCAAATAAACGCTGTTCTACTTGCTCATTTATAAAAGGAATAATAGTCGAAAATGAGATTTTTTTAACCTCATGATTTACTTTTGCAATTTCGTCTTGTTCCTTTAGCAATTTAATAAAATTTTCGATGTATCTAAATTGAAGATCTGTCGATTCACAAATTAATTCGGCTAGATTTTTAACCGATTCAGACGGATTTTCACTTATAATCAGCTTGGCCAAACCTTGCGGATTTCCTGCAAAATTCTTCAAATCATGCGAAAGCATATAGATAAGATCCTGTTTTTCGTTAATAAAATTCTCGGCCTCATTAATAGATTCCTGTATGTTGCACAAAAGCAATCCAGCTTCGTCTGTGTATCCCGTAGGCAATGCAGAAAGTTTTCTTGAACTTCTGTAATCATCTAAAGCTCTTGAGGCTGTTGCAATTGGTTTTATAAGCCTGTTTAAAACCAAAAGCGTTACTGCCGTTGCCAGCAATGTCATAATTAAAGAAAAAACAAGAATGGATGCCGATGATATCTTATGTTCGAAAAATAAAACAAAAAACAAGATTCCGATTAAAGGAATATGTATACCGATAAAAGCAACAAATAAAAATTTAAAAGCATAACTTTTTTTAAGAAAGCTGATTTGTGAGAGTTTATGATACAACTTCATAAAAAGAAATGGATGTGTAGGTTAATATGCAATTTTATTGGGGTTATTACGAAAACAAAATTAAGTTTTATACCCAATTAAACTAATATTTTGAAGAATTTCTAAATTTTTTCTAAAATTAAATTTGTAAAAGTTTTCAAAGGCTTATTTTTGCGCTATGGGAAGAAAAAATACAGACAAAATTGTCTTTCATCAAATTCAAGTTCTTGATGCTGGTGCTAAAGGAGTTTCAGTAGCCAAAGCACCTGACGGAAAAGTAATCTTTATTCCGAATGTGGTACCTGGAGATGTTGTAGACGTGCAGACATTAAAAAAAAGAAAGGCTTATTACGAAGGTAAAGCTGTAAAATTTCATGAATTATCTGAATATAGAGTAGATCCAATCTGCGAACATTTTGGAGTGTGTGGAGGATGCAAATGGCAAAACATGAAATACAGCCAGCAGCTTGCATTTAAACAAAATGAAGTTAAAAATCACTTACAAAGAATAGGAAAAATTGAACTTCCAGAATTTGAAGATATTTTAGGTTCTGAGAAACAGTTTTTCTATAGAAATAAAATGGAATTCTCTTTTTCTAACAGCCGTTGGCTTACTGAAAAAGAAATTGGAAGCACAGAAGATTTAGGTAATAGAAATGCTTTAGGTTTTCATATCCCTAGAATGTGGGACAAAATTCTTGACATCAACAAATGCCATTTACAGGAAGATCCTTCAAATGCCATTCGCAACGAAATCAGAGCTTTTGCAAACGAACATAATTTAGCGTTTTTTAATCCAAGAGAACATTCTGGATTATTAAGAACGGTAATGATTCGTACTGTTTCTACTGGAGAAATTATGGTTCTGATTCAGTTTTTTGAAGAAGATAAAGAAAACAGAGAATTAATTCTAGACCATTTATACGAGAAATTCCCTCAAATTACTTCATTACAATATGTTGTAAACGGAAAGCCAAATGATACGATTTACGATCAGGATGTTGTGCTTTATAAAGGAAGAAACTACATTCTGGAAGAAATGGAAGGTTTAAAATTTAGCATTAATGCAAAATCTTTCTACCAAACCAATTCTGACCAAGCTTATGAATTGTACAAAATAACTCGAGATTTTGCTGGACTTACCGGAAATGAAGTAGTTTATGATTTGTACACAGGAACTGGAACTATTGCTCAATTCGTTTCTAAAAAAGCAAAAAAAGTAATTGGAGTAGAAAGTGTTCCTGAAGCAATTATTGATGCTAAAGCCAACGCAGAACGCAATAATATTACAAATTGTGAGTTTTTTGTTGGTGATATGAAAGTGGTCTTTAATGAAGCTTTTATTGCTCAGCACGGAAAACCAGACGTAATTATTACAGATCCGCCTCGTGATGGAATGCATAAAGATGTTGTGGAACAGATTTTAAAAATTGCTCCAGAAAGAGTCGTTTATGTAAGCTGTAATTCTGCAACTCAAGCACGTGACTTGGCTTTAATGGACGAAAAATACAAAGTAACTCGTGTTAGACCTGTAGATATGTTTCCGCAGACGCATCATGTTGAAAATGTTGTACTTTTAGAACTTCGATAAAAAATACATGAAAAAAATAATCGCTATTTTACTGCTCTTTACTTTTGGCTTATCCAGCTGTGAGAAAGATGATATCTGTGATGCTAACACACCAACTACACCAAGATTGGTGATTACGTTTTATGATAGTGCTAATCCGACAAAAACTAAAAATGTAACCAATCTACAAGTTATTGGTGAGGGAATGGAGCAGGGAATTGTTTTTAACGAAAACCTTGCTGTTGATGACACGTTAAGATATGTAACCAACGGAAGCCAAGTATTACTGCCATTAAAAGTAAATGATAGCACCACAACTTTCAAGCTTACTTTTGACTCTTTAAACACAAATCCTGCTGCGGTTAATACTGATGTGCTTAAATTTAACTATACCACACAAAATGTATATGTTTCAAGAGCTTGTGGCTTTAAAACTATTTTCCAGTTAAATAACACCGATCCTTTTATTCGTACTGATCCTGATGGAGATACTGTCTGGATGACTAGAATTGATTTAGAAAACCCTAACATTGAATCTGAAAATGAAACACACATTAAAGTTTATTTCTAGCATTTCATTATTGTTTTCAATGTTTTTAGGTTATGCTCAGGATGTGCCTGAGATTTCTAAAAATTTGGATTCAACAGTGACCCAAAAACCAAAGACAGAAAAGGTAAAAACGGCTAAACCTGAAATTAAGGAAACTCCTAAGGAAATTCTAAAAGACAGTGTTGTAAAAACAGATCGCTACGGACTTCGTGTTGGTGTTGATCTATACAAACTTACTCGCGGACTATATGACAAAGATTATAAAGGAATCGAGTTTGTTGGAGACTGGCGTTTAACAAAAAAGTATTATTTGGCAGCTGAGTTGGGTTTTGAAGACAAAACTACAGAAGACGATCGTTTGACTTCTTCAGCTACTGGAACTTATGTAAAAGCAGGTTTTGACTATAATTTTTACCAAAACTGGCTAGACATGGAAAACCTGATCACGATAGGAATGCGTGGCGGATTTAGTACTTTTAGTCAAGAACTGATTAATTATAAAATCTACAATCCAAATCCGTATTGGGGAGAATTGCCACCAATAAATGAAGGTCAAAAGTACAGCGGACTTACAGCTGCTTGGATTGAAGTTGCATTAGGATTAAAAGCGAAAGTTTTTAATAATGTATTTGTTGGCTTTGGTGTCCAACTTAAACTTTTGGCTATGAATAAAGAACCTGGCAATTTCGAAAATCTATATATTCCAGGATTTAATAGAACGTACGACGGAAGTTTTGGTGTTGGATTCAACTACACGGTTTCTTACTTTATTCCGATTTACAAGAAAAAAACAATGGCATCTGAAAATGCCAAAATAGAAGAAGCTAAGAAGAAGAAAAAGTAGTTTTTTAGCTACTAAGATACTAAGGTGCTAAGGAACTAAGCAAAAAAGCCTCAAATTCAAGAAATTGAATTTGAGGCTTTTCTGTTTTACGACACTAAAAGAAAACTTAGGACCTTAGCACCTTTTTTCAAGCTAACTGAAAGTTAATCGCTGCTTTTGTGTGTATTAGAGTAGTATCAAAAATAGGAACATTTAAATCGCCTTCTTTTATTACCAGCGGAATTTCGGTGCATCCTAAAATAATTCCTTCTGCACCATTTTTGATTAATTCGTTTGCAATTTCCAGATAGCGTTTTTTCGTTTCCTCAGTTGCAATTCCTCTTCCTAATTCTTCAAAAATAGTGTAGTGAATAAAATCTTTTACTTCTTCACTTTGTGGAATTATAGTTTCAATTCCTTTCTCGGCAAGTTTGTCTTTAAAGAAATCTAATTCCATTGTAAATTTCGTTCCCAGTAAACCTACTTTTTTGATTTCTTTTTTCTGGATTTCTATTGCTGTTTCTTCAGCAATATGAATAAGAGGAATACCAATTGCTTGCTGTAGCTTATCAGCAATTAAATGCATGGTATTGGCACATAAAACGATAGCTTCTGCCCCACCCGATTTTAAAACTTCTGCAGCTTTTAAAAGCATAGTAAAAGTCGAATCCCAGTCGTTGGCATCGTTATTCTTTTTAATATCGGCATAATTAAAAGAGTAAATTAGACACTCAGAGAAATTTAGTCCACCGAGTTTTTCATTGATTCCTTTATTAATTAAAGTATAATAATCTGATGTAGAAACCCAGCTGATTCCGCCAATAAGTCCAATTTTCCTCATATAACCATTTTTATATTATTGAATTTCTTTAATTCCTTTTATAAAAAGCCATTTCATAAAAAGCTTTTCACCGTCTTTAGTTCTCACTGCCTGAAATTTAGGCCCAACAATAGTTCCAATTACAAAAGCCGTCAGCGGAATCCAGATTCCCGTTAATCCCGTATAAGCTGCAATTAAAAATCGAAATGCAATAAACAAGATTGCAAAAGCTGCTAATTGATATAAAAAAGCTCGTAGTTGTAGTTTTGACATTTTTTTTATTTTAAGTTGCAAAGTTACAAAGGTACAAAGAGGCAAAGTTTTTCTTTTGCTTCTTAAACTTTAAACATCTGAACTATTAGTTAATTATATTTTTAAAAATCAAATTTTCAAGACAAAGTTTTCACTTTGCCTCTTTGAACCTTTGTTTCTTTGTCACTATTCAGAAACTTGAAACTTCGTTCTCTTACTTCCTTCGTACATTTCGTATTTTACCAAACGAGCTTCAAGACTTCCGTTGAAAAGTTTGATTTTTCTTGAAGGTTTTAATCCTACGAATTTTAAAGCTTCTAGATTGGCTGTAATAAACCAAGCATTTGTTCCTGGATAGTTTTTCTTTAAAGTGTCTCCAATACTAGCGTAAAATCGTTCCATATGAATATCTAAACGCTCATCATAAGGCGGATTGAAAACAATATGAAGCTTACCTTCTGTTTCTTTTTCTGTATCGAAGAAATTTTCTTCTTGTATAGAAATATAATCCTCTAAATTGGCATTTCTAATATTGTCTTTGGCTTTGCTGACAGCACTTGGCGCTTTGTCAAAACCTTTAATTGTATAATGAAACTCTCTTGTTTTTTTCATCAAACTGTCAACAATAGTATCAAAAAGATCATTGTCCCAATCTTTCCATTTTTCAAAAGCAAATTCTTTTCTGTTGATGTTTGCCGGAATGTTGCAGGCAATCATTGCTGCTTCTGCCAAGAAAGTTCCAGAACCGCACATTGGGTCTAGAAAATGAGTTTGTCCATCCCAGCCTGACAATAAAAGAATTCCAGCTGCCAAAACCTCATTAATAGGCGCAATATTGGTAGCCGTTCTATAACCACGCTGATGCAGTGAAGCTCCAGAAGTATCTAAAGCGACAGAAACCTGATCTCTATCGATATGGATATTAATACGTAAATCTGGATGCTGTTTATCGATACTAGGTCTTTGCCCCGTTCTTTCTCTAAACTGGTCTACAATCGCATCTTTACATTTCTGAGAAACAAATTCAGAATGATTGAAATAAGTAGAATGCACGGTTGCATCGATCACAAAAGTCTGATTGGCATTTAAATATTTCGACCAGTTCATGCCCGAAATACCTTTGTACAAAGCCTGCTCATTATTGGCTCTAAAAGAATAAATTGGTTTTAAGACTTTAAGTGCAGTACGCAGAGATAAATTGGCTTTATACATAAAACCTTTATCTCCTTTAAAGCTCACCATTCTCACGCCTTTTTCAACATCCTGAGCCCCAAGTGCGCGCAATTCGTTTTCTAATATTTCTTCAAAGCCAAAAAAACATTTGGCAATCATTTTAAAATTTTCTTCCATTTCTTTTCAATTAAAAAAAGCCAATCGCTGTTACCTATGATAGCGAAATAGTTATTTTTCGGCAAAAATACACTAAATTTGCCGGACTTTGAATTAATTGAAATAGAATAAATGTCTCAAAAGCATAACGAATCCATCCCGAATCAAGAAGACGACAATCAAAACTGGTATTCTTCATGGTTTGATACGCCATATTATCACATTCTTTATAAGGATCGAAATTATCGTGAAGCTCAAATTTTCATGGACAATTTAACGCATTATCTGAACTTGCCTGAGAAAGCAAAAGTTTTGGATTTGGCATGCGGAAAAGGACGCCATTCTATTTATTTAAATCAGTTGGGCTACGATGTTTTAGGAGCCGATTTGTCTGAGAACAGCATTGCCGAAGCCAGCAAAAACAGCAACGAAACACTTCATTTTAAAGTGCACGACATGCGCGAGCCTTTTGAAGAAAAATTTGATGCTATTTTCAATCTTTTCACCAGTTTTGGCTATTTCGAAAGCGACGATGACAACCTTACGACTTTAAAAGCAATTAAAGAAAGCTTGTCTGAATATGGATTTGCCGTTATTGATTTTATGAACGTGGCAAACGTTATTGAAAATCTGGTTCCTGAAGAGGTAAAAACCGTTGATGATATCGATTTTCACATCAAAAGATATGTTGAAGACGGACATATTTTAAAAGAAATTGATTTTGAAGACCAAGGCCGAAAATATCATTTTACAGAAAAAGTAAAAGCACTAACTTTGAAAGACTTTCAAGATTTAATGGACGAAGCGGGAATTTTCCTTCTAGACATTTTTGGAGATTACAAACTCAAAAAATTCCATAAAACAGAAAGCGAAAGATTAATCATGATTTTTAAATAGAATTCATTTACACCAAAGAATATTTTAACACATAGAAACTATGCTTCTACGTGTTAAGAAAATCACTAGTATTTTTATATTTTTATAAAATAATTTCTGTTTTAAACAAAAAGAATGAATTATTTACTACCCTTATTTTCTGTACTTTTAGGATATAGCGTGGCTTTGTTTATAAAACCAAACAACAAAACCAATTTAAAATTACTGCTGGCCTTCAGCGGTTCTTTTTTATTGTCTCTAACCGTAATGCATCTTTTGCCAGAGGTTTACGAGTCGCACAATCATAGTATCGGAATTTTTATAATGATCGGAATTTTATTCCAGATTATTCTCGAATTTTTCTCAAAAGGCGCCGAACACGGACACGTTCACGGGCATGCAAAAATGTCTCAGATTCCGTGGCTTTTATTTATCAGTTTGTGCATTCACGCTTTTTTAGAAGGTTTTCCTGTAAGTCACCATCATGGTTTAGCAATCGGAATCGCGATTCACCACTTGCCTATTGCCGTTATCTTAACGACATTTTTCATTAATGCCGATTTAAACAAAAAAGCCATTTTTGCCTTCATGCTGACTTTTGCCATCATGACACCGCTAGGAACTGTGGCTTCTGAATATTTGCCTTTTTTAAACAAATATTATACTGAAATAACAGCCATTGTAATTGGTATTTTATTCCATATTTCATCAACAATCATTTTCGAAAGCAGCGAAGGACATAAATTCAACATTGCTAAGGTCTCGATGATTGTTTTGGGAATTTTACTAGCTTTCTTTTTATAATTAGATAATTAGTCAATTTGATAATTAGATAATTCTCATTGACTCATTATCTAACTGACTAATTATCTAATTGACTAATTATCTCATTATTGATTTTTTCGTGTGAGGGATAGTAGCAATCCGCCGCAGCGGAGCGGATAGCCCGACCGCATTTACGAAAGGCGCACATAAGCGGTTTGTTAAATAGCGCCTTTTGTAAATGTGGTCACACCCAAAATATTCCCGTTTTAATTATCATTTTCTAATTATCAAATTGCCACATTATCTAATTAGAAACCCTCTTTCTTTCCTCCTGATTACCAAAATTGCGTTCTTTCACATTGATTTTTTTATTTCCAAAATTGTAAATTACAGACAAACGCACAAATCGATTGCTTTCATTATTGCTGTACACTTGCTTTACGCCATTGACAACCGAGGTAAAATCTTTTAAATAAGATGTATTAAAAATATCATTGGCCAGAAATGCAATTTGAAGCGTTTTATTCAACAAATCCTGTTTGAATCCAATATCAAAACTTGAGGCATAACCTATTTCATACAAACCGCTTTTAAAAGGCGTACTGTAATTAAAATCAATTTGAAGCTTCGTGTTTTTTCCTAATACAAAAGTATTATTAGTAGTAAAATCAATTTGCAAACTGTTCGATGGCGTTGCATTGATATCTTTGATAAAGTCCGTTTTTGCGCCTAAAAAATACAATGAATTTTCGCTCTGCCACCACTCTGCAAAACTCGCCGAATAGCTTTCGCCAACACCATAATTCAAGCTTTTAAAATAATTGTCACGCGTAATGATTTGCGTACTTGTTTCTGGATTTGAAGTAAATAAAACACCATAACCATCTGTAATCAGATTTACAAAAACACTTGTTCTTAAAATTTCTTTATACGAATGGGCAAACTCAAAATTATCACTAAAAGAAGGCTTCAAAAACGGATTTCCTTCTGCATAGCTGTTACTGCTAATATAAATTCGGAACGGATTCAGTAAGTCAAAACGAGGTCTGTTGATTCTTTTTCCATAATTCAAACTAAAACTGTTATTATCATTCTTTTTGTATGAAGCAAAAAAGGTTGGAAACAATTTCAAATAATTATTTACCGTTTCTTGATTCAGTGTTTCAGAAAATCCAGTAGTTTCTGTGTTCTCAAGTCGCAATCCCAATTGAAGATTCCATTTCTCGTTTATTTTTTTATCTCCGTTAATATAAACTGCCTGATTATTTTCGGTGTATTTAAAACGGTTCGACTGATTTGGATCTAATACTGGAGTTCCCGAAATTGTATCATAAAAAAGCACATCGCTTATGCTATTTGTAAAGCTCACTTTAGCTCCATACGATAAATTCATTGACTGAAGCGGATGTTCCATATCTCCCTTAAAACTCAAATTATCAATATCCTGATTCGAAATGTTTCTTCCAGACTGATTCACATCGACAAAAGATCCATCTGCTAAATAATTATTTGCAGTAAACTCACGATCAAATTTTGAGTTGTAGTTAAAATAATCCACATCAAATGATAATTTTCGGTTTAACGTATCCAATTTTGTAATCAAATGCGCATTGTAGGTTTGATTACCCGATGCTCTATCTGCAAAACTGTTATTGACAATGTAATTTTGCAATTGATTTTGCGCATTGTACTTTTTAACTACAATATCTGATTGAAAATCAGGATTAGTTCTATCATTTAAAACTTGAAAACCAACTGTAGTTTTTTCTGAAAAATCATAATCCAAAGCCAATTTTCCTGATAGATTTTCGTTTTTTGCTTTTGTTCTCGCATTCAAATTCGAAAGTCCATCCTCAAAATAAACGTCCGAGATTTCATCTACATTTTTATATCCCGTTTTTCCATTAAAGCTTGCCGACAAACGAAATTTGTTTTTGCTGTAAAAGAAATTATCTCTCAAAGTATAAATTCCGTATTTATTCTGATCGTAAGAAACTGTTGTCGAATTCTTCCAAGAATTACGAACGCCTTTTTTCATCACAATATTAATTAGTCCGCCAAATCCATCAGCTTCATATTTTGCAGGCGGATTACTTATAACTTCAATATTCTTAATATCGGCCGCAGAAATTGATTTCAAAAAATTATTCAATTCTTCGCCTGTTAATTCAATAATCCTTCCGTCAATCATAACTCTTGAAGTTCCTTTTCCTAATATATTAATTGTATTATTTTGAACCACAACTCCAGGCGCGGTATTTATAGCGCTTAAAGCATCTCCTCCAACATTGGCAACATTGTTTTCTAGATTATAAACCAACCGATCCGTTTTTTGTTCGATAGTTTTCTTTTTAGATTGTACCACAACTTCTACTAAATTTGTTGTGGTTTCTTTGAGAATTACAGTCCCTAAATCGGTATCTTTTTCTACTGAAATCTCTTTTTCAAGATCCGTAAAACCCAAAAGGCTGATTTCTATTTTATACAACCCTTTTTTAAGATCAATTTCAAAAGAGCCATCAGCTTTACTTGTTGTCCCAGTAATAATTTTTCCTTCCTCATTTAAGATTGAAACTTCAGCCCATTCTAAAAACTTTGTTTCGCTGGCTATTTTTCCCTTTAATTTAAATGTCGATTGAGCTAAACAAAATAGTGGCAATACTAAAAAGATTAAAAGAGGTAATTTTTTCATGATTTCTAATTTTACTTGTTTGATTAATTTGAAGCAAAATTGCCTTAGAAAATCTGCGTATGTGACCGACAAAAAAAAGTCGAACCAATTTCTGCTTAAGAAATCAGTTCGACTTTATTTGATGCGACGTTCGACTTTTTACAAACTCTTTATTATGAAGCGTTTCGGTATGCTGTCGGCGTTAAATTTGTATATTTTTTGAAAGAAGTATTAAAGGATGATTTCGAATTAAAACCGACTTCATACAAGATTTCTAAAACCGTGAGATCATTTTGAGCAGGATTTTTTAGAATTTGCATTGCTTTTTTAATGCGATATTCGTTTACAAAATCAAAAAAATGCTGATCCATGTGATGATTGATTAAAACCGAAAGATCTCGAACCGGAATATCAATCTGATTTGCCAATTCCTGAATGGTAAGTGACGGATCCAGATAAGGTTCTTTCTCTTCCATATATTGTTTTAATGTCGCAATTTGAGACGAAATAGCGTTATCCTCAATCTCTACTGTTTTTTCGATTTTATCTTCATTTTCTTTAGAAAGAAACTCTTTTGTTAATTGCAAATTAGAATTGATCCCTCTAAAAAGTTCCGGATGATTTAAGGCCTTCATGACGAACCAGCAGATTACACATAAAGCCATAACGACCATCAAGACGTTTCCCCACAGAAAAATATCTCGCGAAGCTGTATAGCGCAATAAATTTTTTGAAGCCGTAATAGAATGCATTACTAAAAAAACACAGTTCATCTGAAAAAGCCATTTGTATGTAGAAGTACTGGGATTGGTGTAATTTTCTAGATAAATTCTTTTATACTTCCTTAAAATCAAAAAAATGCTGATTATATAAAACCAATATTGAAATTCGATTAAAATCTGAAAAAAATAAATCTCAAACATAGAGTTGTAATTCTCTAAAGCATACATTTTTTCGGGACCCGATTTCAAATATATCCTCGGCATTA
The DNA here is from genome assembly GCF_054075165.1 of Flavobacterium erigeronis. NCBI lineage: Bacteria > Pseudomonadati > Bacteroidota > Flavobacteriia > Flavobacteriales > Flavobacteriaceae > Flavobacterium > Flavobacterium erigeronis. Next base: position 37,555 of record NZ_JBSKGP010000015.1, on the reverse strand, counting down.
AGACCAAATTCATAACCAGAAAAGGAATCGTGTAAATTAAATGCTTCCATTTTAATCTGAAATCAGAATAACAGACTGCCAAAACATACAAATAGATCAAAGGCATTTCGAGCAAACATATTGTACTTCTAAAGAATTCCAGATCCATATATTCTAAAGGAAATGAATAAGCTAAAAGTCCGCTGAAATCAATAGCCGAGAAAATAATAAAACAAGCAAATAATCTATTAGCTAATTTATTTTCCGTTTTTACTGTAAGTAAAAAAAGCGCAAGCAATAACGAAATAAAGACAGCAATACGGGCAACGCTATCTAAAAATGCCAATTTATCCATTCCAGTTTTTTATTATTGAACAAATATAATGTTTTCGCTTTTGTAACAAAGCTCAATTAAACTCGTCTTTGTAGAGAAAAAATAGAAGAAAAAAATTGATTTTAAATCTCTGAGACTTTGCAAGATTGAGATAAAAAATATTAATTTTGACCCCGTCTAAATAACATTAAAATGACATTTACGAAAACAACAGAACAATCATCGAAATACGAACATTTAGAAAAAATGTCTGTTCATGAATTGTTATCAAATATAAACCAAGAAGACAAAACTGTGCCTTATGCAGTCGAGAAAGCTTTACCGCAAATAGAAGCTTTAATACCACAGATTGTTGCAAAATTAAAATTGGGCGGGAGATTGTTTTATATCGGAGCTGGAACTTCTGGCCGACTTGGTGTTGTTGATGCTTCTGAATGTCCGCCAACTTTTGGTGTTCCTTTTGATTTAGTAAATGGTATTATTGCAGGTGGCGATACGGCCATAAGACGCGCAGTAGAAAATGCTGAAGACAATCCGACGCAAGCTTGGATTGATCTGCAAAATCATAATATTGGACAAAATGACGTTGTAATCGGGATTGCAGCTTCTGGAACTACTCCGTATGTTATAGGCGGTTTAGAAACTTGCAATGAGAACAATATTGTTACAGGATGCATAACTTGTAATGCTGGAAGTCCGCTGGCTTTGACTGCTCAGTTTCCAATTGAAGTTGTGGTTGGACCAGAATTTGTAACGGGAAGTTCGAGAATGAAAGCTGGAACTGCACAAAAATTGGTTTTAAATATGATTTCGACCGCATCTATGATTCAGCTAGGAAAAGTAAGAGGCAATAAAATGGTCGACATGCAGTTAAGCAATATAAAACTGGTTGATCGCGGCGTAAAAATGATTATGGATGAAATTCCGGTTTCTTATGAAGAAGGATCCGAATTATTAAAAAAATACGGCAGCGTGAGAAATGCTGTGGATAATTATAGAAAATAGAAGTTTTTTTTGAGGTGCAAAGGTGCTAAGCTACTAGGGACTAAGGTTTTCCAACTTTGTCAAAGTTTTTTAACTTGAAACCTGAAACAAAAAAAACAGAAACATAAAATTATGGCAACAAATAAAAAATTATTAGGAAAAGGAATTAAATATTTAAGCGGTGCTTTACCTTTAATGTTTTTAGGGCCAACTTTAATTTATAATGCATTTCAAAATCAGCATACCAACTGGCATTATCTGGTTTTAGGAATTGGAATTGTAGCTTGCCTCAGTTCTATGTTTTTGATCTTTTTAGGATTGAAAATTATAATGAAAGGGATATTTAATGACTAATTTGTATCTTTACTAAAATTCTTATGTTATGGATATAAAAGCAGAAATAAACTGGATACATCAAGAAATTGACAAAGTCAAGGATCCCTCTTTTATTGAAAAATTAAAACATCTTTTACAATCTATAAACAATCCCACTATCGACACAGATTCTGCTTATAATATCGATATCGACAATGCGCTAGATGATATTTCAAAAGGAAATGTTTACGATGAAGATGAAGCGAGAGCAATTACTAAAAAATATTGAACCTGACAGGTTTTAAAAACCTGTCAGGTTTCTTAATAAATATACAATACGCATGGAAAGTCTAATTCACATTCAGAAAACCTTTGATAAGGTTGTTTATATCGACAAAAAAATAAACAATCGAGAGTTTGAAGATTGTGTTTTTAAAAACTGTGACTTTTCTAACAGTAATTTTAATTCTAATACCTTTCTAGATTGCGAATTTATAGACTGCAATCTTTCTATGACAAGTCTAGCGGGAACGAGTTTAAAAAATGTCACTTTCAAAAATTGCAAACTTTTAGGAATCGCTTTTAACGAATGCGACGATTTCCTTTTTCAGGTTTCTTTTGACGAATGTGTTTTGGATTATGCTTTATTTTCGAATAAAAAAATGCCAAAAACTCAGTTTATCAATTCTTCTGTTCGCGAAGTAACTTTTATCGGAACCAACTTAACCAATTCTGTTTTTGACAATTGTAATTTGGATGGTGCCATTTTTAATGAAACGCAATTGGCTGGCGTAGATTTTAGAACGGCGTACAATTATAAAATAGATCCCGAATTTAATCCGATGAAAAAAGCACGGTTCTCTACCGATGGAATTGTTGGATTATTGGACAAATATGACATTAAGATTGTTTAATACTTTTTTTGCCACGAATTACACGAATTTCCACTAATTTTATTGTTTTCTATTAAGGCATTTATTTTTTTAATTTGTGCCAATTCGTGTAATTAGTGGCAAAACAAACAACATGAAAGCAGATGAATCTTATCTTGAAAGTGTAAAAAAACAGTTTTTATACTATAAAATGCTGGGCGAAAAAGCAATGAATCAGCTTGAAGCAGAACAGCTTTTTGTTGCTGTAAATGATGACACCAATTCTATTGCGACAATCGTAAAACATATTTCTGGCAACATGCTTTCGCGATGGACAGACTTTTTAACCACCGATGGCGAGAAAGAATGGCGCAACCGCGACTCCGAATTTGAAAATGATTTGCAGTCTAAAGAAGAAGTTCTCGATCTCTGGAATAAAGGATGGAATTGTCTCGAAAATGCTTTAGAAAATTTAAATCCTGAACAACTTTCAGATATTATTTACATTCGAAATGAAGGCCATACGGTTATTGAGGCCATTAATCGTCAACTGGCACATTATCCGTATCATGTTGGGCAGATTGTTTTTTATGCCAAACAACTGAAAAACAGCGAATGGACAAGTTTGTCGATTCCGAAGAATAAATCTGGAAATTACAATGCTGAAAAGTTTGCCAAAGAAAAAGAAATCAAGAACTTTACAGACGAAGAATTAAAAAGATTGAAATGATAAATTACTATGCAAATTTTGGCGGAACATGCTGGTGGATCCTAATTAAATTTTGTAGAACAAATTTAACTGAAGAGCAAAGTCCTAAAAACAAGAAACGAAATTTGATATTTCTGACTTTTCTAACTTTGGTGATTTTCTTTTTATTCTTTAATTAAAAAAAGATCTTTTGAAAACGAATGCCCTAGCCCTGATTGTAATGGAAATCCTTTTTGCCCGCCGCGGCGGACAAAAAGATTGAAATGGAAAGCAGGAATCAGCTCCTAAAAAATCAACTTATTTAAAATGAAAAAAATTATATTCTTATTTCCTCTTCTAGCATTAGTTTCTTGTTACCAAACAGAACACAATTGCAAAGATTTTAAAACTGGGAAATTCAAGTTTGAAACTGAAGTAAACGGCGAGAAAAAAACGACTTATTTTGAACGCAAAGACGATATTGAAATCGAAACTTTTGAAGGAAAAACAGACACAGCAACTATTCGTTGGGTAAGCGATTGCGAGTATGTACTCCAAAAAAAACATCCTAAAAACATGGCCGAAGAAAAGGCTATCAGCATGAAGATTTTAAACACTTCTAAAGATTCTTACACTTTTGAATACGGACTTGTTGGTTCTGAAGAGAAACAGAGAGGCACGGTTTACAAAGTCGATTAAATAGTTAAAGCTTTTGCCACAAAAGCACAAAGGCGCAAAGAATTACATACTTATTAAAGCTTCCTTTTTGGGAGCTTTTTTTATGCTCTGCGCTTAAAAATTCACGCAAAGACGCAAAGTCGCAAAGATTATAAACTTAGAAGCTTCGCCGCTTAGTAGCTTAGAAGCAAAAAAATAAAAACGTGTTCCTTTTACATTTCTATTTTAAATAGTATTTTAGAACTCTAATCTATCCGACCAATGAAAAATACGATTTCGCAAAGAGTTGCTGACTTCTTAAAGAATTATCCGCCTTTTAATTTTCTTCATCAAAGAGAACTGGAAAAGCTTTCTGAGCAGATTTCTATAATTTATAAAGAAAAAGACAGTGTAATTTTTGCCGAAAATGATAAAACACACGATTCGTTTTATGTGGTTCATAAAGGTGCGGTTGCCTTGAAAAAAAGTACTAAAAATACTGTTTTAGACATGTGTGACGAAGGTGATATTTTTGGATTGCGTCCGCTTTTGGCGCAGGAAAATTATATTATGGAAGCTGTAGCGCACGAAGAGAGTATTTTGTATGCGATTCCTATTGCGGTTTTTAAGCCTTATGCACTGGAAAACAGAAATATTGGAAATTTCCTTATTGAAAGTTATGCTTCAAACACCCGAAATCCGTATTCGGATATTCATAAAGACAAATTATACGGCGATGATATTTTAGATGAAAACTTGCATTCAAGCAATCATTCTTTTGATTTGGCGCCTATCAAATATTCTAAAAAAATTGTAACCTGCAGTCCGTCAACAACCGCCAGAGATATTGCAAAAATAATGAGCAAGAAAAAAGTCGGCGCTATTTTGATTGTAGACGAAATGCTTCCTATTGGTATTCTGACTGATAAAGATCTTCGAAATAAAATTGTGACCGGAGATTTTCCAATTACAACAACGGCAGAAACGATAATGACAAAACCAGTTATTACGTATTCTAAAAAAATGACGGTTACCGAGGCGCAAATGGCGATGATGAAAAGTGATATCAGTCATTTATGTTTAACAAAAGACGGAACCGTAAACACAAAAGCGGTTGGAATTTTATCCAAACATGACGTAATGGTCGCACTTGGAAACAATCCTGCGGTTTTGATTAAAGCTTTGAAAAGAGCTAAAAAAATCAAGGAAATAAAGCCTATTCGCAATCGAATTATGCAGCTGCTGCAAGGTTATCTGGATCAAAATATCCCGATGACTTTGATTACCAAAATCATTACCGAACTTAACGAAGCCTGCACAACGCGAGTAATTGAAATCTGCATTGATAAAATGAGTAGTCCACCGCCCGTAAAATTTGCTTGGCTGGCCATGGGAAGCCAGGGACGAGGCGAACAAATGCTTCATACCGATCAGGACAATGCTATTGTATACGAAAATGTAAATGAAGTTTTTAGAGATGAAACTAGGGTTTATTTCTCAAAATTTGCAGGCCTTGTCAATAAAGGTCTTTTTGAAATTGGCTACGATTACTGCCCTGCCGACATGATGGCTTCGAGCCCAAAATGGTGTATGAGTTTGGATGAATGGAAAAATCAGGTGCATCATTGGATTACGAATCCTGGAAAAAATGAGGTTTTGTTATCATTTATTTTCTTTGATTACAGCGTGACGTATGGCGATACCGAAGTGGCAAGCCAATTATCTAATTACATTTTTGAAACCATAAAAGCAAATCCTATTTTTTATATGCACTTGGTGAGCGGTGCGCTGCAAAGTCCATCTCCTACTGGTTTCTTTAGACAATTTTTGGTTGAACAAGATGGTGCCAACAAAGATAATTTTGATATTAAAAGACGTGCTTTAATGCCTTTAACAGATGCGGCGCGCGTTCTTATTTTATCGCATTCGGTAAAAGGAATTAGCAACACGGCTGAACGTTTTGAAAAACTGGCTGAATTAGAACCGAACAACAGAGAATTGTATTTGTCGTGTTCGTATTCGTTTAAAGCTTTATTGAAATTCAGAACAAAACAGGGTCTTTTGCATCATGATTCGGGTCAGTTTATAGAATTGGAATCGTTGACCAAAATGGAAAAAATCAAACTGAAACGTACTTTTAAAACCATTAAAGAACTTCAGGAACTTATTTCGGTGCGTTTTAATATTTCAAATCTGGTATAATATGAGTTTATTCAATTTTTGGAAAAAAGAGGAAATCAATCTGTTCGATGAAAATATTACGATTGAAGAAACTCGGTTTGTGGTTTTAGATACCGAAACTACAGGCTTTGATTACGACAACGACCGCATATTATGTATCGGTGCTCTGGTTCTTCAAAACGGAATTATTTCGGTTCAGGAAAGTTTTGAGGTTTATATCGAACAGGATCACTATGATAAAAGTACGGCTCAAATTCACGGAATTCTGAAAGCTTTTGTTATTCAGCGTCCTACCGAATTGGAAGCTTTACAACAATTTCTAGATTTTTTAGGCGATGCTATAATTATTGCGCATCACACGATTTTTGATGTAACAATGATTAACAAGGCTCTAGAACGTAATGGTCTGCCGCAGTTAACCAATAAAACTTTAGATACGGCTTATTTGTACAAAAAGACTTTAATTCAATCGCATTTGTTTGAAAGAAAAGATCATTATACCCTAGACGATCTTGCCGACAAATTTGATATTTCTAAGAAGGATCGCCATACTGCTTTGGGCGACGCGTACATAACTGCCATAGCTTTTCTGAAAATAGTCAAGAAATTAAAAGAAAAAAGGGCAACCAATCTAAATCAGCTTTTTAAACCGCTTTAAGATTTTTTTATGACTATTAAATTTACATTTAGGCATTATAATTTACCTTTTAGTAATACATGACTTATAAAAATTAGCAAAAAGAAAAAATAGGCATAACATGTATTTTGTTTTGTATAGATAGTTTTGATCTAATCAAAAAAACAAAAAAACAATTATGAAAGCTAACTTTTTAAAATCTATTGCCGTGCTTGGAATTGCAGGATTTACCGCAATAAGCTGTAATGATGACGACAAGAAAGACGGATCAAATGGTGTTAACGCAAACATCGATTTTACTTCACATTCAAAAGTTCCTGCTTTTGTTTATCCGATGACTGGATTTGAAAATCTAAAAATCAGTACGCTAATCGCGAGTTCAGATGTATTGCCACAATCTCCTTCTTTTGTTTACGGAGCGCAGCCAGACGGTGCTGGATTAATGAAAGATCCAAACGGAGACGGTTATATCATGATTACAAATCACGAGATTCTACAGTCTGTTTCTAGAGTTTATTTAGACAAAACTTTTAAACCTGTAAAAGGTGATTATATCGTTGACGGCGTTGGAGGTTTAACTCGTTTATGCTCTGCAACTTTGGCAACTCCAGAAATACACGGATTTGGACCAATCTTTTTAACTGCAGGAGAAAGCGGTCAGGAAAGTATGGTTCACGGAATCAATCCGTTAGGACAATCTTCTGACAAAGCAAGAACTGACAGAGTTTTACCAGCTTTAGGAAAAGCTAGTATGGAAAATGCTGTTCCGCTTACAAAAGAGGCTTATCCAGGAAAAACTGTTATTTTAATTGGAGAAGATCAGTCTTATGCAACTTCTCACGCAAGTGCAGGTCAGGTGATTATGTACGTAAGTACGGTTGGTGATTTGTCAAACGGAAAATTATATGCTTTAAAGAGAACAGACGGAAATCAAGTTGAAACGTCTATGACTTTAAACAACTCATATCCAGTAGAGTTTGTTGAAATTCCAAATGCTAAAAACTTAACTGGAGCTGTAATCAATACAACCGTTAATGACTTAAAAGCAATCCGTTTTTCTAGAGTTGAAGACGTAGATTACAGAAAAGGAAGCGCAAGTAATAACAGAGAAGTATACTTTACTGCAACAGGTCAGGCAACAAACAATGCTCCTGTAGAAGGCTACACGATGTGGGGAAGAGTTTATAAACTGAAATTGGATGCTACAAATCCGTTAAAAGGAACTCTTGAACTAGCTGTTGAAGGCGATAGTACTCCTGGAACTGGAATTATCAATCCTGATAACTTATGTGTAACTGAAAACTTCGTTTACATTCAGGAAGACGGTGACAGTTATTATGCTGATGCAAAACACGATTCATACATCTGGCAATACAACATTGCTACGAAACAAAACAAAGCTTGGTTAAATATGAACCACAAAAGAACGGATCCAACTTGGAATACGCTTTACAACCAAACAGGTGAAATGAGATTTGGAAGCTGGGAGTTTGGTGCTATGGAAGACATCTCTGACATCATAGGTGTTCCAGATACTTTTACCGTAAACGTTCACCCGCACACATGGCAGAGTGATGCATTCAAAAATGCAGACGGATCAGGAACCCAAACTAACAAAGAAGGCGGACAAACTGTAATTATTAGAAACGTACAACGATAATAATTACTTCCAAAATTTATTGACAACCCTTATTTTTTTCAATAAGGGTTGTTTCTATTAAAATATCATTATGAAATTAAAGCACTTTTCTTTTCTGTTTTTCGCACTTTGCTTCTTCTTTTCGTGTCAGAAAAATGAAACTTCAAAAACCACAATCAAACAGAATCTTCTTATTGATTTAAATAAATTGAATAATGAAATCGTACAATTTCAGAAGCTTGTAAATGATAATGCAGCTCCAAAAGAAATTGTCGAACAATTTAAAAAGTCCCGCTTATTTTATAAAAAAGTAGAATGGGCAATTGAATATTTTATTCCCGAAACGGGCCGTTTTATGAATGGTCCAGCTTTGGACGAAATGGAACTGGAAGAAAACAGATCTTTTGAACCACATGGTTTTCAAGTTATTGAAGAAATGATTTATCCCGAATATAAAATTGAAGACAAAGAAAATGTGATTCGTGAGCTGAATATTTTTCAATCGAATATCAAGCAGTTAAATAGTAATTTTGAAGCTATCACAATAAGTGATGATTATGTTCTGGATGCGCTTGAGCAAAATGTTTTTAGAGTAATTGCATTAGGAATTACAGGTTTTGACAGTCCAATTCTGCAATCTTCTATTCCTGAAGCGGGAGAGAGTTTACTTTCGATTTTAGAGCCTCTTGAAACAATCAATTCGAACAATAAAGCTTTGGTTGATTTAAAGAAGTTAACAGCAAAAGCAAAGCAATATTGCCAAGAAAACAACAATTTCAATGCTTTTGACAGAGCTTTTTTTATAACGGAATATTTGAATCCGATCTCTAAAAAAATCAAAGCTTTTCAGAAAGAAGAAAATATTAAAAACGTAAATAAAACCAGCCCATTAAAACAAGATATCGAAACTTTATTCGACAAAAATGCTTTTGATGTAAACGCTTTTGTGCTATCTAAAGATTACAATTTTACAGCTGATAAAGCAAAATTGGGTGAAAAACTTTTTTATGATAACAGCTTGTCAAAAGACAATAACAGAAGCTGCGCCACGTGCCATAATCCCGAAAAAGCATTTACAGACGGATTAAAAACGAATGTTTCGCTAACAGGATCAAACTTAGCGAGAAATACTCCTACCCTTACTTACGCTTCTTTACAGAATGCGCAATTTTGGGATATGCGACAATTAGATCTGGAAAAACAAAGTGTTGATGTAATTCAAAATAAAGATGAAATGCATGGTTCTATGGACGATATTCACGCTAAAATTCTTTTGAATACAGCATATATCAGTCTGTTCAAAAAGGCTTATCCAAAAACTCAAAAACCAGAAGCATGGCAGATTCAAAATGCAATCGCTAGCTATGTAAGGTCTTTAAATGCTTTCGATTCTCGATTTGATGAATATATGAGAGGAAACAAAAACAGTTTGACAAAAGAGGAAATAAACGGAATGAACCTTTTTATGGGGAAAGCAAAATGTGCCACTTGCCACTTTACACCTTTGTTTAACGGAACTGTTCCGCCCAGTTATTCCAAAAGCGAACACGAAGTTATTGGTACACCGCAAGATGTTTCAGGTGAAAAATTAAGCTCAGATCAAGGGCGCTATTTATACAACAAAATGCCTCAGTTAGTTGGCGCTTTTAAAACTCCAACAGTTAGAAATGCAGCTGTTACGGCTCCTTACATGCACAATGGGGTTTTCAAAACTCTCGAAGAAGTCGTTGATTTCTATAACAAAGGAGGCGGACAAGGTTTAGGTTATGAAGTCGAAAACCAGACACTTCCTTTTGATGAATTGAAACTAACCAAAAATGAAGAAAAAGCCCTTGTCGCTTTTATGAAAACCCTGACTGATAAAAAATACCAGTAAAACCAAAATAAATTCAAAACGATAAAAACGCCGAAAACAGACAGTTTCCGGCGTTTTTTATTTAATTTACAAACATTCGATACGGAAAAACATTCGACGATCTATTTTTTAAGTTTTTCATAAAGCTGTCGCAGAGATAATTCCACTCTACGGTGCTCCTCCTGGATACGTGGGTTATGAAGAAGGTGGTTTATTAGTAAACAAAATTCGACAAAAGCCTTACTCTATAGTTCTCTTTGACGAAATTGAAAAAGCACATCCTTCTGTTTTTGATGTTTTTCTACAAATTATGGACGAAGGAAAGCTGCACGATCGATTAGGAAAGGAAGGTGATTTTTCTAATGCCATTATTCTTTTTACCTCAAATATCGGTTCTGATCATATTATTCAAACTTTTGGTAAAGGTGAAATTCCGAATTCAAGTTCTTTAATGGATATTATGGGTAATTATTTCAGACCTGAATTTTTAGGAAGATTGACCGAAATTGTACCTTTTGCTCCTATCAGTAAGGAAAATGCTTTGGCGATACTTGATATTCATCTTAAAAAAGAATTCACTGATTTATTAAAGAATATCAATATAAAAGTTGAAATTCCAGTAGAATCTAAACTTTATCTTGCTGAAAATGGCTATAATGCCAAGTATGGTGCAAGACCTATTAAAAGTATTATTCGAAGCCATTTAAGAAGACCGTTAGCTAAAAAAATAATTTCTGGTGAAGTCCAAGATGGCGATACCATTAAAGTGATTATAGAAAATAATGAAGTAAAATGGGTTAAGGAAGAAATAATCTCTGCAGAGAAATAAATTTTTATTGATAAAAAAAACCGCTGAAAAACTAATTTTCAGCGGTTTTCATTTTTATTCTAAAACCAATCCGATTTGCCCATCGTCATCAAGCTCCGTTTCAACCGAATCATCTTCTGATAATTCTGGTTTTTCTGGAACTTCTTCTACAGGTTCTTCGTATGGAAGAGGATCTAATAAATTAACTTGTTTCAATTTCTCTGTTGTCAATTGATTTCCAAGAGCTTTAAAACCTTTTACGGCTATAAAGTCCTCCACATCTATATGAAGGTCGTCTTTTTGAACTCCTTTTACTTTTGCAAAAACTAATTGCGCTACCGGACGATAATCTGTAGAAACAATCTCTAATTGAGAATTTGGATGGTCTGTAATAAAGCTTTCCTCCTTACCTTCATTTTCTACAAGGAAACGTTTTAAGAAATAACGTTCTTTTTCACCATCATAATAAATGGCAGAAATTGGTTTCTTTGGCTTCCATTTTTCCAAAACAATCATATCTTCCTCAAAATGAGTAGATAATTCTGGAATAATAACTTTTAGTTTTCCAGATTGACTGATCACCAAAATCTTGTCGCTTGGTTTAAATTCGCCTAACAATTCTCCTCTTGCATCTACATTTAGACGTTTTACCGTATCATCAAACCAAACTTTTCTTGGCAATAAAGTGGAAATTCCTTTTTCTTTCAATTCGATTTTCTTGATCGGATATTTGGTTACCAAATTTCCTTTCGAACCACGACCTTTAATTGCTAAAGCAGCAAAGTCAATATCAAATTTTAATTTCTTAATAGTTCCGATCTGACGCAGCAATATTGTTACAACCTCAGCTTCTCCGTTTGGATTATGTGAAAAATAAACCACTTGAGAACCTTTAGTACCATTCGTTAAATCATACGCTTTATCTCTGGTAACTCCAGTAACATTGAAACGTTTGATGTAAGATGGCCCCGATTTTCCGTCACGATAAATCATATTATAAATGGTACGTTTATCATTCTTATCAAATACAGCGACATGAATAATGTCTTTACCGACAAAAGTTTTGGCATCAACTTTTGTAATCATCATGGTACCATCTCGTAGAAATACAATTACATCATCAATATCAGAACAATCTCCTACATATTCGTCTTTCTTTAAACTCGTTCCAACGAAACCTTCATCACGGTTTACGTATAATTTTGTATTTCTTAAAACTACTTTTGTAGCTTCCACGTTATCAAAAACACGAAGTTCGGTCTGACGCTGACGACCTTTTCCGTATTTCTCTTTTAATTTGGTGAAATAAGCAATGGCAAAATCGGTAAGATGTTCCAGATTGTATTCTACCTCTTTCATTTCTTCTTCCAACCTCGAAATCAATTCATCGGCTTTATCGGAGTCAAAACGAGTGATACGAATCATTGGGATTTGTGTCAATCTTTGCAAATCATCATCGGTAATTTCTCTTACGAATGATTTTTTGAAAGGCTCAAATCTGTCATACAAATATTTGTATAATGATTCTCTGTCTCCGTATAATTTGAAATCGATATACATTTCTTCACGAATGAAGATTTTCTCCAAAGTAGAAAAATGCCATTTATTTTTTAATTCTTCTAACTGAATTTCTAATTCCTGACGCAGTAAATCAACTGTTCTTTCTGTTGAAATTTTCAACATTTGAGAAACTCCGATAAATAGCGGTTTGTTATCTTCAATAACACAACCTAAAGGCGCTACAGAAGTTTCACAAGCTGTGAAAGCAAAAAGTGCATCGATTGTTTTATCAGGAGAAACACCTGGAAAAAGGTGAATTAAAATTTCAACATCAGCAGCAGTATTATCTTCAATTTTCTTGATTTTGATTTTACCTTTTTCATTGGCTTTCAAAATACTGTCAATCAAAGTCGAAGTATTGGTAGAAAACGGAATCTGCGTAATCACCAATGTATTCTTGTCTAACTGCGAAATTTTAGCACGTACACGCACACGTCCGCCACGCATTCCATCATTATAATTAGAAACGTCGGCAATACCAGCTGTCATAAAATCTGGATAAAGCGTAAACGGTTTACCTTTTAAGATTTTAATCGAAGCGTCGATTAATTCGTTGAAGTTATGAGGCAAAACTTTCGTCGAAAGTCCAACGGCAATACCTTCTGCTCCCTGTGCCAAAAGCAATGGGAATTTAACCGGAAGATTGTTTGGTTCTGCGCGACGTCCGTCATACGAAACTCCCCAATCAGTAATTTTTGGAGAATACAAAACCTCCAGAGCAAACTTAGATAAACGTGCCTCGATATAACGCGAAGCTGCCGCACCGTCGCCTGTTAATATATTTCCCCAGTTACCTTGACAGTCAATTAATAAATCTTTTTGACCAATCTGTACCATAGCATCACCGATACTCGCATCTCCGTGTGGGTGATACTGCATGGTGTGTCCAACAACGTTTGCAACTTTATTGTAACGACCGTCGTCTAGTTCTTTAAGCGAGTGCATAATACGACGCTGAACCGGTTTAAATCCGTCCTCGATTGCAGGTACAGCACGTTCCAGAATTACGTACGAAGCATAATCCAAAAACCAGTCTTTGTACATTCCGGTTACTTTGGTTATAACATCTTCGCCTTCTTCTTCCTGATTTTCGTAAAAATGCTGTCCTTCAAAATGTTTGGCATCTACATCGACAATCTCATCGTCATCTCCATTTTGATTGTCATCAAGCTGGTTTTCGTCCTGACTATTTTCGTCGTCGTTTGGAATTATGTTATCGTCTTCTTCGTCTTTCATTATTTATATTCGAAATTATAAATTTGATGTTATATGTTTTCGATAAGTCTTTTTAAATCAGACTCATTTGGTAAAACCGTTTTATATTTACTGGCAAAAATCTGCTCGTTGTTTTCTGGTAAAGTATATTTTACAACAGATTCATTTTTATTTTGACAAAGCACAATTCCGATCGTTTTATTTTCATCTTCTAGTCGCATTTCTTTGTCATAATAATTGACGTACATTTGCATTTGTCCTAAATCCTGATGTTTTAATTCTCCAATTTTTAAATCAATTAGAACAAAACATTTTAATATTCTATTGAAGAAAACCAAATCAATTCTAAAATGTTTATCATCAAAAGTAATTCTTTGCTGTCTTCCAACAAAAGTAAAACCGTGGCCTAATTCTAGTAGAAATTGTTCCAGTTTGTTAATGATTTCTTCTTCTAACTGAGATTCAGAATATTGATTCAATTCTGGCAATCCCAAAAATTCAAGAATATAAGGATCTTTAATGATATCTTTGGGCTTCTCTATAATCTGACCTTCTTCTGAAAGTTTTAAAACTCCTTCTTTATCTCGACTTAAAGCTAATCTCGTATAAAGGGCCGAATCATATTGGCGCTTTAGTTCACGAACACTCCAATTATTTTTCTCCGATTCAATTTTGTAAAATCTTCTTTCTTTTTCATCATCAATTCGCATTAGAAAAACATAATGAGTAAAAGTTAATTTAAAAAATGAAGACAATGTCTGGTAATCTAACCTATTCAATTCCGCAGTCACTGACTGCGTTTTTTGAGTTTTGAATTCCGCAGACACTGTCTGCGTTTTTTGAATTTCTAAAATCCTAGACAGTGTCTCGGATTTTGAAAAAGTTAAATAAAACTGTCTTATTTGTTCTAAATTCCTAATAGAAAATCCTTTCCCAAACTCTTTTGTCAAATGTTGAGAAAGATTTTTTAATAACTGCTTTCCATACTCAGCACGATCTTTTCCATTCTGCTCTTCTTCAACAATAATTCTTCCAATTTCAAAATACGTTATGGTCATGGTTGAATTTACGGTACGCAAAACCTGTTGTCGGGCATTTTGTAATAACTCGGCAACTTGTTGAAAAATAACTTTATTTTGAAGATCGTTTGACAATATTAATTTTATTTAAAATATTAAGCCTCTTCAAGCTCATCAATCTCCACCTTCAGATTCTTGATAATAAAATCCTGTCTGTCTGGCGTATTTTTGCCCATATAGAAAGACAGCAACTGCTCGATTGACGTATGTTTATCCATCATAACCGGATCAAGGCGAATTGTGTCTCCGATAAAATTTTTGAACTCGTCTGGCGAAATCTCTCCCAAACCTTTAAATCGTGTGATTTCTGGTTTTGGTTTCAGTTTTTCAATCGCGTCTTTTCTTTCTTCTTCAGAATAGCAGTAAATTGTTTCTTTTTTATTTCGAACCCTGAAAAGCGGTGTTTGAAGAATATACAAATGCCCCTCTTTGATTAATTCTGGAAAAAACTGCAAAAAGAACGTAATCAACAGCAAACGAATGTGCATTCCGTCGACATCGGCATCGGTTGCGATTACGATGTTGTTGTAACGTAGTTTTTCTAATCCGTCTTCGATATCAAGTGCTGCTTGAAGCAAATTGAATTCTTCATTTTCATACACAATTTTTTTAGTCATCCCGTATGAATTCAAAGGCTTACCACGCAAACTGAAAACGGCTTGTGTATTTACGTCGCGCGACTTGGTGATCGATCCAGAAGCCGAATCTCCCTCAGTAATAAAAAGGGTACTTTCTAAGTTTCTCGGGTTTTTAGTATCAGGAAGATGCGCACGGCAGTCTCTTAATTTTTTATTGTGCAGATTGGCTTTTTTAGCACGATCTGTTGCCAGTTTTCTAATTCCTGATAATTCTTTTCTTTCTCGTTCTGCCTGAAGAATTTTACGCAATAAAGCTTCAGCTGTAGGCGGGTTTTTATGTAAATAATTATCTAATTTGGTTTTGATAAAATCGTTTACAAAAGTACGAACAGAAACTGGTGGCGTTCCGTCATCTGAACCCATATCGGTAGAACCTAATTTCGTTTTGGTCTGAGACTCAAAAACAGGTTCCATCACTTTAATACTAATCGCACTCACGATCGATTTACGAACGTCTGATGCTTCGAAGTTTTTATTGTAAAATTCACGAATCGTTTTTACAACTGCCTCACGATAAGCTGCTAAGTGCGTTCCTCCCTGTGTGGTATTCTGACCGTTTACAAAAGAGTGATATTCTTCGCTGTATTGTGTTTTGCTATGTGTAAGCGCCACTTCAATATCATGATCTTTCAAGTGAATGATCGGATATTCTAAATCTTCTTCGTTGATTGTTTCTTCTAATAAATCGCGAAGACCGTTTTCTGAATAGTATTTTTCACCATTAAAAATAATCGTCAAACCATTGTTCAAATAACAATAGTTTTTGACCATTTTGATCACATATTCTAAACGGAATTTATAGTTCTTGAAAATAGATTCGTCCGGCGTAAAAGTTACTTTTGTTCCTTTACGTTTTGTCGTATCGATTATATCTTCTTCTAAAACTAGATTTCCAGCAGAAAACTCTGCACCTTTTTGTTTTTCATCACGAACTGATTCTACTCGGAAATAATTCGATAAAGCATTTACCGCTTTTGTTCCGACTCCGTTCAAACCTACAGATTTCTGGAAAGCTTTGGAATCATACTTTCCTCCGGTATTCATTTTCGAAACTACATCGACTACTTTTCCTAACGGAATTCCACGTCCATAATCACGAACCGAAACCGTCTTATCTTTTATGGTTATTTCAATAGTTTTTCCGGCACCCATAACGAATTCATCGATACAGTTGTCCATAACCTCTTTTAAAAGAATATAAATACCATCATCCGGTGATGATCCGTCCCCTAATTTCCCGATGTACATACCCGGACGCATACGAATATGTTCCTTCCAATCGAGTGAACGAATATTATCTTCGTTGTATTGATTTTGCTCTAGCATAAATGAATTTAGGATTTTTGGCTAATGTACCATTTATCGGTAAAAAATAAAAGCGTATTTCTTTTTTGTTATGAATAATAACAGTTTAAAATGTATTTAAATTGATTTTAAAATAAAACGGGTGCTAAAATCAGGTAAAAATTGCTTTTTCAGCAAAAACAAATCTATTTGATCCCCAACACTTCTTTCGCCAGCGCAATCATTTGGGGCGTTCCCGTATTTTTATTTTTTTCATCAGACAATTTCACAACTCCTTGCCAATGTGTATTATCGGGTTTTGTATCGGTTAATTTGATCACCATATTCATTGCTGGAAGCCCTACATCATTTGTGAAATTCGTCCCGATTCCGAATGACATTTTTATTTTATCGTGACAGAAATCTACAATCGTTTTTACTTTTTCGTAATTGAGCGAATCCGAAAATACAATGGCTTTTGATTTTGGATCAATTCCCATTTTGGTATAGTGCGAAATTACTTTTTGAGCAAATTCAATCGGATCTCCGCTATCGTGGCGAACTCCATCAAAAAGTTTGGAATATTTTTTATCGAATTGATTGAAAAATATTTCGGTAGTATAAGTATCTGTTAAGGCAATTCCAAGATCTCCGCCATAAACCTGCGTCCAATGTTCTAAACTTATCAAATTAGCCATTTTAAAGCCATATTGTGCGGCATGAAACATGAACCACTCATGGGCATGAGTTCCTAACGGACGTTTATTATTGACCATCGCAAAATGTACATTGCTTGTACCAATAAAACTTTGTCCGCCATATGTTTTCAAAGTTTCATTTATTAAATCATGCACTTCATAAGAATGACGTCGTCTAGTACCAAATTCTAAAACTGAAACTCCTAACTTATTATAGTTTTCGATTTTTTCTTTAGTAAGATTTTTGATCGCTTCATCATTCAAGCGGATTAAATGATTTGCTTTATAAAACAGCTCCGAAATCAGAGCCATCAAAGGCACTTCCCATAAAATAGTTCTGTACCAAAATCCTTCAACTTTAACGGTAATCTCTGATCCTTCTTGGCTGATTTCTACTTCAGAAGGATCAAAACGATATCCTTGCAGAAAATCTAAATAAGTAGGATCTAAATAACGGCAATAATGTGCCAGGTAACTTTTTTCTTCTTTTGTTAAACGAAGATCTGCCATGGCGTCAACAGAATGGCGAAGTAATGCCGCAAATCCTTCTGGAAAAATATGCTTACCGCGATTTATAAATCCGTAACGGACTTTTGCTTTTGGAAAAAGTTTTATTACAGCATGCTGCATCGTAAATTTGTAGAAATCATTGTCTAAAATTGATTTCAAAAAAGTAGTTTCCATAGCATTCAAATTCTTTCATTTCCTGCTAAGATACGGCAATTTTGCAAAAGACAAAAATGTAGATTTTCTTAATTTACTACGAAACAATTTTAAAAGAAACCACACTATCAGTATCTATAAAAATAGTGACATAATCTCCAATATTGCTATCAATCAAAATTTGAAATTCTAAGCCTCCACGCTTCTCTTTTGGATTGAGAACTTTAACGGGCTGGTTCTTTTTATTCAAATAAAAAACCTGATTAGATTTTGATACATTTTTAATCTCGACAGTAATCTTATCTCCGTTTTTAGCTTCAATTATTCCTGAATTTGGAGTTTTTATTCTATAATCCTTTTCGATTGTTTTGTTATAAATTAAAGAACCGTTTAAGAAATCACTTTTACTGATTCTTTCTCCAAGAAAAGTTCCTGAATCTGGATAATGTTTCGCAAAGAAATA
Organism: Flavobacterium erigeronis; assembly: GCF_054075165.1. Classification (NCBI taxonomy): domain Bacteria; kingdom Pseudomonadati; phylum Bacteroidota; class Flavobacteriia; order Flavobacteriales; family Flavobacteriaceae; genus Flavobacterium; species Flavobacterium erigeronis. Next base: position 19,006 of record NZ_JBSKGP010000015.1, on the reverse strand, counting down.
ATCTGGATCGGTGTCAAAATACGCGGGATTAAAATCGTTAACCATACGGCCTTTTCGGCTGTCGTAGTAACCTTGTCCCCAAGTTACATCAACCAGAATCCATTTTCTTCCAATTAAAACGGTATTCCAAGCATGATTAGATGAAGTAGTTTTTCTTCCAATATCTCGCAAATTGGTTTTTGAATCACCGCGAATTATTTCGCATTTTAAACCGACCGATTCTGCCAAATTCTGATATAAAGCTGTAAATCCTTCACAAACTCCTTTTTGCGATTTAAAAGTTTTTTGAATAAGATTATCATTTAGCTGTTTTATTTTTCTTTGTTTTTCAGCTTCAGAAGAATAACTAAATCCCTGCACTCTTGGCGGATTCAAATAGGCATTATAATCGTATTTTATATTGAAAGCAATCCAGCTGTAAATAGCTCGCGCGCGTTCAGCATCAGAGTCAAAATCTTTTTCGATTCTTTCGGCTAATTTTTCGGTAGTGCTAAAGCTTTTCGGATATTTTGCAACAATTTTATCAACTTCATTTATCTTTTGTGAAAAAGTAAAGTTGAAAGAAATAATATGCAGTAATAGAAGTAAAAATGAAATCTTTTTTTGTGGCATTTAAAAATTTGATTTAATAATATTTTTCAATTCAGTATCTAACTCAACGTTAGAGATCTTATTTTGTTCTGAATCAAAATTCGAGCCAAATGCTGGTAATGAGAAAGTTCCTTTTATTTCAGCTCCGTAACGAGGAAACAGATTTTGTGCAATTCCTAAAACAGAAGCTCCACCTCTTCCTCCTGGAGAAGTTGCTAATAACAACATTGGCTTGTGCTGGAAAACATCTTTTTCGATTCTCGAACTCCAGTCGAAAACATTTTTGAAAGCAACAGAATAATTTCCATTATTTTCTGCCATTGAAACTACTAGAATATCGGCTTCTTTTAATTTGTTTAAAAAAGATTGAGCCACTTCATGCTGACCTACTTCTTTTTCTAGGTCAACGCTAAAAACAGGCATAGCATAATCATTAAGATCTAAAACCTCAGCATCTGCATTTTCAAATAAACTAGATGCGTAAGTTGCTAAACGTTTATTGATTGACTGCTTACTGTTACTTCCTCCAAAAGCTATTATTTTCATGGTTTCTCGTTTGTTAATCTTTGTTGTGTTGATTCTTGTGTTACATTTTCGATCTCGTAAACTTCTTTTGCAATCTCTACCGAGTACTCATTTGGATAAATTTTCCCTCCATATGATTTTGCATAGACTTTCGTAAATTCTGCTCCAAAGTAAAGAATAATTGCCGAATAATAAACCCAAACTAAAATAATGATTACAGATCCTGCAGCGCCATAAACTGAAGCTACTGTAGAATTACCTAAATACAAACCAATGGCGAATTTACCAATCATAAAGAGAATTGCAGTAACTGCAGAACCAATAATAGCATCTTTCCATCTAATTTTTCCGTCTGGCAATGTTCTGAAAATGATAGTAAATAGAAGGGTAATACTAGATAGCACAATTATAATATTGATCACATAAAATAAATAGACTGTGCTTTCTGGAAAGTATAATTTTAACCTGGCGCTCATTAAATCTAAGATCGTATTAACAAACAAGCTGACAATCATTAAGAAACCTACAGAAGCAATCATTGAGAATGACATTAATCTGTTCTGAATGAATTTCTTAACACCTTTATCTGGCTTTGCACGCAAACCCCAAATAAAATTGATAGAACTCTGAATTTCTGCAAATACCCCTGAGGCTCCAATCAGCAACATAACCACTCCAAATACAGTTGCAAAAACATTGCTTCCTGATAACTCCACATTTTTAATAGCTTCCTGAATCTGAGTAGCAGCACCATTTCCTACTAGTCCATTTATTTGTCCGTACAATTGTCCTGTTACTGCATCTTCACCAAAGAAAAAACCACAAATAGTGATAACAATTATTAATAAAGGAGGTAAGGCAAAAATGGTATAATAAGATAACGCCGCGCTCAATTTGATTGCATTATCATCGTTAAATTCCAGAAAGGTATTCTTCAATAGAAACCAGGTTTTTGATAGAATAGTTTTGATTCTCATTTTGCTGATTTTTGATATTCACTCAAATTTAAGCATTAATGAGATTTTTTGGATTTTTGGATTTTAGTCGAATTTTATATTTTTTCCATGTTTATTTTAGAGACCATTTTATATTCTGTATCATAGCCTAAATCTTTAATTTTCAATATTTTTTTGAATTCACTTCTTGTTGGCTTAATTAAATAAGAAATTGAGTCAAGCATTTTTCCTTTTATTTTAGTTACAGAATCAAGCTTTTTAAGATCTTTTCTATCATTGAAGTGCTTAAATTTAAGGATATTTTTATCAATTGAAACGAATTGGACATTCCAAAATATTGAATCTTTTCTGCTTAAAATTAATTGTCCATCAATGCGTTTTGCTTTCTCAAAAAGTGAAAATCGGAATAATGTATCTATATTTTTTTGAATTAATTCTACCGAATCCCCTTTAGACAGCATATCATATTTATACTTAGTATCTTTTGCTATCAGTTTACCATCAACAATATCGTATTTCGCTTTTGTAGAGTCTAATGTGAGTTTATGAACTTTGATTTTATTATAATATTCTCGTAAAATTCGATCTTCTTCAATTCTAATAAAAGTAGAATCAGGATTTACATACAATCCTCTAAATTTATTTGGAAATCGATTTAATTCTGAATCATTATCAGGCTGTGGATTATCAAAATAAAAAATCACACATCCTAATACACATTCTGCAGCTGCATCTGCTTTTTTACACGAAGAAATTAATATAATTATTGCTAAAATTAAGACTAACTTTTTCATTGCGAGATCATTTGTAATGACAAAAAATCCCTTTATCATAAACTGTCCACAAACTTGCTTTTTGATTGGCGGCTTTCAAAGCATTGTTTGCCCAAGTATTGCAGGTGTAAAATAAGCTATAACTTCCTTTGGCTTCATAAAATGCATCTTTCTTACCGTAGCTATGACCTTCAATCCATTGCGGATGAAGAGGATCGCTAAAACTATCTGAAATATAGTCTACCAGTTTTTGATAATTTTCTTTTGAAATCAAAATGCGCTTGCAGTCATCGCCTTCTCTTAATTGTTTGAAAAATGTTGCATGAACTGCCGATGAACTGACTCCGAATGCGGCTTTAAATGCTGTGCTAGCTTTTAGGTCTGACCATTCTGGCGTTTCGAGATAAAAACCTTTGTCTCCCCAGCCAAAAGCAATATAATTCATCAACGAATCTTTTGATTTTGTCTGGCTGAATTGAATTTCGTTTCTCCAATCTTTGATTTCGTTTTTAATCGGAACTACAATATCGGTATGTACTCCGTTGGAAAGAATATAAATCGGAATCGCATTTTCCTCTTCTACTTTTTCAATATCAGAATTAACCGTGATTTTTGAAATGATTAGAACTGATGTAACATACAAAGCAAGAAAACTGAAAAACCCAAATAGTGTCCATCCTAAAATTTTGAAAGATTTTTTTAGCATTTTGATTGGTTGATTTTAGATTAGTAATTGGTTAATTTTCTCTAACCAATTTTTGAGCCAAAAATTCTGCCAGTTGAAAATTGGACGCGGATTTTACGGATTCGCTTTCGCGAAAGCGCAGATTTAAAGGGATTTTTTGTTTCTTTTTTTGTCTTCCTGAGCGAAGTCGAAGGACACGCTAGAAACTCGACAAAGCAAATCGACAATCTTTGCGGGGCTTCGACTCCGCTCAGCCTGACAAATCGCAATAAACATAATAGAATAATTTTTACTCATTTTTTGTCTTCCTGAGCGGAGTCGAAGGACACGTTAGAAATTCCTCAAAGAGAATCGCCAATCTTTACGTAAACGCACTGCAATGCGTCTCTACAGAAAATTTTGTGAATAAAATCCTTAGTGTGTCTTTGCGAAAACTCTTTGCGAATCTATGCGGTAAAAAACAAAAAACCACTGAATTTCTCCAGCGGTTCCTTCTATTTTCTTTATTCTATTTTCTAACTTCTATACTCTAAAAAAAGAATTAAACGTTAAAACGGAAGTGCATTACATCACCATCTTTCACTACATATTCTTTTCCTTCTACTCTGAATTTTCCAGCTTCTTTTGCTTTTGCTTCAGAACCGTATTGTACGTAATCGTCATATGAAATTACCTCTGCACGGATAAATCCTTTTTCAAAATCAGTGTGGATAACTCCTGCCGCTTGTGGTGCAGTAGCTCCAATGTTAATTGTCCAAGCACGAACTTCTTTTACACCAGCTGTAAAATAAGTCTGCTGTTTTAAAAGTTTGTAAGCCGCACGGATCAAAACTGATGCTCCTGGCTCTTCTAATCCCATATCTTCAAGGAAAACCTGACGCTCTTCGTAGCTTTCTAATTCTGTAATATCAGCCTCAGCTCCTACTGAAAGCACGATAACTTCAGCATCTTCGTCTTTTACTAATTCACGAACTTGATCCACATATTTGTTTCCGTTTACAGCAGAGCTTTCGTCAACGTTACAAACGTATAAAACTGGTTTTGCAGTAATCAATTGGAAAGCTTCCATCAAAACTTCTTCGTCATTATTTTGAGGAACAATTGTTCTAGCAGATTTTGCCTGTAATAAAGCTTCTCTAATTCTGTTTAACAAAGCTTCTTCTGTCTGCGCTTCTTTATTTCCAGTTTTTGCAGCACGTTTTACTTTTTCTAAACGTTTGTCGATTGTTTCCAAATCTTTTAACTGCAATTCGATATCGATAGTTTCTTTGTCACGAATTGGGTTTACATTTCCATCAACGTGTACGATATTATCATTGTCAAAACAACGTAAAACGTGAATGATAGCATTACACTCTCTAATGTTTCCTAAAAACTGGTTTCCAAGACCTTCCCCTTTACTTGCACCTTTTACCAAACCTGCAATATCTACAATATCAACAGTTGCCATTTGAACGCGCTCTGGTTTTACCAATTCTTCCAATTTATTAATTCTTGGATCTGGAACGTTTACAACACCAATATTAGGTTCGATTGTACAAAAAGGAAAGTTGGCACTTTGCGCTTTTGCATTAGATAAACAATTAAATAATGTTGATTTTCCAACATTTGGTAATCCTACAATTCCTGCTTTCATCTGTTTGTTTGTATATTATTTATTCGATCTTATTTAAAGATCTCAAACATTAAACCTTGTTGTTTAATGCATTATGTTTTACGTGTTTTTCTTTATTTCTGCCAAAATAACATTTTTCGGCTTTAAAATTTTGCAAATATAAGATTTAATAGCTCTTGCGCGAAGTAAAAATGTTCAATAATATAATTTTAGCGCTATTTCTGAAAATTTTCAAACATTTTATTAAGTTTTTGTTAAAAAACATTACTTTTATAACACTAGTCAACAAAAAACAAACCAAAAAACCAGTTACCATGAAAAAGATTGCATTATTAATATTCCTGCTGCATTCAGCATTTCTCTTTGCCCAAAAAGAAGTCTCGGGCCATGTAAAAGACAAAACAGGCAATCCGCTGCCTGGTGTTAATGTTACTGAAAAAGGAACTTCGAACGGAGTATCAACTGATTTTGAAGGCGGCTTTAGAATCAAAGTAAAAGAAGGCGCCACATTAATTTTTAGTTATGTCGGATTTACGACAGTTGAAAAATCCGCTTCAAGCGAAAAATTAGAAATTGTTTTAAGCGAAAACGACGGTCAGGTTCTAAATGATGTTGTTGTGGTGGGTTCAAGAAACGCCAAAAGAACAGTTGTTAATTCGGCAGTTCCAATTGATGTTATTAATGTAAAAGACGTTACTACACAAAGCGGAAAAATAGAAATTAACCAACTCTTGCAATATGTAGCTCCCTCGTTTAATGCGAATAAACAATCTGGTTCTGATGGAGCCGATCACGTAGATCCAGCTTCTTTGAGAGGTATGGGGCCAGATCAGACTTTGGTTTTGATTAACGGAAAAAGAAGACATCAATCTTCCTTAATCAATTTGTTTGGAACGCGCGGACGCGGAAACACAGGAACAGATTTAAATGCCATTCCAGCAGCTTCTATTAAAAGAATTGAAATCTTAAGAGATGGAGCTTCTGCACAATACGGTTCTGATGCTATTTCTGGTGTAATTAATATTGTAACTAATGACACTGTAGACGAATTAACTGGATCTATTACTTATGGAGTTTTTAATACTGATGCAAAAGGTGATTTTTTACCTGGAACTCCAAATACAAAAGGTTATAGATTGGATAAAAATGGCAACGGAAATTCGTACGGAAAAGATCAGGATTTTGACGGAGGTTCGGTAAGAATTGCAGCAAATTACGGAACTGGAATTGGATCTAAAGGCGGATACGTAAATGTTACAGGAGAATTCTTAAATAAAAACAAGACATTACGACCTGCTTATGATTTTAGAAAAGGTTTTGGTGATGCTGAAATGACAGGTGTAAACTTATTTGCAAATCTTGCTATTCCAATTTCAGATAAAACGGAATTTTATGCTTTTGGAGGAAGCAATTTTAGAGATACCGATGCTTATGCTTTTACCCGAAATGACGGAGAAAGAGTTGTAGAATCGGTTTATCCTGGCGGTTATACGCCAAGAATTACTTCAAAAATAAATGATAATTCAATTGCTGCGGGAATTCGAACAGAATCTGCTGGAGGATGGAAATTTGATTTGAGTAATACTTTCGGAAAAAATAAATTCCAATACGATATTAAGGGAACAATAAATGCTTCGCTAGAAGAAAATTCTCCTCATGAATTTGATGCTGGAGGCCACAGCTTGCTTCAAAACACGACCAATTTTGATATTTCAAAAAATTACGGAGATATTTTAGGCGGTTTAAATATTGCTTTTGGAGCAGAATTTAGAGTCGAACAATTTGAGATTTTTGCAGGAGAAGAAGGTTCTTATACCACTTACGACACCAACGGACAGCCTATTACTGATCCGACAACTCAAAGTGCACCTACAATTCCAAATCCAGATTATGATCCTACAGATCCAGATTCTTCTCCAACCATTCCGAGGCCGGGAAGTTCTCAAGGTTTCCCAGGTTATAGTCCAGCAAATGAAGTTAATAAAGACCGTACCAACTTCTCTCTTTATACTGATGCCGAATTGGATATTACAGAAGCCTTAATGGTAAGCGGTGCAGTTCGTTTTGAAAATTACAGCGATTTTGGAAGCACTTTAAACGGAAAGTTAGCTTCACGCCTTAAAATTACAGATCATATTAATTTAAGAGGTTCTGTAAGTACAGGTTTCCGTGCGCCATCATTAGCTCAGATTTACTATAATTTGCGTTTTACCAATTTTAATGCCAGCGGTGCGACTGAAGTTTTACTGGCTCCAAATGACAGTCCGGTAACAAGAGCTTTCGGAATCCAAAAATTAAATGAAGAAAAAGCGGTAAATGCTTCTTTGGGACTTACGGCTTCTTTTGGTGATTTTACTGCTACAGTAGACGGTTATTATATTCAGGTAAAAGACCGTATCGTTCTTACAGGATATTTTGACGCTTCGTCTTTAGATCTTGGTGTTTCTGAAGCCCAATTTTTTGTTAATGGTGTAGACACAAGCACTCATGGTTTGGATTTGGTTTTATCTTGGAAAAAGGCATTTGGCGAATCGCAATTCGGCGCAACTTTGGTTGGAAATATCAATGACATGAAAATTGACAAAGTGCAAAATGGTACTTTAGACGAAGCGACTTTCTTTGGAAAACGCGAAAGAGCCTTTTTATTAGCTTCTGCACCAGACAATAAATTTGCTTTAAATCTAACATACAACAGAAAGAAATTTGATGCAGGTTTGGCTTTTACCAGATTTAGCAAAGTAGTTCTCGTAGATTATGCTGACGAAGATGATGTTTACAACCCAAGAGTTGTTACTGACTTAACGCTTGGCTATCAGTTTACTAAAAATTTAAAACTAACAATTGGAAGCAATAACTTGTTTAATGTATATCCAACAAAACAGGATGAACAAGGCAATACAGAAGCTGGAGGTTATTGGGATGCTGTACAAATGGGTTTCAGCGGAGCGTATTATTATGCGAGACTTGGGTTTAATTTCTAAGGCTTCGACTCCGCTCAGCCTGACAAACAGCATAAACTTTGTACAATATAATTATCTCATTTTTTGTCTTCCTGAGCGGAGTCGAAGGACACGCCAGAAATTCGTCAAAGAGAATCTGCCAATCTTTGCGGGGCTTCGACTCCGCTCAGCCTGACAAACAGCATAAACTTTGTACAATATATTATCTCATTTTTTGTCTTCCTGAGCGGAGTCGAAGGACACGCCAGAAATTCGTTAAAGAGAATCCGCCAATCTTTGCGGGGGCTTCGACTCCGCTCAGCCTGACAAAAAAAGTTCGTCTAATTCAACAAACAAAAAACCCTGAACTTCGCAGTTCAGGATTTTTCTTTTCTATTTATTAATTACAATTTAAACTCTAAAGATGCGATGATAGCTTTTTCTTCATCGGTTGCGGTAAAACCTGAAATATCCCAATAATTGGTCAGGATTTTATTCTTTTTATTGAAAAGCGATTTTTCTTTAAAAACATCACTTTCTTTATACGTGAAATTTTGTTTGTTAAATCCTGTAGTTATAAAACTGTTTCGAACCTGTATATTTTTTGGCTTTTCTTTTTGAATAATGCTATAGCCGATTTCTTCATTAGAACTCAAAACATAATAATCTGTTCCGTCCCAGCGGTAATTTACTTTCACAAAAGATTTCGTCATATTTTTTTCGCCTTCCTTTGTTTTTTCTTCAATTTTATCAAGATTTAATGGAGTTACCGAAATCGTAAATTCCATAATAAGTTTCTTCAGCGGATCATAAATTATCTGAAAATTATCAATTGCTTCCTTCGCTTTATCCAAAGGACTCACAGACATTACATAATAATCTTTATTTGTAGAATGCCCTTTTATGGTAAAATCATATTCTTTTCTTGACTTCGAATCTAAAAGTGGATCAAAATATTTAAAGTTCGAATAATTCTCCATGATATTATTCAAATTATACCCTCTCAAATCGGCACTTATATCGGTTTCTAGAAGTCCGTAAGATCTATTTTGTTCCACAAGCAAAGTAGTCGCATTGTTGTTTTTATCAAACTGAAAATTGACCAATCCGTCATTATAATACGAATATTGATTGTCGAGCATAAAAAACTCTCGCACATATACTTTTTGCCTATGCGAAATGCTGATTTTTTTTATAGAATTGTTGACTAATTTCTGCAGTATTTTGTCTGGCGCTTCTTTAGACAAAACCACTTCATCTAGTTTGTTATCTTTACTTTTAAGATAAATAACAAATTTCTGATCTCCGTTTAGAGAGGTCCAGCGCACTGTTATATCTTCATAATTCGTTTCAGAAACTTGAACATTAGAACCGCCAGTTAGCATAAAGGTTACCTTACCTTCTTCATTGCTCAATAAAATTTGCTTGGTTTTCATTATCACCACTGTCGCATTCTCAATAGGAAGCTGCGTTTCTATATCTTTTACGATAATAGAATATTCTTCACTTTGCGCAAAAACGCTCATATTTAATAATAATACAGCAAATAAAAGTAGCAATCTCTTCATAGGCGTTTGTTAAATTTTCAACTAAAGTATTATTTTTTTAACAATAAAGCAACAGTCAAAAAAAACAAAACATTCGTTATCAAGAAACTAACTTTTAAAATTACCTGATAACAGGGTAAAAAAAATCCTGAGTAAAAACTCAGGATTATATATTTTAAAGTACACGAGCCATTACTCTCCGTGTAAAAACGATTGTCTTTCTAATAACGTTTCTTCATCTTCAACGTGATCGTCATCTGGCACACAACAGTCAACAGGACAAACAGCAGCACATTGCGGCTCATCGTGGAAACCTTTACATTCTGTACATTTTCCAGGTACTATATAGTAGATTTCGTCAGAAATTGGAGTTTGCGCATCATCAGCGTCAACTTCAGTTCCATCAGGTAATACGATCTTTCCAGAAAGACTTGTTCCGTCTTTATATCTCCAATCATCCGCTCCTTCATATATTGCTGTATTAGGGCATTCTGGTTCGCAAGCCCCACAATTGATACATTCGTCAGTTATAATAATTGCCATCTTTTTCTTCGTTTTGTTAAAAGTTATATAGGTTTTGTAGATTAAAGATTGAAAGATTCAAAACTACTTTGCCTTATAACGTAATATAGCTTATTTTTGTGCAAAATTACAATCAAAACAATTCATAAACAAACATTATGACATTAGAAACAAAAAAAAGTGTTTTTGTTGAATTAGGAAAATTTCTAAGTCAGTTTTCTGAAGGTGCTTCAGCGCCAAAATCTGACGTTTTATATAATGATATTTTCTTTGATGATTTCGAAAATCTGATTCGTTTATCACAATCTCATAATGGATGGTATACGCCAGAACAGGTTTATTTTTCCATACAGTCATGGGCAGAAGCCTTAACAGCTGAAAATATTGACAAATGGCTTTCTGCTTATTCTTTCGACTCCGCTCAATCGGGTAAAACGGTTGCTTTAATTTTAGCTGGAAATATTCCGCTTGTAGGGTTTCATGATTTTTTATCTGTTTTAATTACAGGAAATAAAGCTTTAATCAAAACTTCGTCAAACGACCAGCATTTATTGCCATTTTTGGCTAAATATTTAATTGCTGTTGATGAAAATTTAAAAGACAGCATCACTTTCGTAGAAGGAAAATTAGAAAACTTCGATGCTGTAATTGCTACGGGAAGCAACAACACTGCTCGTTATTTTGAATATTACTTTAAAGACAAACCATCGATTATTCGAAAAAACAGAAACTCTGCTGCGATTTTGACAGGAAAAGAAACTAACGACGAATTAGAAGCTTTAGGTGAAGATATTTTCAGATATTTTGGTTTAGGATGCCGAAATGTTTCTAAACTTTTCATTCCGAAAGAGTATTCTTTTGAGGCTTTTTTTCAAGCTATGTTTAAATATCAGGATGTCATTCATTACGAAAAATACGCTAACAATTATGACTATAATAAAGCGGTATTTTTAATGAGTAATTTCAAATTATTAGATAACGGATTCTTGACATTAAAAGAAGATTCAAGCTACGCCTCGCCTATCTCGAGTGTTTTTTATGAGTATTACAACAACCTTGAAGAACTTAAAAAACGTCTTCAGGAAGATGCAGATCAAATTCAATGCATTGTCAGCAGCAATTTAACTGCAAATAGTATTGCATTTGGAGAAACGCAAAAACCTCAATTGTGGGATTACGCAGATAATGTCGATACTATAACGTTTTTGTTAACAACAAAGTAATAATTTGTTTAATTATTTCGAATATTTTAACGCTTTTTCGGCTCTTATTGCCGAAATTTGCGTCTTTAAAATTTTCGACTATTAACAACAACCATGAAAAAACACAACTACAGCGCAGGACCAAGTATTTTACCTCAGGAAGTTTTTGAGAAGGCATCAAAAGCAATTTTAAATTTTAATGATTCAGGGTTATCTATCCTTGAAATCTCGCACCGAAGCAAAGATTTCGTTGCTGTTATGGAGGAAGCTCGTTCCCTTGCTTTAGAATTATTAGGACTTCAGGGAAAAGGTTATCAGGCTTTATTTTTACAAGGTGGTGCCAGCACAGCATTCTTAATGGCTCCATATAACTTAATGAAAGAAAACGGAAAAGCAGCTTATTTAGATTCAGGAACGTGGGCAACTGCGGCGATCAAAGAAGCAAAACTTTTCGGTGAAACTGTTGTCGTAGCTTCTTCAAAAGAAGACAATTATACTTACGTTCCAAAAGGATACGAAATTCCGGCTGATGCTGATTATTTCCACTGCACTAGCAACAACACGATCTTTGGAACTCAAATGAAAGAATTCCCATCAACTAATGTTCCAGTTGTATGCGATATGAGTTCTGACATTTTTTCACGTGAATTAGATTTTTCTAAATTCGATATCATCTATGCTGGAGCTCAAAAAAATATGGGACCTGCAGGAACTACATTAGTGGTAATTAAAGAAGAAATCTTAGGCAAAAACGGAAGAACAATTCCTAGTATGCTAGATTACGCTAAACACATCAAAGGAGAAAGTATGTACAATACTCCACCTGTATTTGCTGTTTACGTTTCTCTTTTAACTTTACAATGGATTAAAGAAAAAGGCGGAATCGCTGCTGTTGAAAAATTAAACAACGCTAAAGCAGAATTACTTTACGCTGAAATCGACAGAAACCCATTGTTTAAAGGTGCTGCAAAAGTAGAAGACCGTTCTAACATGAACGTAACTTTCTTATTGAACAACCCAGAGCACACAGAAACTTTTGACGCTTTATGGAAAGCAGCAAACATTTCTGGATTGCCAGGACACCGTTCTGTTGGTGGTTACAGAGCTTCTATCTACAACGCTATGCCAATTGAAAGCGTTCAGGTTTTAGTTGATGTAATGAAAGCTTTAGAAACTAAAGTTTAGTTTTCAGCTTACACAAAAACAACAATCGAAGACAGGTGCCCTAGCCCCGATAGAAGTGGAAATCCTTTTTTGTTTTTTCTTTAAAAACAAAAAAGATTGTAACGGATAGCGGGATTAGCTCCTAATAAAAAAAAGAAAAATTAAAATTGAGGATGAGATTGCTTCGTTCCTCGCAAAGACATAACACAACAATGAAAGTATTAGCAAATGACGGAATTTCTAAAAGTGGAATTCTAGCCTTAGAAAAAGGTGGTTTTGAAGTTATCACTACAAAAGTAGCTCAAGAACAAGTAGCTAACTATATAAATGAAAACAACATTGACGTAATTTTAGTTCGTAGTGCGACTAAAGTTCGTAAAGATATTATCGATGCTTGTCCAGGCATCAAAATCATCGGACGTGGTGGTGTTGGTATGGATAATATCGATGTGGATTATGCAAAAGGCAAAGGAATTCACGTAATTAATACTCCTGCTTCATCTTCAGAGTCTGTTGCAGAATTAGTATTCGGACACTTATTTTCTGGTGTGCGTTTTTTACATGATTCTAACAGAAACATGCCTCTAGAAGGAGATTCAAACTTTGACGGTTTGAAAAAAGCTTATGCAAACGGAACTGAATTAAGAGGAAAAACTTTAGGTATTGTTGGTATTGGTCGTATCGGACAAGCTACTGCAAAAATGGCTCTTGGTTTAGGAATGAAAGTTATCGCTGCTGATAGCTTTATTCCAGAGGTTGATATTAAAGTTGAATTTTTCGACGGACAGTCAATCACAACTAAAATCGTTTCTCAATCTTTAGAATCTTTATTTAAAGAATCAGATTTCATCACATTGCACGTTCCTGCTCAAAATGGTTACATCATTGGAGAAAAAGAACTTGAAATCATGAAAGACGGAGTTGGTATCGTAAACTGTGCTCGTGGTGGAGTTATCGACGAAGTTGCTTTAGTTAAAGCTTTAGATTCAGGAAAAGTAGCTTTTGCAGGTTTAGACGTTTTCGAAAGCGAACCAAAACCAGAAATGGCAATCTTAATGCACTCTAAAATCTCTTTGACTCCTCACATTGGAGCAGCTACAGGAGAAGCGCAAGATAGAATTGGAACAGAATTAGCTTCACAAATTATTACTTTATTAAGCTAAGTAATTAAAAAATAGATTACCTTTAGAGGGATTTACTACTTATTTGTAGTAAATCCCTTTCTTTTTTTATTAAATTTGGCGTGTAATTTTAAACCTTATATATTATGTTTGAACAATTGACCCAATTAGTACAGCAATATGGAGGCGATGCTGTTGTAAACAATAACGCTGTCCCAAATGAGCATAATGAAGCCGTAATAAGCGAAACAAGCAATTCTATTTTTGAAGGATTAAAAAAGATTGTTTCTGAAGGCGGAACCGATCAGATTGCTGGCTTATTTAATGGAAATACAGCAATTGACAGTTCTAATCCAGTAGTACAACAAATTCAACAGCAATTAAGCGGCAGTCTTGGCCAAAAATTCGGATTAAGCAGTGCAGACTCAAACGGAGTTGCCTCTAATTTGATTCCGCAGATTTTAGGCTCTTTAGTGAATAAAGCCAAAGATCCAAACGATAGCAGTTTTCAAATTTCAGATATAATAAGTGCTATTTCCGGAAACAGCGGACAAGCTTCTGGAATAATGGACACCATCTCTAAATACGGAATGCAATTTGGACTTGACCAAAACAATGACGGAAAAGTAGATGTTGCAGATGTACTCGTAGTTACCAAAAGCAAAGGCGGAATCGCCGGATTTATCGGGAAGATATTTGGAGGGAAGTAGCCTTCTAAGGTTTTAAGGCGCTAAGCTACTGAGCTTCTAAGGTATTAAGTATCTAAAATTTTAAGTAAAATACTTAAAGCTGTTTGTTCTGCAAACGGCTTTTTTTTATCTAAAAAAAAAGCCGTATTCCAGACTTAGAAGCTCAGAAACTAAAAAAGCTTAGAAACTTAGAAGCTTAGTATCTTAGAATGATGTTAAACCCTATTCTTCTCTCGTCAAATATTCGTAAATTTAAAACATGAAAAAATGCATTTCCATACTAATTGTTTTACTTACTATTGTTGCGTGTTCTACGGCATCGAAGAATATTGCCAGTTCTGATACTGCTACATCAATTAAAAAAGGAAATGATACCGTGAGAATCGCTAATGATTCACTAGAATACGAAGTCATCATAATCGACAACGGATTTACAAACTGGCTTGCTTCCCGAGCTTATCCTAGAAACTATCATTCATTATCTTATCTTGAAAATAAAAACAATTTGTATGTAACAGAATGGAATAATCGTGTTTTACAGCCGCAGCGTTATAATCCTAATTTATACGAAATGTCAATTGACTACCGCCCAGACATTCATTATGGCTACGAGGTAAATTACTTAATTTACAATTACATGATTTATTTTCAAAATACTTACAAACAAAAGCTTTGGGGCTATGTTCCATCAAGATAATAATACTATATTTGTAATCATTACAAATAGCAATGAATAGATTAAAAAAACGTTGGGGAATTACCTCCAATTTACAAGCCGTCATTATACTTATCGTTTTTGCCATCACAGGATCGGCATCTGCTTGGCTGTCTAAACCTTTCTGCATTTGGCTCGGAATTACTAAAGAAGATTTCGGAGGCTGGTTTACACTGATTCGCCTTATTATTATTTTCCCTATTTATCAGGTTTTATTAGTTGCCATCGGAACTATTTTTGGGCAGTATAAATTCTTTTGGAACTTCGAAAAGAAAATGCTTAAAAATATGGGACTTGGATTTTTATTCAAAGACTAATTCCACTTTATTTCTTTTTTTTAATTAAAACCGTTCTGGTAAGATTTTACTTTAATCGTATTTTTCGATTTAATTTTATTCTTTTCGTTAAACTCACTTTTACAGAATGCATTTTTATCAACCCTAGTATTTATCAGATATTAAGTCTTTAAAAATTTAGCATATAAAAAACATATTACATTTTTTAAACACCTTTTCTGTAACAATTCAGCAAGCAGAACAGGATGGTGCAGGATAGTTTTATTTGGAGTAATAATAAACTTTACAATAGTTAGCGAGACTACTTAAAACTGATAATCAGTTATTTAGTTTTTCTAATTAAAGTTATTACTTACTAACCAAACCACAATTTGAAATGCTGAAAAATTACTTTAAAATCTCCGTAATGGCGACGATAATTTGTCTCATTGCGCCAGTCAACAAGATTTTTGCCCAAAATCCGATTGTAAAAATTGACTTTGATCAGTCAGCACGACCTAAAGCAGAAGTAAATGATCCTGATTACACCGCTTGGGTAATCGCTTCTGGCAACACCAGCACTTATACCGAAAATGGAGTTACTTTTACAGCTACTCGTGTTGGAAACAATGGAGATAACTTAGGAACCAATTGGTACAAAGCCGGAATTCAAGCTCCTTATTACGCCCGATTAGTCTGCGACGGACTTACGGTAAAAGGTTCAACCGCAAATCTCGGCGCTCAAATCGAGATTAGAATAAGCGGATTAACAGCCGGTGAACATACTTTATTAGCCTTTTTTAATAACGTAGACAGCCCGACAACCAATACTTTCAGTCCGATTGATATTTCTGTTGATGGAAATTTAGTGGTTGATAATTTGATTCCAACTGTAAGAGCAACTAAAACTGCCGATGCCAAATCTGCCTATTTAAAATTTGAAGCTACTGCAGGAACTGATGTTGTGATTCTGATGGCAGCAGAAACTTCAGGAACAGAAAACATTAAAAACTTCGTGCTAAATGGTTTTGAACTAAACACGCCTAATATTTTTTATCAAGCCACAAATCCAAATCCGAAGCAAAACGATGAACATGTCGAATTAACATCTGACGGAAAATTACTGCAATGGACTGCTGCCGCAAATGCTGTTTCGCACAATGTCTATTTTGGAACTGACCAGTCAGCCGTTGATAACGCGACGACATCATCTCCAGAATATAAAGGAAACCAAACTTTAGCTAATACTTCTTATCAAGTAAACGGATTGTACACTGGAGAAACTTATTTTTGGCGTGTTGACGAAGTTTTAGCAAATGGAGTCGAAAAAGGAAATGTTTGGCGTTTTCGTCCTGCACAACTTGCCTTTCCAGAAGCGGAAGGCTACGGCCGTTTTGCACGTGGCGGACGAGGCGGAAAAGTGGTAGCCGTTACCAATTTAAATGACAGCGGACCAGGAAGTTTACGCGAAGCTGTTACCAATGATATCGGTCCAAGAACCATTGTTTTTAATACTTCGGGAGTAATTCAACTGCAATCTCGTTTAGTTCTTAGCCAACCGTATGTTACCGTTGCTGGGCAAACCGCTCCTGGAAAAGGAATTACAATTCGTTCGGCTCCATTTGGCGTGACAGGAAACGACGCGATTGTACAAAATCTAAGAGTGAGACTCGGCGCTGGACCAACGTATGACGGAATGGGACTAACAGGCGCAGACAATAGTATTATTGACCACTGCTCTATCAGCTGGACGATTGATGAATCTTTCAGTTCACGATCTGGAAAAAACATTACGCTACAAAGAACTCTTATATCTGAAGCATTAAATGCGGCAAACCATCAAAATTATCCAGCAGGAACAGAACATGGTTATGCGGCTACAATTGGCGGAGATATCGGAAGTTTCCATCACAACTTATTAGCGCATTGCTACGGTCGAAACTGGAGTCTTGGCGGTGGACTAGACGGAAGCGGTGCTTATACAGGAAAAATGGACATCACCAACAATGTCGTTTACAACTGGGGCGGAAGAACAACCGACGGCGGAACTAAAGAAGTGAACTTTGTAAATAATTATTACAAACCAGGCGCTGGATCTAAAATATTTGTTGCTTTTAATCAGCAAAACGAAGGAGTTGGAACTGGAATGCAAAGATGCTATTTTAACGGAAATGTAATGCCGGGCTATTTCGACGAATCGAATCAGACTTTAGGAAGAAAAGCTTCTGGCAATACTGTTCCTTACAACAACTTCGTAGACGCACCGTTTTTCCCATCGTACGTAACGACGCAATCTGCAAAAAATGCGTATAAAATTGTACTTTCTGATGTTGGATGCACGCAACCTGAATTTGACGATCACGATCAGCGAATTATTTCAGAAACCCTAAACGGCACTTATTCTGCAGTTGGAAGCGTAACAGGAAAACCTGGGTTTCCAGATAATGAAGCAGATGTTGGAGGTTTTGAAGATTATCCAACTGTTGTTAGACCTCAAAACTGGGATACCGATCAAGATGGATTGCCAAACTGGTGGGAAAATATAATTGGAACCAATGTTAACTCTGGAATTGGAGATTTCTCAGATGCCAATGCAGATCCTGATTTAGACGGTTACACCAATCTGGACAAATATTTACAATGGATGTCTGAACCTCATTATGATGCTGTTTTAGGAAACAAAGTATACATTGATATTCAAAAATTATCTAGAGGTTTTACAAACGGAGTGTCTTATTCTCTATCTCAGGTTGTAAACGGAAATGCAACATTGTCTGGAAATACGGTAGAATTTAAACCAAATGCAAAAGGTTTATGCTCTTTCAAATTCACCGTTACCGATTCTGAAGGCGGAACAATGACGCGAAAAGTGAATGTGTTGAGCGGTTATTCCACTTCTCCTATTAATGAGGTAATAAAAGATTTAATAGATAATTTCAAGGTTTGGCCGGTACCAAACACAGGAAATTTCTCGATTTTACTAGATGTTGATGTAGATGAAGCCGAACTTAGAATTTACGATATTTTTGGAAGAGAAATTCAAAAACGTACTATAAGCGGACAAACGCAGGAAAATATTTCCATAAATAAAAAAGGGGTTTATATCTTAAAAGTGACAGATCCAGACACCAGAAAAATTTTATACCTCAAAAAAGTTATTATTCAATAAGTTTCAAACAAAAAGGCAGCTAGAAAATTTAGCTGCCTATGTTTTTTATTGTTCCTTAAATTCTTTGGGCTGTCGCGTAAAGAAATAAGTATAAAGCCAAGTTAAGGTAAAAGACGGAATCACGTCTGTAAAAGGAATAATCTCTTCCAGAAAAGTCAGCACACTCGCAACCTTCCCTACTCGTCCTTTGTACATTTTTGCCATAATTATCGCGGCGATGGGCGCCCACACCACATCTGAAAATTCACCCAAAAACGGAATCGAAAAAGAAATCATTCCAATTCCATCTAAAGCCAATCCGATTAGTAATTTTGACATTCTGTTATCTTCTACAACTTCTAAATCTTGCATAACACATTCATTTTTAAGTTAATCGAAATTAAAAAATTATTTACGAAACTGTATTATTTCTTTCTTAAATTTAATTTCCATTATTCCCATATCAATTTGCGTACCGATTTTAGATTTTAGATTTTAGATTTTAGATTTTAGATTTTAGATTTTAGATTTTAGATTTT
>NZ_JBSKGP010000014.1:0-141017 GCF_054075165.1 Flavobacterium erigeronis | reverse complement strand
GAGTCTTGCTGGGATTTTCATGTTTCCGCCTTCACTTTTGCCTGTATTCCTGCCGGTTTTTCAGCTTTTGACGGATTCTTTATTTCCAAATGCACGGAAATCTTCTTCTGGAAACGGCTCCCCTAGCCCCGATAGGAGCGGAAATCCTTTTTGGGGCGGGGTTCGCCCCAAAAAGATTGCAGCGGATAGCGGGAAATGGCTCCTTATCTTTATTAAATCCCAAATTTTTAAAAATTCCAAATTCCAATCCTGGCGGCTTCAACTACGCTCAGCCAGACATTTGTTCTTAAATATTATGGTTTGCGTGAATAGCGCTGCGTGAGACGCACTGCGGTGCGCCTCTACAGAAGAATTGGAATCTATACATATTGTATGCAGAAACAAACCCGACAGGTTTTAAAAACCTGTCGGGTTGGATGCCGATAATTTAAGAATCTAGCCGTGAAATTACTCCTGACCTGCGTTCTCTACTTATATAGTATTATGTTAAAAACAAACCCGACAGGTTTCGGAAAGCTATTGGTTCGTGGATTAGAAAAATCACTCTTATATATAATAGAGTAAAGTTCTACATATATATTGTATGTATTTTTGTAATCATGTATATTTGCATTCACAAAATTATAAACAATGATCAAGATTACTTTACCCGATGGGTCAATTAGAGAGTTCGCTTCGGGCGTAACTCCAATGGAGGTCGCTAAAAACATTAGCGAAGGTTTTGCAAGAAATGTTATTTCTGCATCTTTTAATGGTACAACTATTGAAACCGAGACTCCATTAACGACCGACGGTAATCTTATTTTATATACTTGGAATGATGCTGAAGGTAAAAAAGCTTTCTGGCACTCGACTTCGCACGTAATGGCTCAAGCTCTTGAGGAATTGTATCCTGGAATTAAATTAACTCTTGGACCTGCAATTGCTAATGGTTTCTATTATGATGTGGATTTTGAAGATCAGAAAATTTCTGAGGCTGATTTCAAAAAGATTGAAGATCGTATTCTTGAGATCTCAAGAGGAAAATATGATTTCAAAATGCGTCCTGTAACTAAAGCGGAAGCATTAGAGATGTACAAAGATAACGTTTACAAGACTGAATTGATTTCGAATCTTGAAGACGGAACTATTACTTTTTGCGATCATGCTACTTTTACTGATTTATGCCGTGGTGGACATATTCCGAATACTGGAATTATCAAAGCGGTAAAAATCATGAGTGTTGCGGGCGCTTACTGGAGAGGTGACGAGAAGAACAAACAGTTGACTCGTGTTTATGGAACTTCTTTCCCTAAACAAAAAGATTTAACTGAATATCTTGAACTTCTTGAAGAAGCAAAACGTCGTGATCACCGCAAATTAGGAAAAGAGCTTGAATTGTTTGCTTTCTCTCAAAAAGTGGGTCAAGGTTTGCCTTTATGGTTACCTAAAGGAGCGGCTTTGAGAGATCGTTTGGAGCAATTCTTGAAAAAAGCACAAAAGAAAGCTGGATACGAACAAGTTGTTAGTCCGCATATTGGCCAAAAGGAACTTTATGTCACTTCTGGTCACTATGCTAAATATGGCGCTGACAGTTTTCAGCCGATTCATACTCCTGCAGAAGGTGAAGAGTTTTTATTGAAACCTATGAATTGCCCTCACCACTGTGAAATATACAATGTAAGACCTTGGTCATATAAAGATTTACCTAAACGTTATGCTGAATTTGGTACTGTATATAGATATGAGCAGTCTGGAGAATTACATGGTTTAACTCGTGTTAGAGGGTTTACTCAAGATGATGCGCATATTTTCTGTACTCCTGAACAATTGGACGAAGAGTTTAAAAAAGTAATTGACCTTGTATTATATGTATTTGGTTCGTTAGGTTTTGAAAACTTTACCGCTCAGATTTCATTAAGAGATCAGGAAGATAGAGAAAAATATATTGGAACAGACGAAAACTGGGAAAAGGCAGAAAATGCTATTATCAACGCAGCAAGAGACAAAGGTCTTAACACTGTTGTAGAATATGGCGAAGCGGCTTTTTATGGCCCGAAACTGGATTTCATGGTAAAAGATGCTTTGGGAAGACAATGGCAGTTAGGAACTATTCAGGTAGATTACAACTTGCCTGAGCGTTTTGAATTGACTTACAAAGGTGCTGATAATGAATTACATCGACCTGTTATGATTCACAGAGCTCCTTTTGGATCTATGGAACGTTTTATCGCAATTTTACTAGAGCATACAGCAGGAAATTTCCCACTTTGGCTAATGCCTGAACAGGCTATTATCTTGTCTTTGAGCGAGAAATACGAAAATTATGCTAAAAAAGTTTTAGATTTGCTAGAAAATCACGAAATTCGCGCCCTAATTGACAACCGAAATGAAACTATCGGTAAGAAAATTAGAGATGCAGAAATGCAGAAAATCCCATTTATGCTTATCGTTGGTGAGGAGGAAGAGAAAAACGGAACAATTTCAATTCGTCGTCACGGGCAGGAAGGAAAAGGAAACATCACAGTTTCTATCGAAGAATTTGCTTCGATTGTAGACGAAGAAATAAAAAAGACATTAAAAGTATTTACAGTTTAACTTAAATTAGAAAGTCATAGCAATAAAAAGTAACAGAGGTTTTCAACCTCGAGTAGAAAAAAAAGATGCACACAGAATAAACAATCTTATTCGTGTTCCAGAAGTACGTCTTGTAGGGGAAAACATTGAACCTGGGGTTTTTAAAATAGCTGATGCGTTACGTTTAGCTGACCAACTTGAGTTGGATTTGGTTGAAATCTCGCCAAACGCTGAGCCACCAGTTTGTAAAATTATGGACTACAAGAAATTTGTTTACGAACAAAAGAAAAGAGATAAGGCTTTAAAAGCTAAATCTTCTCAAGTTGTTGTAAAGGAAATTCGATTTGGTCCTCAAACTGACGAGCATGATTATGAATTTAAAAGAAAGAATGCTGAAAAATTCTTGAAAGAAGGAGCTAAATTAAAAGCTTTCGTTTTCTTTAAAGGACGTTCTATCATTTATAAAGATCAAGGTCAGATTCTATTATTACGTCTTGCTCAAGATTTGGAAGAACACGGTAAAGTTGAAGCTATGCCTGTTCTAGAAGGAAAGAGAATGATTATGTTCATTGCTCCTAAGAAGAAAAAATAGTCTCAGTTAATAGTTTCAGTGTTCAGCTTCTGAACCTGAAACTTTAAACTTGAAACAAAAAAATATAAGTAAGTAAGAATAAATTAAAACACTAGGAAAAATGCCTAAAATGAAAACAAAATCTAGCGCTAAGAAACGTTTTAAAGTTACTGGCTCTGGAAAGATTAAAAGAAAGCATGCTTTTAAAAGTCACATCTTGACTAAAAAATCTAAAAAACGTAAATTAGCTTTGACTCACTCAGCGCTAGTTCACCAAACAGATATGAAAAGCATCAAACAACAATTAAGAATTATCTAATAATTCTTTAGGTTAAAAAATTATTTATATAACCTTGGAGTATGGCTTTAAGTTCCTTTGATTCAATTCAGGACGCCTGCTACAAAAAAACATTAAAATTATGCCAAGATCGGTAAATTCAGTTGCTAAAAGAGCAAGAAGAAAAAAAATAATGAAGCAAGCCAAAGGTTTCTTTGGAAGACGTAAAAACGTTTGGACAGTTGCTAAGAATGCAGTAGAGAAAGCAATGTGCTACGCTTACCGCGATAGAAAACAAAACAAAAGAAATTTCCGTTCATTATGGATTCAACGTATCAACGCTGGAGCTAGATTAGAAGGAATGTCTTATTCTCAATTCATGGGGAAAGTTAAAGCTAACGGAATCGAATTGAACCGTAAAGTTCTTGCAGATTTAGCTATGAACCACCCAGAAGCTTTCAAAGCTATTCTTAATAAAGTAAAATAAAACGTTTTATAAACTCAATTTAAGATTACTTACTTATTATAGAAAACCCATCCGACGCGTCGGATGGGTTTTTGTTTTTACTGCAACTTAGTCTGCAAATAATAAATTAAATTTACTAAAAGTAATTTTTAATAAATGCAAAACGCACTCATCCATCATATTCAAAAGTTCGTCAATCTAGAACCTTCAGAGATTGACGTTTTAGAGTCTTGCCTTAGTCTTTCACAAATCAAGAAAAAAGAACATGTTTTACAAGAAGGACAAATATGCAATACAATGTATTTTGTTGTAAAAGGATGTATGCGACAATATATCATCAACTCTAAAGGTGGTGAACAAACGCTTCAATTTGGAATCGAGAATTGGTGGATAACTGATTATTTAAGCTACCTTAATCAAATTCCTTCTCATTTTTATATACAGGCTGTTGAGAGCAGTGAGGTAATTGCTATTGAAAAATCGGTTTTAGATTCTGTTTTAATTCAAATTCCTAAACTTGAAAAGTATTTTAGAATTGTTGCTCAAAAGGCTTTTGGCGCAGCGCAAATGCGGATTAAATTCTTGTTTACCATGTCTGCAGAGGAAAGATATTATCATTTCAAAAATCAGCAGCCAGATTTTGTACAGCGCGTTCCTCAATATATGCTTGCCTCCTACTTAGATTTTTCAGCAGAATTTATGAGTAAAATTAGAGCTGGGAAAGTTTAGTTCTAATATACTAAGGCTCTAAGCCGCTAAGCTACTAAGTTGTTGAAACCTATATTTTTTTTTAGAAAGACTTATAAACTTAGCAGCTTAAATAATTTCTTGAAGTAGTTCAAGTTTTTGAAAGTATACATTACTGACCTTTGTAATGAACTTTTAAAACAAATAAAAATGAAATCAAGAATTGTTATTCCGCAAGTTGCTCCAGAAGCTTATCAGGCTTTAATGAATTTAGAAAAATATATTTCGTCAACCTCTTTAACTCCTGAACATAAAGAACTAATTAAAATACGTGCATCCCAAATTAATGGCTGTGCATACTGTATTAACATGCATACTGCTGATGCTAGAAAATATGGAATTTCTGAGCAAAGAATTTATCTTATTAGCGCATGGCGTGAAGCTGATGTCTACAGTGAAGAAGAAAAAGCAATCTTAGCTTTAACAGAACAAGTTACTTCTATAGCCAATCATGTTTCGGATGAAGTTTACCAAAATGCAGCGCAATTATTTGATGAAAAATACCTTGCTGAAATCATTCTTGCTATCATCACTATAAATTCATGGAATAGACTTGCAATTACAACTGGTATGCGTGCAGAATAATTTATAAGGATAAGCTTTACAACATTTTCAAACTTTAACATCCCCTCGCCCAGAGGGGTTGTTTGTATATTGTTGTAAATGAATAACCAAAAAATAAAAAATATATTTTTTACAAAAAACAGGTATTTATACGCTTTCACAGGAACTCAGTTTTTTTATTTTTGGCGCATGATACCAAAAAGAATACAATTTTCACTATATATACTTCTAGTTTTTATGTTTTTTTTTGCCTGTGAAAACAAAAAAAAGAATACGGCGAAAATTACAAATGACAATGCCGAGATTGAAAAGGCGATACATGCAGCTGATTCTTTCTACAAGAATAAAGAGTTCGATAGCGCATTTTATTTCTACAATAAAGTCAGAACAAAATGCAATCTGAACAGAGATGCAAAAAAGTATGTTTATTGCATGTATTATATGTCCGAAATTCAACAAGACCATCAAGATTATATCGGAAGCACTGCTACTGCAAATGAAACAATTCCATATTTAAATAAAGTAAAAGATCCTAATTATGTATGGAATATTTATAGTGTTTTAGGTAGAAACTATTATTACACTTACGATTATCCAACTGCAATTTACTACTATTCTAAAGCTTTTACTTTAAATACCGACAGGATAAACAAACTCGAAGCAAAAAATAATATAGCCGCAATTTATATTAAACAACATCAGTACAATAAAGCACTTCAATTATTTTCATCAATAAGTAACGAAAAAATTGTACAGCAAAATCCAATATATTATTCAAAAATACTGGATTATATTGGCATTTGTTATTTCAAACTCAAGAATGAGAAAGCTTTGGCTTTTTTCAAAAAAAGTATACAAATAAAGACTGAGGCAAAGTATGAAGATGGCTTAGGCAAAACATATTATAATCTTGCGGAATATTATCGTAACAATAAGGCACTATCGATGATGTACGCCAAATTAAGTTACAAAAATTATACATTATCTGGCAATACAGATGATCGCTTACTTGCTTTGCAGTTTATTACAGAAAATAATAGTTCGGATATTGAATCTAAAAAAAATGCACTTGGTTATATAAATATAGCAGATAGCATTTATATAGAAAGACAAGAAGCTAAAAATCAGTTTGCAAAAATGAAATATGATTCTAAAACAGAAAAAGAGGAAAATTTAAAGTTAAAGACTCAAAAAATTAAAAACGAACTTGAATTAGAGAAACAGGAAAGCAAAAATATTATTTCGTATATTATTATTCTATTTGCATTATGCCTGATTGCATTTGTTTATTTCTATTTGATTGCAAAAACAAATCGTCAAAAAATTGAGGCAACCTATAAAAGCGAAACTCGAATTTCAAAAAAATTACATGATGAATTAGCTAATGATATTTACCATACAATGGTATTTGCTGAGAATAGAAACCTTTCTATCGGAGAAAATAGAAATCATTTATTTAAAAAACTGGATGATATATATTCCAGAACAAGAGATATATCAAAGGAAAACAACCCGGTTTTAAGCAACCAAAAATTCACATTTTCCCTCAAAGAGATGATTTCCGGATTTAATACTTCTACTTTAAACCTTTTGATTAATGGTTTAAATGAGATTTCGTGGGATCAACTTGACAAAACTAAAAAAACATCTGTTTACAGGTCCATACAGGAATTGCTTGTGAATATGAAAAAACATAGTGATGCCACTTTAGTTGCCATAACTTTTAAAGAAATGAATAATAATATTACCATCAATTATACCGATAATGGAAAAGGGATTGATGCAAACAAAATGGTTTTAAAAAATGGCTTACATAATATTGAAAATCAAATTCACGCCATTAAAGGTGACGTTCAAATTCATTCCGAATATGGAAAAGGCTTTAAAGTTTTAATTAAATTTCCTGTATCATGATTAAAAACTTGCTTGGCTTTTTAAAAAAAAATATTCTTTTTTCTTTGTCAATTTTTGGTATCATTTTGGCTGCCATTTTTTTTGTACAGTTTTCTGAAGCAGAAAAACAACAAAAAAATAACATTCAAGCCTATCGCTCTTCTGAAATAAAAAAAACATTGGAAAAAGCAACCTTCCTCTGGAATTCTGAAAAAAGTGACAGTGCCTATTTTTATTTTAATAAAACACAATTGTTATGTAATCCTATAGACGACCATGTAGATGACTATGTTGATGCAACAATCTATATGGTTGAAATCTTGCTACGACATGCTGATTATTACAGAGCAGAATCGATGCTTACAAAAGTATTTCCTTACTTAGAAAAAACATCTAATAAAAAACATGCCATTAATGCTTATACATTTATGGCTAACAGTTATGCCTATACTTATGATCACGAAAAGGCATTAGTTTATCATAGAAAAGCATTAAAAGCTGCAATCTCGACATTTAGAAAATCAAGAATAATATCTGAAATTGCATTTGTTTACATGCAACAAGGAAAACATGAAGAGGCAATAAATTTATTAGAGCCTATATCCAGATATAAAATTGAAGATAAAATTACACCAGCAAACACAAACCTGGTGCGTTCTGCCATTTTTTACCATCTCGGACTTTCTTATTTACGTCTTGGAAATCATAAAGAAAAAACCTTCAAATACTTAAATGAAAGCTTGGAATTAGTTCTTCACTGCAATGATGATTATGAACTAATTGCCAACTATTTTGCTTTTTATCTATATTACTCAAAATATTACGATCCAAAACTAAAAAAGCTTAACGCAGAAAAAGCATATTATCACGCAAAAAAAGCAAAATCGGCTTCAAATGAGATAAATATGTTAGCCAATTTAATTGAAGCAGATAAAGCCGAAAATTCAAAAAAATACTGGAAAGTTTATATAAGAAAACTTGATAGTCTTATTATTGGCAGAAAAAAAACAGAAAATCAGTTTGCTAATTTAATATACGATTCAAAAAAAGATAAAGAGGAAAACTTAGAACTCAAAAATCAAAAAGTTGAAGAAGAATTACAATTACAAAGACAAAAAAACAGAAGTTATATCTCTTATGTAGTAATTTTTATTAGTGCTACAAGCTTAATATTTATCTTTTTTTACATAACAATTAAAGGAAAAAAAGAAAGAAACAATGAAGTTTTCAAGAATGAAATTCGTATTTCTGAAAAATTGCAGTTTGAACTCGAAAAAGACATTGATAAAATTTTGTTGTTTACAGAAAATTACAATCTTGAAAAAGAAGAAAACAAAGAAAAACTTCTATCTCATTTAAACAATATCTATTTAAAAACTAGAAATATTTCTCGAGAAAATAGCGAAATAGTTACCGATGAAAATTTTGAAAAGGCGCTTAAACAAATGATTTCTGGATATACCAACCAAAACCTAAACATAATAATAAATGGTTTGCATAGTTTTTCGTGGTGTAAAATCGAACGAGTGAAAAAAATTACTGTTTATCGTGTTCTTCAGGAAATTTTTGACCAGATGAAAACACTAAATAATGCTTCGTTAGCAAGTATAACATTTAAAAAAGAAGAAAAAAATATCTCGATAACATATAGTGATAATGGCAACGAAATCAGCTCAAAACATATTGTTTTAGAAAAAAGACTACAAAATGTGGAAAACCGTATTAAAACAATAAAAGGAACACTTAATTTTGGCACATATTCCGAGAGCGGTTTTAAAATAAGTTTCAAATTTCCAATATAAGACCATATATGTTTAAAAAAGTTTTAGTTGCCGAAGATCTAGACAGTATCAGCATTGCAGTTGTTCAAGTACTTGAAGAATTACAAGTTCCCGTAATTCATCATGTAAAATATTGTGACGAGGGTTTGCTCAAAGTAAAAAAGGCATTGGCTGATAAAGAACCTTACGATTTAGTGATTACAGATTTGTCTTTTAAGTCTGATCATAGAAAAGTAAATTTAAATAGCGGCGACGAACTTATTGAAGCCATCAATAAAGTACAGCCAAATATTAAAAAAATTGTTTTTTCTATAGAAGACAAAAGCTACAGAATTAAATCTTTATTTAACGATTTAGGAATTAACGCCTATGTTACAAAAGGAAGAAACAGTATTTCTGAGTTAAGAAATGCTATTAAAAGCGCCTTTAATAACGAAGAAAAAATTCTTTCTTCAGATCTGTCTTTTAGTTTTAACGATAAAGCGCTTATTGAAATTGAATCGTACGATATTTCTATTTTAAAACTTTTATCTCAAGGATATATTTTAGAAAGTATTTCTAAGGAGTTTAAAGATTTATCTATAACGCCAAACGGAACAAGCAGCATCGAAAAAAGAATCAATAAGCTTAAAATTTACTTTAAAGCAAACAATAATGTGCATTTGATTGCCATTGCAAAAGATTTCGGATTGGTGTAATTTTTATGGGCTTTACGGGTTTCCGTAAGGATTACACTTTTGATTCTGCTAAATTTGTGAGTATCTATTAACTGACTAATGAAACCAAGAAGTAAAGCAAGTATTATCTTGTCTAAAATTAATACTACCCAAAATAAAATTATAATGAAAACAATGTTACTTTGCCTTTTTTTATCGATAAGTTTTGCCATTGTTTCTGAAAGAACAGGCTGGCTGGAAATTGACTGGAAAATAATTTTTATTCCAGCTTTATTAGTATTGCAAATTATAATTATCGGAACTGCGCTAAAAAATCGATACAAAAAACATTAATTAATTTTAAGAAAGGCTTAATTATTGCAAGAAGAGAAGATTCATATCTTAGTTTCTTTACATTTTACATGAAAAATACTCTTAGCCTCGTCTTATTATTATTTACATTTTTTTCTTTTTCGCAGACCAAAGTTGCCTCTTGGAATATAGAAAACCTTGGCAAATCAAAATCTGATTTCCATTTAAACTATATTGCCAAAACAATTTCTAATTACGATATAATTGCAATTCAGGAAGTTGTTGCCGGAAATGGAGGAGCTCAAACCGTTGCTAAACTTGTCACTTTACTTAACCAAAAAGGAAACAAATGGGATTATAGTATAAGTAATCCTACTTCTAGTAGCAGTTACAAAACAGAGCGTTATGCTTTTATTTGGAAGACTCACAAAGCCAAATTAAAAAACAAACCTTGGCTTGAGAAAAAATATAATCTAGAAATTGATCGAGAACCCTATTTTGCAACGTTTGAAATTAATAAAAAGACGTTCACACTTGTCAATTTTCATGCGATAACACAAAAAAAGCAGCCCGAAACCGAAATCAAATATTTCAAGTTTTTACCAAACGAGTATCCTGATTTAAATCTCGTTTTCTTAGGTGATTTTAACTGTCCAGAAAAACACACTGTTTTTAATCCGTTAAAAAAAATGGGATATTCGCCTGTATTAAAAAATCAAAAAACTACTCTTAAGCACAAATGCAAAAACAACATTTGCTTGGCATCTGAATTTGACAATATTTTTTATAACGCATCCACACTAAAAGTCAGCAATTCTGGAATTATCAAAACGTATGAAGATTTTGATTCACTTCAAAACGCAAGAAAAGTATCCGACCATATTCCGATCTGGTTTGAATTTTCTTTAAACTAATTACGTTTTAAGCTTCTTTTTTCTGGCAGCAGGAAACAAAACATTATTTAATATCAATCTGTAACCTGGCGAGTTTGGATGCAAATCTAAAACTGTTGGCGGATCACCAACTTGATGCTGAAAGTCTTCTGGATCATGTCCTCCAAAAAAAGTAAACATTCCCTTCCCTTTTTCGCCATGGATATATCTCGATTCTCCGTTTAACTCGCAGGTACCCATAATCAAGATATTCGATTTTATCAAAGAAGTATCAAATGAAGTTGTCTGTCCCATAAATCCTTTTACCAATTGCGTATGATTCTGGCACAACATACTCGGAATCGGATCCCATTTTGCAGAAAATTCCATTAAAGTAAAATAATCCTTATCCATTACTATTCGCCTTTTTGTGGTCATATCAATATCTGAAAACTCATAAACTTCAGGTCTTCTCTCTAGAGTAAAGTTTTTAAAGGCAAAAGAATTGTTATAATTTAATTTTGACTGATAATTAGACTCGCTTGGATCTCCATCAAACATCGTTTCACAAATATCCACTCCATCGGCAGCAAGTGCAATATCAAAACTGTCAGTTGCAGAACACATGGCAAACATAAAACCGCCACCAATTACAAAATCTCTAATTTTTTTTGCTACCGCACCTTTTTCTTCAGACACTTTTGCATACCCTAACTTTGCAGCTAAAGCTTCAGCATCTTTTTTTTGATCAATATACCAAGGTGTATTTTTGTAAGCGGCGTAAAATTTTCCATATTGTCCAGTAAAATCTTCATGATGCAAGTGAAGCCAATCGTACATTAATAACTGATCGCTCAGAACTTCTTCATCATAAATTGGAGTAAAAGGAATTTCGGCATAAGTCAGAACCAAAGTTACAGCATCGTCCCAAGGCTGTTTCCCTTTTGGCGTATACACAGCAATTTTTGGAGCTTTTTCTAAAATAACCGATTCCATATTTTGAGAAGGACTCGAAATATCATTTAAAATCGATGCCTGTTCACTATCTGAAATTACTTCAAAACTAACTCCTCTTATTTTACATTCTTTTCTAATTTCATCAGCATCAGGCAATAAAAAAGAACCTCCACGGTAGTTTAAGAGCCAGCTTGCTTTATAATCTCTGCTCAAACACCAATAAGTAATTCCGTATGCCTTTAAATGATTTTGCTGCGTTGTTTCGTCCATCGGAAGTAAGATAAACGACGCCTTTGCATTAAACGTAACTAATAGTATAAAAATGTAGAATAAACTCTTACTCATTAGAAAATTATTTTAGTAAAGATATAAAAGGCTGCAACAAAAAAAGAACACTCAATGTCTTTTCTGACCTAATAGAATGTTAAATAAAAAAGACTTGAAAAAACAAGATTTACATCAATTGAAAAACAGGTAAAAACACCTATACTTTGGAAGAATTTTCTCTATACATTTGCTATCCCAGGTTCACAAAACTAATCGCTGTAAAAAATAACCATTATGAAGTTTAATGAAAGTAACAACCAGCAAAAGGGTCTGAATATAATTCAGAAAATAGGTTTATGTGTCCTAGTAATAACAATCATATTATATTATGTTTTGTCAATTCAGTTTTTGACAGCCTAATTTTTTTTAGATTGTCAAAACTGCCAATTCATTTTGGATAGCATAAACAACTAAACCAGCAATATTTCGCGATTCTGTTTTAAGCAATAAGTTGTTCCGGTGTCCTTCTATAGTTCTCGGACTTAAGAAAAGATGTTCTGCAATTTCTGCGGTAGTTTTCTGCTGGCAAATTAATTGGAGAATTTCGATCTCACGAGGCGAAAGGAAATTGGTTTCTAAACCGCCTCTTGCATTTTTAGGAGAAACTATTGTTTCTTGAATTGTTTTTAAAACATTCTCGTTATAATAGAATCCTTTTTTAGCTACTTCGTTGATCGTATGAATTAAATCTTTTGGAGTGGTGTTTTTAATTAAGTAGGCTACGGCGCCAACTTGAATCATATTTGCAATAAACGATTTGGTATCGTAACTCGTTAGTGCAATAATTTTAATATCAGGATATAGCTTTTTTATAATTTTAGTGGCCTCGACACCATTTAAGACCGGCATCTTTAGGTCCATTATTATAATATCTGGCTTAATTTCTCTTTCTTCTAATAGAGAAATAAGTTCATCTCCATTGGAAGCTTCGAAAATAATGTCGATATTTTCTTCTCTCTGTAATAAAAAAGAAATTCCTTTTCGAAACAAAATTTCATCATCGACTAGAGCAATTTTAATAACAGCATTCATCCTATTTGGTTTTGGTCGTTAAATTTGGTTTATCGAAATTACAAAATATGATTTAGAAAAAGTCTAAATACCTTATTTTATTGCCTAAAAACCTACCAAAACACACAAATTTAACTTAGAATGTAAAGTTTACAGCAATTCCGTTATTGATTTCAGACTTAATTTCTATCGTTCCTTCCAAAAATGATATACGGCTATCAATATTTTTCATTCCTAAACCTTTTTGATTTTCCGCATTAGAACCATCAAAACCAACACCATTATCCAGGTAATCACAAGTATTTATACCGTTTATATTAGCAAAAGAAATCCATATCTGTGTCGCCTTTCCATGACGAAGCGAATTATTCATAAGTTCTTGGAGAATTCTAAAAACATGCAAATGACGATCTATGTCTTTATCATCAAAATCAATTTCATTTTTATAATGGGTTTTAACCGATTTACTAGATTCAAACTCGTCACACAGCTCTTCAATGCCTGCATGCAAACCAAATTTTTCGAAAACTGGCGGTAGCAAATTGTGGGCAATTTTTCTAGAATTATCTAATGCTTTGTTGGTTAAATTGATTATGTTTTCAGTAATCTCAGCCGTTTCACTTTCTGTTAGATTCGGTGCTGAAAGCAAATGTGTGTTTAAAGAAACAATATTTAATTTTGAGCTAATATCATCATGAAGGTCTTGCGCTATTCTTTTGCGCTCTTCTTCTTGCGTTACAATAATAGCGTGCAATTGCTCTTTTTGATAACGAAGTATTAAATCTATTTTCTCAAGTTCCTTCTGAATGATTTTTTTTCTAGAAAAATAAAAGAATATAATTAATGCTACTGCAACAATTATAAAAAACAAAGAAATATATAATATTATGGCCACGAGCTCTTTCTCAGGAATATGGCTTGCATTCATATCTTTTTATGTATGTTATATAATTACAAACTAGTTTTTAAACTTCTTTTCGAAAAGCTCACTTTCCATTCATAAAGAATAAAAAGGTAATAGACTACATTCAAAAATGCATTTAACTGCCAACTCAAATATTTCACTTCGGTATTTAAAACTGAAGTCAGATTACCAATAATAAACAATACTGTACTTGACAATAAATATAGAATTATACCCATATTTACATAATAATACGTTTTATTTTCAGTAAGCATATTATAGAAATGCAACAATGCAAAAACAACAATCGACAGAGAGGTCAATGTAATTTCAAACAGATTAAATTTTAAAAACTCTTTTGGCGAATTAACAAACTGTATTGTCAGAGCAAGAAGAGCTACGACAAGCCAAATCTTCACAAATTGCTTTTGAGCTTTAACATTTAAAATGGAATAATAAAACAAACTCAACAATATCATTTGGCCTATAAAGAAACTATTGACCAGAAACAAATTATTCATTTTAAGAGAATACAAAATCTCCATTGAAATCTGTATAAAAAAAATGAATGCCAAGTAAGAAACTAAAAAAACATTAGCTTTTTCCTTTCGGAAAAAGCTAAATGAATATAATATTAGATCAATTAATAAAATCAAATAACCTGAATATATTAAAAAATCAATCATTTTATTTTATTGTCTAAAAAATTAAAAAGGAGGACTTGGACGTGAACCATCGTATACAACTTCTTCACCGCCTTCACAATTATCGTCCTTATCAGCAATACCGTAAACATTAACCCATTTACCAGTTTTGTCATCAAATTTGGCTCCGTTAAAAAGTAACGTTTTCTGTTTATCATCGTTAATACCGATATAAGCCCAAACTGCTTCCGTACCAAGCTCTAATACTTTTTCAAGACTTTTTCTTGGAATCAAATAAGCTTTTACTTTTTTACTTGCATCTTCAATTGTGGTATCGCCTTGAAATCTTTTTTCCCACTCATTTGCAGTTGCTACAGGAATCTGAATAGGTCCTGGAAAAGTTTCTTCATTCATAATTTAAATTTGTTATTGGTTAATAATTAAAAAAAATTGATAGTTTATAATTGGTTTAGCTAAACTACTGATTTTTATTAGAAGATTAACGTTAAAACATAAAAAAAGCCTTAATAATAAGGCTTTTTAATTTTTTAGAATGGTACATCGCTATCGTCATCATCGTCATTTAAATTACTTCCGAAAGCTTCGTTAGCAGATGGCAAATTTTTAGTTATATATTGATTATCATCATGATTCATTTTTGATGGCAAGTCATCGTAACCTCCTGTAAATTCATCAAGATTATCAAATTTCCCTAAGTGTCCCAAAAATTTCAAACGAATGTTTTCAATACCACCGTTACGGTGTTTTGCAATCATAATTTCAGCCTGACCCGCAGTTGGCGAGGCTTCTTCATCATCCCATTCTTCAATTTTGTAATATTCTGGACGGTATAAGAACGAAACGATATCGGCATCCTGCTCAATTGCTCCAGATTCACGAAGATCCGAAAGCAAAGGACGTTTACTAGATCCACGCGTCTCAACGGCACGCGACAACTGA
Organism: Flavobacterium erigeronis; assembly: GCF_054075165.1. Classification (NCBI taxonomy): domain Bacteria; kingdom Pseudomonadati; phylum Bacteroidota; class Flavobacteriia; order Flavobacteriales; family Flavobacteriaceae; genus Flavobacterium; species Flavobacterium erigeronis. The sequence goes on along the minus strand of NZ_JBSKGP010000014.1, from coordinate 125,519 downwards.
GAAAGTGCAATAACCGGAACGTTAAGCTCTTTTGCCAATGCTTTTAAGTTTCGGGAAATTGTCGAAATCTCCTGCTCACGATTTCCTCCTCCTTTTGCATTTCCTCCCGCAGTCATCAACTGGAGGTAATCGATAATAATAATTTTAATACCATGCTGCGACGCCAAACGACGGCATTTTGCTCTTAAATCGAAAATAGAAAGTGAAGGCGTATCATCAATAAACAAAGGCGCTTTTTCTAAATCTTTTACTTTAGTACTCAACATGGTCCATTCGTGAGCCTCTAATTTACCTGTACGCAATTTTTCTGATGACAATCCTGTTTCAGAAGAAATAAGCCTTGTAATTAACTGAACAGATGCCATCTCTAGAGAGAACAAAGCTACTCCGTGACCATATTGAATCGCAATATTTCTAGCCATAGAAAGGACAAATGCCGTTTTTCCCATCGCAGGTCTTGCCGCAATAATAATTAAATCCGAAGGCTGCCATCCAGATGTTAGCTTATCCAGATTATGAAAACCAGTTTCTACACCACTTAATCCTTCTTTTTTAGAAATCTCTTCAATTTTCTTTTTAGCTTGTAAAACCAAACTTTGTGCGGTTTCAGAACTACGTTTGATGTTTCCTTGGGTAACTTCGTATAATTTAGATTCGGCTTTATCCAATAAATCAAAAACGTCTGCACTTTCATCATACGACTCTTCAATAATTTCAGATGAAATTCGAATCAAACTTCTTTGAATAAATTTTTGAAGAATGATACGCGAGTGAAATTCGATATGCGCCGAAGAAGCAATTTTCTGAGTCAGCTGAATTAAATAAAAATCTCCACCCGCTATATCCAACTTTCCATTTTTCTTTAACTGAGTCGAAACTGTTAAGATATCAATTGGCTGCGTTTCGGTAAAAAGCTGTAAAATCGCTTCAAAAATATGTTTGTGAGCGTCTTTGTAAAAAGCGTCTGGCTGCAAAATATCAATTACATCGTCAACCCCTTTTTTATCAATCATCATTGCCCCCAACACAGCCTCTTCTAAATCAATGGCTTGCGGCGGCAACTTTCCTTTTTCTAAGTTAATAATGGTGGTTTTGTCGACCTTAACCGGGTTTAAATTCTTGAAATTTTCCATATAGCGAAAGTAGCAAAATTTAAAAAAAATCTGCTATCGAGTTATAACTAGTTTTTTGTTGATAAATAAGTTTTCCTGTTGATAACCAAAAAAAAATCCGAAACCGCAGGGCTTCGGATTTTTAATCATTTGATATGAATTTACTCTTTAAACTCGCCCATATTACTGTATTTGTCCATTCTCTGGGCAATTAAGTCGGCTGTTGATAAGTCTTTTAATTCATTATATCCTTTAGTGATGTATTCTGCTACTGTTTTAAAAGTAGTTTCTCTGTCATAGTGCGCTCCGCCTAGTGGTTCTGGGATTACATCATCAACTAATTTTTGTTTTTTCATGTCAGAAGAAGTTAATTTTAAAGCTTCTGCTGCACGCTCTTTATACTCCCAGCTTTTCCATAAAATAGAAGAGCAAGATTCTGGAGAAATTACAGAGTACCAAGTGTTTTCTAACATATAAACACGATCTCCAACACCAATTCCTAAAGCTCCACCAGAAGCACCTTCACCTACGATAATCGTAATAATTGGCACTTGCAGACGAACCATTTCAAAAATGTTTCTAGCAATTGCTTCTCCTTGTCCTCTTTCTTCAGCTTCAAGTCCAGGGTATGCACCTGGAGTATCTACTAAAGTAAGAACCGGAATTCCGAATTTTTCTGCCATTTTCATTAAACGCAAAGCTTTACGGTATCCCTCTGGGTTTGCCATACCAAAGTTACGGTACTGGCGCGTTTTTGTATTATAACCTTTTTGCTGACCGATAATCATAAACGACTGTCCGTTTATTTTACCAAGACCACCAACCATTGCTTTATCATCTTTAAAACTTCTGTCTCCATGAAGTTCTAAGAAAGTCTCTCCGCAGATTGCTTTGATATAGTCTAAAGTATAAGGTCTATTTGGGTGTCTTGACAATTGTACCCTCTGCCAAGCCGTAAGGTTTTTATATATATCTTTCTTAGTCTGTTCTAATTTCTTGTTGATTTCCTTGCACGTTGGGGTCACGTCAACGTCAGATTCTTTCCCAATAATAACGCACTTTTCTAACTGGTCTTCAAGTTCTTTAATTGGAAGCTCAAAATCTAAATATTCCATGGATTTTTGAATTTTGTTTGTAAATCGAACCGCAAATATAAAAATATTATATCATTGGCGAAGTTAATTGTTATTTAAAGTATAAAAATGCATTTTAAAAATAAGGAAACTATTACAAGTTTTCTTTCTTGTTCTGATAATGTTTAAACACACCATTCAGAATAACAGTTATGATAATTATAACCGCTCCAATGTAAAATTCGACACTCATTTTTTCTTTTCCTCCCAAGATAAAATAAGCCAAAACTATTCCGTAAACCGGCTCCAAATTAGTGGTTAGCATTACAGTATAAGGCGTCAATCGCTGCATTACTTTTACTGAAGCCGTAAAAGCATAAGCTGTACAGATGGAAGCTAAAACCAATAATAAAATCCAGTTATTTAAAGACAATTCGAAGAAATCGGCTGTAAATTTTCCTTGAAATAAAAAATAAATTGTGATGAAAAAAACGCCCGCTCCAAACTCATAAAAAGTAATCACAGAAGGTTCGTGGTCTGAGATTAATTTCCCGTTCATTAACGTAAATAAAACGCCCAAAATAATTGCTGCCAAAGCATAATAAACTCCTGTCAGATATTTTATTTCTACCTGCAGAATCAATCCTAAACCTGCAATAATTATAAGTCCGAAGAAAACTTCGTACCAAAGCACTTTTCTCCCGTAAAACAAAGGTTCTAATAAAGAAGCAAAAAATGCCCCTAACGAAAATATCGAAAGTGTAATGGAAACATTGGAAACATGAATTGCTTTAAAGAAGAAAATCCAATGAAGCGCAATCAATAATCCAACAAAAATCAATTTAAAAAACTCTTTTATAGGAACCTGAAAAGACTGTTTTTTGAAAGCTATAAATCCGCCAAGAAAAATCATGGCAATCAGCATTCTGTACCAAACCAAATTATCGGCATCAATAGTAATTAAAGCGCCTAGAATAGCCGTAAAACCCCAGATAAAAACAATTAAGTGAAGATTTAAATAACTTTTTAAATTATCGTCTCGCATTGCGTAATAAGTAAACTGCTAAAATTCCGAAAACAATATTTGGGAACCAGACAGCTAATAAAGGTGAAAATGTAGATTTTTCGGCAAGTGTACCAAAGATTTTATCGAAGAATACAAATGAAAATGCAATTGCAATTCCAATCGCAAGGTTCATTCCCATTCCGCCTCGGCGTTTCATAGAAGAAACCGAAACCGCAATAATCGTTAAGATAAAGGCAGAAACTGGTATACTATATTTTTTATAAAGAACAACCAGATAGGTATTGATATTTCCAGAACCTCTTTTTCTTTCTTTTTCTATAAAATCAATTAATTTACCCAAAGTCAGTGTTTCGGCAATATAAACCACTGGCGTTAAATCGGCCAATTCAAATTTAAAAGCAACATTTCTCTCCGGAAATTTTTCAATTACATCATTCAATTCTCCGACAGTTCTTTTAGTGTAATCGTATAAAACGTAAACCTTCTTTTTCGGATCCCATTTAATGCGACTTGCTGTAATTTTATAGGTTAATTTTTCTTTTTCGAAATGTTCTAAAGAAAAATTAAAAGCTGTTTTAGTTTCTTCGTTAAAACTGTTTACGAAAATAAAATCATTATCATTTATCTGTCTGAAAACGTTAGTGTTTTCACCACGCATGAGCTGTTTACCATTTCCTTTCAGATACGTATACCTAAAATTATTGTAGCCCTCACTTGCTGCTGGAACAATAAAGAATCCCATTAGTAAAACGAAAATAGAAACGATTGTTGCACCTATAATATAAGGACGCAAAAAACGCGTATAGGAAATCCCAGAACTTAAAATCGCAATAATCTCTGTATTATTAGCCAGTTTTGAAGTAAACCAAATTACCGACAAAAACAAAAATATCGGGAATAATGAGTTTATAAAGTAAATCGTGAAATTGTAATAATAGAACGCAATATCTGGAAACGGAATTTTATTTTCAAGCATTTTATTTACCTTCTCAGAAACGTCAATTACGATTCCGATTGGCGCAAATAAAAGAAGCATCACAGAAAAAGTTCCGAGGTATCTTTTTAAAATGTATTTATCTATTATCGACAGCATATTTTTTTGTTGTTTATTTTGTTTCAGGTTTCAAGTTTCACGTTCAGAAGAGAACTTGAAACTTGAAACTTGAAACTTTTAAACTTATAATCGTTGGCTCATATTTTTAACCATCATTTCTTTCCATGGTCTAAAATCTCCGGCTAAGATATGTTTTCTAGCTTCACGAACCAACCACATATAAAAACCAAGATTATGAATCGTCGCAATTTGTTTTCCCAAATATTCGTTAGCAGCAAACAAATGGCGCAAATAAGCTTTAGAATATTCTGTATCTACAAAAGTATGTCCCATTTCATCGATTGGAGAAAAATCGGCTTCCCACTTTTTATTCTTGATATTTATCGTTCCGTTAGCTGTAAAAAGCATTCCGTTTCTTGCATTACGCGTTGGCATAACACAGTCAAACATATCAATACCTAAGGCGATATTTTCTAAAATATTTATCGGAGTTCCAACCCCCATTAAGTAACGAGGTTTATCTTCTGGAAGAATTTCGCACACTACTTCAGTCATAGCATACATTTCTTCAGCTGGTTCACCAACAGAAAGTCCGCCAATTGCATTTCCTTGCTGTCCAGCATTGGCAATATATTCAGCCGACTGGCGACGCAAATCTTTATAAGTGCTTCCTTGAACAATCGGGAAAAACGTTTGCTCGTAACCGTATTTATAAGGAACTTTTTCCAAATGATTAATACAACGATCTAACCAGCGGTGCGTCATGTGCATCGAACGCTGTGCATAACGATAGTCGCAAGGATAAGGTGTACACTCATCAAATGCCATGATAATGTCGGCACCAATGGTACGCTGAATTTCCATCACATTTTCTGGTGTAAAAAAGTGGTAAGAACCGTCAATATGAGATTTAAACTTAACTCCTTCTTCCTTAATTTTTCTATTTGACGAAAGAGAATATACCTGATATCCTCCAGAATCGGTCAAAATATTACGATCCCAATTCATGAATTTGTGCAATCCTCCTGCTTTTTCAAGAATTTCGGTCTGCGGACGTAAATATAAATGGTAGGTATTTCCAAGAATAATATCTGGATTGATTTCTTCTTTTAGCTCACGCTGATGCACTCCTTTTACAGAAGCAACAGTTCCAACAGGCATAAAAATAGGCGTTTCAATTACGCCGTGATCTGTAGTAATACTACCCGCTCTAGCTTTAGACTGCGGATCTTTTTGTAATAAATCAAACTTCATAAATTCGTTTTTCTCCCTATTGTTCGGGACGGCAAAGATAATCTAATTTAAAGAATTAGATAATTTGTGAATTAGAAAATTAGATAATGATTAACAAACTTGAAATCTGAAACCTGGAATTTGGCAAATTAGACAATTGGACAATTAGAAAATTAGATAATGATTAAACAAACTTTAAATCTTAAACCTAGAATTTGGGCGTTCCCTTCGGTCGGGCTATCCGCTATATTCCCGATTAACAAAAACTACGGCTAAAAAGCCTTGTTTTTCTAAATCGGGAGATGCCGCTTCTATCCCTAACGCAAACGTCTTTGTAACAATTAAATGTAAAAACTGCAATTTCCATCATTTAAAATATAATATCGTAACACGATGATTTTGTAACTTTAAAACAATAAACAATTCAACAATTAAAATTTTAGAAATCATGATAAATGCTGAAGAAAAACGAGACCAAATCAAAGACGAACAGATTGAAAAAAATCTTGAGAACATGGATTATCCAGCAAACGAAGATATTTACAATCAAGATAACAAACTGGAAGATATCAATGCCGAAGAGATTTCAGGAGAGCGTATCATTAATCAGAACAATCACGAATGGAAGCAAAACAGCGACAAAATCGGAAATGATTTGGATATTCCAGGCGCTGAACTAGACGATGAAATGGAAGATATAGGCTCAGAAGATGAAGAAAATAATTTTTATAGCGAAGGTGATACTGAGTAACAATCTTTTGCTTTCTCTCCAACTTAAAATCTTGCAAAGCGCAAGATTTTTTTATGAATTAAATAAAAATTGTAAAAAATACACTTATAAAAAATCAAAAAGAAAAACAGTCGTTATATTTTTTTAGATAATGTAAAAAAAAGAGCAAATTTTAACAATTGCTGTAAAACTAAAGCAAAAAATCATTTGCCTGCCCACAAAATAACGTTTACTTTTGCTTCAGTTTAACTTTTACATATAAAATGAAGCCTAACACACAACAATTAAGCGATTTAACGATCCAAGTAAGAAGAGATATTCTTAGAATGGTACATGCTGTAAACTCTGGACACCCAGGTGGTTCTTTAGGTTGTACTGAATTTTTGGTTACACTATATCAAAATATAATGGACCGCAAAGAAGGTTTTGATATGGACGGAATTGGAGAGGATATCTTTTTCCTTTCAAATGGTCACATTTCTCCAGTATTCTATAGCGTTCTAGCGCGTAGCGGTTATTTTCCAATTTCAGAATTGGCTACTTTTAGATTATTAAATTCTCGTTTACAAGGACACCCAACAACTCACGAAGGTTTACCTGGAGTTCGTATGGCATCTGGTTCATTAGGACAAGGTTTATCTGTAGCTTTGGGAGCTGCTCAAGCTAAAAAATTAAACGGAGACAAACATTTAGTTTTTACTTTACACGGAGACGGAGAATTGCAAGAAGGTCAAAACTGGGAAGCTATCATGTATGCTTCTGCTAAAAAAGTAGACAACCTTATTGCTACAGTTGACGTAAACGGAAAACAAATTGACGGAACAACTGACGAAGTTTTGGCAATGGGAAGCCTTCGCGCAAAATTTGAAGCTTTTGACTGGGATGTTTTAGAAATCACAGAAGGAAATAATATCGATGCTATTATCGCTGGTTTAACTGATGCAAAATCAAGAACTGGAAAAGGAAAACCAGTTTGTATTTTATTGCACACAGAAATGGGTAACGGTGTAGATTTCATGATGCACACACACGCTTGGCACGGTAAAGCTCCAAACGACGACCAATTGGCAGCTGCATTAGCTCAAAATTATTCTAAAGACCAAGTAGACTATTAAAAAAGTGTTCAGTATTCAGTAAAAAGTGTTCAGTGAAAAACGTAGAACCTTAACAGCTGAAAAACTTAGAACCTCAAAAGATAAACAATGAAAAAATATACAAATACAGGAAGTAAAGATACTCGTTCTGGTTTTGGAGCGGGAATGACGGAATTAGGTCAGAAAAACGAAAATGTTGTTGCATTATGTGCTGACTTAATTGGATCATTAAAATTTGATGAATTCAAGAAAAATCACCCAGAGCGTTTTTTCCAAATCGGAATCGCTGAAGCAAACATGATCGGAATCGCTGCAGGTTTAACAATTGGAGGAAAAATTCCTTTTACAGGAACTTTTGCTAACTTCTCTACAGGAAGAGTTTACGATCAAATTCGTCAATCTGTTGCTTACTCAGATAAAAATGTAAAAATCTGTGCTTCTCATGCTGGTTTAACTTTAGGAGAAGACGGAGCTACACACCAAATATTAGAAGATATTGGTTTAATGAAAATGTTGCCAGGAATGACTGTAATCAATACTTGCGATTACAACCAGACTAAAGCTGCAACATTAGCATTAGCAGATCACCACGGTCCAGCATATTTACGTTTCGGACGTCCAGTTGTAGCTAACTTTACTCCTGCTGACGAACCATTCGTAATTGGAAAAGCAATTATGTTAAATGAAGGAACAGATGTTACCATCATTGCAACAGGACACTTAGTTTGGGAAGCTCTTATTGCTGCTGAAGCTCTTGAAGCAAAAGGAATTTCTGCCGAAGTAATCAACATTCACACTATTAAGCCACTTGATGAAGAAGCTATCTTAAAATCTGTTGCAAAAACAAGATGTGTAGTTACTGCAGAAGAACACAACTACCTTGGAGGTCTTGGAGAAAGTGTTTCTGGCGTATTAGCTTTAAACAATCCAACTCCGCAAGAATTTGTGGCTGTAAAAGATAGTTTTGGAGAATCTGGAACTCCAGAGCAATTAATGGAAAAATACAAATTAAACAATCAAGCAATTGTTGAAGCTGTAGAAAGAGTTATTAAAAGAAAATAATTTTCATTTCTTCTCATATAAAACCTCGAAATTTAGATTTCGAGGTTTTTTATGGCTTTTTTTAGACTTTTACACATCCTATCTTTTCTTTTAGACTAAAATATAAAACTGCAAGACAGGATCTAAAACATGGAAAATTACAGCTAAAAAAAGCCTCGAAATCTAAATTTCGAGGCTTTTTCTATATTAAACTATTTTTTAATTCTTTTGATAAGGATATGTTTTATCAAGATGAATTCTTAAACGCCCTGGCGCTGTATAATCCTCAGGAACAAACAAGCGAGGATTTGTTATAGACTCCGGTTTTGTAGGATCTGTAAGATCTCCTGTTGGTCTTCTAGGAACACCCCAAGTCTCTGTTTCATCAACATTTGGTGTAGCTGGATTGTCTCCAATTGGATCATAAGGATAATACAAACTAATTCCTGTAACTGGAGCTCCAGTAGGTTTTGTAATTTCAAAACGCGTTAAATAACCGTCTCCATCATCATCATGATCTAAGAAGTCTGGAATTAAATCTCCATCAGAATCGTCTGGATTAGCAGGCGGATTAGGATATAATGTTGTATTTCTGTAATCGCGAACATATCCATCTCCATTCAAATCTTCCTGATAATCAAAAATACCATCTGGATTCAAAACTAATTCTCCAGCTGAAGAATAACCATTATTTTCATGATCCAATCTCTTGTAATCGTATAATTTGATTGTAAAAATTAAAGGAGAATATGCCGGAATTGTACCTCCACTAGAACTACCTGCGTAATACCCTAAACCAGAAGGAATAAACAAAACCCCAGCTCCAAAATCTTGGTAATTTGCAGATCCGTCTTCATTATAGGTAGTTGTTCCTGTTTTAAATTGCGGGAATAATTCGCTCCAACCTAATATTGTCTGAAATAAATCTAAAGAAGTCTTAGGATAAATTACTTCTTCAAAAAGTGTTGTTGTTAAATGAGTAGGTTCTGAAGCAGTTGCATCAACACGCTTTAAATACTCCCCTTTGTAGGCAGTAACTACCCCATCTGTATTCATAGGAGAAGTTCCTACACCTTCTCTCAAAACCAAATAATACATTTTATAAGTTATACCGTGTACGTATGGCACCTCTCTTAAAATCAGTCTTGGTAAAGTAGGACTATCTAAATAAGACATTATAGAAGGCTGCGTTGCTGGATCTGTTATTTTCGTAAAAATAACATCCATATTAGCAGACACTGTTATATAATTGGTTTTCAAATATTCTTCAATATCTGCATTATCAGTATTAAATTGCTCTTGATAATCCCTAAGCGGAACAACTACTGGATCATCGTCATCCTTTTTATTACAAGAAACGATGGCAAGACCAGCAAGTAACAAAACAAAATAATATTTAAATTTATTCATTATTAGCATTTTTTTAGGTGCGCAAGATACAATATTGATTTATTTTTGTAAAGAATTTAACTTCTATTTTAGAAAAATTATGAGAATAGATAAATACTTATGGTGCGTTCGATATTACAAGACTAGAAACATGGTTACAGAAGCTTGTAAAAAGAACCAGATCACTGTAAATGGGCAAGTTGCAAAACCATCAAAAGAGGTATTTCCAACAGACAAGATTACTTTTAGAAAAGATCAAATTACACAAATCATAACGGTTTTAGACATTCCACAAAATCGTGTCGGAGCAAAATTGGTAGACATTTATCAAAAAAATGAAACTCCGCCAGAAGCTTTTGCACATTTGGAGATGTTAAAACTATCTAAAGAACATTCTAGAAGAACTGGTGCAGGACGCCCGACTAAAAAAGACCGAAGAGACATTGACGATTATGGAGACGATTTTATTGATGAGGAAGATGATGAGATTTAAATTCCAAATCTTAAATTCCAAATTCCAAAAAACTCACAAAACCTAAAAAATAGATTCCAAATTCCAAAACTACATCGCTAAATTTTGAATTCAAGCAATTGGAATTTGGAATTTAAGATTTGGAATTTAAAATAATTATCTTAGCAAAAAATAAAATCATGAGCAGCAATATTATCTTAACAAATCAAGAAATCGACCATAAAATAAAACGTATCGCTTACCAAATTTACGAGACTTTTGTAGACGAAGAAGAAGTGGTTATTGCGGGAATTGCTTCTAACGGATTTGTTTTTGCCGAAAAAATAGCTTCGGCACTTAGCAGCATTTCTACCTTAAAGGTTTCCATCTGCGAAGTCAAAATAAACAAACAAAATCCGCAAGAAGCGATACACACTTCATTAAGTGCTGAAGAATATAAAAATAAAGGATTGGTTCTGGTTGACGATGTTTTAAACTCAGGAACCACATTAATCTATGCTGTTCGTCATTTCTTAGACGTTCCGCTTAAAAAATTCAAAACAGCAGTACTTGTTGACCGAAACCATAAAAAATACCCTGTAAAAGCAGATTTCAAAGGCATTTCGCTTTCTACATCTTTATTAGAGCATGTTCAAGTAGTTTTCAATTCAGAAAACGGCGATTATGCTTCTTTAAGCTAAGATTTTCAAAATATCCTGAACCGTTTCTTCGACAGATTGGCCATCAACCGAAATTTTATGTTTTGCCTGATTGTAATAAAAACTTCTGTCGAATAAATGTTTCGCGATAAACTCTTTCATTTCTTCCTCATTCATATTGGCAATCAAAGGGCGCTTACTTTTGTTATGCACCAATCTATCATATAAGGTATCAATTGATGCTTTTAAATATATAGATGTAACATCATCGCCTTTTAGCAATTCATGATTATTGGCATAACACGGAGTTCCTCCGCCTAAACCGATAATATTATTTTCTGAAGACTGCAGCAATTCGACGAACATTTCGTGTTCTAATTTTCGAAAATACACTTCTCCGTGCTTCTCAAAAATCTCATTTATGGATAAATTTGCCCTTTCTTCGATACATTTATCTAAATCTAAGAACGGAATATTTGTAATTTTTGACAAATTTTGGGCTATAGTCGACTTTCCGCAGCCCATATAACCTAACAACACAATTTTTTTCATATTAATAAAACCTTATAAACTAAGCAATTGGAAACTTTTCCAAAAAAAAGACAAATTTATGATAAAATAGCTTGGAAACTTCAAAAAAAACTCCTTATATTTGCACCCGCATTCAAGAAATTAAATGACTCGATAGCTCAGTCGGTAGAGCACATCACTTTTAATGATGGGGTCCTGGGTTCGAGCCCCAGTCGGGTCACAAATTTTGTGATTAACAAATTAAATTTCTTGAAAGCAATGACTCGATAGCTCAGTCGGTAGAGCACATCACTTTTAATGATGGGGTCCTGGGTTCGAGCCCCAGTCGGGTCACAAAAGGTCGGGTAATTTATTTTACTCGACCTTTTTTCTTTTAAGGCCATGTGGAGAAACGGTAGACTCGCCATCTTGAGGGGGTGGTGCTCGCAAGGGCGTGAGGGTTCAAATCCCTCCATGGTCACTTTAAAAATTGAAAAGCCTGCAAAGTATATATTTTGCAGGCTTTTTTTGGTTCGAAAATGATTATCAAATTTTTATTTTTTTTTTGCAACGTCAATGTTTACGGCAGATTTCGGTTCGAACACCGTCACGGATCTGTTAAGTTCTACGATTCTCTTTCGTGTTCTAAAATCAAGGTTTAAATCCCAGCCTATTGTCTAAATCTGTTAGCAGTTGTTTTTATTTCTTTATAAATTAATTTTACCCTCATTTTTAATATATTCATTCAGAAGATTTTCGAAATTTGGGTATACATTAATCCATGAAATTTGATTATTTCCCATTTCTTTAGCCCAAAGTATAACTGAACTCTCTGTAAAAACTAAAAATTCTTGTTCTTTGGTTCTAAAAAAAGGGATTAACCTTTTTGAGTTTAAGCTCTCTTGGCGTTTAAAGTTTATTGAGTTTTCTTCATCTAAATTGTAGTAATAAACAATATCTTCAAGACTAAGAAATGAATTGCTTTCCCATTCAATTTGATCATAAAATCTAGCATCATAAATTTTCTTTTCTGATATTAAAGAATCTGGGATAAAACCTCCATTATAGGTTGTGTAAAACTCACTAATATCATTAGGAAATTTCAGATTTAATGTTTTTTCAGGCTTTATATTTTGTATATCCTCTTTAATAAAAAAATAATTTCTACTTTTTAAGCTATTCAAAGCTAAAATCAATTTAGATATTTTTTTCATTTTAGTTTCTATTTCTGTTTTGAAGTAAAATAATAACCGCTAACTCGTATATCTGTGGGGTTATACACAAATTTTCCAAATACAAAACCAACTTTTCTATTAAACCTAAAACCCTAATCTCGTCAAACGGCTGTTACCTGCAGTTATGATATTCCTTTGTCAATAATGAATTTAGCTAATTCATCAATATCGAGAATTTTATCATACTCACTTTTAATTTTGCCTAGTTTACAATCTTCAGTGATTGATTTTAAAAAATCGCTAAAGTTTTTATTTTCAACTACAAGACGATTTACTGTATCCCAATCAATTATATCATTAATTTTCGAAGGGAATAGTATTTCACTTTCATAAACATTTTCAGCGTTAAGCTTAACAATTCCAATTCCAAAAGCATTATTCAGTCGCCTTATTTCATCAAGTAACGCAGGGTCATCATCAATACTTAATATTACCAAATATCCTTCATTTGCCCAACTTGAATTAGATACAGCTTGGAAATAATACTGTCTAAGATTGCTGAAATTTAAATTGATTTTGAGTTCAAAAGAAAATAATTTTATTGAACTAATATTCAGATGATTTTGGATTTCTAATGTTTCAGGTTTGTAGTCTTGATAAGGAAAATATACACCAACTATATCTGGATGTAACCATTCATTTTGTCCTTTTACTCCTTTATTTGAGTTTTCGTGAAAAATTGTTTTCGTATTTGCTTTAAAATGCTGGTTTGTAAATGCAAAAGCGGAAAGTAGACAATGTAAATCTCTTTCTTTATATTTTTTAGAAATTTCCTTTTCAATTTTTATTTCTTCTTTATCTTTTTCCTTTGAAATTTTATCTAAATCAAGTTTTTCAACATGCCTTCTTAAATAAAATTCTGCAGGTCTTTCATTTGTCTGTATAATTGTTGAAGACTCACCAGCTCTTTGAATATCAGTATAACAATATGCACCAATAGTCGCCCAAGGAGTTTTTCCCGTAGTTGTAAAATCGCCTAATAATTTATGGTCATTAGCTTTTTTCCAAATCTCTTTCGGACTTAATGGTTTTTGTTCTTTCTCTAAAGTAGAAATAATAATGTCCCAAAATGTTGTTTTAGCCATAATGTGTTTTATAATTGCAGGTAACGTTTTGCGGGCAGAAGAAGTTGCTGATAAAAGCGAACTGTGTTCTTTCGGCAAGTTAAGATATTTTTCGTGAAGAAAAAGTTCCGGTTGATTTCAATGTTCAGCAATTGCTTTTACCCGCGGTTGTGCGCTGTGCCTTACATTTAATTTTGCTATTGAAAAAGTGATAATAATATTGGCTAGTTCTCTGTTCGGATTTTATAGAATGATTTGTTTTCATTTATTCCAATTAATGAACTATCTTTTATTTTAACTTGCAGAAATAAAGATTCACCATTCTCAAAAGTTAGTTCTAATTCTCCGTTCCCATTGACATGCCAATTTCCGTCTCCATAGAATTTTTCGTCTGTCCTTCCTTGAATTCTAAATTGGTGATATTCCAAAAAGTCAATAATGAAATTTGGATTTGACGCTTTAAAAGTCCCAACAATAATCTTCGAAAACTTTTCTTCGGCTTTTTGCAATTGGAAATACCGCATAGTAAAATATGCACTGGACAAAATAAACAGCCCAATTATAATTTTAATTATCTTTTTTCTCATGATAAATATTGAAGTCTCTGGGTGTTCTCGGGCATTGCGCACAACTCGAATATATGTCTAACGATGTCTGACTTATCTAACCTAAATTAGTTCGCTATGTCTGAAAATTGTAAGTATTATTTATTCTCAAAAATAGGATTTTTATTTCATAAACAATCAACGAGCTTTTATTTATTAAATACTTTTCGTACTAACATGAATGTGACTTTTGGTGGACAGTTCCTAGATGAAATCAGGCACGCGATTATAATCAATAAGTGATATTAAATTCAAAATAGTAAAATTAAACATCATTTAAAATTTTCAATTCTTCAATTAAATGGTTCGAATTCTGCACCGTCAAGGTCACTTAAAAAAAAGCCTGAGAGTTTTAATAATTCTCAGGCTTCTTTTTTTTACTTATAAAAATTTACTGTTTATAAAAAATTTCAGTTCGACGATTTTATTTTGCCAAATCATTTCTGTAGCCCATCGGAATCAAATCTTTTTCTCTAATATTTAAAGCCTTTCCTTTAAACTCTTCAAAAATTTTTAAAGCAGATTCTACATTTTCAACACCAAGATCAAAATTTGCTTTCCCCCATTTATACAAAGCAATTTCAATATTTGTCATAAATAGACCTGCTTTTACTTGCGAGGCATTATACTCTTTCCCTTTGATTGATGAAAAAAAATCTAACTTCCCTCCTTCTTTAGTTTCTTTAATTATAAAATCTTTTATTTCTTCTTGAGAAGGTTTTTCGGCTGTCGAATTTACTTGAGAAAAACACTGTGAACTGAAAACAAAAAAGAAAACTAAAAATATATTTTTCATAAAGGGTCAGAATATTTTAAAAAATGCATTAAAGATCATATTTGCTCTATATTTTGAAGCAGATTCATTTCTTGGCTAATATATAAAATATCTATCATTACAAAGATTCAAATCCTACAAAGTCAACCTCAAGAAAAAAAGCAACGCTATTCAACTGCAAAATAAGACTTTACAACTTTATCAAAAATTAATTTTAAATTCCTTTCAAAAAAGGCTTGTGAACCTAAAATAAGTCCTTATATTTGCACCCTCATTGAAGAAATGACGACTCGATAGCTCAGTCGGTAGAGCACATCACTTTTAATGATGGGGTCCTGGGTTCGAGCCCCAGTCGGGTCACAAAAGGTCAAGTAATTATTTTACTTGGCCTTTTTTGTTTTTACAGAGAATTCAAATCTTGCCCCCTAACCTTTTAAGTATTTTCCTTTTTAATCATTATTTAAAAAAGAAAATTCCCTCATAAAATAAAAACTTTCCTAAATTCGTAGACGAATAATTAAACCACTAATCCCAAATTAGTATTATGAAAAACCTACTATTAGCATCATTTATGATGATCGCATGCTCTTCATGGGCACAATCTGCAACAGGCTATTTTGACAAAGCCATGAAAAAAGCCGAAGCTGGAAACACCAAAGGTGCAATTGCCGATTACACCAAAGCGATCAATATGAATTCTAAATTTGTCGAAGCGTACCAGAATCGCGGTGTGGCAAAACTCAAATTAAACGACCTGAAAGGAGCTCAAGCCGACTTTAGCAAAACAATTGAATTAGACAGCATGAATGCCGATGCTTTTACCGGCAGAGCCAATGTTAATTACAAATTGCAAAACTACCAAGGCACTATTGACGATTGCACCGCTTCACTGGGTTTAAACCCAAAAGATTATATTGCTTATAATTTAAGAGGTTTGGCTTACAATAAAATTGGCGACAAAAAAAATTGCTGTAAAGATTTCAGTAAAGCAATCGAATTAGGAAGTCAGAGCGCTATAAAAAACAAAGCCACTTTCTGCAAATAAACATAAAAATCGAACATTTTCAGAACAGCCAGTCTAGATTTTAAATCTGCTGGCTGTTTTGTTTTTTATCAAAGTAATATATTTCTTAAGAAATAATTACCTGATTTTAGGTAAAAAATATATTCTGAATACCTAAACCTCTAATTCTCTATCTTTTTAATGTAGTTTTAAGGTCGCATATAAGATTTTATTTTACATTTGTTGACTTAATCGCGAATAATGATAAACAATATTAAAACTGTTTTCAGTATTAAAGATCTTGAGAACTTATCTGGAATTAAAGCGCATACCATACGCATTTGGGAAAAAAGATACAATATTCTTGAACCTATGCGAACCGATACTAATATTAGATTTTACAATCTTCAAAACCTGCAGAAACTTTTAAATATTACGTTACTGCACGAATACGGCTATAAGATTTCTAAAATTGCAACTTATCCTGAAGAAAAAATACCACAACTGGTACGCGAAATAATTTCGAAGAAAAACTCTCAAAACTACGCCATTACCTCTTTTAAAATGGCAATGATGAATTTTGACCAAGAATTATTCTTCAATACGTTCGATTGGCTTATTACAGAAAAAACGTTTAAAGAAGTTTTTAAAGATCATTTTTTGCCTCTTTTAAAAGAGCTGGGATTATTATGGCAGTCTGAAACCATCACTCCTGCAAATGAACATTTTATGAGTCATTTGATCAAACAGAAAATATTGATTTACACAGAAAGCCTGCAAATTAGAAAGCCTACAAAAACGGATCGTATTTTTGTTTTATCGCTTCCGCTAAATGAAATTCACCAGATTGGATTATTATACCTGCAATACGAAATCTTAGATAAAGGCTACAAAACCATTTATTTAGGAGAAAGCATGCCTATAGAAAACCTTCAGGATCTAACAAAACATTTTGAAAACATTGTTTTCATTTCTTTTATGACAGTTCAGCCAGACAGAAGTGTAATCAATCAATATGTTAAATCTATGGGACAGAAATTATTGCAGCAAAACAATGAAATCTGGCTTATGGGCAAAATGACAGAATCTATAGACCCAAAAGTCCTTACAGACAGAATCCGTGTTTTTGACTCCATGGAAGAAACTATTAACATGCTTTAATTTATTTTTTGTTTAAGTTTTTCTTATATTTGTTAAACAAATGAGAAAAACTATTCAAATAATTGGTTCTGGCTTCTCTTCTTTGGCGGCCGCGTGTTACCTTGCCCAGCAAGGTAACACGGTTACTATTTACGAAAAAAACAGCACCATTGGCGGACGTGCAAGACAATTTAAAGAAGACGGTTTTACGTTTGACATGGGACCAAGCTGGTATTGGATGCCTGATGTTTTTGAACGTTTTTTTAATGACTTCAACAGAAAACCTTCCGATTACTACGAACTCATAAAACTAAATCCAGCTTATCGGGTTTATTTTGGAATTAATGATTTCGTCAGCATTTTTGATAATCTTGAAGAAATAAAATACACTTTTGAAGCAATTGAAAAAGGAAGCGGTCAAAAACTGCAAAACTTTATCGATCAAGCCAAAAGCAATTATGACATTGCTATCAAAGATTTAGTATATCGCCCTGGGATTTCTCCTCTTGAATTGATTACAAAAGAAACGGCGTTAAAACTCGATCAGTTTTTTAAGAATGTCAGCTCTGATATTCGAAAAAATTTTAAGAATGAAAGGTTAATTCAAATTCTAGAATTTCCCGTTTTATTTCTCGGAGCAAAACCAGACAAAACGCCTTCTTTTTATAATTTCATGAATTATGCCGATTTCGGCTTAGGAACTTGGCATCCGAAAACGGGAATGTTTGATGTCATTCGAGCAATCGAAAAACTGGCAGTAGAATTAGGCGTTACCATCAAAACCAATTCTCCAATTGAAAAAATAATCGTTGAAAACAAAACCGCAACCGGAATTGTAATAAATGGCGAAATCATAAAAGCAGATATCGTTTTAAGCGGTGCCGACTATCAGCATTCTGAAAGTTTATTGGAAAAAGAACACCGAATGTATTCTCAAAAATATTGGGAAAGCAGAGTTTTTGCACCTTCTTCTCTCCTATTTTTTATTGGTTTCAATAAAAAAATCGAAAACATTTCGCATCATGCCTTATTTTTCGATGTCGATTTCAATCAGCATGCTGCCGATATTTACGACAATCCAAAATGGCCTGAGGCTCCATTATTTTATGCCAATTTTCCGTCCAAAACAGATGCAACTGCTGCACCAGAAGGAATGGAATCTGGGTTTTTCTTAATTCCGCTTGCACCCGGAATTGAAGATACTGAAGAACTTAGAGAAGCCTATTTCGAAAAGATAATCGCTCGTTTTGAGCAACTTACACAGCAAAAAATAAAAAATAACATTATCTTTAAGAGATCATTCTGTAAAAATGACTTTGTAACTGATTATAATGCTTACAAAGGAAATGCTTACGGAATGGCCAATACGCTATTGCAAACGGCTTTTTTAAGACCAAAATTAAAGAGCAAAAAAGTCAAGAATCTATATTTTACAGGGCAATTAACTGTTCCTGGCCCAGGTGTTCCGCCTGCTTTAATTTCAGGAAAACTAGCAGCTGAATTAATTCAAAAATCTTTTAGATCTTAAAAAATGAAATCACTATTCGACGCCGTTTCTTTCAAATGCAGCAAACTGGTAACCAAAAATTACAGTACCTCATTTTCGCTTGCTGTCAAAATGCTTTCACCAAGCATTCGCGATGCCATTTACAGCATTTACGGGTTTGTCCGTTTTGCTGACGAAATCGTAGATTCATTTCACGATTATGAAAAAGAATATCTTATAGAAGATTTCGAAAAAGAATATTATAAAGCCATGGAACTTGGCATTAGCTTAAATCCAATTTTGAATTCTTTCCAACATACCGTAAAAGAATACAATATTACGGACGATCTGGTTCAAGCATTTCTAAAAAGCATGAAAATGGATCTCATAAAATCAAATTACCAGACGCAAACTGAATATATTGATTACATCTACGGTTCTGCCGATGTTGTCGGATTAATGTGTCTCAAAGTTTTTGTTTCTGGCAAAGAACATAAATACGAACAACTAAAAAACGAAGCCATGCGTTTAGGGTCTGCTTTTCAGAAAGTAAATTTCTTGAGAGATTTAAAAGACGACAATACCATCTTAAACCGAGCTTATTTCCCTGGCATAAACCTGAACAATTTCAACGAAGATTCTAAAAACCAGATTATCAAAGAAATCGAAGAAGATTTTAGAATTGCGTATCAGGGAATTGTAAAACTTCCGATTGAAGCTAAATTCGGGGTTTACACAGCGTATGTTTATTATAGAAAACTGCTCACAAAATTAAAAAACACGCCTTATTATGAAATTGGAAATTCTAGAATAAGAGTTTCTAATTACACCAAAGCGGGGCTTTTGGCGCAGAGTTTTGTAACTTATAAATTAAAAATGGTTTAAAAAGAGGTTCAAAGCTACAAAGGCTCAAAGACACAAAGACTATTTGTCATTTCGACTGAAAGGAGAAATCTCACTAGAAGCTCCGCAATAAATATAAAAATCTTTGTCGAATCACTAGTGCGATTCCTCCTTCGTCAAAATGACAAAAAACACGAAAAGAGTCAATAAAATAAATTTATAAAAAAATTAAACATACAGCTTTGTCACCCTGAGCGGAGTCGAAGGGAACGCAAGAAGCTCCGCAATCTTTGTCGAATCACTAGTGTGATTCCTCCTTCGTCGGATTGACAAAAAACATTGAACAAAATAATAACATCAACAATAAAAAAATGATTTCCTTTTTAATCTTTTTAGGCGTTTTTCTTTTCATGGAATGTGTTACTTGGCTAACACACAAATACGTCATGCATGGTTTTATGTGGTATTTTCACGCCGATCATCACCAGCCTAAATACGAAAACACCTTCGAGCGTAATGATATTTTCTTTGTCATTTTTGCCATTCCGAGTATTGTGCTGTTTTATTTTGGCGTTCAAGGCGGATTCAATTATCTGTTTTTTGTCGCCTGTGGAATCACGCTTTATGGAGCCTGTTATTTCCTAATTCACGATGTCTTGATTCATCAGCGTTTTAAATGGTTTAAAACCACCAAAAATAAATACCTCATCGGACTCCGAAAAGCACACAAAATCCATCACAAACACCTTCAAAAAGAAAAAGGAGAATGTTTCGGAATGCTGTTCGTGCCTTTTAAATATTATAAAATGTAGCATTATTTGGGCGCAATTTTTAAACACATAGAAACATAGAAATAAAGATAACGAAAAAGGCGTTTCACTTGCATAGTCTATATTTAAAAACCATATAAGTCATATAAGTTCATTTAATTCAAAACTTGATTTTCTTATATGACTTATATGGTGAGAATAAATACACGTGGTTCTATGTGTTTAACTTTTTGTTTTATTCGACCCAGACAAACTAAACAATTTGGGATTTGGGATTTAAAAATTTGGAATTTATAAAGTTTATGAAATTATACAAAATAGTAACTGTACAGCATATAAACGCCAGCATAGAAGAATGTTGGGATTTCTTTTCGAGTCCAAAAAACCTTCAGACGATCACTTTGGATAACATGAATTTCCAAATTCAAGATTACGACGGTAAGCGTATGTATCAGGGACAGATCATTACCTACACTTTAAAACCGCTTTTCGGAATTAAAATGTCTTGGGTTACCGAAATTACAGCTTGCCAAGAAAATGAGTATTTCGTAGACATTCAACAATTCGGACCTTACAAACTCTGGCATCACAAACACTTTTTTGAACCCACTCCAGACGGCGGAACCAAAATGACCGACATTGTTCATTACGCCTTACCATTTGGCATTTTAGGCAGAATCATGAACAAACTAGTCGTACAAAACAAACTCAAGAGCATATTCGAATACAGACACAACAAAATCGAAGAATTATTTAATTCTAAAAAAGTTTATTAGCCAAATTTTATAGCCACGAATTCACGAATTTTTTTTTGATATGCTGGGTGTATTTTAAAACGAATTACACTGATTCTTTATCTTTAGATTAGAAAAATTCGTGAATTCGTGGCAAAAAAAACAAAAAGAAAAAATCCTTTCTAATCCTTTTAATCTGTGGCAAAAAATACACAAAGCATATCAAAAAAATTAGCGAAATTCGTGTAATTCGTGGCAAAAAAAACACAAAACATATCAAAAAAAATTCGTGAATTCGTGGCTAAAAAAAACAAACAATGACAAAACAAAAAGTTACCCTTTTCTGGTTTAGACGTGATTTGCGTCTAGAAGACAACACAGGATTATTTCACGCTTTACAATCCGATTTTCCTGTTATTCCTTTATTCATTTTCGATGATGAAATTTTAGAACACCTTCCAAAAAACGACGCCAGAGTAACTTTTATTTACGATACACTCGAAAAAATAAACTCCGAATTACAAAAACTAGATTCTTCGATTTTAATCAAAAAAGGAAAAACAACAGAAGTCTGGAAATCACTCATTGAAGAATTTGACATTCAATCGGCTTTCTTCAACAAAGATTATGAACCGTTTGCCATCAAACGTGATACTGCAATCACAGCTTTATTAAAAGAAAACAATATAGAATCTTACTCTTATAAAGATCATGTAATTTTCGAAGAAAAAGAAATCACAAAAGCAGACGGACTTCCTTATACCGTTTATACACCTTATAAAAATAAATGGCTAGAAAAATACCATCTTTCTGGTTCTGCACCTGAATATGATTCTGTTCCATTTCAATCGAACTTTGCAAAAAACAAATTCCAATTTCCAAAATTAGACGCAATTGGTTTTGAAAGAAGCACCATAAAAGTACAGCCTTATAATTTAACTCAAATTGCAAATTATAAAGAAACCAGAGATTTTCCTGCCTTAGACAGCACTTCTTATCTTTCTGCGCATTTACGTTTTGGAACGGTCAGCATTCGAAAACTCGTAAATTGGGCCAACCGTAAAAACCAGACTTTTTTAAGCGAATTAATATGGAGGGAATTCTTTATTCAAATTCTGTTTAGTTTCCCAAATTGCGTTAATCATAATTTTAAATCCAATTACGACGGAATCCAATGGCGCAATAACGAAGAAGATTTCAAACGCTGGTGTTCTGGAACAACTGGATACCCAATGGTCGATGCCGGAATGCGCCAGCTCAACGAAACGGGATATATGCACAATCGCGTTCGCATGGTTGTCGCAAGTTTTTTATGCAAACATTTACTCATCAATTGGCAATGGGGCGAAGCTTATTTTGCCGAAAAATTGTTAGATTTCGAATTGGCATCCAACGTTGGCAACTGGCAATGGGCAGCGGGAACAGGCTGCGACGCCGCGCCGTATTTCAGAGTTTTCAATCCCGAAATCCAGCAAAAGAAATTTGACGAAAAAGGAGAATACATCCGAAAATGGATTCCAGAGTTTGATTTGGGTTACAACGAACCAATGGTCGACCATGCTTTTGCCAGAGATCGCGCGATTGCAACTTATAAGAAGGGAATCGTTAAGTAAAATTCCAAATTCCAAGGAAACCTGTCAGTTTTTTTAGCTCGACGTATGTCTTCCTGAGCGGAGTCGAAGGACCGCAAAGTGAGGACACACAGAATGGATGCAGTATGCCGTCCTTCGACTCCGCTCAGGAAGACAAGCTAGATGCAATTTGAAATGAAATAAAAAAATCCAAATTCGAATTTCTAGTATAATTGGAATTTGGATTTTTTAATATTGGGATTTTCTAACTTTAGTATTTCAAATAATGATCCACCACAATCTTCGCCTTCAAATCAAACATTAAATTATACAAACCAAAGAAAGTACGGTTCATGTAAATAAAGTGCTTAGAGCCACGATTTCCGTTCATTTTTTTGAGGTTGGTATCTTCTGAGAAACGTTTTCCTAATTCGGCAATAGCGTTAAAGAATTTTTCATCAGCAAAATCGAAGGTTTCGTTTTGGAAAGGTTTTGTGAAAAGCCATAATAAATCATGAAACATTTCGGTAAAATATTCAATTTCTGCAGGCGTATCATCTTGACGCAGAATTTCTAATTCGAATAATTTTTCGTTGAAAAGTTTTTCGTCTGTAATTACATTTTTATTAATTAATTCGAAATACGGAACATAAAAATCTTCTGGAATCTGTTTCATACAGCCAAAATCCAAAGCAATCAATTGGTTCTGATCGTCGACCAAAAAATTCCCTGGATGCGGATCTGCATGCACTTTTCGTAAAACATGAATTTGGTACATGTAAAAATCCCAAAGCGCCTGCCCTATTTTATCTCCCACTTCCTGATCGGTATTTTGGGCTGTGAATTCAGAAAGGTGAATTCCCGTCATCCAATCCATGGTTATGATTTTCTCTGATGAAAACTCTGGATAGTAATTCGGAAATTTAATATTTTCTATTTTACCGCAAGCATCAACCACTTCTTGACTTTGTTTCAATTCCAGCAAATAGTTCGTTTCCTCAATCAGTTTGTCTTCAACTTCTTTAAAATATTTATCAGAATCTTTTCCTTGAAGATTAAACATTCTAATCGCAATGGGTTTTACCAAAGCCAAATCTGACGAAATACTATTAGCAACGCCAGGATATTGAATTTTAACGGCCAGTTTTTTGTCGTTTTTCTTTGCCAAATGCACCTGACCAATACTAGCAGCGTTTACCGAATTTGGGTTGAACTCGTCAAAAATTTCATAAGGCGTTTTTCCAAAATTGTTTTTAAAGGTTTTTAAAACCAATGGAGCAGAAAGTGGCGGAACAGAAAATTGTGACAAAGAAAATTTCTCTACATAAGCCTGAGGCAAAAAGTTCTTGTCCATGCTCAGCATTTGAGCCACTTTTAAGGCGCTTCCTTTAAGGCTTTTTAGTCCGTCGTAAATATCTTCGGCGTTGTTTTCGTTTAATTTATCGCGTGTCAGATCGGGATTAACTATTTTTTCGGCATAATGCTTTACATAGTTTACGCCAATTTTAGCTCCAGTTTGAACCAATTTTCCCGCTCTTTCAATTTTTGAAGTTGGGATATAATCAATTGTTTTCATTATCTGCTGTGTACTTTTTCTTTAAACAAAAATTTTCCAAAATCAATCAGATGATTCATTGGCGCAACATTCATAAGTTCGAATGAAGCATTAACAGACTTTTCGATAAAAATATCGGTTTTCTCAAAAGCAGAAGATTCGTCTTCCATCCAGAATTTAATTGTCAGCATTAATTGCAACCAAGAAGATTCTTGAATGGCTTTTTCTTGAAATTTTTGAAATCTTTCTTGCTCCAATCTGTAATCATCGGTTAAAATTTCAGCAACATACTCTTTAAAACTATTTCGAAGCGTAGTTAACTGAACTAAATTTTTGATTGGGTTTTTATCTATTTTAAGCGATTGCAAAACATAACTTCTATTGGCAGTCAGGATTTCGAAGAAAGTAAAATAAAAACTTAGCATTTTATTCTTCATATCGTATCCCTGATATTCTTCATTTTTATGAAGAAGATTCACTGTGTTTTCAAAAAACAGTCGGAATATTTCTTTTTCTAAACCTTCTAATGTTCCGAAGAAAGTATAAAACTCAGCTTCAGTAAAATCATTTTCTTTGGCAAAATGATAAACCGATTTTGGTTTTTGTCCTTTTTCTAGAACTTCATCCATATATTTTGAAACGATATCATCTTTGGTAATTACCTTTTTTTTAGTCGCCATTTTATTAAAATTTAGAATTTGCCATAAAGGTAAACATTGTTTAAGTACCTTTACTAATCCTTAAACAGTATATACTGTTAAATATATTATAAACTATTATGGCTCAAAATGTTCTATTAACAGGCGGCACCGGTTTCATCGGAAAACATTTGACAGATGTACTGATCGAAGCTGGGTTTTCAGTATCGATTTTGAGTCGTTCTAATAGAGAAGACACTCCAAGAGTGACTTACTATAAATGGGATATAAAGAAAAATTATATTGACAAAAATGCGATTCTCAATGCCGATTATATTATTCATCTTGCAGGCGAAGGAATTGTCGAAAAAAGATGGACCAAAAGACGTAAAAAAGCCATTATAGAAAGCCGTGTACGTCCTGTAGAAATGATTTATTCGATTTTAGAAATGAATAATAAAAAACTAGAAGCGTTTGTTTCTGCTTCTGGAATCGGAATTTATGGCGCAGTTACGAGTCATAAAATCTGTACCGAGAATACGCCTCCAGCAAATGATTTCCTTGGCATAACTTGCCAAAAATGGGAAGAGGCCACTGATAAAATTGGTTCGTTAAACATTAGAACGGTCAAAGTTAGAACGGGTATCGTTTTAGGCAAAAACGAAGGTTTCTTAAAAAAAATGATTCCGACCTTTAAATCTGGTTTTGGTGCTGTTCTGGGTTCTGGCAAACAATACTTGCCTTGGATCCATATTGAAGATTTGTGCCAGATTTATTTAAAAAGCATTGTAGATACCAAACTAGAAGGTGCTTACAATGCTTGTGTAACCGACAATACGACCAATTCCCGCTTTTCTAAAATTATGGCTAAACTGTACGATTATACGATATGGCTGCCTAAAGTTCCGCCGTTTGTATTAAAGATTTTACTTGGTGAAATGAGTATTGCAGTCTTGACGGGACAACGTGTTTCGTCAGAGAAAATTCAGAAAACAGGTTTTGAATTTCAATCTACCGATTTAGAAAAAACTTTAATTAGCTGTATAAAATAGCTTCTTCATGAAACGCAGATGACACGGATTCGCTATCGCGAAAGCGCGGATAAAAACGGATTTTTTTAAAATAAAATCAGTGTAAATCTGCGTCTTTGCGGCAGCAAATCCGTGTCATCTGCGTTCCATTTACGCAACCCGAAAAATAAATTTATTTTAAAGTCAGCATGGTTTCATCGCTGCGTACTATTCCCGTCAGTTCTGTATTAGCCGTTTGAGCAATTTTTGATGCAATAGAATTCGGAATGCGAATATTAAAATCGGATACCGCAATAGGAAAATCGGAGATAACCTGAATGCCTTCTGGAACTCTTTTAATCAAAGCATTTACGATAATCTCTTTTGACTTGCCTCTTAAATTCAATTTTCCTTTTATCTGATATTGCTTTTCGGTTTCATTAATATCTTTCAAATCAAATTTTTCAATCTTTCCTTTAAATACGGCTTTAGGATAACGATTGCTTTCCATGTAATTGTCATTGAAATGCTCTTGCATAAGATTCAATTTAAAACGAAAATCTTTGATTACAACAGTACAGATAAAAGTACTGGTTTTAGGCTCTAAAAGTATGGCAACTTGTCTATTTACAGCGGTCACTTCTTCGTACAGCGGAACAGACGCTTCAAAGTTTATTGTCCCTGTACTCGTAAAAAATTTGTCTTGGGCAATGACAGTAAAGGCGGTAAAAAGTAAAAATAATAAAGTAGTTGTTTTCATAATCGTCTGCATTTAAACAATTATGTCATTCAATTTATTCTGACTAAGAAAAAAAAAGGAAATCAGATTCTAAATTAATCTGAAAAATTGAACGGCAATACTCAGTGAAAAAATTCCGTAACCCAATAATTACACTTAAAGTTACGGAATTTTTGCACGCAAAGTTTTGGAACTTATGCTAAATATTTGTGAATGTTTTTCTCTTGTAAAATGAGAATTGTCAGATGTGAAATGTTTTTAAAATCTTCTTTTTACCATAGAGTAAATTCCATAGATAAAAAACAAAAACAATGACACAAGAATCATGAAATGTTTCCACGAAATGATAAAATAAGTATCCTGAATATTAATATCTAAGATTTCATCTCCTTTATAAAAGCCAAAACTCAACAGAAGGACAGCTAGCGCTAAAAATAAAAGATAAGGTTTTCCTTTTATATAGTTCATTCAAAAATTACCCTTTTACTTCTGTACAAATCTCAATTAAAAATCCGTTTAAATCTCTTGCGTACGCGACAATCTGTCCCCACGGTTTTTCAATCGGTTCTGAAACCATTATGGCACCAAAAGAAGTGGCTTTCTGCAGAACTTCGGGTACATTTTCTGTTATAAAACCAATTTCTATAGCAAAAGGTTTATCTTCTAAACTACTTTCGATAAAACCATCAGGCAGATTTTTTGCCGCTAGTTTTTTAGAAGCAAAAGAAAGTGTTGTTTCTCCCGTAATTAATTCGCCATAATCATTTTCTGGTGAGACGAATTTTCTCGAAAATCCAAATGCGTTTTCATAAAACGAAATAGATTCTTCAACATTTTCAACGTATAATATTGTATATCCAAACTTGACCATATTTTCTAGTATTTAATGTGTGAAATAAATATAAGAAAATTTAGCTGATTTCTAAAAGAACATTGTATTTTTCTAGGCTCGCCAAATCTTCTATCGAATTGATGTTGGCCAATTTTTCGTGTTCTTCGACTTCTTTTCTAACTTCGATATGTTTTATTGCTTTTCTAAAACGGCGTATTTCTTGCAAATTAGACAAAATCAATCCTGGAACTTGAACGCTTTTTCCTTCTTTGTCTTTGGCAACCATTGTAAAATAAGACGAATTACAATGTTTGACAACACCTGTCTGAATATTTTCTGCTTCAACGCGAATTCCGACTACCATAGAACTTCTTCCGACATAATTTACAGAAGCTTTCATGGTTACCAATTCTCCAACTTCAATGGGTTTTAGAAAGTTTACGGTATCTACAGAAGCAGTCACGCAGTAATTGCCGCTGAATTTTGACGCCGATGCAAATGCAATCTGATCTAATAATTGTAAAATATATCCTCCGTGAATTTTTCCGCTAAAGTTAGTATGCGAAGGAAGCATTAATTCTGATATGCTCACTTTTGATGAAGAAACGGGCTTAAAATCTGTACTCATGTTTTTGTTTTTGGTGTTTTTTTTATTTTAAACCATATAAGTTATATAAGATATTTTTAAGTTTTGAACTGAATAAACTTATATGGTTTGTTTTTTTGTTTTTTGATTAGCTGTATATTTTTTTTAAACACATAGAAACATAGATTTTGATTCTTTTGAAAAGAGTAAAAGAAAGAAACTAGTTTCTAACACATAGAACTATGTGTTTATTCTCACCATATAAGTCATATAAGAAAAAGTAAGTTTTGGATTAAGTGAACTTATATGCCTTATATGGTTTATTTTTTTAAACACAGCGCTATGTGTATTTATGCAAGTGAAACGCCTTTTTCACCAATCTTAATTTCTATGTTCCTATGTGTTTAAAATTATTCATTTAATTTTTTTTCAGTTTAAGTGACATGAGATGCCCTTCGACTCCGCTCAGGGAGACAATTGCATTAATCAATTCTGTCAGGCTGAGCGGAGTCGAAGCCCTTTGTTGCATCTCCTTCTCATATGCCCTTCGTCGCTTAGTCAGACATTGCATTAAATGAACTTATATGACTTATATGGTTTATTTTTTTAATTCAGCAATTCATTTTCATCTGTATTCACTGCTCTTGCAATAATGGCATCGGGAAGTGATTTCTTGGCTTTTGCTCCCATTTTTTTCAGCCTTTCTACGCTCGAAATCAGGTTTCCTTTTCCTTCTACCAATTTGTTCATCGCGCTTTCGTATTCTGTTTTGGTGTCTTTTATTTTATTTCCAATTCGAACTAAATCAGATACAAAACCTTCAAATTTATCGTATAACGCGCCTGCTTGTCTTGCTATCTCTAAGGCGTTTTCCTGCTGTTTTTGATTGGTCCACATGCTGTCTATTGTTCGTAAAGTTGCTAAAAGCGTGCTTGGGGTTACAATCACAATATTTCGGTCAAAGGCTTTTGTATATAAGGACGGATCTTCGTTTAACGCAATGGCAAAAGCGGGTTCCATCGGAATGAAAAGCAGGACAAAATCTGGACTTTCCATTTGATATAAATCATGATAATTTTTACTGCCCAATTGGTCCACATGTCTTTTGATGGAAATGACATGTTCTTTAAGGAATTCTATTTTTAAAAGTTCTGATTCTTCATTGACCCATTTTTCATAAGCTGCAAGCGAAACTTTAGAATCGACAATCATTTTCTTACCGTCTGGAAGATTTATAATAACGTCTGGAAAAACGCGGTTTCCTTCTGCGTTGGTAAAACTCTGCTGTACTTCGTATTCTCTTCCTTTTTCTAATCCCGATTTTTCTAAAACACGTTCCAAAACCAATTCGCCCCAATTTCCCTGCATTTTGCTGTCACCTTTTAAGGCTTTGGTCAGGTTTAAGGTTTCTTTGCTCATTTGCGCGTTCATTTCGCTTAAACCAATAATCTGCTGACGAAGAGCAGCATGGTAATCAATACTTTCTTTGTGAGTTTGTTCTACTTTTTGTTCAAATACCAGAATTTTATCCTGCAGAGGCGTCAGGATATTTTTCATATTAACGGTATTTTGTTCGGTAAACTTAGCCGATTTTTCTTCTAAGATTTTATTGGCCAGATTTTCAAACTCTTTGGTAAATTTTTCTTGAAGTTCGCTGATTTCGTTTTTCTGTTCTTTATGGCGTTCCCATAAATTTTCAAAATCAACTTCTTTTTTAGAAAGCTGAATCGCCAGACTGTCTTTTTCTGTTCGAATGTTTTCTTTCTCAACATTATTTAGCTGCAATTGTTTTTGCAAATTATTTTTTTCGTTTTCAAACTGCTCTTTCTGCATCTGCAATTGACCGTTTAACGCATTCAATCGCTCTTCTGAAATGGCTTTTTCAGACTGAAATTTGGATCTAGAAAGCATTCTGCCTACGTAGATGCCAATAAAAAGCGCTACAACAAAACCTAATAAAAACGGTATATAATCAGACATAACTAAGTTTATTTTACGTAAAAGTACGCAATAATACGTAGTACTTAGTTTTAAAAACAGAAATTTCACTAATTCATTTTTAATCCAAACTAAACCAACATTTTATTTTTTTTCAAAAAAAATTGCACCTCAACGCAACCATTCTTTTAAACGGCTATCTACAAGATATAAACCTATTTAAATAATTATGAAAAAATTAATGCTTGGCTTGTTTGTAGCCTTCGGATTCAGCGCCTGTTCTCTTAATGATGGAAATAACTATGTAGATTGTGGTGCCAATACTGTTGTAAATTTTACTGGTTTTCCTTTCGCATGTAACTATAGTGTAAAAAATATGCCAAATAATCCTGCTGTAGCAGTTATTGCTTCTCAGGAAAAAATGGATGAGTTCTTTTCAAAACATGCTAACAGCTGTCCTGTTGCAAGTGATCCTAACATTGATTTTACCAAACAATATTTAGTTGGAATTTTTGCTGGCGCTAAACCTACAAGCGGTTATGATATCGTAATTAGTTCTATTGTAGAAAACAATTGCGAAATTGTAGTGAACTACCACGAAAAAGCTCCTGCTACAGGCGAAAACGTAACACAAGTTCCTACTTATCCGTATGATTTTGTTTTGATTCCGAAAACATCAAAAGGAATGATTTTTAATAAAACAACAGAAACTTCAGACAACATTGTTATCGGAAGCTTTAACAGCAATTGTACTGGTGGCGACTGCCAAAAATTCTTCCAGATTAATGACTACAATACTTTAAAATTCTTAAATGTTGCAGCGGGACAATATGATTTTAATCAGTACAAATACACTCCGACAATTAAAAAAGGTGAATATACTTTATTCCTAAAAAGTGTTCCTGCTGAAATTTTAGCTTTAAAAGGCCAAACTAAAACGTACGGTTCTCCAGATGCTGCAGATCAAGGCGGAATTTATTTTGAGCTGCGCCAAGGAGCAAGCGTAACAAAAGTTTTTATCGATAATAATGATACGCAAGATCAAAGTGCCGACATCAAACTTTTCAAAAAAGCGATTCAGGAAAAAATTACAAGTTTAAAATAATACCATCATGAAGAAACTTTTATTGTCTTTTACTGTCTGTTTTCTTTTAACATCGATGATGCCTGTAAACACTTCTAAAGAGGCTGCAGCAGGATCTATAGTAAATACTTGGATTTGGGAAAAATCTATAGGAGGTTCTACTAATCCTTATGTGGCAACGCCAAAAACAATTGGATTTACCAAGAAAATTGTCTTTACTGAAAATGGAAGGGTTATTACCTATAAAAACAATGTAGAGATAAGAAATAGCGCTTATCAGATTGAAAAAGGAAAGGGATATTTTGACCAATCAGAACATGACCTAATTACGTTTGAAGGCAAAACTTACGTGATAGAAAACCTTGACAATCAAAACCTAACAATTGTAAGCAACAATCAAGAAGGTAGTCGAACTATTTTTAAAAGATAGTTTTGTAAGCTATTTAAAACTATTTTTGCAAAATCAAATTTGAACCATTTCTTGAAAGACGAGTTAGAAAAATACATCAAACTGTGCATGAAAAATGACAGGGAGGGACAGCTGAAAATTTATCAGCTGTTCTCTCCTGTTTTGTATGGTATCTGTTTGAAGTATATGAAGAACGAAGATGACGCGAAGGATGTTTTTCAGGAAGCTTTTGTAATTGCCTTTCAGAAAATAAGCCAGTATAAGTTTGAAGGAAGTTTTGAGGGCTGGCTGAAACGGATTTTTATAAACAAACTCATCGAAACTTTAAATAAAAAGAAAAAAGAGAGTTTCTTTTTAGATGTTTTTGATCCCGACACCGATTTTGTCGAAGAAGAGGAACTCGAAGCGATACCGATAGAACAGGAAAAACTGCTAGAGTACATTCGGGATTTACCAGATCAATATCGGACGGTTTTTAACTTGTATGTATTTGAAAAAATGAAACACCGGGAAATCGCCGAACTATTAAAAATCTCCGAAGGAACATCAAAATCAAATTTAAATCGCGCCAAACATATATTACAAAAGCGAATTTTGAGCATAAAAAATTTTAAAACAGCATGAAGAAGCATAAAATAGAAGATATTTTTTCATCAATGGAAGACTTTTCCACTGTTCCGCCACCGGAATTATGGGGTCAGATTGAAGAAAAACTAGACAAACCTAAAAAGAAGAAGAGAGTTGTTCTTTGGTGGTCGGCTGCTGCATGCTTATTATTAGGGTTGCTTCTGCCTACAATTTTACATTTTACTGCTTCGCCTGAGAATATCAATCTTAACAACGGCGGTTTAGAGAATAGTACAAATAGTGTTGTTCTTGACAAAAAGACAAATGATGATGCTAACAACAAAAATCTAGATCAAAATAGAAATAGCAGCAAAACAGCTGATTCTTTAAACGAAAATTCTGCTATAAAAAATCAATTCAATACAGGATCAGGAATCCAAGTTGAAGAAACTTCTGTAGCACATTCCAATTCCACAAACAAAAACAATAAAAAAGATTCTAAATACAGTGCGCCAAGTACTGCTAATGTTCCGAACGAATCTATTGCATTTCAGAATTCTGTTTCATCCGAAGAAAAAGCTTCTGTGAAATCTTCTAAAAAATCTGTTTTAGAAAACAGTGCTAAATCTTCTAACAGATCTTCTTATAAAGGAGTTTCTGAAGAAAGAGTAGCATTTGGCAAAACAAACCAATTTAATTCGAAAACAGAAAAACAGCTTTCGAACTCCATTTTTGAGGAAAAATTGAATACTAAAAACAACTTAAATGTTGCTTTTAATACTTCAGCTTCAGATGTAAACGCCAATATTTCGAAACAAAATACAGCCAAAGCTAAAGCTGTCTATGAAAATACTTCTGCAGAGTTAGCATTTAAAGGCGATTCTAAAGATAATTTGAAAAACAATTTAAAGAATAACTTGAACGACGGCTTTAAAGATAATTCGAAGTTTAACAGTAATGCTTTAACGAAAGTTGATTCGGCGCAGCTTGCAGAACTTCAGAATTTAGAAAAAGGAATTTCAACTCCAGAAGTGGAGAAAGACAAGAAAGAGAAAAAGGATAAAAAAATTGATCCAAAAGAAAGATGGAATCTTGCTGTTTTTGCCGGTGTCGCTAGTTCTGAAAACACCAACAACGAAAAAACTTTAGGAAACGTAAACGATTCTAAACAATCTAGCACTTACGGTGTTAAAACAAAATATAACATTAATAAAAAATGGGCTGTAAGCTCGGGGCTGAAATTTAACGAATTAGGTCAAAGCGTTGCCAATGTTTCTTATGTAAATGCCAAAAACAATGCTCTTTTTGTTCCTGGCGCTTCTTCTATGGTGAGTGATGCTGCTCCGGTAGGAAATAGTTCAGAATATCTTTTTGTTTCGAATAGTACAAAAGAGGCTTTGAAAAGCGACAATGTACAAAGCGGAAATCTGGATCAAAGTTTGAGATATATAGAAATGCCATTGGAGGTTTCTTATGCTGTTTTTAATAAAAACAGAGCGAGCATTAATTTGAATACGGGAGGTTTTGTCGGTAAATTGATTTCTAATAATGTTGCCCTAGACGGACATAGTATTGGTCAAAACATTGATGCCAACGATTATGTTTACGGTTCAACTTTGAGCAGTACAGTTCAGTATCGCGTGTACAAGAAAACGAATGTGTTTGTAGAACCTGCGGTAAATTATTATATCAATCCGTTAAACAGCCAGTCTTTCAACCAGTTTCAATGGGGATTAAATTTTGGTTTGAATTTTAATTTCTAAAATAAATTTGCAGTACTTTTCAGAAAAACTTTAGAATTCGTTTTATGAATAGCACCACTGCATCGGCTGATTTATTATTAAGCAAAGAAATCATTTTTGACAAAGTCGAATTACAGCTTACTTCTTTGCAAAAAGAATCGGAAAGTGAAGAATACAGCGCTTTTCGTTTTGTGCTAAACAGCAAAAATATTTGTTATCGTGAAGCGAAAATTACGCCAACCAAAACAGGCCAGTTTGTGACGTTATGGAAACGAAATAAAACTGGAATTATTGAACCTTTTGATTTTACTGATAATATTGATTTTGTAATAGTGAATGTTCGAAAAGAGGAGAATTGGGGACAATTTATTTTTCCGAAGAAAATACTATTAGAAAAAGGCATTTTTTCTACTCCAAATAAAGAAGGAATTCGAGCTACAAGAGTTTATCCGCCTTGGAATGAAACTACAAGCAAACAGGCACAGAAAACGCAGAAATGGCAATTAGAGCATTTCTATAACTTTACCGATCAAAGCAATATTGATTTAAAAGAATTCAAAAAAATATTTGCATAAAAAAGGCAGTCGTAAAATGACTGCCTTTTGTGCTTTATAGTAATTCTTTTATTTCTTAATGACTTTATCTTTAAAAATCACTTTATTATTTTCGATTACGGTGTAGAAATAAACTCCAGAAACCAGATTATTAACCGCAACAACGGCTGTACTTACTTCAGATTCATTTTTAACGCTAATTGAGTTTCCAATCGCACGTCCGTTAAAATCGTATAATCTAATTTTTAAATCTCTTCCTTGCGTTGTTTTGATATCAAAATTCAAAACATCTGTAGCAGGATTTGGATATGCTTTTACGAAATATTTGTTTTTTCCAAAATCAGGCGTAGAAAGCACGTCTTGCTTTAAGTCAAAACGAGCAATTACAGGTCCATGATCTGATGTTGTTGTCGTGTAATTTGCAATGTCATTTCTTGGATCATAAACGGTTGTTGACTCGTTTATATATTGATCAAATAATTCATTAGAAATCATAATATGATCTAAGAATCCACCCGAAGTCAAAAAGCTAAAAGCACCTGCTTGACTTATCTCTAAAGTCAGTGCTTTATAATTGCTAGTATCTGTAACAAAGTTCTCATAAGTTGAAGGATTGTTAGTTCCGAAAACAGATTTTTTTACATCATCGTTGTAATCCCCCAGGATAATTAAATTATCATTTGGATAATGTGTATCCAAACTGTCTTTAAAAACTTCGATATCGTACTTACGTCTTGTATATGTTGTCATATCAGTTCCACTATTTGCACGAGCATGAACATCTATAACCTTAACTTCACTTTTAACTCCATTAACATTCGTTTCTAAAGTTACAATATAAGGTAAACGTCCTGAAGAGAAAAATCCTGAACTCGGGTGAACTGGCGGATTACTTGCCGGTAATGGATAATTGGCTAAAGTTTTAGTTCCTGCAACTAATTCAGTATAAAATTCGTCAAACATTACTCGAGTTTTTTTCACTGTAGCAGTTTGAGTATTATAAATAACTACTAGCTTTTGAGGTGGAAAATTTGGGTCTGAATTTGGATCCCATGAATATGACCAAATTGGCGAAATAGTTTTATCGAACGTCTTCCCATTTATATTCAATTTCTGAATTAAATCATCTATTGCTGTATCACTAGAAACTTCCTGAACAACATATACGTCAGCATCTAGTTTATTCATCACTTTTGCAACGTTTTCAATTTGCAACGCATTATCTGATGGTCCATTACTAGGATTATCAGAACCAAAAAACTCTAAATTATAAGTAACAACATCAAAAGTTTCTGATTTTGGCAAAGAAGAACCTGTAAGAAATCCAACTTGTTTGCTTAATGATGTTCCCGTTACTGTTAAAGAACCAGATATCTTAAATTGTTTTACAATTGGCGCAAACTTAGCATAAAGTGTTTTACCTGCTGAAGCATCTGTAGAAGTTATTACGATACTTGATGTAAACGAAATATTATCTGCTGAAATTTTGTATGATGCTGGAGCTGTAATTGTAATGTCTCCGTAACCTTCTGCTTTAAAATTAAAAGACTGAGCATCTGACAGTGTATTTTCATTAATTACACCAAAATCTAAAACAGGATTTAAATCTACATAACCTGTCTCGTCTTTTACAACAAAATCATCAAACGACCATTCAGAGGCAAAGTTTGTACCTCCTTTTGTTGTCTCATAAACCCAAGCCAAATAAGTATGATCTGTTTTATAGTCTGTCAATTTTATATATTGTGATTGTACATAAGTTCCTGTAGTTGTTGGGAATTTACCATCAATTTCTGTCCATATAGCAGTATTTGGATCGCTAACTCCATCATAGTTAGTAGAAACCATTAGTTTAAGAGATGGTCCTGCATAGAATTTGCGAGAATAAAAAGATAATAATGGAAATTCTCCAAAATTATTTAAACGTAATTTAGGCGAAATCAACCAATCTTTACTAGCTCCAGCATCTGAATATCCATTAACTAAAACTGCTCCAGCTCCAGAATTCACATTTCTCACGACATTAGTATAAGCCCATTTATTTAAAGGACCTGCTTCATCGTATTGTTTCCAACCACTGTTAGTTAAAACATTAGGATCATTAAAATCTTGCTCGTAAGCATTAATTCCATATCCAGTCAAAGTAACTTTTTTTGTTACTGCCCTGTTTGTTTCATGTGTTATTTGTCCGCTAAAAGCAGAAACTGCATCTGGTGTAAATTTTACATATACTGTTGGAGTTGCATTTGAAGCAAATTCTGAAGGAACAAATGTTATTGAAGATGCAAATGCAATATTATCTTTAGAAATAGTAAAATTTGCAGAAGAAGTTAAAACCATATTATCAGTAAGGTTTGAAGCCTGAACTTGATAACTTAAAGTATTTGAAGCATAATTAAATTCTGCAATTCCTAAATCTAAAGAAGCAATTGTTGTAGATATTTCTGGACTTGCAACACTTAAAGTTGTTGCGTCAACTTTACTTACAACTGTTTGCGTATTATCATAAAGATCTTCTGATATAGAAAAAACAGAATACGTTGTATTTAGATCTAAAGCAGTAAAACTTTTTGAGTATTCTAATGCTGGATCTGTGATATTGAAAAAACCAGATTGTAAAGCAGCATTTCCTGTTGCATCCTGCCCTGCTTTTATTTGTGCAATTGTTGGTTCAGCACTTCCGACAGGTACTAACACATAATATGTTTTTCCTCCTTCATTTATTTTATTAACAAAATCAAAACCAGCAGACAAGATATTAGCCACTTTAGGATAACCTGCATCAGAAATTGGAGCAACATTATCACTTCTAACATCAATATCAGCAATCGCAAAAGCTGGACGAGCGCCTGATCCAGAAACTTGTCTTGTTATCCAACGAATTTGAACAATAGGTTTATCATCACATTCTGTCGGCAATGTTAAAGAAAAATGCTTCGTTTGCATCGGAACTCCAGCGGTTTCACTTGTACGTGTAGTTGTGTTATTTTGAAATAACGTTTCATTCAAGGTTATAAAATTCCCTGTCTCACCAACTCGATATTGCAAAGCCATCTCATTAATACGGTTAGTAGTAGTTCCTGCAACATATGGATTACGAACTACCATTACATCATATTGTACTCGCACTTTTGTATTTTCACTTGTATTTACAGCAAGAGCTATTGTTTGATCAAGGAAGCTTCCAGCATTTAAAAAACCGATTTTTTGATTATAATTATAAATATTTCCTCCATTAGAACTAGCTGAACCACCTGCTGTTAATGGTTTATCAGATGTTACGGTAGTGGTAAAATTTGAAGGCGTTGTTAAGCTTGAACTTGAAGGTGTACTAGCATTCCAACCTTGAATACCATCAGGATAAGTAGTAGGATTATCTACTAATCCTTCAAATTTTTGTTTATAAGGTAAAGACTGAGCCGCTGGCATTGTCTGAGCAAAAAGATTCCCAGAAATGCAACTAAAAAAACATAAAAGAGCCAAAAGATGGTGCGAAAGGTAAAGTTTTTTCATACGTTAAAAAATAGAGTTTTTAGAAGTCAAATTTAGAGTCTTTAAAGTTAAGCCAATATTACAAAACCATAAATTTAACGTTTACTTATTTATCAATATAATTCAATAAAGCTTAACACATTATTAAAGATAATAAAATAAAATCAACAAAAAACAGCTATTACAAAACATTATTCAAAACCAAAAAACACTAGCAAACACTGTACTTCCTACAAATACAGCAGGATTTTAAACTAAAAAAAGCAGCAAACTTGCGCTTACTGCTTTTCCAATTGTTTATGTTATTTACTCTAATAAATACTAAACTGCTGTATAACCTCCATCGGCTATAATATAACTTCCTGTGGTGAAAGAAGATTTTTCAGAACTTAAAAATGTAACCAATTCAGCAATTTCTTCTGCTGTTCCTAAACGGTTCATTGCAGATTTTGCTGCCACGGCCTGCATCATTTCTTTATTTAAATTATCTTTTAAAAGCGCTGTTTCAATATAACCTGGTCCAACCGCATTGCATCGAATATTTTTCTGTGCATATTCTACTGCTATATTTTTTGTTAAACCAACAACAGCATGTTTAGAAGCTGTATACGCTGGACTCAGTGGAGCAGCAACTTGTCCGTGAATCGAAGCGATATTTACAATGCTTCCTCCTCCGTTTTTCTCCATTTGTTCCAATTGGTAACGGCAGGCATAAAAAACGCCATTTAAGTTTAGCGCAATAACTTTATCCCAAGCTTCTGGTTCGTATTCTCCAGTTGGTTTTGCTGGTCCTCCCATTCCTGCATTGTTGCAGGCAATATCCAAGCGGCCGTATTTTGAAACCGTAACCTCAACCATATGTTTGTTGTCACTGGCACTCGACGAATCTCCTTTTACAAAAAAAGCTTCTCCGCCCTTTTCTTTTATTTTATTTACGGTTTCTTCACCGTGCTCTACATTTATATCAGATACTACAACTTTTGCTCCTTCTCGAGCGTACGCTTCTGCAACTGCGCGACCGATTCCTGAACCTCCACCAGATACAAAAGCTACTTTATTTTCTAAAAGTGCCATTTTATTATATATTTTAAATTGATTCCTCTAATTTACGAAGAACTCAAGGGATACCGAAGCTTTAAAAAGAGTTTACAATAACATTAACGCTTACCGCTAATGTTATGTTATTTGACACTAAATTGACTCGATTTTGCTGAAAATTTCGTATTGTCTTATTCGTCTTCATCCAATTTCATATTCCCGCGATCCTTATGATTATCGGGATGCGAGTTTGGATATCGGTTTGCAGTAATATCAGAGTTGCGATCTTTATTCTCTACGGTTTTCTCAGCCTCTTCATCTGTTTTTACTCCACGATTCGAATTTGGATTATCCGGATTGGTTTGATGCACAGCTTTATGAATATCTTCATTTTCATTTCTAGCTCTTTCGACAATCTTTTTATCGCCGTCTCTATCTGTTATCAATTCTCTGTTCAATTTTGCATCTTTTAATTCATCATCGTGCGAAACGTTTTTTCCTTTAGATTCGTCAATATTTTTCTGCGTTCCGTTTATCTTTTTGGTTCCTAAATTATTCGTTTCCATAACAATTTCATTTTAAATTTAATTTATAATATTACGAATTCTTACTTTGAAAAAATTATGACTTAAGAGTGCTTTTCTTTTATAATTGCCATCTGCTTTTTATTTTACTATCTTTATTTACAACATTTTACAATTAAACTAAATCCTGACTTATGAATTTCTTTACGATCAAAACCAGCTGGTCTAACGCCGAATTTATCTTAATCAAACTTTGTATGGCTTCTGCATATCTTTTTATAGGAAGTTATTTCCATGACTTTTTTCAAGATTATTATAACATATTATTTATTGTATTTGGCTTCACTGCAATTTGGTTTGTGTACCAATGGCTGAAAAAAATGAAATCACAAACACCGCAATAGGATTTAATTTTAATAAAGGAACTATCTTTGCAAAAAAATTAAAAATGCACCGACACTTCATTCTTTTTAAACCTTACGGCTATTTAAGCCAATTTATTTATGAATTAAAAAGAAAGAAAAAGCTTTTGGGCGAACTATATGATTTTCCTGAAGGAACTATGGCAATCGGTCGCTTAGATGAAGATTCTGAAGGTTTGCTTTTGCTGACGACTGATGGCAATATGAGCGAATTGGTTCGCAGCAAAAAAGTAGACAAAGAATATTATGTTCAGGTTGATGGCATAATTACTCCCGAAGCCATTGAAAAATTGCAAAATGGTGTCGAAATTGGCCTTGACGGCGGAAAATACAAAACCAAACGCTGTAAAGCTTCTATGGTAACCGAGATTCCTGATTTTGGTCCTAGGGCAAAAAAAATCAGAGACGAACGTCACGGACCGACTTCTTGGGCTTCTATTACAGTTCGCGAAGGCAAATTTCGCCAAGTGCGAAAAATGACCGCTGCAGTTGGTTTTCCGACGTTGCGTCTCGTTCGTGTTCGAATAGGAAACGTATATTTGCAAAACCTAAAAGCAGGTGAAGTGCGTGAAGTTTCCGATTTTGAATTAGATAATTAATTAGATAATGTGTCAATTTGATAATTAGATAATTTCAATTCATAACTCATAATTCATAATTCATAACTCAAAAAGATGTTAAACGTAGTTCTTGTAGAACCAGAAATACCAAATAATACCGGAAATATCGGAAGATTGTGCGTTGGTACAGAAAGCCGACTTCATTTAGTCCATCCGTTCGGATTTGTAATTAACGACAAAAACCTGAAACGTTCGGGATTGGATTATTGGGTGCATCTTGATGTTACCGAATATCAAAATGTAGAAGAATGGATCGCACAGATTCCAGATCATTCTCGTGTATTTTTAATGAGTTCGCACTCTGAAAAGTCCTATTTGGAAAACGAATTTCAAGACGGCGACTGGCTGGTTTTTGGGAAAGAAAGTGTGGGCTTGAGCAAGGAGTTTATGGAGAGATTCGAAAATCATTTAACGATTCCGATGTCACAACTTATTCGCAGTTTTAATATTGCCAATTCGGTTGCGTTTGTAATTGGTGAAGCGAAAAGACAAATTGGATTGAAGAAATAACTGTTTCGAACTCCTGCAAGGTTTTAGAAACCTTGTAGGTGTTTAAAAATTCGTAAATGCAATTCAGACCTACAAGGTTTCGAAAACCTTGCAGGCCAACAAAAAATTCCTAACTCACAATAAACTTCCCTTTTTCAGCATCAAAAAAAATATATTCGTCTTTGAATAAATTGCTGAAACTTCCATTCGAAATTAAATTGCAAGGTTGATCTTGTACAATATTTTCTGGTGTCATTATGATCATTTCGTCGCTTAACTGAATGGCTAAATCAATATCGTGAGTTGAAAATAAAATGCATTTTTGTGTTTCCTGAGTCAGTTTCTTCAATAGTTTGAATAACGAAACTTTATGGAGTAAATCAAGATGTGTTGTGGGTTCGTCTAGAATGATTAATGGCGTATCCTGTGCCAAAGCTCGTGCAATGAGAGCTTTCTGTAATTGTCCGTCACTAATCTGAAAATGCTTTTTTGAAGCCAAATGTTCGATTTGAGTTAGCCTCATTGCATCCTGAACTTTCGTAATATCTTCGTCAGATAATTTATCTACCCAATTAGTATACGGCTGGCGGCCTAAAGCGACCAATTCGAAAACAGAAAGATTACTTGGCGGCAGTTTTTCAGTTAAAACTAAACTCAGATTCTGCGCCAATTCTAAAGGCTGATAATCAGAAATCTTTCTTTCATTCAAATAAACATTTCCCGATAAAGGTTTCTGAATTCCCGTAATGGTTCTCAGCAACGTTGACTTTCCAATTCCGTTTGCTCCTATTAAAGTAATTAATTTCCCCGAAGCTAAATTTAGATTTAGATTCTCAGCAATAGTCGTAACACCTTTCTTGGATTTATATCCAATATTTAAATTTGAAGTGGTTAAGATGTTTTTCATTTTTAAGGTACTAAGTTACTGAGGTTCTAAGTTTTTTCTTCTGCTATAGATTAAAGGATTAAAATGATTAAAAAATCTGTGCTAATCTGTGTAATCTGTGGCAAATAATTTATTAAATATTTCTTTTTCTAACTAAAAGCCAAACCACAACCGGTGCGCCAATTATAGAAGTGACCGCATTTATTGGAAGTGTTACATCAAAGCCTGGCATTTGCGAAACAATATCACAAAACAGCATTATGATAGATCCGAAAAATAAAGTGCTCCAGAATAATATGGTATGATTACTAGTCTGAAAAGTCAGTTTTGCAATATGGGGAACTGCTAAACCAACAAATGCAATTGGTCCTGCAAATGCGGTAATGGCTCCAGATAAAATGCTGGTTGCGAAAATGATTATTAGCCTTGCCTGTTTAAAATTTAATCCCATGCTTTTCGCATAGTTTTCGCCAAGAAGCAATGCGTTTAAAGGTTTGATACTTTTGGCACTTAATAGCAATCCGATTCCAACACAGAATGTCAAAACTATAATAGTAGTCCAAGAAAGGTTTCCGAGATTTCCCATAGACCAGAAAGTAAATTTCTGCAGCTGTTCTGCGGTGCTAAAATAAGTCAAAACACTAACAATGGCGGTTGTAAAACTTCCAAACATCAATCCGACAATTAAAATTGCCATTGTATCGCGTAAACGTTGCGAAACGACTAAAACTAGAAAAAGAACTAATGTGCTTCCTAATGTTGATGCCAAAACAATTCCGTAAGAAGACAATGCAATTACGCTTAAAAAAGAAGGCAGAAATCCTGCTCCTAAAATCACAAAAGCAACGCCTAGACTTGC
Organism: Flavobacterium erigeronis; assembly: GCF_054075165.1. Lineage (NCBI taxonomy): Bacteria > Pseudomonadati > Bacteroidota > Flavobacteriia > Flavobacteriales > Flavobacteriaceae > Flavobacterium > Flavobacterium erigeronis. The sequence continues at coordinate 82,936 of NZ_JBSKGP010000014.1, read as the reverse complement.
GCCAGAACTCAATCCTAAAACATAAGGCCCCGCAAGCGGATTACGAAATAAAGTCTGCATCAAAAGTCCGCTCATTGAAAGTCCCGTTCCGACTAAAACGGCAGTGATCGCTTTTGGCAAACGGTAATTGATAATAATATATTCCCAAGTTGATTTTGCCGCATGCCCTCCCGTTAAACTAGCAAAAACATCTTTTAGCGGAATGGTAACCGATCCTAAACTAATGCTGGCAAAAAACATTACTAAAAGACTTAATGCCAAAACGGCAAATAAAATGGTATTTCGAGTTTTACTTACCAAAATTAATTCAGTTTAGAAGCAAAAGTAAATTCGTAGCTCGTCAATAAATCAGGATGGAAAATCTTAATATAATCTTTCAAAACCAAATCTGGTCGGCTTGGCGCCAATTCATAATAAACCGTTCCTCCAGTTGCTCCCAATTTTCCTTCAAAATTGTAAACACTTTTATTTTTAAAAGCATCAAATTCAGCATAATGCGGATTTGCTTTTTGCAATTCGTCCAAACTTCTAAAAGAGCCCGAAGCAATCCATACATTGGCCTCTTTTGCTTTGTCCAAAACTTTTTCAAAAGACAAACCTTCGCTTCCTGTCCCCTCTAGATCAGCCCATAAATAATTAGATTTCGCATCTTTCATAAACTGCGCAACCCAGCTGTTTCCTTTTGCAACATACCATACATCTTCGTACATCGTACCATATAAAACTTTTGAAGTTGCAGGTTTCTCATGAACCAGTTTTTTTGCTTGATTGTAACTGTCTACTATTTTATCAAACAGCTCTTTCGCTTTAGCTTCTTTTCCAAACAAAGCGCCGTAAAGTTTAATCCATTCAGCTTTTCCAAGCGGAGATTGTTCCATCCAATCGCCTTGAATTAGCACATTCAATCCGCTTTTTTTAAGATTATCCAGCATCGGATTATTGTTATCAATACCAAAAGTAACAATCAAATTGGGTGACAATTCTATCAATTGTTCAATATTTAATTTTTCATTTTGTCCAACATTTTTCACAGAACCTTTATCAATTAATACTCTGGTTTTTTCAGAAGAAATATAATCAGTATGCGGAAATCCGACCAATTTATTCTCCACTTCCAGCATTTCTAAAAAAGGAATATTGGTTGTTGAAGTTACCACAATGGTTTCTAGAGGAACTTTTATAGAAGGATATTTTTTTAAACTGTCTGGAATTTGCGCCTCTTTTTCTTCTAAAATATAAGTGAATTTTCCCTTAGCATTTGGCCATGGATTGCTAACTTTCACAATCGAATAACCTTCGTTTTTTACAATGGAAAGTCCCGATGCAAATTCGATACTTTCTTTGGCAGCGATAGATTTTACAGTATCTTGCGTTTCATTTTTTTTACAGCTGATTACAATAAAAAGTAAAAAAACGACTTGTAATTTATGGAAAAAATATTTCATGTTTTATGTTTTGTGTGGTCACAAAGGTAAATCAATTTCTATTTTTTTTGTTTACCTTTATTCCTACAAATTTAAACAAATAGCCTTTTATTTGATGAATGTACCAAAAACAAAAATCTGCTCCAGTTGTGAAACTGCTTTTTCCTGCGGCGACACTTCACCCGAAAATAAGTGCTGGTGTAATGATTTCCCACCTATTTTCAATCTTTCAGACGGAGGCGATTGTCTTTGTCCCGCCTGCTTTAAGGAAGCTTGCGAAGATAAAATCGATGCTTATGTCGAAACTGTAACTCCCAAAAAGGCTCTTAATAATAAGGCTATGTTTTTGCCTAAATCTGATAATTTAATTGAAGGAATCGATTATTATATTGAAAATGGCAATTATGTTTTTAAAGCTTGGTTTCATCTAAAAAGAGGAACTTGCTGCGGAAATAACTGCCGACATTGTCCTTACAAGTAATTATGAATTATAAATTATGAATTATGAGTTGGCCTTGATAATTAATTTATAACTTGGCAGAACTCATAATTCATAATTCAAAACTTATAATTAATCAAAATGATTTACTTAATCACCGGCGGCGAACGTTCTGGAAAAAGCAGTTATGCTCAGAAACTGGCTTTAGAACTTTCTAATTCTCCTTTATATGTTGCAACTGCCAGAAAATGGGACGCTGATTTTCAAAATCGAATTGATCGCCATCAGCAAGAAAGAGACGAGCATTGGACTAATATTGAAAAAGAGAAATTTTTAAGCGAAATTGATTTTTCTGGAAAAACGGCCTTGATTGATTGCGTAACGCTTTGGCTGACTAATTTTTTTGTTGACACTAAAAACGATGTGGCTTTAAGTTTAGAAGAAGCCAAAAAAGAATTCCTTGAAATTGCTAAACACGAAAATGCGAATATCATTATCGTAACAAATGAAATCGGAATGGGTGTTCATGCAGAAACTCATATTGGAAGAAAATTTGTTGAACTTCAAGGTTGGATGAATCAATTTATTGCCGCAAACGCCGATCAGGTTGTGTTGATGGTTTCCGGAATTCCGGTTAAAATAAAGGGAGAAAATTCCAAATTTTAAATTCCAAATTCCAAAGCTAAGCCTTACCTTTACTAGAATGTTTTTAATTTTGGAATTTAAAATGAGCAACCTAGACGATATCTTAAAATCACGCCGCGACACCCGACATTTTACTGCCGATGAAGTGCCCGACGAAGTAATTCAGAAAGCACTGCAAGCTGGACATTGGGCTCCGTCGGTCGGACTGACTGATGCTACAAGATATTATCTTATCAAATCGGATGAGGTTAAAACGTCTATTAAAAAGCTCTTTTTAGATTACAATAAAAAAGCGGAGGAACTAACCGACAATCCAGAACAAAAAGAACTTTACAGATCGCTGAAACTAGAAGCAATCGAAGAAGCACCAATCGGACTTATAATTGCTTATGACCGTTCTGTTTTAAATCAGTTTACAATTGGAACTATTGGCAGCAACGAAGCAGTGAAATTTAGTTCGGTTTGTGCGGCGCAGAATATCTGGCTTTCGCTTACAGAACAAGGTTACGGAATGGGCTGGGTTTCGATTTTAAATTATTATCAGTTTAAAAAAATCCTCGATTTACCCGAAAATATAGAACCGCTTGGTTATTTCTGCATTGGAAAACCAGCTACTAATTATAACAATCAACCAATGTTACAGCAATTGCATTGGAAACAAAAATCGGAAGCTCCTATTTGTTCTGAAATTAAAGAAATTCATTCAATAGCTATTCCGGATTTGGATTTAAAATCAGAAAACAAAATCCAGAATAAATCTGATTTTCATTCTCTTTTACAAGAAAAAATAGATTCTAAAACTAAACCTGTTGGTTCTTTGGGCACTTTAGAATCTTTGGCTTTTCAGATGGCATCGGTTTTTGAAACTTTGAATCCGAAAATTACCAAGCCAAATATTGTCGTTTTTGCTGCTGATCACGGAATTGCAAATCATGGCGTAAGCGACTACCCACAAGATGTTACGCGGCAAATGGTGACTAATTTTCTAGAAGGCGGCGCTGCCATAAACGTATTCTGCAAACAAAACAACATCGAATTATCCATTGTAGATGCTGGAGTGAATTATGATTTCCCAACAAATGCCAAATTAATCGATGCCAAAATTGCTAAAGGAACGCAGTCTTTTCTGCATGTCCCTGCAATGAGCGAAGCTGAAGTTCAATTGTGTTTCGAGAAAGGAAAATCGATTGTCGAAAATATTGCAAAATCGGGCTCTAATTGTATTGGCTTTGGAGAAATGGGAATTGGAAATACTTCAACCGCTTCTGTTTTAATGAGCCTTTTAACTGGTTTTCCTATTGAAGAATGCATCGGAAAGGGAACTGGAGTTGAAAACGAAAAACTGATTCTGAAACAAAATTTACTCAAAAAAGCAATTGATAATTATTCTGGTCAAGCCGAAATACTATCTCAACTTTCTTTTTTTGGAGGTTTTGAAATTCTTCAAATGGCTGGCGGTATGCTTGAAGCTTTTGAAAATAAAATGTTGATTCTGGTTGATGGTTTTATTTGTACGGTTGCTTATTTAATTGCTTATAAAATGAATCCGAACATCAGGCAAAACGCTGTTTTTTGCCACTGCTCTGCCGAAAAAGCACATTCGCAATTATTACATTATTTAGAAGCAAAACCAATTTTAAATTTAGATTTACGTTTGGGAGAAGGCACAGGATGCGCTGTTGCTTTTCCTATTTTGAAATCGGCTGAGGCTTTTTTGAATGAAATGGCTAGTTTTGAAAGCGCGGGGATTAGTAGGAAATAAAATATTTTCCTTAAACAAGATTTATTCGCAATTTTGTCATTCTGAGGAACGAAGAATCGCACGCGCATATCGACAAAGATTGAAGCTACACTTTGTGGAGTTCCTAGTGCGATTCTTCGTTCCTCAGAATGACAAAACTGATTGAAATTAATCATAATCAAATGAAAAAAGAACTACATATTTTCTTTACCTGTTTAATGTTTTACACCAGAATTCCATGCCCAAAAAACATTACACATCATCCAGATTATTTAAATAAAGCCACAAGATATTTTCCTTTTATTGGATGGATTGTTGGTAGTATTTCATTTTTTGTTTATTCTGTATTTGCCTTTTTTCTTTCTACAGAAACAGCCGTAATATTAGCAATCATTGCTTCTGTTCTGACAACAGGCGCTTTTCACGAAGACGGTTTTGCAGATGTCTGTGACGGTTTTGGAGGAGGATGGACCAAAGAAAAAATTTTGATTATTATGAAAGACAGCTCCATTGGCGCTTATGGAGCAATCGGGTTGGTTTTACTTTTTTTATTAAAATTCAAATTGCTTTCAGAATCTATTCTGCTATTTCAAGTTTACGATTCTGAAGCAGTTTTAAAAATTTTCCTTTTATTTATTTCTGCTCATTCTTTGAGTCGTCTCGCGGCAATCAGTATTATTTTTACACATGAATATTCTCGAGAAGATGCTTCGAGCAAAAGCAAACCCATTGCCAAACAATATACTTGGAAAGAAGTTTTTGGTTCTTTCTTTTTTGGTTTAATTCCACTGATTGTGTTTTCCACTTTTAATTTAAAATTCCTTTTAGCCATAATCCCCGTTTTTATAACAAGATATTTTCTTGCACGATATTTTCAAAAATGGATCGACGGATATACTGGAGATTGTCTTGGCGCCACACAGCAGGTTTGTGAAGTGGTCTTTTACTTAAGTATTTTATTTTTATGGAAATTTATTTAGTTCGCCACACCGAAACCATTTGTGAAAAAGGTATTTGTTATGGACAATCTGATGTGGATATTGCTGAACCGTTTGATGAGATTTTTAATAGAATTATTTCAGAATTACCTTCAGAAGCAGCTATTTTTACTAGTCCGTTAAAGCGTTGTGTGGTTTTAGCTAAACACATTCAAAACAATATTAAAACCATTTCTTATCAAGAAGACGAACGTTTAAAAGAAATGAATTTTGGAGATTGGGAATTGAAAACTTGGAATGAAATTCCGCCCGAACAACTCAATCCGTGGATGGAAGATTTTGTAAACATCAAAGTTTCCAACGGGGAATCTTTTGTTGAATTGCACAAAAGAGTTGGAGAATTTTTATCTGAAAAAATCTCAAAAATAGATCAGCCTGTCATCATTGTTGCACACGCCGGAATCATCAGAAGTATTTTATGTCATCAAACTTCGCTTCCGCTAAAAGAGGCCTTTAATAATAAAGTGGATTTCGGAGAAGTTATAAAAATTGATTTTTAGAGCAAATTATTTATAATTTTTCATGAAACGCAAAAGAAATTTGAATAATCAATATTTTTAACTTTATCTTTGCAGCAAATTAAGGTTGTGTTCTAATTTTTAAAAACACATTAAAAGGGAATCAAGTAAATTCTTGAGCTGTACCCGCAACTGTAAGCTAAGTTCAAACGAATGCTTGCTGTTAACTACAAACCACTGTCCGCCGAGGCGAATGGGAAGGTAAACAGCAAGACGCAAGCCAGGAGACCTGCCTTTGTAACAATTATCGAGCTCTCGGGAAAAAGAGTGTAGAAGTTATGACTTTAAAAAGACTTTTTACTTTTTGTGTATTTGTAATGTGCCAGATTATTTCGGCGCAGAGCGATTCTATTACCAGTCTTAAAGAAGTTTTTGTTTCAGACAAAAATTTAAAAACCTACTCCGCTTCACAGTCTGTTTTAAAATTAAATGATTCTATAATCAACAAAAATGAAGCGCTTTTAACCGATTTATTAAACTTTAATTCGACTTTATATTTTAAAGAATACGGACGCGGAATGCTTTCTACAGTTTCTTTCAGAGGAACAACTTCTTCTCAGACAGCTGTCATTTGGAACGGAATAAATATTAATTCCCAAATGAACGGAAGTACCGATTTTAATACGATTTCAGGTTCCGATTATAATTCGATAAGTGTAAAAGCTGGTGGCGGAAGTGTGATTTACGGAAGCGGTGCCGTTGGAGGAACTGTGCATTTAAATAATGATTTGTTGTTTTTTAATCGTTTTGAGAATAATTTAAGACTGGATTACGGCAGTTTTAATACGATTGGGATTAATTATAAAACTTCTATTTCTAATAAAAAATGGAGTGCTCAAATCGGACTTTCGAAAAACAGCTCTACAAACGATTACAAATATTTAAATCGATATACTTGGAGAGGAGAACAGCGCTGGAACCAAAACGGGCAATATGATATTATTACAGTAAGCGCCAATGCTGGATATAAATTCAACGAAAATCATATTTTAAAATTTTACAGTCAGACTTCAAACACGGATCGTAATACTTCTTTGGTGACAGAATCTGAAACAAAAAGTAAGTATGTAAATGGTTTCAATCGAAACTTATTGGAGTATGATGGAAATTTCGGAAAACTGAAAACCAATTTCAAAACAGCTTATATTTTCGAAAATTACCAATATTTTGCAGATAACGCTTCAAAATATTTTACCTACGGAAAAACTGAAAACTTGATCACAAAGTTGGATGTCGATTATCATTTATTCAAATCAACACATATAAACGCAATTGCTGATTACAGCAGAACAAACGGTTACGGAACCAGTTTTGGAAGCCATATTCGAGAAATAAGTTCGGCTGCTTTATTAATCAGACAAGATATTGGTGCTGACTGGAAGAACGAATTCGGCGTTAGAAAAGAATTTACTAGCAATTACAAATCGCCTGTTTTATTCAATATTGGTTCTTCATATAAATTCAACAACTGGTACAATTTAAAACTAAATATTTCTAGAAATTTCAGAATTCCGACTTACAATGATTTGTATTGGGATCAAGGAGGAAATCCAGATTTAAAACCCGAAAGTTCTTATCAAGGAGAAATTGGCAATGTCTTTACATTTAAAAATCTGACTTGGACACAGAATTTCTATTACATGAAAATTACCGATATGCTGCAATGGGTTCCTGGTTCAGGCGGTATTTGGACTCCACAAAATCAAGATAAAGTAAACAGCTACGGAACCGAGACGCTATTGGGATGGAAAAAAAGCTATGGCAAAAACATTTTTGCCGTAAATGCAACGTATGCTTACACAGTTTCCCAAGATGAGGAGACAAAAAATCAGATCTTTTTTGTTCCGTTTCATAAAGCCACAGGAGCATTATCTTATTCTCGAAATAAAATAAGCGCTTACTATCAAATTCTTTATAACGGATTTGTTTATACAAGAGCCGACAATAATCCTGATGAAATTATTAATGATTATACGATTTCAAATATCGGAATCGATTATGATCTGAAGTTTTTAGATTCTTTTAAAGTAGGTTTTCAGGTTTTAAATCTTTTGAATAAAGATTATGAAAGTTTAGAAAACAGACCAATGCCAGGTCGCAATTTCAATGTGTATTTAACCTTAAAATTTTAATATATGAAATTTAGTAAATTACTTTTAATAGCGTTAAGCATTTCGTTATTCGCTTCTTGTTCAAGCGATGATGACGATTCTCCGAAAGGTGCTTACGACAATGGTTTTTTCATTTTAAATGAAGGATCTACAGATGCTGGAACTGTATCGTTCTCTAGTAATGATTTCAGTATTTTTACAAAAGATGCTTATAAAGCAGAAAACGGATCTGATGTACTTGGAAAATTTGTACAAAATATCTTTTTTAGTGGAGACAGAGCTTACATTATTGCTGGAGGATCGAACGTAATCACTGTTGTAAATCGTTACACATTTAAATTAATCGCAAAAATTGATTCTGGTCTTGCAAATCCAAGATATGGAGTTGTAAAAGATGGAAAAGCGTATGTAACGAATGCAAACACATATTCTTATATAAATCCAGAAACTGGAGACACTGATGACTATGTTGCTGTAATTAATTTAGCTACTAATACCGTAGAATCTAAAATTGAACTAAATGCAACTGCAAACAGATTAATCTTAGAAGATGGTAAATTATACATTACAGAACCTAACAGCAGCACTAAATTGCTAATTGTAAATATTGCTACAAAAGCAATAGAAACTGTAGAAATTGGTCTTAGTGGTGATTCTATCGAAGAAGAAAACGGCACATTATTTATTCTAAAAGCTCCTTTCACTGGATTAGGAGAAATTGTAAAAGTAAAAATATCAGATAAATCTGTCTCTAGAATACCATTTCCTGAGAGTTTAGCTGGAACGCGCGGTATGGATATTGAAAACAACAAAATTTATTATACTGCAGGAAGTGCTGTATATGCTATGGACATCAATGCAACAACTCCTTCTACAACAGCAATTATAAATTCACCAGCTACTAATATTTACGGTTTTGCAGTAGAAAACAACCGCATTTATATTGCTGATGCAGCATTCAATAAAGATAGTAAAGCTTTTATCTACAACTTATCCGGAGTTCTGCAAAAAGAATTAACTGTTGGTGTAGGTGCAAACGGGTTCTACTTTAACGATTAATTTTATCCTTAGAATTAGTTTTTGTTTTTTTATGGAAAAGGCTTTCAGTGATGAAAGCCTTTTCTATTTTCTTTTTAAAATTCCAATATTTAAATTCCAAATCCCAATTTTCAAATCCATCCAATTTTTGGAATTTGGAATTTGGAATTTTATTTTAACCCTTTTACTGGAGGAGCGGTTTGAAAATACATTCCGTGTCTTAATCCATTAATGATTTTTGAATCTGTTAAATAAGGAAGCTCTGGTCCAGAAGTAAAAATTCTTTTTGCAGCAGATCCTGTAATTTTTGAAATAGCCAGACTAAGCAAAGGTTCAGAGGTTTCTCCTAAAACACCAAAAGTATCTATATATTCTGTTTGCTGATATGTAGGCTGTAAACCTTGAGTATAATCTCCAAAACCTACAGAATTAGAAATTTTTAAAACCAAAGGCTGCATTGCGTACTTATGATTTGGATTGATTCCTTTTTTAGAAAAAAGTGTCTCAGAATCATAAATGGTATACGAACCTACGTTTTTACCTGTAGTCGTTTCTCCAATCTGAACTACATTAATATAAGGTTTCAATCCGTTAATAACCAATTCGCTCGCAGAAGCAGTACTTTCCGTCGTAATAATATAAACTGTATTTAAATTTAAACTGTTCAACGCTTTACCGTCAATATTATTTACAAATCTATAATTCAAATCTTCTAAATCTTCAGCTGTAAATTCTTTCATCAGCTTTGTATTAAACTGCGTTTTAGCAAAAACCTGATCATCAAACTGACCAGTAATCATACTAGAAAGCCTAATTGAAGAAGTAATAGCTCCTCCTCCATTATATCGAAGATCTAAAACTAAATCTGTTACACCCTGAGCTTTCAACTCACCAAATGCTTGATTTAATTTATCATCATAACCTGGGTAAAATCCATTATACATTAAATAACCAATTTTATGGCTTCCAGAAGTAATCACTTTATTAATCAAAATAGGATTTTCTTCTAAAACAGTTTTAGTCAACGCAACCGATTTTCCATTCAAAACGTATCCGCTTCCATTATAATCTGCCAAGTTTAGCGTATAATTATCTGAGTTTAATAATAGTTCCTGATAATTTGAAACAGTCAATTTTACGCCATTCACACTTGTAAACAAGTCTCCACGTTTAATTGCTTTTGTAGAAGCATCAGAATTTGGTATAATGTAGCGCACATAACCTACCACATCATTTGAACCTGCAGCAACACGGCTCAATCTGAAATCGACACCATTATTTTTTGTAACACCGCTTAATTCCTGTTCTAGAACAGTATAATCGTCAACAATCCAGCTGAAACGGTCAATGGCGTCATTTGGATATTTACTTTCTGGCTTGTACAATAAATCTTCAAACAAGTCTTCAGGTTTAGAATACCCCTTTAAAAATTGATTAAAATCGGGTTGCAGATTTCGTCCATCGGCTAGATTTGGCACATCGCCCTGCCATAAATAAACTTCATTTAATCCTCTCCAGATAAAATTATTAATTTGTGTATCTGCTGGAGCAGCAATATCGTCCTGATCTTCACAAGACTGCAAAGAAAAAGCGAACAAAAAGAGTAAAAGAATGCTCTTGAAAGTTGTTTTCATATCGTGTAGGTTTCTATATTCTGAATAAACGTAAAAGTAGTATCTTTAGTTTTAGCTTTATCATTAAAGCAGTATTTTTTTTACATAAAAAAGCGCAGAGTCACTAAGACAATTAAACCATATAAGTAATATCAGATAATTTAAGCTATTTTAAAAATAAGCTTATAACTTACTATGATTAAAAAAACTTTGCGCATTTGCGGTAACAAATATAATTGCCACTCGTCTTGAGCTAAGAGAATTAAAGTATATAAGATAAATTAATTATTCTAAAATGAACTTATATAACTTAAATGGTTTAAAAAAACTTTGCGCTTTTGTTGTAACAAATATAATTGTGCCTCGTCTTGAATATATAAGCTAACGATTAACCATCCAATTAATGAACCAAGTTGTATTTATAGAATTAGTAAATCCTTTTAAAGACAAAGTTTTTCGTCTGGCAAAAAGATTGCTTACCAGTACTGAAGAGGCCGAAGATGCCACTCAGGAAGTAATGGTAAAATTATGGAACAAAAAAGATAATCTGGAAAGTTATAATAGTGTCGAAGCTTTAGCCATGACGATGACCAAAAATTATTGTCTGGATCAGTTAAAATCGAAAAGAGCCAGTAACCTGCAAATTGTTCATAACAACTTTACCGATCGGCAGCCGCAATTGGATAAAAAACTAGAAGATGAAAATACTCTAGAATGGGTCGAAAAAATTATAAATGAGATGCCCGAACAAATGCAACTATTAATTCAGCTTCGAGATGTAGAGCAATATGAATTTGAAGAAATAGCCAAAATCGTAAACATGAACGAAACCGCAATACGAGTGGCGCTTTCGAGAGCAAGAAAAAAAATTAGAGAATCAATGACAAATACACACCTTTATGGAACTAAATAAAATAGAAGATTTATTAGCAAAATACTTTCAGGGAGAAACTTCTATTGCCGAAGAAAATCAATTAAAAAAATATTTTTCTTCGCCAGATGTTGCGCAGCATTTGGAGCAGTACAAACCTATGTTTGGCTATTTCTCTCAAGCAAAAGAACAGAAATCAACGTATGAAATTCCACTACAATCTAAGAAACGTAATGTAGCGTGGTTATCGATTGCGGCATCAGCTGTTCTTTTACTGGGTATCGGAACTTACTTTTTTATGAGCGAACAAAACAATACAACTGCAGTGGCTTCGCAAACAGAATTAGGAACTTACGATAATCCCGAAGAAGCTTTAAAAGCAACTCAAAAGGCTTTAGCTTTATTATCAAACAATGTTAATGTAGGTATTGAAAGTGTACAGTACATTAAAGAATATGAACAATCAAAAAACAAAATTTTCAAACAGTAATTAAATTCAATCAAAATGAAAAATTTCATCATAACTTTAGTATTCGCATTCGTTACCACAACTTTTTACGCACAAGGTGCTTTTGACAAATTTGATGGTCAAGACGATGTAACCTCAGTAATTGTAAACAAAAAAATGTTTGATTTAATGAGTAAAGTAAAAGTTGATGCTTCTGATAAAGAAACACAGCAATATATTGCTCTAATCAAAAAATTGGATTACTTAAAAGTGTTTACCACTAAAAACCCAAAAGTCGAAGCCGATATGAAAGCTACTGCCGACAAATATGTAAAAACTGCCGGTCTAGAAGAGTTAATGCGCGTAAATGACAGCGGGAAAAATGTTAGAATAATGGTTAAATCTGGAGCTACAGACACGCAGATAAGAGAACTTTTAATGTATGTTGACGGTGCCAAAAACGACGAAACTGTTTTGCTATCTTTAACTGGTAATTTTGATTTAAACGAAATCTCAGTTCTAACAGATAAAATGCAGCTTCCAGGAGGTACTGACTTAAAAAAAGCTTCTAAAAGCAAAAAATAAAAATGAAAACAAAAATCTTCATACTAGCACTTACAGCTCTTCTAACTTTAGGGAGCTGTAATTCTGAACCAACACTGCAAAAGTATTTTGTTGAGAATTCGGAGAAAAAAGATTTCATTGCTTTAGATATTTCGCCAAGCATTTTAAATCTTGAAAAAACTAAACTGTCAGCAGAACAGACTGAAGCGGTTAATTCTTTTGAAAAAATGAATATTATCGCTTTTAAAGCCAATGAAACTAATCAGACAGAGTTTGAAACAGAAAGAAATAAAGTAAAAGCCATATTAAAAGATCCTAAATATCAGGAATTAATGAAATTTGGTTCTGGTAAAGAAGGTGCTTCTGTAAGCTATGTTGGAAGCGACGATAATATTAAAGAGTTTATCATTTTTGCCAATAAAAAAGAAAATGGATTTGCTGTAGTTCGAGTTTTAGGTCAAGATATGAACCCGAATAACATTATGACTTTAATGTCGGTTTTACAGAAATCTAAAATCGACATGGAGCAGTTGAAACCTTTAGAGCAACTGCTTAAAAAATAATTACTCTTACTTTTTATAATTTAAGAAAGCTCCATTATTGGGGCTTTTCTTTTTCAGATGAAACTATAAAACCTTGTAGGTTTACATTATACACAGCGTATAAAATATAAAACTCAAAATAAATACCTGCAAGGTTTTGGAAACCTTGCAGGAAAAGAACTTTAATTCGTTATCATTCCATTAGGAATGTCTCATTGGTAAAAAAATAGAAATCAGACACATTTACGTTCCGCAGGAACGTTTGTATGTCAATTATTAAAACGATATCTAAATCAAACGCTCCTACGGAACGTAAACAATGATAAAACATAATTTTCTACCGATGAAATGTTCCTACGGAACAACAGTATAAAAGAAAAGGAGCAGTCTACTATTAGACTGCTGCTTTTCTTTTATAATAGGATCTGAGATTATTTACTCAAATACATTTTTCTTCTAGAGTACAATTCGTAGAATTGATCGTCTTTTAAGTCATCAATAAACAAGATGCTTTCTCCTGTCGATTTCATTTCTGGCCCTAACGCTTTGTTTACGTTCGGGAATTTGCTGAAAGAGAAAACTGGCTGTTTGATTGCATAACCGTTTAATTGCGGGTTGAAATCAAAGTCAGTTACTTTATTATGACCTAACATTACTTTTGTAGCGTAGTTTACGTAAGGCTCTCCGTAAGCTTTCGCGATAAACGGAACCGTTCTAGAAGCTCTTGGATTTGCCTCGATAATGTAAACGGTATCATCTTTAATCGCAAACTGGATATTGATTAAACCTACAGTTTTTAAAGCTCTTGCAATTTTATGCGTATGATCTTTAATTTGCTGCATCACAAATTCTCCTAAGTTGAAAGGAGGCAATGTCGCGTTACTATCTCCAGAGTGAACTCCACAAGGTTCGATGTGCTCCATAATTCCGATGATGTAAACATTTCCATCAGCATCACAGATTGCATCAGCTTCTGCTTCGATTGCTCCTGCTAAGTAGTGATCCAGTAATAATTTGTTTCCTGGAATAGCTTTCAACAAGTCGATTACGTGCTCTTCTAATTCTTTTTTGTTGATTACAATTTTCATTCCCTGACCTCCTAGTACATAAGAAGGACGAATTAAAAGTGGGAAATCTAAAGTATCTGCTAATTTTGAAGCTTCATCAGCCGTTTCAGCGATTCCGAATCTAGGGAAAGGAATGTGCAATTCAGTCAATAAGTCAGAGAAACGTCCTCTGTCTTCTGCTAAGTCAAGCGCGTCAAAACTAGTTCCGATGATTTTTACTCCGTATTTAGACAATTTATCAGCCAATTTCAAAGCTGTCTGTCCACCTAACTGAACGATTACACCTTCTGGTTTTTCGTGCTGAATAATATCATAAATGTGTTCCCAGAAAACTGGTTCGAAGTATAATTTATCAGCTGTATCAAAGTCTGTAGAAACCGTTTCAGGATTACAGTTAATCATTATAGTTTCATATCCGCATTCTTTTGCAGCCAAAACTCCGTGTACACAAGAGTAATCAAATTCGATTCCTTGTCCGATTCTGTTTGGTCCAGAACCTAAAACAATTACTTTCTTTTTCTCTGTAACGATACTTTCGTTGTCTACAAAACGCTCTCCGTTTGCTTTTTCGATTTCAGCTTCAAAAGTAGAGTAGTAATAAGGAGTCTGCGCTTTAAACTCAGCCGCACAAGTATCAACCAATTTGAATACACGGTTAATTTTTTGCTCCATACGTAAAGTGTGAACTTCACTTTCTAAGCAATTCATCATGTGCGCCAATTGTCTGTCAGCAAAACCTTTTTGTTTCGCTTCTAGCAACAATTCTTTTGGAAGATCAGAAACTTTATAGTTTGAAATTTCTTTTTCTAAAGTGTAAAGCTCTTCGTATTGTTTCAAGAACCACATATCGATTCTTGTAATTTCGTTAATAGTACTCAACGGAATTCCCATTGCGATTGCATCGTAGATTACGAAAACACGATCCCAGCTTGCATGAGTCAGTTTGTCGATAATCAATTCGTAATCTTTGTATCCTTTTCCGTCAGCTCCTAAACCATTTCTCTTAATCTCTAAAGATTGAGTTGCTTTATGAAGCGCTTCTTGAAAAGAACGTCCGATTCCCATAACCTCACCTACAGATTTCATCTGAAGACCTAAAGTTCTGTCTGAACCTTCAAATTTATCAAAGTTCCAACGTGGTATTTTCACGATTACATAATCTAGAGTCGGTTCAAAAAGAGCCGAAGTAGATTTTGTAATTTGGTTTTGCAATTCATCTAAGTTATATCCTAAAGCTAATTTCGAAGCGATTTTAGCAATTGGATATCCAGTCGCTTTTGATGCTAAAGCAGAAGAACGAGATACACGAGGGTTAATTTCGATAGCAACGATATCTTCTTTTTCGTCTGGTGAAACTGCAAATTGTACGTTACATCCTCCCGCAAAGTTTCCGATGCTTCTCATCATTAAGATAGCATAGTCACGTAATTTTTGGAAAGTTGTATCTGATAATGTCATCGCTGGCGCAACTGTAATCGAATCTCCAGTGTGGATTCCCATTGGGTCCATGTTTTCGATAGAACAGATAATTACAACATTGTCATTTTTATCTCTTAAAAGCTCTAATTCGTATTCTTTCCATCCCATCAAAGCTTTATCAATTAAAACTTCGTGAATTGGAGAAGCTTCAAGACCTCTTGTTAAAAGCTCATCAAAATCTTCTTTTTTGTAAACCACAGCTGCTCCAGTTCCTCCAAGTGTAAACGAAGGGCGAATTACAAGCGGGAAACCAAATTCTTGAGCGATTTCTTTTCCTTCTAAGTAAGAAGTAGCTGTTTTTGCCGGTGCAGTTGGTACTTTAATTTTTTCTAAAAGCTGTTTAAACTGCTCTCTGTCTTCTGTAATATTGATTGCGTTAACATCAACACCGATCAATCTTACTCCGAAATCTTGCCAGATTCCTTTTTCTTCAGCTTCCAAACACAAGTTTAAAGCCGTTTGCCCTCCCATTGTTGGTAAAACAGCGTCAATTTGTGGATGCTCCTTAAGAATTTCAATAATCGATTTTGTAGTTAATGGTTTCAAATAAATATGATCGGCCATAGATGGGTCGGTCATAATCGTCGCTGGATTTGAGTTAATCAAGATAACTTCAATCCCTTCTTCACGAATCGAACGTGCAGATTGAGATCCTGCATAATCGAATTCGCAAGCTTGACCAATAACAATAGGTCCTGAACCTATTATTAAAACGGATTTAATTGATGTGTCTTTAGGCATTTTGTATGTATTGTGTAGTTATAAAAAGTCTTCTAAAAAACATTCGTAGTCTATTCTAAACTAGAATGTTGGGAAAATTATTACCGACAAGGTATAAAAAAAGGCGATACTAAAAAAGTAATCGCCTTATGTATGTTTATACAAACATTATTTTTTGTGTCTAGGCTCGCTAGAAACAGTTAATTTATGTCTTCCTTTTGCTCTTCTACGCGCTAGAACTTTTCTTCCATTCGCAGAAGCCATTCTGTCCATAAATCCGTGCTTATTTCTTCTTTTTCTTTTCGATGGTTGAAATGTTCTTTTGCTCATTGCTTTGTATCTTTAAAAATGGTATCTATTAACTCTTTATTTTGGCTTTGGATATCGTTATTCAAAAACCGAGTGCAAATATACAAAGCTTTTTTTTTCTGGCAAGCACTTTTATAAAAATATTTTTAATTCATTTTACTATATTTGCAATCACAAATTTACAACAATTATGTTTCACAAAAATATTAAACTTATTTTGGCCGGACTTCTAGTGGTGGCGGGCATTTGGCAATTTACAGAAAGTAATATCGGAAATGGAATTTTTCTTATATTATTGACTGCGATTCCAATTTTTCTTTATTTTAAAAACGAATTTATCCTTTTAGCTTTCCTTAAATTAAGAAAACAAGACTTTGAAGGCGCTAATAAATGGTTATCATATATCAAAAATCCTGAAGGTGCATTAGTAAGAAAACAACAAGGATACTTAAATTATTTACAAGGCATCATGTTATCTCAAACCAATATCAACCAAGCAGAGAAACATTTCAAAAAAGCAATCGAACTTGGACTATCAATGGATATGGATTTAGCTGTAGCTAAATTAAACCTTGCCGGAGTTGCAATGTCACGCAGAAGAAAGCTTGAGGCAACTAATTTATTGAATGAAGCTAAGAAATTAGACAAACAAGGAATGCTGAAAGAGCAAATCACGATGATGAAAGAACAAATGAAAAAAATCTAACGATTTTTTAAAATTTCAAAATATTTTAAATCCCAAATTCCAATTGTGAATTTGGGATTTTTTTATTTTAGATTGTAGAGTTTAGATTTTAGATTCTTCACGTTTGTCTTCCTGAGCGGAGTCGAAGGATCGTATGCTGAATCCATTCGGCATGTCTCCACTTTGCGCGCCCTTCGACTCCGCTCAGGAAGACAATCTTGTGGTTACTTTATGTTGTCAAAGCTAAATTAGAAACCCGATAGGTTTTAAAAACCTGTCGGGTTTAACTTCGCGTAACCTTTGGAATTTGGAATTTCAAAAATTGGAATTTTCATATTTTAATCTTCTAAGATTATCGAAGGCAAATTCTCATTAAGCCATTTATACTTATTTAATATCATGATATGCGTTCCTCCTTTTACCAGAATACATTTATCAATATATTTTATTGGAAAAACTTCATCTTGATCGCCGTGAATGTGAATCACGCTTTCATCAATTTTATCTCTATCCCATAAAATCACGCTTTCTACCGCCCATTGCAGATAACCTAGATCACGAACCGATAAAAATTTCTCATATAATTTAATTCTCTTATTGACTTTTTCGCCAAAAGAAAACTTAGCTAACTTCTCAATATTAAGAATTAACTGCATCGGGATGAGTTTATAAGCTTTCGTTCTCTTCCCTATTTTCATTCTTCTTGGGAATTCCAGATTACTTCTAACACTCGATATAATAATTACTTTTCTTGTTTTTATATGTTTAGAAATTTCCTGAACCAGAATCCCACCAAAAGAAACCCCAATTAAAACTGGATTTTCGTGTTTTATGGTTGCACTAATTCTAAGCGCATAATCTGATAGCGATTCTTTTGATTTTGGGATTTCCCATTCTAAAAGATGCATTTCAAAAATAGTCTCATCCAATTTTATTCTTTCAAAAATAGATGAACTTGCCGCCAAACCTGGCATAAAATAAACTGGAATTTTACTCATAGCACCAAAAGAGATTACGATTACAATTATTTTTCCAAAACTAAAATTAGCTTTTTTACTGTAATCTTAATCAAAATTCAAGCCTAATTTATGTAATCGATTTCAAAAAAAAGAAACGAATCGCAATCCTTCTTTAAAATTTTATTTAATATTGAAAATCAAATGATTACCTTTGCATTTCGAAATATTTATTGCTTATAAAACTTATAAAGAGTTTTCTTTCAAAAAATGTTTTGAATCCCAAATTCACTATTTACCAATAACCTAACAAGAAATTACTATGGAAACATCTGTAACTATGGAAATCAAAGACAACACATTTGCACGCCAATTCGAAACTGTCATCCCTGAAGGAATGTTAGCAGTTGAGTATTCATTTCAAGAAAAAAAGATCTTTTTAACCAAAATCAACAAGCCCGATTCTTACGAGAACGAAGAAGCAATCAACACTTTGCTAAAAAATATTTTAGAATTAAGTTCTGAAAAAAATTACAGAGTAGTTCCTATCCACCCGAAAATTGTTTCTTTTTTCAAAAAAAATCCTAGATACAAAGAATTACTTCCTCCAGGAATCAGAATCTAAAAATCGCCGATAATACGGAATCTTAATAATTATTAAGAAATAAAAAAAGCACAAGGTAATTCTTGTGCTTTTACTATATATAACTTAGGATCTATTTTTCGATCTCTCTCATAGAATCCATTTTTTTATGTGCTAAGAAACCTGCAACATCTTCAAAATGCTCTTTTACTCTTTTGTTTCCGAATTCGAAAACTTTAGTAGCTAATCCGTCAAGGAAATCACGATCGTGAGAAACCAAAATTAAAGTTCCGTCAAAATCCCTTAAAGCATCTTTAATAATATCTTTAGTCTTCATATCAAGGTGATTTGAAGGCTCATCCAGAATCAATAAGTTAACTGGCTCCAGCAATAATTTAATCATCGCTAGACGCGTTTTTTCTCCTCCAGAAAGCACTTTTACTTTTTTAGTAATATCATCTCCTTGGAACATGAAAGCTCCTAAGATATTTTTGATTTGCGTTCTAATATCTCCAACTGCAATACCATCAATTGTTTCAAAAATCGTTGCATTTTCATCTAGCAATGCAGCTTGATTTTGAGCAAAATATCCAATTTGTGCATTATGACCAATTTCAACGCTTCCAGAATCCACGCCGATTTCTTTCATAATCGCTTTAATCATAGTCGATTTTCCTTCACCATTCTTTCCAACAAAAGCCACTTTCTGTCCTCGCTCGATTACGATGTTTGCGTCTTTAAACACAACATGATCTCCGTACGCCTTAGACATGTCCTTTACAATAACAGGATATTGTCCAGAACGCGCCGCAGGAGGGAATTTCAATCGTAAAGCAGAAGTGTCTACTTCATCAACTTGAACAATCTCCAATTTTTCCAACATTTTTACACGAGATTGAACCGCATCTGTTTTAGAGAAAGTCCCTTTGAAACGGTCGATAAAAGCTCTATTGTCAGCGATCATTTTTTGCTGTTCGTCGTATGCTTTCTGCTGATGAATTCTACGGTCTTTTCTTAATTCTAAATAATGAGAATATTTTGCTTTATAATCGTAGATTCTTCCCATCGTTACTTCGATTGTACGATTCGTAATATTATCTACAAACGCTCTATCGTGAGAAATTACCACAACTGCTTTTGCTTGATTTAAAAGAAAATCCTCTAGCCATTGAATACTTTCGATATCCATGTGGTTGGTTGGCTCATCTAGCAAAATTAAATCTGGTTTTCTTAATAAGATTTTAGCAAGCTCGATACGCATTCTCCATCCTCCCGAAAACTCAGAAGTCTGACGCGTAAAATCTTCTCTCTCAAAACCTAAACCAACTAAAATCTTTTCAACTTCAGCTTCGTAATTTACTTCTTCAATAGCATAGAATTTCTCGCTTAAGTCAGAAACTCTTTCAATCAGCTTCATATATTCGTCACTTTCATAATCGGTACGAACTGTCAGTTGCTCATTGATTTGGTCAATCTCAGCTTTCATTGTAAAAATCTCACTGAAAGCCTTTGATGCTTCTTCCATTACAGTTGCACCATCTTCAGTAAGCAAATGCTGAGGCAAGTATGCAATTACAGCTTCTTTTGGAGCAGAAATGCTTCCTGTAGAAGGTTTGTTTGCTCCAGCGATTATCTTCAAAAGCGTAGATTTTCCTGCACCATTTTTACCCATAAGGGCAATTTTATCATTTTCATTAATAGCAAAAGAGACATCGCTAAAAAGTGTAGTTCCACCAAACTGAACCGAAATATCGTTAACTGTAATCATTTGTCTTTGTTAATTTGTTTAATCGGTTAATCGTTTATCTGACTACCCATTTTTTTCGTGCTGCAAAGATATATTTAATTAGAGAATGTGCCAATGAGATAATTAGATAATTTTGAGAATGTCTCAATTAGATAATTGCTAATTTAAATAATGCCTCAATTGTAATAAACGAAACTCAAATGGTTTTGAAAAATTTAAAAAATTTAACCTTATCTTGTACTATAATTTTAAAAATCAGCAAAATATGAAAACGAAATTAAAACTGACTATTTACTTGATTGCAGGGTTAATATTTGGACTTTCTGCAAATGCGCAAAAAACAGTAATAAAAAAAGAGGCTTTACCTGCAAATGCACAAGCTTTTTTAAAGACTCATTTTGGTTCGAAAAAGCCGACTTATATTCTAGAAGACAAAGAAATTCTTTCTACAGAATACCAAGTTAAATTTAACAACGAAATTGAGATCGAATTCGACAAGAAAGGAAACTGGAAAGAAGTTGATGGCAAAAATTCTACTATTCCGAAATCTATCGTTCCTAAAAAAATCGCTTCTTACATCAAAACCAATTTTCCAAAAGAAAAAGTAACTAAAATAGAAATTGGAAGTTCTGGTTATGAAACAAAACTTACTAATGGTTTAGAGTTAAAATTCAATTTAAAAGAAAATTTCGTTAAAATCGACAGATAAGGCAAATTAGGAAATGCGACAATTAGAAAATTAGATAATTGGAAAATCCTCAAAACTTTAAACACAACAAAACCAGACAGGTTTTTAAAACCTGTCTGGTTTAACTATCAAAAAATGCTTAGAAAAATTATCTAATTATCAAATTGACTAATTATCTAATTAATCTTTTCTCCACTTTTTAGTTTCTTCAAAAACGTGTTCTAAGATTGCTTGTTCTGTTGCATCAAAATCTATATTTCGTCTTGACAAAACCAAACGCGCTGTTTCAAAAGCTTTTTTAGTTACATAAGTAGTGAAACCTGCCGCGCCGCCCCAAGAAAAACTTGGCACAAAGTTACGCGGAAAACCAGATCCGAAAATATTAGCGCTTACTCCTACTACAGTTCCAGTATTAAACATTGTATTAATACCGCATTTACTGTGATCTCCCATCATTAAACCGCAAAACTGAAGTCCAGTTTTGGCAAAACCTTCTGTTTCATAACTCCAAAGTTTTACTTCTTCGTAATTATTTTTTAGGTTTGAGTTATTAGAATCTGCTCCAATATTACACCATTCACCCAAAACAGAATCGCCTAAAAAGCCTTCATGCCCTTTATTTGAATTTGCAAAAAGAACCGAGTTTTTAACCTCGCCGCCTATTCTAGAACCAGGTCCAACAGTCGTTGCACCATACACTTTTGCCGACATTTTAACCATAGCATTTTCGCATAGAGCAAAAGGTCCTCGAATTGCAGTTCCTTCCATAATTTCGGCATTTTTACCTATATATATAGGCCCAGTTGAAGCATTTAAAGTTACAAACTCTAATTTTGCTCCTTCTTCTATAAAAATGTTTTCTGGAGAAATTACGTTAACGCTTTTAGGAATTGGTTGCGATGTGCGATCTTCCGTAAGAAATTTAAAATCCTGACGAATAGCAGCATCATTTTTTGAGAAAATGTCCCAAGTATGTTCAATAGTTATACAATCTTCGTTGTATGGAATAATTTCATAAGAATCAAAATCGACTTCTTCTTGGTTTTCGCTTGTAAAAAAAGCAATTACATCTTCACCTTTAAAGATTGCCTGATTTTCTGTCAAATTAGAAACCATCTCTGCAAGAGTATCATTTGGCAAATACGCTGCATTGATCATTACGTTTTCTTCCATTTCGACCATTGGAAATTTTTCCGACAAATATTCCTCGGTGATAGTCGTTATAGTCGAACCTAAATATTTTTCCCATTTTTGGCGAATGGTCATAATTCCGACTAAAATATCAGCTACAGGTCTAGTAAAAGTAAAGGGTAATAAAGCATTCCGAACGGGACCGTCGAAAAGAATGTAGTTCATAAATAATTGAGTGTTTATTAAAAATTAGTTTGGTTACCTAGGGTCAAAGTTACAAATATTTTAATTGTAGTATTTGTCGCGTATTATCCTATTCTGAAAAAACAGTATATTTTTAATATAAAAATAACTTTGGACGAAGATTTAACCGCAAAGAACGCAATGGCAAAACGCAAAGTTCGCAAAGCTTATAATAAAAACCTTTGCGAACTTTGCCGTAAATCTTAGTGCTCTTTGCGGTTAAAATCAACAATAAAAAAAGCCTCCCAAATTGGAAGGCTTTCTGTATAATTTAAAACAGCTATTATTTTTTAGCGTGTTTAGCGTATTTAGTTTTGAATTTATCAATACGTCCTGCAGTATCGATAAGTTTAGATTTACCAGTATAAAAAGGGTGAGATGTTCTAGAAATCTCCATTTTTACAACTGGATACTCAACTCCGTCAACTTCAATTGTTTCTTTTGTATCTGCAGTAGATTTAGTGATAAAAACGTCATCATTAGACATGTCTTTAAATGCAACTAATCTGTAATTTTCTGGGTGAACTCCTTTTTTCATCTTTTCTTTTATTTATTGTTTTAGAGCATTTTTATTTTGAAGCTTTTTCATGGTTAGAAAAAGGTATAAACAAGCACTACTCTTTTTTGTTTAAAAATTTAATTATTTTTGAGTGTGCAAATTTACAATTCTTTTTTAATAAACAAACAGTTAGCTTACTTTTTTTTAGTTTATTTCGAAAAGCTTTTTTTATATCCGTTTATAGTGGGAATTACTATATTTGTGGATTAATTTTAAACATATCGAAATATGATTAATGAAGTTATAAAAAAGAATGGAGTTACTTATGGTGTAATTATCGGAATTGCATCGGCTTTGGTTACCGCTACAATCTATGCTGTTGATTTAAACTTATTTACAGCTTGGTGGATGGGAATACTTACAATCGTAATAAGCCTTACAATTAGTATTATCTTACTTTCTAAAACCAAGAAAGAATTAAACGGCGTTTTTCCTTTTAAAGATGCTTTTACTACTTATTTTATAGCTGCAGTAATTGGTATTTTAATATCTACAACTTTCAACATCGTATTATTTAATGTTATTGATCCAGGCGCAAAAGATACTTTGAGCGAAATTATGATCAAATATACTGTTGGCATGCTGCAGAAATTTGGCACACCAGCCTCAGCAATTAACGAAACTATTGCTAAAATGAAAGAAAGCAATCCATATTCTACTTTCGAATTACTAAAAGGATCTGTTTTCGCAATTGTTGTCAGTGCTATTTTCGGATTAATTTTCGCAGCATTTTTTAAAAGCAAATCTACACAAGAATAAAAATATAAATGAATTTATCTATACTTATACCGCTTCTAAACGAGGAGGAATCACTTAAAGAACTTTATACTTGGATCATTAAAGTGATGCAGTCTAACAATTACTCTTATGAAATCATTTTTGTAGATGATGGTAGTACAGATAATTCTTGGCAGATTATTGAAGGCTTTTCTAACGAAAACCCAAATGTAAAAGGGATTCGTTTTATGAAAAACTTCGGAAAATCTCAAGCGTTACATGCTGGTTTTGCAAAAGCTAAAGGTGATGTTATCATTACTATGGATGCTGACTTACAAGACAGTCCAGACGAAATTCCTGAATTGTACGAAATGATTACAGCTCAGAAATTTGATTTGGTTTCGGGCTGGAAAAAGAAACGTTACGATTCTGTGGTGGCAAAAAATCTTCCTTCAAAATTATTTAACTGGGCAGCTAGAAAAACCTCTGGCGTTGAGTTAAATGATTTTAACTGCGGATTAAAAGCATACAAAAATGTGGTGGTAAAAAACATCGAAGTTTCTGGAGAAATGCACCGCTACATTCCTGTTTTGGCAAAAAATGCAGGATTCGGAAAAATTGGCGAAAAAGTAGTAATTCACCAAGCCAGAAAATATGGTGAAACAAAATTCGGAATGGAACGTTTTATAAACGGTTTCCTTGATTTAATTACCATCTGGTTTTTATCACGATTCGGAAAAAGGCCGATGCACTTATTTGGCGCTATGGGTTCTTTAATGTTTATCATCGGTTTTTTGGCTGCAGGATACATTGGAGTTTCTAAACTGTACCATATGTATACTGGAATGAAATACAGTCTAGTTACCAACAATCCGTGGTTTTATATTGCTTTAACGACTATGATTCTTGGAACTCAATTATTTTTAGCCGGTTTCTTGGGAGAAATAATTCTAAGAACCAAAAGCAACGAAGCACGTTATAAAGTAGCGAGAGAGGTTAATTTCTAAAACACATCAACCTGAACATTATATTTTTTTCTATTTTTTTAATTAAGGCACAAAATTATTGCATACAGCACCTGCAGTCCTTGATAAAAAATTATTTTTAGAATAAACATAAAACGAAATTTAAATGAATATAGCACCTAATATATTAAACGCTGTAAACGAATGGCTAACGCCAACATTTGACCAAGAGACGCAAGCTGCGGTTAAGGAATTAATGACCACTTCACCAAAAGAACTGGAAGAGAGTTTTTACAAAAACTTAGAATTCGGAACTGGCGGTATGCGTGGTGTTATGGGTATTGGAAACAACAGAATCAATAAATATACGCTTGGAAAAAATACTCAGGGATTATCTGATTACTTGCACCAAGTTTTTCCAAACGAAACTTTAAAAGTTGCTATTGCTTACGATTGCCGTCACAACAGTAACACGCTGGCAAAAGTGGTTGCTGATGTTTTCTCTGCAAACGGAATTCAGGTGTATTTGTTTTCTGACTTAAGACCAACTCCAGAATTGTCTTTTGCTCTTAAATATTTAAAATGCCAGTGCGGAATTGTTTTAACAGCCTCTCACAATCCACCAGAATACAACGGTTACAAAGTGTATTGGCAAGACGGTGGACAGATTGTTCCTCCGCAAGACAAAGAAATTGTCAATGTAATTGAAAGTTTGAGCTATGACAAAATCAAATTCAATGCAAACGAAAGTTTAATTCAGTACATTGATACCGAAATAGACAAAGCTTTTATAAAATCGTCTATCGAAAACGCAAGTTTTAATACTCCGGCTGAAGCCAAAGACAATCTTCATATTGTATTTACTTCTTTGCACGGAACTTCTATAAAATCAATTCCAGATACTTTATCGCAAGCTGGATATAAAAATGTTCATATTGTTCCAGAACAAGCTGTTCCAGACGGAAATTTCCCAACTGTAAAATCTCCAAATCCAGAAGAACCAGAAGCTCTAACAATGGCTTTGGCTTTGGCAGATAAAACAAATTCTGATATCGTGGTAGGTACAGATCCTGACTGTGACCGTTTGGGAGTTGCCGTTCGTAACAATGAAGGCAAAATGATTTTATTGAACGGAAACCAAACTATGGTTTTAATGACTTCTTTCTTATTGAAACAATGGAAGAAAGCAGGTAAACTGAACGGAAAACAATTTGTTGGATCTACAATTGTTTCCACTCCAATGATGATGGAATTGGCTACAAGCTATGGCGTTGAGTGCAAAGTTGGATTAACTGGCTTTAAATGGATCGCTAAAATGATCAAAGATTTTCCTGAACTAGAATTTATCGGAGGCGGTGAAGAAAGTTTCGGATTTATGGTTGGCGATGCAGTAAGAGATAAAGATGCAGTTGCCGCAACCCTATTAATCTGCGAAGTTGCCGCTCAAGCTAAAGCAGCCGGAAGTTCTGTTTATAAAGAACTTTTACAGCTTTATGTTGAAAATGGTTTCTACAAAGAATTTTTAGTTTCTCTGACTAAAAAAGGAATGGAAGGCTTACAGGAAATCAACCAAATGATGATTGATTTGCGTGAGAATCCTCTAAAAGAAATTAACGGTGAAAGAGTAATTATGGTTGAGGATTATCAATCGTCTATTGCTTTAAATTTATTGACAGGCGAAGAATCTACAATGGATATTCCAAAATCTAATGTGTTGATTTATTATACGGCTGACGGATCTAAAATCTGCGCAAGACCAAGTGGAACTGAACCTAAAATTAAATTCTACATTAGTGTAAATGCAGAATTAGAATCAGTTTCAGATTTTGATGAAGCCGAAAAATTCTTAGACGGAAAAATCAAGAATATTATTGCTGATATGCAGTTAAACTAATAAAATAAGTACGTTCATTCTTGACATACTTTGAAATTCTAGAACTCTGATTTGTATTTTATAATATAGATCAGAGTTTTTTTTATAAAAAAAACTAAAAAGAAATTGAAAACACCTCAATTGGATTAATTTTGTCCCTACAAAAATAAACACCGAAAATCTCAAAACTTTGTGAGAGATCCTAAAGCACCAAAAAATAACACCAAAAAAAATAAATGAGTACTTTCAAAAAAATAGTTCCTTTTATATATCCATATAAAAGATATGCCTATTTAAACATCTTCTTTAATGTTTTATACGCGCTTTTCAGCACACTTTCTTTTATGTCGTTGATCCCGATGATTCAAGTTTTATTTGACCAAACCAAAAGAAAGACTGTTGAACCAGTTTATGAAGGAATTTTGCACATTAAAACATACGCAGAAAATTATTTAAGCTATTACGTAACGACTACTACCGATCAATATGGCGTTGGCCGTACCTTATCGATTATGGTAGCCGGAATTATTAGTATCTTTTTACTAAAAAACCTAGTTGATTATCTGGCTATGTTCTTCATTAACTTTTTAAGAAATGGAGTTTTAAGAGACATGCGAAATGCGATGTACAAAAAAACGCTGGAACTGCCTTTGTCTTTTTATTCTGAAAAAAGAAAAGGTGACGTGATTTCTAGAATTTCTGCAGACGTTAACGAAGTTCAAACTTCATTTTTAGCCATTTTGGAGCTTATCGTAAAAGAACCTCTAACGATTCTTTTTACAATTGCAGCCATGCTTTTCATAAGCCCAAAGCTAACTTTGTTTGTATTTATTTTTATCCCCGTTTCTGGCTACATTATTTCTTTAATTGGAAAACAGCTTAAAAAACAATCTTCGAAAGCGCAACAGGAACAAGGTCATTTTCTTTCTACTATCGAAGAAACTATCGGAGGTTTAAAAGTGGTTAAAGGATATAATTCTGAAAATTACTTTAATACTGTTTTTCAAAATTCAACTGAAAGATTTTTCAAATTATCAAACAGTATTGGAAATCGCCAGAATCTAGCTTCACCTGCAAGCGAATTTATGGGAATTACCGTAATCGCTATTTTACTATGGTACGGAGGCCAAATGGTTTTAATTGACAAAACGCTAGATGGCGCTTCTTTCATTGCTTATATGGGATTGGCTTATAACATTTTGACGCCAGCAAAAGCAATTTCTAAAGCTTCTTATGGAGTAAAAAGAGGAAACGCTGCTGCAGAACGCGTTCTTGAAATTCTAGAACAGGAAAACCCTATTACTTCTAAAGAAAAAGCTATTGAAAAAACAACTTTCGATGACACTATCAGCGTTCAGAATGTAAATTTTAAATATGAAGAAGAAACGGTTTTAAAAGACTTTTCTCTTCAAATTAAAAAAGGACAAACTGTTGCTTTGGTCGGACAGTCTGGAAGTGGAAAAAGTACAATTGCAAACTTATTGACGCGTTTTTATGATGTTAATGATGGAGCAATTTCGATTGACGGAATCAACATTAAAGACATGAATCTGCATTCACTTCGCAGTTTGATGGGCTTGGTTACACAAGACAGCATATTATTTAATGACACCATTAAAGCAAATATTTCTTTAGGAAAATTAGATGCAACTGATGACGAGATTATCGAAGCACTAAAAATTGCTAATGCTTACGAATTTGTAAAAGAGCTGCAGCATGGAATTTATACTAATATCGGAGACAGCGGAAACAAACTTTCTGGCGGACAAAAACAGCGTTTATCAATTGCTCGTGCCGTATTGAAAAATCCGCCGATTATGATTTTGGACGAAGCAACATCAGCATTGGATACCGAAAGCGAAAAATTTGTTCAGGTGGCGCTTGAAAACATGATGCAGAATAGAACTTCGATTGTAATTGCGCACCGTCTTTCTACTATTCAAAAAGCAGATGTGATTGTCGTAATGCAAAAAGGAAAAATCGTTGAACAAGGAACTCACGAAGAGTTAATTGCACTCAACGGAACTTACAATAAATTGGTAACCATGCAGTCTTTCGAATCTTAAGAAAACAGCATAGCCCAATTATTTTACACAGATTAAGGAAATATTAAAACTCAGTTTAATTTCTTTAATCTGTGTTTTATTTTATAACTTTAGGTGAGTTAAAGAATAAATCGTTAATCTCACGAAAATGTATCTTAACAACCCAAACATTACACTTCCTGAAGATCCGAACACTATAGTTTGGAAATATCTGGACTTATCTAAATTTCTAGATTTACTGCTTTCAAAAAAGCTTTTCATGTCTCGTTCAGACAAATTTGAAGATCAGTATGAAGGCACTTTTAGCGAACCTACTTACGAGGAGATTAAAAAGCTCGCTACTGGCAATCCTGATTTTTTAAAATACTATAAAACACATCGCGAACAAGTTGCCATAAGCAGCTGGCATATTAATGAATACGAATCTTTTGCCATGTGGCAGATTTTTACCCAAAACAGTGAAGGTTTAGCCATTCAATCTACAATAGGGCGATTGCAGAAAGCGCTAAAACCCGAAAACAATTTTGATCAATTCATCGGTGAAGTCAATTATATCGACTACAGAAAAGAATATATTCCGTTTGACGATTTGTTTTTTCCTTTTTTGTTCAAAAGAAAAAGCTTTCAATACGAACGCGAAGTCCGCATTTTAACTGACACTTCTAAAAGTGACATCAAGCTAAATGACGGATTAAAAATTAATGTCGATATTAATCAATTAATCGAAAAGATTTACATTCATCCAAAATCTGAAAATTGGTATAAAAAGCTGGTAATAGAATTGGTTGAGCGACTGGACTTTGGTTTTGAAATTGAGAAGTCTGATCTAGAAAGTGATATTTTGATTTAAGGTTCTGAGGCGCTAAGATTCAAAGGTTTTTAGCCACAGATTAAAAGATTAGAATGATTTTTTACTTTCATTAAATAAAAAAAAGCGGATGGAAATTTTTCAAAAAATTTTCCATCCGCTTTTTCTATTTCTCTTTGACTCTTTTCAAAACCTCAGAACCTTAGTAGCTTAAATAGGCTTATATGCCTTAACCTCCCACTTCTTAGAAGCTAAATCAATATAATTGTAGTGCAGCACATCGTTCTTATCAAACTGACCGTTTTGATTGGTGTCTTCTATAGTTCTAAAATACAAACGATTTTTAGACTCAATTAAACTCCAATCTACTAATTCTTCCAAATCTGCTGAGACTTTTGTGAAGTTTTCTCCGCTGATGTCACTTAGGTATAACGTTTTGATATCGCTGGTATCAATTTTTCCGTCTTTATTAGTATCTGAATCTGTCAGGGTATAAACCATAACATTATTATGCGTTCTGTCTGCAACAGTTTTCAGATAAGTCGCCGTTAAAATTAAAACTGGTTTATCTGATAATGGTCGGATAGAATCTGAATCTACTTTTTGAAATTTTAAATTCTGCAGGTAACCTGTAATTTCATATTCGCCTAAATTCGAAATCGTAAAACTCACATCGTTTACGCTCGACGAACCAAATCTTGCTTTAGAACCTCTTTCATACAATCTTAAATCACCTACGGGATGAATTAAATAATTTGTTCCTTCCATTTGGATAGGAAGATCGGCAATTTCAATTTGTGTAGAATCTGTTTTGGCAACGCTTACTTTGTTTGAAGCGCCATAACTTACTTTTGGCTTTTGAACTTCTTCTCGACAGCTAATTACTGTTCCGACAAGGATTAGGGCGATATATTTAAAATACTTTTTCATCTATAATGGTTATATACGATTATCAAATATACTATTTTTGATTGTATTTTTGGATTTTACCAATAAAGATGACACTAAATTATCTTCTTATTCCAATCTTCTTTTAATTAAAGCATCCTTTAAATCTTGTATTGTTAAATCTTTTTTGTTTTTTCTTTTAAAAAAATTAGATACAAAGAGACTGATTTTATCTGACTCAGAATTAAAATGTTCTGCAAAATTAAAATCTGATATGTTTACATCAAAACCACTAGAAAACTGAACCAAAAAGTCCACTGCTTCATCTCCATAAATTCCTAAATCTTTTTCAATCCAATAATTAGGAGATTGGTCATTAAAGAATTTCCCAGTTTGTTTATTTAAAAATTGATACAGTTTAGAATAATCCATGCTTATAAAAATTCATTACCATTTCCCACCGCAATAAATAAAAAATCAAATATAAACATTATACATCAAAAAAGTAAGATTATCCTTATTTTGCAATTACATTTCTCATAACCTCGCATTTAACTTAACGTTAAAAACCCTAGAAGCCATATAATTTGGAATCGCATATTGATTTTTTGAATACACATCGCGAACCCAAGTATTTGTAATCGCATTTTGATTATTGAAGAGATTAAAAATTTCTAGTCCAAGAGACAGCTCTTTAAAGTTTTTCAGCCAGCCTTTTTTAGTATTCTGCGTACTGCTGTCAACAAACACTTTTGCAAAACCAATATCGGCTCTTCGGTAATCATTCAATCTATTTTGATACAAATACGGATCTGTGTAGGCTGGTGCGCCTCCTGGCAATCCCGTATTATAAACCAAATTTAAATATACTTTTACACTTGGAATATTAGGCATATAATCCTGAAACAGCATTGCAAATTTTAAACGCTGATCTGTAGGACGAGCGATATAACCTTTGTTTTCATAATTCTCTTCGGTTTTCATATAGCCAAAACTTACCCAAGATTCTGTTCCAGGCACAAATTCGCCATTTAATCTAAAATCTAATCCTTGAGCGTATGCCTTGGCATCGTTATTCGCCACATAACGAATTCGGACATTATCAATCGAATATACATTTACATCTGAAAGTGATTTATAATACAATTCCGTTACCCATTTAAAAGGACGATTCCACATTTTAAAATGATAATCGTTACCCAAAACGACATGAACCGCTTCCTGCGCTTTCACATTCGGATTCACCACTCCATCCAGATCACGCAATTCCCTATAAAATGGTGGCTGATGATACAACCCTCCAGAAATTCTGAAAACCATATCGCGATCCCAATCTGGTTTTATGGCAAATTGCGCACGCGGACTTACCACAAACTGCGTTTTTCCTTCTTCTAAAGCGCCTTCAACATTCCATCCTTGGAAACGCGCTCCCAAATGATACCAAATCTGACTTGATCCTAATTCTGATTGTTTGTTCCATTGTGCATAACCAGAAAAACGGTTTACAGTATTAAAATTCGTCGCTCGTATATTCTTATAAGGTAAAAGCGGACCCAAATAAGAGGCATAAGGTTGATTGTTTTCTGGTAAAATTGCCACTGGTGGATTTATAGAAAACCCTGCAGAATCGATTACTTCCCACTCTACTACTCGATCTCGAATAGATTCTCTGGTGTATTTTACTCCAAATTCCAATTGGCTTTCCTTCCAGTTTTTAATTCCCTTCAATTCGATATTGGCAATCAAAGCATCCAAATCATTTCGAGCGTGATTGAGTTGAGAACCAATTCCGCGTGTAAAATCTACTCCAGAAGCATTTTCTGGATCTTCAGCATTTACATTTCCTAAACGATATTGAGCCAAAATATCAAAATGTTCTTTTTCTGTCGTATGAAATAAAGATCCAATTAATTTTAAAGTAAGCGTGGACGAAGCTTTATAAGTCGTTTTTAAAGCTCCGAAATAGGTATCGTACTGATCTTTTTCTTGTCCGTCATAATAAACCGCAAGTGCCATTGGCTGGTCTGCAGTTCCGAAATTAGTTTGGCGTACCAAAGGCTCGTACGAATATTTATTCTGAGAAATATTTCCTAAAAAGCTCATTTGCCATTTTTCAGAAATATCATAATTTACATTGGTTTGAATATCGGCAAAAGTGGGTTTGTAATTGGTATCTGTATCTTGACTATTAACCAAAAGGCTATTATTTCTATAGCGAACTCCAGTTACGGCAGACCATTTTTTATTTTTTGAAACCAAATCAACTGCAGCGCTTCCTCCCAAAAAACTAGCTTCAAAAGCCGCTCCAAACTCAGTTGGTTTTCGATACGTAATATCTAAAACAGAAGACAATTTATCTCCAAATTTAGCTTGAAATCCACCTGCAGAAAATTCAACATTTTGCACCAAATCCGTATTGGTAAAACTAAGTCCTTCTTGCTGTCCCGAGCGAATTAAAAACGGACGGTATACTTCTACTTCATTTACATAAACTAGATTTTCGTCGTAATTTCCACCTCGAACCATATATTGTGTGCTCAATTCGTTATTTGAATTAACCCCAGGAAGTGTTTTCAGAATATTTTCGATTCCCGCATTGGCGCCTGGAATTTTCTTTATGGTTTCAGTATCAACTGATGTAATTCCCTGAACTCGTTTTCTATTTCCAGAAGAAACAAAGACTTCGCCCATTTGTTCTTCAGAATTATTCATGATCGGATTAAAAACAAAAACTTCATTTGTTTTTAAACTAACCGTCAGACTCATCATTTTTAAGGAAACGTGAGTAAAGATCAAAGAAACTTTTTTGTTTGACGGAATCACAATTTCATAAAACCCATTTGCATCAGACTGCACAGCAAGATCCTGCGAAGAAACATTTACACCAGAAACAGGATGTTTTTCTGTATCTAAAATCAGCCCTTTAATACGAGCGTTTTGAGCTAATGCGATACAGCTAAAAAAGAGAAAAAGAAAAGCGAATGTAAACCTGTTGTTACTCAAAGATTTTGGGTTTTATTTTTTTTGACTTCTAAGAAAACGTGTTTCAAAGATAGTAGTATTTCCTACATTATCAACTACCTCAATCTTTAAAACGTTTTCTCCATCTGCCAAATATTGCTCATCAAAAGTATGCGTAATTCTTCTAGCTTTATTTTCGTATTCAAACAATACCCAAGTTCCATTTAAATAACCATTATAAGATTTTATTCCCGACAAAGAATCGCTTATCGTAAAATCAATTTTCTTTTGATCGCTAATCCATTTTCCTTCAACTGGTTTGGCAATTTTAATAACCGGCGGAATTGTATCCAGAACCAAACCGTATGCCCCTAAGACTTTTGCTTTGGCAGTAAAAATATCGTCTTTTCTAATCGTTCCGTTAAAACTAGTTCCTTTACCGATATACAATTTATCTCTCAAAGATTCTGGATAAGAGGCATCTTTTATCGTAATCGTAAAATTTGAATGCGCTGGAACCGTGTCATCGTGAATATAAACTTTGTTATTTCTCACATCAAAATTCATATTAAAATCTTCGTAAAATGTACCTGCGGGAAAGAAAACAGACATATTATCTTTCTCGAAAATTGCATCTTTGTCATATTTTACAAAGTATCTAGAAATTATAGGTTCAGCTTCAACAAGTGGAGTTGCAGTATCGTATTCGATAGGAACCGTAACCGTTCTTTGGTTTCCAAAATAATCGGAAACCTCAATTCTGTAATTTGATTCCAAATTGGCTTCTGCCGTAATTACACCTCTAAGTGCATCTGTATTAATAATGCTTAAAGCAAAAGGCGTTTTCATAAAAAGTTTCTGCACACGCTGTCCGCTTTTTTTATATCGCTGATAATCGATAAAAGCATTGATATAGCGCATTTCGTCAAAAGAATACGTATCAAACTGATAGTTATAATTCGGATTTCCGTTTAAAAAAGTTGAAACATTAAAAACCCCATTTTTATTATAAGAAACATCATCAGTATCAATGGCATTGATTCCGAAACCAATTTTACCATTAGCTTTAACTTTAGAAGCCAGATAATTTCCATCTTTTTGAAGTGTCATATTAACCAGCAAAGGCTGTTTTGACTGATTTACCGTTGCATTATCTAGCGGATAAACATACAAACTAGACAAAGTAGGTTTTTTGGTATCTTTTATATTTTGGTCAAAGCCAAAGAAAATCGGATTGATAACAAATTCTGTTTTTGTATCTCTAATTTCAAAATGAAGATGCGGTCCTTCAGAAGAACCTGTATTTCCAGAAAGACCAATTATATCTCCTTTTGCAACAGGAAGTTCATCTGGTTTTGGAAACATTTCGATTTCATACGCCTTTTCTTTGTAATGCGTATTCTTTACATAATCAAGAATAGCTCCGGTTGGCGTTTGCAAATGCCCATAAACAGACGTATATCCGTTTGGATGTGTTATGTAAATACATTTTCCGTTTCCATAAGTTGAAATTTTGATTCTAGAAACGTAACCATCAGCAATGGCATGCACAGTCAGCCCTTCTCTTTGATTGGTTTTCAAATCAAAACCAGCGTGAAAATGATTGGGTCTTAACTCTCCAAAATTACCAGAAAGTTGCATTGGAATATCTAGCGGAGGGCGGAAATAGTCTTTAGGATATTGCGTTTGAGCAAATATAGAATTACAAATCAAAAGGGCAAGTACAGGAAATCTCATAAGCAACATTTTTGCTAAGATAGCGAAAAATTAACCAATAAAAGAAAGAAAAAGACCACAAAAAATACAATTAACTGAAATTCATTAATTTGATTAATTTTAACGCAAAAAAATCGAGAAAAAATTGCATTAATAAAAAGGAATACTAACTTTGTATGATTAAGTAATGAATAGGATGTATAATGAGTGTAATTGCAGAAATAATTGATACTCTTGAATATAAAGTCGAAAAGCTTTTTGAAAAATCAAAAGCTTTCGAACAAAACAATCAAGTATTACGATTAGAACTAGCCAAAGCTGCGCAAATTATCCAGAAACAATCTGAGGAAATGGAAGCTTTGAAGAAGCAAAATGAAACACTTAAGATAGCCAATTCGTTGCTTGGCAGCGACAATAACAAGAGAGAGACAAAGCTTAAAATAAATTCATTAATTCGCGAAATTGATTACTGCATAGCGCAACTATCAGATTAACAGTATGGACGGAAAGCTTAGAATTAAAATATCAATTGCCGACCGCGTTTACCCACTTACGGTTGAACCCGCTCAGGAAGAAGGACTTAGAAGTGCTTCTAAAAAAATTGATGCTATGATAAAGCAGTTCGAAGAAAATTACGCGGTTCGTGACAAACAAGACGTTCTAGCCATGTGTGCATTACAATTTGCATCGCAAGTAGAACAAAAACAGATTGATAATGCAATCGACGGAGAAGAAACCATCGAAAGAATTAAAAGATTAAACACGCTTTTAGATCAATATCTCGAAAAATAAACGTTCTTTACAGAAACTAAGATACTGCCTACATTAGTTCACAATTGGTAAACTCAACACTAACAATTTAGAATGAGCAAATCGTCGCTACTATAGTATGCCCTCCTTTTGGCTGGGAAACTTGAACAGTGAGTTAGCTCAAAACTTGTCTTTACGAGTTTATACAAGCAATTAATGTAGGCTTTTTTTATATATAAACCCTAACAAACATGGACATCATAACGATCATTATTGGTATTGTAGGTATTGCAGCAGGATTTGCAATAGCTAAAATTATCGAGAAAAGTAATATTTCAAACCTAATCAAAAACGCTAAAAAAGAAGCTGCTTCTATCTTAAAAGACGCTAATTTAGAAGCAGAAAACATTAAAAAAGATAAAATCCTTCAAGCAAAAGAGCGTTTTATCGAATTAAAATCAGAACACGAACAAGTTATTTTAGCACGCGATAAAAAAGTGGCTGAAGTAGAAAAACGTGTACGTGATAAAGAATCTCAAGTTTCTAATGAACTTTCTAAAGCTAAAAAAGTAAATGACGAATTTGAAGCTAAAACAGCTGAATTCAATAATAAAATTGAAGTTTTAGACAAAAAACAAGCTGAAGTTGACAAACTTCACAAAAGTCAATTACAGCAATTAGAAGTAATTTCTGGTCTTTCTGCTGAAGAAGCAAAAGAACAATTGGTTGAAGGTTTAAAAGCTGAAGCTAAAACGAAAGCAATGTCTCACATTCAGGAAACTATTGAAGAGGCTAAGCTTACAGCACAGCAAGAAGCTAAAAAAATCATCATCAACACTATTCAAAGAGTTGGAACGGAAGAAGCGGTTGAAAACTGTGTATCTGTTTTTAATATTGAATCTGACGATGTAAAAGGTAGAATTATCGGTCGTGAAGGTCGTAATATTAGAGCTCTTGAAGCGGCTACTGGAGTTGAAATCATTGTTGATGATACGCCAGAGGCAATTATTCTTTCTTGTTTTGATCCTGTTCGTAGAGAGATTGCCCGTTTATCTTTACACAAATTAGTAACTGACGGACGTATTCACCCTGCAAGAATCGAAGAAGTTGTTGCTAAAACAGCAAAACAGATTGATGACGAAATTATCGAAGTAGGAAAACGTACTGTTATCGACTTAGGAATTCATGGTTTACACCCAGAATTAATTAAAGTTGTGGGTAGAATGAAATACCGTTCTTCGTACGGACAAAACTTATTACAGCACTCGAGAGAGGTTTCTAAACTTTGCGGTATTATGGCTGCGGAATTAGGACTAAACGTGAAATTGGCAAAAAGAGCTGGTTTATTACACGATATCGGAAAAGTGCCTGATACAGAAAGTGATTTACCACACGCACTTTTAGGTATGCAGTGGGCTGAGAAATATGGTGAAAAAGAAGAGGTTTGCAACGCAATTGGAGCACACCACGACGAGATTGAAATGAAATCTTTACTTTCTCCAATTATTCAGGTTTGTGATGCTATTTCTGGAGCTAGACCAGGTGCAAGACGTCAGGTTTTAGATTCTTACATTCAGCGTCTGAAAGATCTTGAAGATGTAGCTTACGGATTCAGTGGTGTGAAAAACGCCTATGCAATTCAAGCTGGTAGAGAACTTCGTGTAATTGTAGAAAGCGAAAAAGTTTCTGATGATAACGCAGCAAACTTATCTTTCGAAATTTCACAAAAAATCCAAACAGAAATGACTTATCCTGGACAGGTAAAAGTTACAGTTATTAGAGAAACTAGAGCTGTAAACATTGCTAAATAATCCAAGTAATATAAAATAAAAAAAAAAACAAAGGCTGTCAATTGACAGCCTTTGTTTTTTTTTATACAATCTATTTTCTTTATTCTATCTCTTTATTCTATTTTCTATTTTCTAAAACATTCTTCATCAAAAGAAGTCTCAAACCCTACATATCATTAAAAACAATTTTAAAGCTTGTCCCTACTCCTACTTCACTTTCTACTTCAACCGTTCCTTTCATCGCTTCAATTTGATTTCTGGTAATATACAATCCAATTCCGCGGGCCTCTTCGTGCTTATGAAAAGTTTTATACATTCCGAACAATAAATCGCCATAAACTTTCAAATCGATTCCGAGGCCATTATCTGTAATCTTAAGCGATTTAAAACCTTCAGGCTCTATTGCAAAATCAAAAGTAATTACCGGATCTCGATCTGGATGCGCATATTTAATCGCATTTGTTGTAAAATTCAACAAAACACTTTCCATATAGGCTGGATTAAAATTAATCGTTAAATACTTCGGAACGTTGTTTATAATCGTTACGTTGCGCTGTTTATCATACCCTTTAATCGTCGAAATTGTCTTTTCGACATACTCACAAAGTTTTAAGGGCACTACCGCAATATTAATATTACTCTGCGTTTTTACAATTTGAGTAAGATTAGAAATCGTTTCATTCAAATCATTAGAAACCGTACGCAAATGTTCCAGCATTTCAGCCACGGTCTGTTTATTGACATCGGCATCAATAAAATCTAAAATCGATTTTATATTCCCAGCTTGTGTATTTAAATTATGCGAAACAATATGCGAAAAGTTCAACAATCGGCTATTTTGATCGCTGTATAATTTCATCGTTTTTATAAGTTCCAGCTCTTTTTCTTTTTGAGCAGAAACATCGGTATGAGTTCCAATTACACGTAGAGGCCTACCGTTTTCATCACGCTTGATCACTTTTCCACGGTCTAAAATCCACTTGTAATTACCGCTGGAAGTCATTACACGATGGTAATTTTCGTAAAACGGAATCTTGTTATCAAAATGTTCATGAATATCAGAGTAATATTTTGGAAGATCGTCTGGATGCACAATTTTATCCCAACGCTCTGGATCATCAAAAACATCAGTTGATTCTAATTCTAAAATTTTAAGAGATAATGAAGAATAAAAAACCCTGTTGGTAACCATGTCCCAATCCCAGATTCCTACGGTAGAAGCATCAAGAGCAAACTGAAAGCGTTCTTCTGAAATTCTAAGTTTTTCTTCTTTATCTTTTAATTCGGTAATATCTGAAACATGACCGTAAAAAATCACATTCCCATTTGTTGAAGATTCTGTTTTGGAAGAAATCTTAAACCAGCGGATTCCTTTTTTAGGAAGCGTGGCTCTGAACTCAATTTCCCACGGCTTTATTTCTTTTCTAGCCGCAACTAACGATTGAAAAAAATGATCGCGATCTTGAGGTAAAATTCGATCGTAGATTATATACTTTATATCATTTTTAAAATCGGTTGCAGAAAGTTCAAATATTTCGTCTGCCGATTTACTGACAAGGGGAAAAGTGTAATTATTATCGAAATCAATAACAAATTGAAAAAGCAGGTCGGGCATTTCGGCCAACAATTTTTTGTAAAAATTATTTAGCTCTAAGCAATCGTCATTTCCATATAAATCAAAAACCATATACTACTTCTTTATGTAAATAAGATATTCAGAACTTACTCGGAAAAAGCAAACAAACCAACTCGTTTTAATGCTTTTTATTCCTATTAAATTAAAATTTTAACACAATATATAAATTTTCAAAACAAAAACACACAATACTGCAAAAAATTATTTCCTAGGATGAAAACTATGCATTACTTCTTTTAAAAAACTGCGATCTAAATGCACATAAATTTCTGTAGTTGTGATAGATTCGTGGCCAAGCATTAATTGAATAGATCTCAAATCTGCTCCATTTTCTAATAGATGAGTTGCAAAAGAATGGCGTAAGGTATGCGGACTTATACTTTTCTTCAGCCCCATTTTTTGCGCAAGATCTTTGATAATTGTAAAAACCATGGCGCGAGTTAGCTGATTTCCTCTTCTGTTTAAAAATAAGGTATCTTCGGCTCCTTTTTTAATCGTGAGATTACATCGCACCGCATTTCTATAAATATCAATATATTTTTGAGTTAACGGCCCAATCGGAACAAATCTTTCTTTGTTTCCTTTACCTGTAATTTTAATAAAGCCTTCATCAAAAAAAAGATCTGAAATTTTAAGCGAAATCAATTCAGAGACACGCAATCCGCAGCCGTATAAAGTTTCCAGCATTGCCCTGTTTCGCTCGCCTTCATTGGTGCTTAAGTCGATTGTTTCTATTAAAGCATCGATTTCCTGAAGCGATAAAGTATCGGGTAATTTTCGGCCAGTTTTTGGAGCTTCTATTAATTCTAAAGGATTATCGTTTCTATAATCTTCGAAAACCAGATAATTAAAAAAACTTTTAAGTCCAGAAATAATCCTTGCCTGCGACCTCGGATTAACTTCTTTTGCTACTGTATAAATAAATTGTTGCAACGTTTCATCTGAAATTTTTATAGGCGAAACATCAATCTGGTTAGTTTCTAAAAAAAGACATAAACGTTCAATATCAAAGCCGTAGTTTTCGATCGTATTTTTAGACAAACCCCTTTCAATCCTCAAATATGACTGATAATCTTTTATATATCTGCTCCAATTCATATCTACAAAGTAAATGATTTTTTGGCACAAAAAAACCTTCCTAAAAAGGAAGGTTTTACAAATACTTTAAAACTCAGATTAGAATTTATAAGCTAAAGAAAGCTGTAAGTTGCTGTTTTTTGCGCTGTCGTAATATTCTTCTGAATCATCAATATCATTATCAGTAATAGGCGATAAACCAATAGTGTAACGAAGACCTACAGAAAAGTTTTCTGTAAAATTATATCCAGCTCCTAAATTAAATCCAAAATCTGTTGATCTTGTAAAGTCCTTAACGTCTTCACCTTCTGCCTTAGCTGATAATAAAATACCCAGTTGAGGACCAGCTTCTACACTAAATTTATTATCAACAACGTAATATTTCGCTAATACAGGAATGTTCAAATAATTTAATTTTAAGTCTCCATCAGCTCCAAAAGGGCCATCAAATTTAGCTCCTTGAGCAGAGTACAATAGCTCTGGCTGAATAAAAAACTTTTCAACTACATGAATTTCTGCAAAACCACCAACATGGAATCCTACTAGTGATTTATTATCTTCTACATCTCCTCCAACTACATTTGAAATGTTAAGACCTCCTTTTATTCCAAATCTTGTTGACTGAGCATTTGTAAATGCAAAAGCCATTATTGCAATGGCAGATAAAATTATTTTTTTCATTCTAATTTGTTTTGGGTTAAATTAATAGATCAAATATAAAAATATTCTTCATAAATACATATTAGGAATTTAACAAATAAAAAAGTATAATAATAAGCTAATGTTTATTATACATTAAATACAACTAACAGACTTTTTAAAATACTGCCTAAAATTTATTCCAAAAACATTATAAGAAAAGCTAATTTTTCGTTTATAATATAAAAAAACCTTTCCCAAATCGAGAAAGGTTCTTCAAAAAAAATAATTTACTATTTAACCAATTATAGTTTATAATTAAATCCTAAATTGATAGAAGAAATTGATCCATCATTTGAGATTCCTTTATATGAAGCATATAATTCAATTTTTTCTGTTTGGTAACCAAATTTTGGCTGATATAAAAATCCACCATCTCCTTCACCCACACTAATAGCATACCCTAGATCAGCACCAACAAATAATTTATCAGTTAAAGAATATTGTGCTGTACCCGCTACTGGAATATAACTAGCATTTTTTCCTTTCTGTTTAACTTCTGTTAAAACAGGGAAAGGGTTCGTAACAACTGTCATACACGTATAATCTTTTGCTAAATACGTAGAAAAGCCTGTTGTAGCCCCTACATTAATTTTGTCTGTTATTTTCCATAGATAGGCCGCATCAATTCCTAGATTAAGAGAGTAGAAATCTTTGGCATCGCCCATTGGAAAACCTACATGAGCTCCTACTTTAAAACTTCCATCTTGTGCCTGTGCGAAACCAAAACTTAGCAATGCAATAGTAGCTAAAACAATTTTTTTCATAATTTTTTTTTTTTCTTATTTGTGATTTAATACGGCAAAAATAAGATTATACGCACAAGACCAACTCCACCATAAGTTAAAAAAATAATAGAATAAGACAGAAAAAACTTCCTTAAACAGCACCTGATATTCAAGGAAATAAAAGAAATTTACAGCTTCTTGCAAGCCATATTTTAAATTTCGGTGGGAATTTTAGTAATTATTTAATCTAAAATATAATGCAATAAAACGCTAAATATGTAGTTTTGATCTATAAATAACATTTAAAATACCAATTTTTAAAAACCTTTTTATGAAAAAAATACTTTTAGTAGCTGTTATGTTCCTTGCAACATCAGCAGCAGTAAACGCACAATTTGTACAAATCGGGGTTAAAGCAGGGGTTAACTTTGCTAACCAAACAGGAGGTTCTGACTTTGAAGGAATTTCTGTTGACAAAGAAGGTAT
Source organism: Flavobacterium erigeronis (assembly GCF_054075165.1). NCBI lineage: Bacteria > Pseudomonadati > Bacteroidota > Flavobacteriia > Flavobacteriales > Flavobacteriaceae > Flavobacterium > Flavobacterium erigeronis. The sequence goes on along the minus strand of NZ_JBSKGP010000014.1, from coordinate 40,678 downwards.
TACAAGCTACCACGCAGGTCTTGTAGCAGAACTTAAATTATTAGAAAAATTCTCAATTCAGCCAGAGCTTTTGTATACTACTCAAGGAGCAACGTATAAAAATGCTATTTCAGAATTTAAAAACGAAATGGGTTATATTGCTATTCCGGTAATGGCAAAAATCTACATGACTAAATCTCTTAGCTTAGAACTTGGTCCACAGGCATCATTCCTTGTTAGCAATAAAAAAGAATTTGATGCAGCAGATCCAAATACATTTGACTTCTCTCTTAATGCGGGTCTAGGATTAAAAGTAGTTGGAGGTCTTTTTGTTCAGGCTCGTTACGGAATTGGTCTAACAGAAATTTCAGAAGAAGCTGACTTTAAAAACTCTGTATTCCAACTTTCTGCTGGATACATGTTCTAAAAGAATATCACATACTTTTACAAAAACCGCTCTATTTATTAGTGCGGTTTTTTTATTTTTACGCTTACTTATAAAATGCCTTTGCATCACTATTAAATTTTTTATTTTATGAAAATCTGCATCATCAACGGACCTAATTTGAATCTTTTAGGAAAAAGAGAACCAGAAGTTTACGGTAGCCAAACTTTTGAAGATTATTTTGAAACGTTGAAACAAAAATTTCCAAACATTGAACTTTCGTATTACCAAAGCAATATTGAAGGCGAATTGATTGGTAAAATTCAAGAATGCGGCTTTACTTATGACGGAATTATTTTGAATGCCGGTGCGTACACGCATACTTCAATTGGTTTAGGAGATGCTATGAAAGCGGTCACAACTCCCGTAATTGAAGTTCATATTTCTAATACTTACGCTAGAGAAAGTTTTAGGCACCAGTCTTATTTATCAGGAAATGCAAAAGGAGTTATTTTAGGTTTCGGACTAAAAAGTTACGAACTGGCAATCCAATCATTTTTATAAGGCTTCGACTTCGCTCAGCCTGACCAAGTATCTTTTGTAGTTTTTGGAATTTAACAAATTATTAATAAGCTCAGATTTAACTTGTTATATTTTTGTAAGATAAGCCACACTACATGAGAAACATTACTTTATTTGCCTTTCTATTTTTTTCAATTACAGCTTTTTCTCAAATTAAAGGAACAATTACAGATGACAAAGGAAATCCGCTTCCGTTTGTATCCGTTTTTGAAGAAAATACGTATGCGGGAACTACTTCAAATGAACAGGGAAAATATCAGCTGAATGTAAAAGAAATTGGAAAGAACAAAATTACTTTTCAATATTTAGGTTTTAAAACTCAAAAAATAAGCGTTGCATCAGGAACAAAAATGGTTACTTTGGATGTTAAGCTTCAGGAAGAAAGTTTTGCATTGAATGAAGTTGTAATAGATCCTAAAAACAATCCAGCCAATGCAATTATAAGAAGTGCTATCGCAAACAAAAAGGAAAACTCAGATAAAACCGAAAGATACACCGTCGATTTTTATTCGAAAGGAATGTTTAAGGTTAAAGATCTTCCTAAAAAAATTCTAGGCAAAAAAGTAGAATTGGGTGACGATATGTCTTCCAACTTAGATTCTACCGGAACTGGGATTTTATATTTATCTGAAACCATTTCTAAAGTTAGTTATGAGAAACCAAACAACTTTAAAGAAAACATTATTGCCTCCAAAGTTTCTGGAAACAACCGCGGTTACAGCTACAACACAGCCGCATTATCCAATTATGACTTTTACGACAATGCTTTAGATTTTGACGTCAAGCTGATTTCACCAATCGCTGACAATGCTTTCAATTATTACAAATATAAATTGGAAAGCACTTTTTATGACGATAACAATCAACAGATTAACAAAATTAAAGTAATTCCGAAACGTGATAAGGAGCCTGTTTTTGAAGGCTATATTTATATTGTAGACGACAGTTTTGCTATTTATGCCATTGATCTCGAAATTAAAGGCTACAGAATGAAAAATGAGTTTACAGAAATAATGAAATTGAAACAGAGTTTCAGCTACAACACAAAGAACAAAATCTGGTCAAAAAACGCACAGACACTTTCTTTTAATGCGGGCATTTTTGGTGTAAAATTCTCTGGAAATTTCAATTACGTCTATTCGAATTATGAATTTCCTGCTTCATTTGAAAAGAAAACTTTCGGAAACGAACTTGTGGCTTTTGAGCTTAATGCCAATAAAAAAGATGATGCCTTTTGGAATGAAATTCGTCCGATTCCATTAACAATTGAGGAAAGCAGTGATTACGCCAAAAAAGACAGCCTGCAAACCATTAGAAAATCTAAAAAATACACCGATTCTATTGATGCAAAAAACAATAAATTTAAGGTTTGGGATATTTTAATGGGGTACGATTATAAAAACACGTATAAAAAATATTCTTTCGATTATAAAGGCTTGCTCAATATTGCTTCTTTGAGTTTTAATACCGTTCAGGGTTTTAATCTGGATTCTGGTTTTTCTTTTAAAAAATGGAATGAAGAGGAAGGAAAAAGTACTTCGATAAGCACCACTTTTAATTACGGTTTTTCAGATGAGCGTTTTCGTGCTATTGGACAATTCAGCCATAGATTTAATACAATCAATTATGCTACAATTTGGGGTTCTGGAGGAGTAAAAACAGCTCAATTTAATAGTGCTGAACCGATTTCTAAATTTGTCAATTCTATAAGTTCTCTGTTCTTTAAAGACAATTATATGAAACTGTATAATTTGGAATTTGCTGAAATAAATTACGGTCAGGATATTGCAAACGGAATTAATCTTACTGGAAAAATAGGCTACGAACAACGCAAACCGCTTTTCAACACGACTGATTATTCCTTCTTTAAGAAAGATGATCTTTATTCGTCAAATAATCCGTTGGCTCCAAATGATTTTATTACTCCTGCTTTTGATGAGCATCATTTGTTTAAGGCTTTGGTAACAACGAGAATAAATTTTGGGAACAAATATATTTCACGCCCAGACGGACGATTTAATTTTAAAGATGATAAATATCCGACGATTTATTTAGCATTCGAAAAGGCATTCGCGGCAAGCGAAAAAAAATACGAATATGAACGAATCGGCGCTTCTGTTCAATACGATTTATCGCTTGGAAACAAAGGTGTTTTGGGAACTAATTTTAGAGCCGGAAAATTCTTTAATGCTAAAAATATATCATTTGTCGATTACAGACATTTTAACGGAAACCAAACTCATTTCGGAACAAGTGAACGTTATTTGAATGTTTTCAACATGATGCCATACTATTCAAACAGCACAAACGACAGTTATTTTGAAATGCACAATGAATACAATGACACGGGATTTATTATGAATAAAATTCCGTTATTGAATCTTTTAAAATCAACAATGAATCTTGGTTTTCATGCCTTGGCACTTCCTGACAGGAATCCGTATACTGAATTTACAGTTGGTTTAGATAATCTTGGTTTCGGAAAATTCAAATTATTCAGAATCGATTATGTGCATTCTTACCAAAGCGGAATCCAACAAAACGGTGTTGTGTTTGGATTGAAGATTTTGAATGTATTGGATTAAAGGTGCTAAGGTACTGAGGAACTAAGATGCTAAGTTTTCTCATAGAATCTGATAATCTTGAATATTAAAAAATCCGCTTAAATCTGTAAAATCTGCGTGAAACCAGACTACAATTTAAGCGGATTTTCAATATATCAATTAGTTAAACTTTGCGTGGGCTTCGACTTCGCTCAGCCTGACAAAGACTAAAAACCTTAGAAGCTCAGCATCTCAGAACCTTAGTAGCTTTTTTTCAGCAGTGATAATCATCTGGCTCAATATGAATCAAAACATTCCCCAATTGCGGAATTTCTTCTTTTAAGGTATCTTGAAGTTTATGCGATAAATCGTGGCCTTCTTTTACAGAAATTTTAGCCGAGACAATGGCATGAAGATCCACATGATAGCGCATTCCAGCTTTTCTTATATAACATTTTTCAGTTCCTAATATTCCCGTTACAGTTAAAGAAACTACGCGAATTTCTTCTACCAAATCATCATTAAGATTTTCATCCATGATTTCGCCTAGCGCGGGTCTGAAGATTTTATAACTATTGTAAAGAATAAAACAAGCTGCAAAAAGCGCCGCCCAATCATCTGCAGATTCATATCCTTTACCCATAATAAGCGCAAAAGAAATTCCGATAAATGCAGCTACAGAAGTTATTGCATCACTGCGATGATGCCAGGCATCAGCTGCTAAAGACGAACTGTTGGTTTGCTTACTACGTTTCATTACCACACGAAAAGAATATTCTTTCCAAATAATAATCGCACCTAAAACATACAAAGTCCAAGATTTAGGCAAATCGTGTGAAGTGTTAATGTTTGCGATACTTTCGTAGCCAATAATAGTTGCTGAAGTAATTAAAAAACCAACAACCAAAAAAGTAATTAAAGGTTCTGCGCGACCATGTCCGTATGGATGGTTTTCGTCTGCAGGTTTATTAGAATACTTGATTCCGAACAAAACCAAACAAGACGAAAATATATCCGTCGTCGATTCGATCGCATCGGCAATCAAGGCATAAGAATTGCCAAAAAAACCCGCTAAACCTTTTGTCAAGGCTAAGCAGGTGTTTCCGGCTATACTAAAAATAGTAGCTTTTACAGCTTTTTGTTCGTTTGTCATTTACGACTATATTTTTTTTCGCCACGAATTCACGAATTATTTTTGCTCATCTTTGAGATTAAAATTCGTGAATTCGTGGCTATCTTTTCATTACGCTCTCACGATTTTTGCTCCAATTGCTCTCAAACGCTCGTCGATACGCTCATATCCACGGTCGATTTGCTCAATATTTTGGATTGTACTAGTTCCTTTTGCAGAAAGCGCTGCAATCAACAATGAGATTCCCGCACGAATATCTGGAGAAGACATTGTAGTTGCTTTCAATTGAGATTCGAAATTATGTCCCATAACTACAGCTCTGTGCGGGTCACATAACATAATTTTTGCTCCCATGTCGATCAATTTATCCACGAAGAATAAACGGCTTTCGAACATTTTTTGGTGAATCAACACATCTCCTTTTGCTTGTGTTGCCACAACTAAAACGATACTTAATAAGTCAGGCGTAAAGCCTGGCCAAGGTGCGTCTGCAATAGTTAAGATAGAACCGTCGATATCCGTTTTCACTTCATATCCGTCTTTGTGAGCCGGAATATAAATATCGTCGTTACGTTTTTCGATTGTAATACCTAATTTTCTGAAAGTATTCGGAATCAATCCTAAATTTTCCCAGCTAACATTTTTGATTGTGATTTCGCTTTTTGTCATAGCCGCAAGACCAATCCAAGAACCGATTTCGATCATATCTGGAAGAATTCTGTGCTCGCATCCGCCAAGACTTTCAACTCCTTCAATAGTCAATAAGTTCGAACCAACTCCAGTGATTTTTGCTCCCATAGAGTTTAACATTTTACATAACTGCTGTAAGTAAGGCTCACAAGCAGCATTGTAAACTGTAGTTTTTCCTTTTGCTAAAACGGCAGCCATTACAATGTTTGCAGTTCCCGTTACAGAAGCCTCATCAAGAAGCATATCTGTACCTTGAAGTCCTTCTTCTGGAGATTCTACTCCGTAGAAATGATCTTCTCTGTTATATCTAAATTTTGCTCCAAGGTTAATAAAACCTTCAAAGTGCGTATCTAATCTACGACGTCCAATTTTGTCTCCTCCTGGTTTTGGAATATATCCTTTTCCGAAACGAGCCAAAAGCGGACCAACAATCATAATAGAACCACGAAGCGCTCCACCTTCTTTTTTGAAAGCTTCAGTTTCTAAATAGCCAACATTAACTTCGTCAGCTTGAAATGTAATAGAACCTGGTTCATTACGTTGAATTTTCACCCCTAAATTACCCAACAAAGTGATTAATTTATTGATGTCTATAATATCAGGAATGTTATTAATTTTTACTTTCTCTCCTGTTAGAAGCACGGCACATAAAATTTGTAACGCCTCATTTTTTGCTCCTTGCGGAGTGATTTCTCCTTTTAAAGGAGTTCCTCCTTCGATTTTAAAAATTCCCATAGATCTTGTTTAGGTTCTGAGTTACTGAGGTTCTAAGGTTCTAAGTTTTTTCTTTTTGCAAAAAAAGCTTAGCATCTTAGTAGCTTAGACACTTAGCAGCTTTTTATTTCTGATTATTGTTTTTTTGAAATGTCTTTTTCTGACCTCCTTTATTGTTATTGTTTTTGTTATTCTGAATTTTTGGCTGTGCGCCAGAAGCTGTTTTGTTAGACATGCGTTTGTTTGTACGCATTAAATCTGTCGTATTCAAAAGTTCTTCTGTGCTGTGCAGTAAATTGATTTTTCCACCAGACAATTCATATAAATGCTCAAAAATCACATCGTCTTTTACGGTGTCTTTGTTCCAGCTTAAGAACGATTTTTTCATGTGATTGGCAATGACCATTATCAGCGCATTTTTCATCTCGCCTTCTTCCCATTTATTCGCAACATCAATCATATATTTGATGTTGTTGCCGTAAAATCTGTATTTCGGGAAATTCTGCGGATACTGCAAAACGTCTGGTTTTAACTCTAAAACCTCTTTAGACGGAATCGGATATGGCGATTCTACATTCAGTTTAAAATCAGACATAATAAAAAGCTGATCCCAAAGTTTATGCTGAAAATCTGGAACATCTCGCAAATGCGGATTCAGACTTCCCATAACTTGAATGATATATTTTGCGGCTTTGTTACGCGTTTCATCATCCTCAATAGCAGTGGCTTGGTCAATCAGTTTTTGCAAATGACGACCATATTCTGGGATAATTAAACGCTGTCTTTCAGAATTGTATTCTAAATTGTAGACAACATCGCTTGCGGCTTCTCTTTTATATTTTTCGATCATAAGTTTATAATGAGACTATACCTTCTATTGTAGAAACTTCTTTGTATTTACTGATTACGTCGTCTGAGCTGTGCATAGTAACATCTACAGAAACACTGGTAAATTTACCTGTTTTAGATTTTGTTGTTTTAATAACAGCTCCCATTCTGTCAAAAGCTTTTTCAACACGCTCTACATTGTCTGCTACAGAAGGCACAATAAATTTGTACAAGTATTCTGCTGGCCAAGTATTTGCGTTATCTAGCTCTAATTTTAATCTTTCGTAAAATTCGGCTGTATTTTTTTCTTTATCGTTCTCCATTCGTAATTAAAAATAAACGCAAATATACGGTTTTGATTTCAGATTTTTTAGATTTTTTATTTTGAAAAAAGAGAAGGTTTTTCGCCACGAATTTCACGAATTGCACTAATTATTTTATTTGAAAATCAATTTCACGAATTTTAATTACCTTGCCTAATCAATACAATTAAAAAATTCGTGAATTCGTGGCTATAAAACTCTGCGCCTTTGCGTCTCTGCGAGATTAAAACAATTCCAATGAAAAAAATCCTTACCCTACTTATTGCACTAACAATCAACACTATTCAAGCGCAAGAAGTCAAAACGCTTACCTATTTCCAAAATGACACCTTAAAACTAGATTTAGATTTATACTTGCCAAAAGTAAAAGCCGGCGAAAAAATTCCGTTGATTCTCTTTGCTTTCGGTGGTGGATTTTCTGGTGGAGAACGTACAAGCGAAAAAGATTTCGGAAAATTTATGGCGCAGAACGGTTACGCAGTGGCAAGCATTTCGTACAGTTTGTACATGAAAGGAAAAGATTTTGGCTGTAAAGGAACTTTAACCGAAAAAATAAAAGCGATCCAAATCGGCGTTAGCGATATGTGGCAAGCAACAGGATTTTTAATTGAAAATGCTAATAAATACAATTTAGACATTTCAAAATTCTTTATTTCTGGAATTAGCGCTGGAGCAGAAATTGGTTTTCATGCCAGTTTCTGGGACTATAAACTGATGAATTTATACAAAAGCAATCTGCCAGAAAACTTTAAATACAAAGGTTTCATTGGAGGTTCTGGCGCAATTCAGGATATTAATTTGATTACGAAAGAAAAAGCGATTCCGATGTTGTTGGCGCACGGAAGCAATGACGATACGGTTCCGTACGCGGCTGGTTCGCACCGCTCCTGCCCGACTAATGCTTCTGGCTGGCTAATTCTTTTTGGTTCTTATGCCGTTTACAATCAAATGAACGACCTTCATAAAGATATTGAACTGATTACTTTCTGTGGTGGCGGACACGAGTTTTCAGGTTATCTTTTTCATGATGGAAAACAATATGTTTTGGATTTTGTAAATGATGTTTTGAAAGAAAAAAAATTTCAGTCGCATTTGATTGTTCCGACTGGTAAAAAAGAAGTTTCTTCTGGGAAATATTTGTTTTGTGAGTAATTGTAAATTACGAAAACAAAATTACTCCAGCGTAGCAAAATATTTATAGCTAATAAATTTAGCAACTATCAAAAGCTCCAGCGGAGCGACATATTTCGAAGAAATCTATATGTCGCTCCGCTGGAGCTTTTATTATTGCGTTCAATCTTTCTATAAATATGTCACCCTGCTGGGGTTTTTCCAATCTTTGTGAATTATAATTTTCTATAAATATTTAATCACTCTAGGATTTTTTGACATTACCGTTTTTTAAAAGGAACAGTTAAATATTGTCGGCTTTCCTGCAAGGTTTCCGAAACCTTGTAGGTATAATTTTAAACTTCACCTAAATCTGCAAAAAACACCTACAAGGTTTTGGAAACCTTGCAGGAGCGTACTACAAGCAAAATATTTCCCAAAAAAAAAAAAAAACCATTTCTCCTCTTTAGCCCTGATGGGAGCGGAAATCCTTTTGCTTTTTCCTTTAAAAAGCAAAAGATTGTAGCGGACAGCAGGAACCCATGTCTACAAAAAATGCGAAATCGTTCGCTCAAGGCAAATATTATTTTTTATATATTAATAAGTTTAGGTAAATTTGCGCTTTATTTTTAGAATAGTGCAAAAAGAAATTATTGTCTTGCTTGGCGGACCTGGTACTGGAAAATCGACTCTTATTAACGAATTGGTAGCTCGTGGCTTTTGCTGCTATCCTGAAATCTCCAGACAGGTTACCATGAAAGCGCAAGAACAAGGCATTGAGCAGCTGTTTCTGAAACAGCCTCTTTTGTTTAGCGAAATGTTGTTGGAAGGACGTATTGAACAATACAAAAATGCTCTTGAAGAACCTGATCAAGTGGTTTTTATCGACCGTGGAATTCCTGATGTTGTAGCTTATATGGATTATATTGGCGATGAATATCCGGAGCATTTTACGAAAGCTTGCGAAGATTTCAAATATTCTAAAACCTTTATTTTACCGCCTTGGGAAGAGATTTACCAAAGTGATGCTGAGCGTTATGAAAATTTTGATCAGGCAGTAAAAATTCAGGAGCATCTTGTTGAGACTTATAAAAAATATGGTTACGAACTGATTGAGGTTCCAAAAGATACAGTTGAAAACAGAATTCTTTATATCTTAGACAAAATTTAGCAGCATGGTTTAAAGTTGCAAAACTAGAAACTGTTTTTCTAAATTTTTAACTTTAAAACAAACGCAATGCTCGGAGCGCAGGATATTCTTCTAAAATACTGGAAACACGACAGTTTTAGACCGTTGCAAAAAGAAATTGTCGATTCTGTTCTGGAAGGACAGGATACTTTTGCCGTACTTCCTACGGGTGGCGGAAAATCGATTTGCTTTCAGGTCCCCGCGATGATGCAAGAAGGCATTTGTTTAGTAATTTCTCCTTTAATTGCCTTGATGAAAGATCAGGTGATGAATCTTCAGAAAAGAGATATCAAAGCAATTGCTCTTACTGGAGGAATTCATACCGAAGAAATTATCGATTTATTGGACAACTGCCAGTACGGAAATTACAAATTCTTATATCTTTCGCCAGAACGTCTACAATCAGATTGGATTCTTGAGCGTATCAAAAATTTACCCATCAATTTAATTGCTGTCGACGAAGCACACTGCGTTTCGCAATGGGGTCACGATTTTAGACCTGCGTATCTCAAAATTTCGGAACTGAAAAAGTTTTTTCCAAAAATTCCGTTTTTGGCTTTAACGGCAACGGCAACTCCGAGAGTTATTGAAGATATTAGAACGCAATTGGAATTAAAAAATCCGAATCATTTTCAGCAATCGTTTGAGCGAAAAAATATTGCTTACATGGTTTTTGAAGTGGAGGATAAACTGTATCGTGTAGAGCAAATCTTGAAAAAAAATCCACAGCCTTCTATACTATATGTACGAAATCGAAAAGCGTGTTTGAACATGTCTTCTCAATTACAATCGTTAGGCTTTACGTCAACCTATTATCATGGCGGACTTTCGACCAAAGAAAAAGACAAAAATATGCAGCTCTGGATGTCCGAACAGGCACAAGTTATTGTCGCCACGAATGCCTTCGGAATGGGAATTGACAAGGACAATGTAAAAACGGTTATTCATACCCAGCTTCCAGAAAACTTAGAAAATTATTATCAGGAATCTGGACGAGCGGGACGAAATGGCGCAAAAGCGTTTTCAGTTTTACTTTATAATAATTCTGATGCAATTCAGACAGAACAGCAATTTTTGAATATTCTTCCCGATAAGAAGTTTCTAAAAACAATGTATATTAAGTTGTGTAATTATTTTCAGATTGCTTACGGAGAAGGTATGGATGAAACTTTTTCATTTAAATTGAATCATTTTTGCAATAAATACGACTTTCCGACTTTGAAAACATACAATGCTTTGCAGTTTTTGAATCAGCAGGGAATTATTACCATGTCTCAGGAATTCTCAGAAAAAATCAGCGTTCAATTTTTGATAGAATCCAAAGAAGTGATTCGATACATGAGTCTAAATCCGAATGACGAAGAAATTTTGCTGGCGATTTTGAGAACTTATCCTGGCATTTATGACGTAAAAGCCAATCTTAATTTAGCTTTGCTTGCAAAAAAATCAAATCGAACAGAAGAACAAATTATTGCTCTTTTGGAAAAACTGAAAGAAAAGGAAATTATAGAATACAAATCTAAAAATAACGACTCCACTATATTATTTAATGAAATTCGCGAAGACGATCTTACTATAAATAGGGTTTCGAAATATTTAGAAAAACAAAATGAAGTTAAAAAAGAACAGCTTTTATCTGTTTTATATTATATAAAAGACAACAAAACCTGCAAAAACAGATTGGTTTTGGATTATTTTGGAGAAGAAACAAAAGAAAACTGCGGCATTTGTTCGTACTGCATTACTCTAAAAGGAAAAATTACTGAAGCTGATTCGATTGCAGATAAGATTTTATCTTTACTCAAAACCGCTTCACTGACTTCGAGAGAAATAGAAAGTCAGATAAAAATGGACACCAAAGATATTTTATCGGTTCTTCAGGAATTACTCGAAAACAATCATATTATCATACAAGCGAATAATAAATACACTTTAAAATCATAATGGAGAAATTGAGAATTATATTTATGGGAACGCCAGAATTTGCTGTTGGCATTTTGGACACCATTATTAAAAATAACTACGAGGTTGTCGGCGTAATTACAGCTGCTGATAAACCGGCTGGACGCGGACAAAAAATAAAATATTCGGCAGTAAAAGAATATGCTTTAGCAAACAATCTTACTTTATTACAGCCAACCAATTTAAAAGACGAAAGTTTCTTAGCCGAATTAAAAGCTTTAAATGCCAATTTACAAATTGTTGTTGCTTTTAGAATGTTGCCAAAAGTGGTTTGGGAAATGCCTTCATTAGGAACTTTTAATCTTCATGCTTCATTATTGCCAAATTACCGTGGCGCCGCTCCTATTAACTGGGCTATTATTAATGGAGAAACCAAAACTGGAGTTACTACTTTCTTTATTGATGATAAAATTGATACTGGTGCGATGATTTTAAATTCTGAAATCAATATCGAACCAGAAGAGACTGCAGGGCAATTGCACGATCGATTGATGCACTTAGGAAGCGAAACTGTAATTGAAACTTTGAAGGTTATTGAAAGCGGAAATGTTACTACAACAATTCAAGAAGATAACGACGACATTAAAACGGCTTACAAACTAAATAAAGAAAACTGTAAAATTGACTGGACAAAATCTGGCACAGAAATCAATAATCTTATTCGCGGTTTAAGCCCGTATCCAGCTTCTTGGTGCTTTTTGAAAGACCAAAATGAAGAATTAAACATCAAAATTTATGAAGCAAAACTGATCTCAGAATCACACCCTTATGAGATTGGAAAGCTAATTAGCAATAAAAAAGAAATCAAGATTGCAATAAAAGACGGCTTTATTCAGTTATTAAGTCTACAATTTCCAGGAAAAAAGAGAATGCTTGCTTCTGAATTATTAAATGGAGTAAGTTTTTCTGACGTTGCAAAAGTGTATTAAGGTCAGTAAAACAAGGGTTTGTACCTGTTTTTTATCGATAAACAACATCGTTTATGAACAAAAAAAGCAAGTTATCAACAATTTTTGCTAAAAATAAAGAAAACACTTGCACGCAACGGATTTCCTACTAAATTTGTGTATTAACAATTTTTTTTAACCAACAATTAATAACTAATTATTATGAACAAATCAGAATTAATCGATGCTATCGCTGCTGATGCAGGAATTACAAAAGCTGCGGCAAAATTAGCTTTAGAGTCTTTTTTAGGTAATGTAGGAACTACTTTGAAAAAAGGTGGAAGAGTTTCATTAGTAGGTTTTGGATCATGGTCAGTTTCTTCTAGAGCTGCTAGAGACGGTAGAAACCCTCAAACAGGAAAAACAATCAAAATCGCAGCTAAAAACGTTGTAAAATTCAAAGCTGGAGCTGAATTAGAAGGTGCAGTGAACTAAGTAAGAAAGTTCTCTAAACTTATAATATAATTAAAACCTTCCTCATGGAAGGTTTTTTTATACGGTTTATCGATTTTTTTTGTGATTTTAATTTTTTTATGATTAAATTTAATAAAAATTGTAACCGTATGATTTCAGAAAAATTAAAAAAAGGACACCTGCTTATTGCCGAGCCTTCAATAATTGGAGATTTATCATTTAACAGATCGGTAATTTTATTAGCAGACCATAACAAAGAAGGATCAATAGGTTTTATTATCAATAAGCCATTAAAATATACTATTAATGACTTGATACCTGAGATTGATGCTAACTTTAAGATATATAACGGAGGCCCTGTAGAACAAGACAACCTTTATTTTATTCACAATATTCCTGAGTTAATCCCAAATAGTGTGGAAATTTCAAATGGAATTTATTGGGGAGGCGATTTTGAGTCCACCAAAGACCTAATAAACAACGGATCTATTAGCAAAAATAACATTCGTTTTTTCTTAGGATACACTGGTTGGGAAGAAAATCAGCTCGAGAATGAGATGCAAGGAAACTCTTGGATTATTGCTGATAATAATTATAAAAATAAAATTATCGGAAAATCTACTACCCATTTTTGGAAAGAGCAGATTATTGAGCTTGGCGGTGATTATCTTATTTGGTCTAATGCACCCGAAAATCCATATCTGAATTAATTTTCAGAAATGGATTCATTTAGTTTCTGCACTAATAAATGCGCCAAATTTGTTGTAAACTCCTTTTTTCGATATTTAGTTATAGGCTGTATTCCCGTGATTACATTAGTCAGAAATAATTCGTCAGCTTTTTGAAGATCAAAAGGCGATATTATTTCTTCTACTACTTCTATGCCCTCAACTTTTTTAGCCATCGCTAAAATTTGCTTACGCATAATTCCGTTTAAAGCACCTTCTGAAACTGGAGGTGTAATAAGCTTTTTGCCCATTACCATAAAAATATTTCCCTGAAGCGCCTCTACAACATTCTTACTGTCGTTTAGCAAAATACAGTTGGCTAAGTCATTTTCGTGCGCATAAATACTTCCTGTGATATGAATCATCTTATTAGTCGTTTTAAGAGACGATAATAATTGTTTTGTAACGTAGAAGTCTTTATACAAATCTACTTCGTATTCGTCTAGATTTACGCTATAAGAAGCGTTTTCAAGCGGAGTTGCTTTAATTAAAAATGAAATATCATTAGTTTTTGGAAGATATAAACCGCCATCATTCCTAAAAACGGTAATTCTTGCTCTTGCCGAAGATGCAATTCCTTGTTCTTTCACCAAATTAAGAATCTGCTCTTCAAAATATTCCATTGTAAAGTTCATCGGAATCATCATTCGCACTACTCGCATAGATGCCATTAGTCTAAAATAATGATCCTCAAGAAACAAAATTTTTCCGTTACTAATTTTTACTGTCTCAAAAATACCATCTCCATATAAAAAAGCGCGATTTTGAGTTAAAATAATTTCTTCCTGCGCTATGTTTCCGTTAAAATTAATCATAAAAAAACCCTGAATTTTGTTCAGGGCAAATATACGGTATATTTAAAGACTTTTCTAAACAGATCCGATAAGATGTTTTAGGTCTGATATTTGATTCTCCCACAATTGTTTAGCCTCGCCTATTTCTTCCTTATCAGCAAAATCGACCACCATAAGCGAAACGTCTTTCGTCAGTTCGTCTACTAAAATATGAAGTTCAAAAAAGTACTCAGTATCTTTACTGCTTTCGTCAACCCATTTAAATTTTACTTTTTCGCCAGATTTTTTTGAAGCTAGACGTGCTTTTTCTTGTGAGTCATTCCAGATGAATGTAAAAAACTCCCCTCTTGAATTAACATTGTCAGCAAACCATTCTTGTAAACCTGACGGCGTTGATATATATTGATACAATAATTGCGGCGAAGAATTGATCGGAAACTCGATTTCGTAACGTATTTTTGAATCCATGTGCTACTTTAATTTTTTTCGAAATATAAGAATATATGTCCAAAAACAAAGCATTTTTAAAAATATTTTTTTTTCTTCATTTTATGCTTGTATGCTTTAATATTATTTATATCTTTGCACCCGCAATCAGGAATTCATGATAGCAGTCCAGGCGAGGTAGCTCAGTTGGTTAGAGCGCAGGATTCATAACCCTGAGGTCACGGGTTCAACTCCCGTCCTCGCTACTAGAAAAGTAAAACCCTTAAACAGAAATGTTTAAGGGTTTTTTGTTTAAATTATACCTCATCGAATGAAAATTCCAAAAGAGGAATCTTTAAAATTGTTATCTTAGAACTCTTGTAAAGAGCTTCCAAAAAGGAATTCAACTTTAAAAAAGCAAGTTGCAACAAGTAATTCATTAACAACATGGATATAGTCAAATTTAAGATCACATCTAAAACGATAAAAGTCGAAGTGCGCAATTCGAACAATTATGTTTTCAATTTTAATACTGCTTTAGATATAAAAAAAGAAGACAAAGATGTTTTATTAAAACTATATCATGCACTCGATCTTCTTTTTAAGAAAGAGCAGAATATTGAAAACAAAAACTACATTTCGCCAAATCAAACCAATATTTTAGATCAGATTTCTGATGCTGATAATCTGGAATAGATTTATTATAAAATATAAAAAACGAGTTAAAATTAATTAACTCGTTTTTGCTTTAACTTTATTCTGATTTAAATTTTGCTTTCGTCTTCAACAGCATCTTGCCATTTGTCCCACATTTTGACACCTGCATCGTAACCATCATAACCAAAGTTCTGACTTAATTGTCCTTTAATATTTGGTTCGATAGCAAGCCTAAATGGAATTGGCCAGTAATTATTACGTTTGTCCATAGTATAAAACTTCACGCCTGGTTTTAAAGAAATACCCGCTGGATATTTGTTGTAAAGCGTATAATGCACAATACGCTGCCACCAATAACTTCCTCCAGTTGCATCTTTCCCAGATTGCTTATCCCAATTGTCTTTACTATACGTATTTCCCCATTCATCTGCTTTTCCGCTTAAAGCCAAACAGTGCGAGATGCGCTTCAGTTCTACGTTTCTCCATTCTTCCATATAAAGCTCTCTTCCTCTTTCTGCACAAATATCACCAATCGTTACGGTTGTATACATTTGCGATGCTTTTGCTCTAGCTCTCACTACATTCACATCTTGAGCAGCTCCAGAAACGTTTCCTTGATAAAAACGCGCTTCTGCACGCAATAGATAGGTCTCTGCCAAACGATAGATGTACATGTGCGCACTAGCTCCCGCAGTAGCTCCCTGAAAATCATTTGCCGCTGGATTACCTTCTGCTACAACATCGTGATAATAGATTTTATAATGCGGAAAATCATACCAATCACGAATAGAATCTTGCGCTAATAATTTTCCAGTTGCATCCTTCATTCTGAAATTTTGCCCTGCCCATGTTGCGCTTCCGCCCGCTCCGGGAGCATATTTAAGATCTTCCATATTTACCCAGTTCCCAACAGTGCTATTGTGTCTAAGATCTACCTTATCCTCGATACCATTTACTTTCCACATAGGATGTTGTGAATAGTAGGAACCGCTAATTGTACCAATTCCACGTCCTAATGCTCTTTGATAATCATATTTTGCATTATAATTGGTTTTATCTGTCAATGGAAAACGTGGTGCTGCTGTTTTTCCGTCAGGCGTAATTAAATTGGCGTCGTTCCAGTTTGGTCCAAAAATTCTCATTGAAGAAAAGGCTAAAAAGGATTGTGCTCCTCCATTTGGTGCGACCAAAATTGCTTCTGTATTATTAGCAATTACTTTATTTTCTGGTCGGTGCAAATCCCAGATTACATTTCTAGTTATTGGCCATGCCGTCGGATTTCCTCCTGGATCAAAAATTCCTAAATTCCCTTGTACCAAAGAGTAACCTGATTGGTTAATTAGAATATTAGCCTGTGCTTCAGCATCAGCAAATCTGCCAGATGCCAAGTAACATTTTATCAAAAGCTGACGACACGCTCCTTTGCTTATCATACCAACATATCCAATTTTAGATTGTTCTGGCACCCACTCCACAGCTTTTTCCATATCTGCCGTAATCATTTCGATAATGGCTTCTTTTTTAGTAGAATAATAACTCTGCTTTGGAACCTCCAAAATTTTGGTAATCAATGGTATATTTCCAAATTGATACACTAAATTCAGGTAACGGTATGCTCTATGAAAATAAGCCTGACCGATATATTTATTTTTTACCTCTGGAGATAAACTTGTCACATTACCAATATAAGTTAATACGGTATTAGCATTTTTAATTCCCGTATAAGCTTCTGTCCACATGAATCCAAGATAAAGCGCTTCACCACCTGCATCTCTTCTAAAATCTCCAGTCGGAACGATATTAGCCGCATAATCAGCAATATTACTGCCGGTATCTGTTTTTCCATATTGTGCCATATCAGAAAATAAATATTCTGTACCTATTGGCACACTTACACCAGAATAACCAAAGTGGATATAATTATTACGCAGCTGTTTATCGCACAATGCCAAAGTAGCCTGTAATCCAGCTTCTGTAGAAAAGGTTGTTTCTGGTTCGTAAAACGAAAGCGGGTCTGCTTCGAGAAAATCTTTTGAGCAAGAACTAGCCAGCGCAGCAAATGCTACGACAGGTGCCAGTCTTAAAATTTTATTTTTTATATATCTTTTCATTTTTGAATATTTTTTAAAGTTGGAAATTAAAACCTAAATTAAACTGTCGTGTAGCCAATCCGCCTGTTTCTGGATCTCCGTAATATTTCCATTCTTTAGAAGCAGCCCACGTGGTTACGTTCTGAACCGAAGCATAAATTTTTATGGTTTTAATATTCAATCGGTCTAAAAGATCTTTAGGAAGTGTATAAGCCAATGAAATGTTGTCTAAACGAACAAAGCTGCGGTCGTACAATCTTCCTGGTGCAACTGGAGTTCCAGCAGGACCTTTCGCGTCCAGACGCGCCCATTTATTGGTTGGGTTGTCCAATGTCCAATATGGATTTACATAAGGATTAAAGTTGAATTTGTATAAACTGGCATCGTTGAACGTATTCATGTAGTTGGAATTAAGTGATTTTCCTCCCACATTAGAATACATGCTAATTCCTAAATCCCAATTTCTAAATATTTTAAAATCATTACGCATCGACCACTGTACAGGAGAATTGCTGTTTCCTAAAAACTGCTTATCCTTTTCATTATAAACTGCTTTTTTATATGAATTCCCGTCTGAGTCCACTGCATCTACATCGTCTGCTGTGTAGCTATTGGCTACTTTTGGATCTCCAGGACGCTGCCCATATTTTTGAGCCTCTTTCCATTCGTCTTTTTGCCAGATTCCAGTTATTTTATAATCCCAAATTTGAGTAATTGGTCTTCCTATAAACCATCCGTTAGCAGAATCATCTCCTTCTTTTTTCCCAATAACATTTCCGCTAGGATCTTTAATATCAACCATATTTCCATATAGCGAAATGATTTTATTTTCGTTATAAGAAATTCCCAATGAAGTACGCCATTCAAAATTTGGCTTTTTAAAATTAAGTGTATTAATACTCAATTCAACACCCTGATTTTGAATCTCTCCCAGATTGGTGGCAATGGCTGAAAAACCAGTAAAACCAGGCAGAGACTGACTCATAATCATATCATTAGTAGAGGCTCTATAAAGATCTAAAGTAGCCGTAATGCGATCGCGCAAGAAACCTAAATCAAGACCAATATTGGTTGAGGTAGTTTTTTCCCATACCAGATTCGGGTTTGCCATTCGGTCTAGCGACAAATACTTTATTTCAAGCGCTTTTCCAGAAGGATCTAAATACCCCATAGTTCCCGTATTTACTAAGTTTGCCAAAGAAACGTACGGATCTTCAAGCGACCTGTTTCCGTTTTTACCCCAAGACAAACGCAATTTACCTGTAGACATGGCCTCCCAATTGAACCAGCTTTCGTTTTTAAAGCTCCACGCTACACCAAAAGAAGGGAAAGTTGCATACGGATTTGAAGCTCCAAATGCCGAATATCCGTCACGACGAACAGTCGCTGTCAGCATATAACGATTATCAAACGAATAGAAAAGTCTCGCCATTAAGGCGTCTGCAGTTTCATGCGTGTCATTTGATCGAAGTGCGCTATTTGCCATTGTTGCCGTATTCACAAGATGAAATCCTAACGCATCTGAAGGCTGAATATTAAAGGCATCCATTTCATCTGACCAATATTGTCGTTCTTCAGCTTCTTGAACAAAAGTGGCAATAAAGTGATGTTTTTCAGCAATGGTATAATCCCATGTTATGGTATTATTCAAGTTATAGTCAAATCTTTTCGAATTTTTTCTTGTTACACCTGTGGTCGCAGCAGGCCAGTTCGGATTCTGTGTCGATCTGAAATAACGATCGTTAAAAAACTGGTAGCGAGGCGCAATATTAAACGTATACGTAATACCCAAAGGCAAAGTAATTTTTGTATTGAAAATAGTATTCAATGTTGTATATCCTGTCTCTTTTTCAATAAACTGACGCTCGTAGTAATAGTTGTAATTCTGTCCAGAAACATTTTTCCCCATCGGCTGTCTCTCATATTTACCATTTGCATCAATGAAAGTTCCAAACGGACTGGTTCTCATCATATTATTGTCTCCCGCATTGGTACCTAAAGAAGGCGTTACATCTCCATCAGAACGGTCTTGAAAATTAACGTTTGCTCCAAAATCCAGCCAGTCGGTAATTTTTGCATCCACTTTCATATTAGAACGCGCCGCTTTATAATCATTACCCACAATAGCTCCTTCAGAAGTTAAATAGCCAAAAGACATATAATAATTTACTTTGTCGCTTGCACCCGAAATACTCAAGTTATTGTCATGATTAATTCCCGTTCTAAAAGAACTGTCACTCCAATCGTGCGTTTTATCTGCCAAGAAATTAGCCATAAGCGAAGGATCAAAATTCAAACCTAAACGTGCTCCCCACACTTCTTTGGAACTTTTTCCTGTTGTTTGCGCTGCGGGCTGATACGCTAGCCATTGCGCTTCTGTAATTCCCCATTTTCCTAAATCATTCGGGTTGGAGAAATACCCCGGTTTGTTAGGCGCAACTGTTCCTGATATAAATGCTTCGTATTGTCCCGTTGCTGTATTCACACCATAAGTTTGGGCAGTTTCCCAATCTTCACGATATTTTAAGTATCCTTCAGGAGAATACACACCGCGATAAGCGCTCTTATTACTAATGGTCGTATTCGTAGTAAAACTGATCATCGGTTTGCCCGTTTTACCTTTTTTGGTCGAAATCAAAATAACTCCTGCTGCCGCTCTCGATCCGTATACAGATGCTGCCGATGCATCTTTTAAAATATCAAGCTGTGCGATATCATCAGGATTGATTTCTGAAAGCTCACCGTAAAACTGCATTCCGTCTAAAATAATAAGCGGCGAATTATGCGGTCCTCCCGTTTTCTGATTCTTATCTGAACTCCCCGTATACACAGAAGTCTGTCCGCGAATCTGTATGTTACCACCTCCTTTTGCAGAAGGATCATACCCTACTCGCACTCCAGGAGTACCTCTCAAGATATCCTGAACCGTCTGCGGATTCTGGTTCACCAGCCTATCAGGCGTTACCTGAACGACTGCTCCCGTTAAATCCTTTTTCTTCATTTTACCATAACCTACAACCACAACTTCTTCTAATGAAGTAGTCGTCTTTTGCATTTTTATGGTTATTGAAGTTTGGCCTTTTACAGCAACTTCTGTTGTTACGTAGCCCAAATAAGACACGACTAATACAGAATTATCGTTGCCTAAGTTTAAAGTAAATTTTCCGTCAAAATCTGTTGTTGTTGCATTTTTACTTCCTTTTTCTAAAACTGAAACACCCGGCATCGGCATGCCGTTTTCATCATTTACCTGCCCTTTAATGCTTTTTTGGAGTTTCGCATTTTGTGACAGTGCTGTCGTGGAACTAATCGCGTAGCCATCAATTTGAGATAAAGAAAACAACGCGCAGAGCATTATCATTTTCTTCTTCAAATTAAATTTAGACACGCCATTAGGACTTTTTTTAATCCTAATAAAATTTGTCATTTGATTGGTAATTTGGTTAATTAAATAGTTAGTTTTGAAAAAATTACTCCAGATCGATTCACATCAAATCAGTTCGTAATCTGGGATGCAAATTTGATTAATAGTGACTTTAGGAAGGAAAAATAAAATCCGTTTTTGGGGATAAAATAGTCTACAGAATATATTTTTATACTGATTTCTCATAAAAAAATAAATTATCTAAAAAAATTCCGATAAAAAAATTCTGGTTTCTTATTTTTAACTTTTAGGACCTATCGATTCTAAGTGAAGAATATTTTAGAAAAAATCTTTAACAGAAGATTCCATAACTTCTATTAAAATAGTTATTTTGCAGAAGAGATAATTTTACAACATGGATATAGTCAAATTTAAGATCACATCAAAAACGATAAAAGTCGAAGTGCGCAATTCGAATAATTATGTTTTTAATTTTAATTCTGCTTTAGAAATCGAAAAAGCAGACCGAGATGTTTTATTAAAACTATACAATGCGTTAGATCTTCTTTTTAAGAAAGAGCAGATTAGCGAAAACAAAAACTACATTTCGCCAAATCAGACTAATATATTAGATCAGATTTCTGCAGCTACCGATAATTTGGAATCTGAAAAATAATTCCATTTTGTTTATTAGCCTTCTTAAATTTATTTTCTTAAAAAACAATTAAAATGTCTGGAGAAAAAAATCTCGATATCCTCTTAAAAAACCTAAATCCTGTTTTAAATGAAGGGCGATATGTTTATTGCTCTTTAAACACTATTGACAATATTCCTTTTTCTAAAATTTTGTTCCTATTTAAAGAAAGTGAAGGAATTACCGTAATTCTAAAAAAAGAAGATGCCGACGAATTCAATCTCGATTATTCTTATGTTGCGGCTTGGATTACTTTTAAAGTTCATTCTTCACTAGAAGCCGTTGGAATGACCGCTGCATTTTCAAAAGTATTAGGCGACGCAAACATTAGCTGTAATGTTGTTGCCGCTTATTATCACGATCATGTTTTTATTGACGAAAAAGATACAGAACGTGCTATGAACGCGCTTCGTTCTATTTAATCTCTTTTTTCCAATTTCAATCTGTATCCTTAAAAAAACTATTTTCTGTATCTGTACCCAAATCTTGAATAGCTTTAATTTTGCTAAAAAAGAATATGGAATCGCAGGTATCAAAAAAAGACAGCATAACATTTAGAGAAGTTTACATCTTTGACATGGAGATTTTGCAAAATATCTTCTATCAAAATACACCTCTTAATGATGAAAATGAAACATCTTTTGGAATTCCGTTTTTGCTTGCAGAAAAGGCAGGAAAAATTATAGCTTTCGCGAGCTTGGTTGTAGATCAAAACAATTTAATCGATTATCAGATCTATAATGATGGCAGTTTAACCGCAGAAAATAAAACTGCGTATCAGGATTCTATCTCAAATTTTCTAAAGAAAAAAAAGAGTGATAACTTTAACAATCCTGAACAGTTAAAACAAAGTGCCGAACAAATTTTTCAATGTCTAAGATTTTAGATACAGCAAATTAGCAAAATGAAGAATAACGAAACATTATATCTAAAAATAGCCAAAATTATAGAAGATCAGATTCATAACGAAACCCTGATACTTGGCGACAAACTGCCTTCTGTTCGCAGTGCACAAAAATTGTATAATGTTAGTCTCAATACCGTCAAACAAGCTTATCTTGAACTGGAAAGCCGTTCCTTAATTGAATCCCGACCAAAAACAGGATATTACGTTAGTAAAAGTTCGCAGCGCACAACAGCACTTCCAACAATTGCCAATATAGACAATCACGAAACAGAAAATACTCCCGAAGATCTTATTGACAAAGTTTTCGGTACGCTCAATAAGCCAGACATTACCCAGTTTGCGCTTGGTTTGCCTGGGAAAAATTTTCTGCCGATTGCCAAACTTAATAAGGGAATTATCAATGCTGTTCGCAACAGAAACGATGCTGGAACTCCATACGAACCCGTTCAAGGTTCTGAGGAACTTCGTCGTGCCATTGCAAAGTGGGCGCTGGTCATGGAAGGAAAAATTACCGAAGACGATCTTGTCATTACATCTGGCGCTATGCATGCCATTTATAATGCGCTTATGGCAGTCACGTCTCCGGGAGATAGCGTTGCCGTAGAAAGTCCGGCTTATTTTGGAATATTACAGGCGATTAAAGCTTTGGGTTTAAAGGCAGTCGAAATTCCGACGCATCCTTTATATGGTTTAGATTTGGATGCTTTCAAAAAAGTGCTTCCCGAAATAAAAGCCTGCTGTTTCATCACCAATTTTAATAATCCGATGGGGTTTCAAATGCCTGACGAAAATAAAAAAGAATTGGTTAGACTGATAACCGAATACAATGTTCCTTTAATTGAAGATGATCTGTATGGCAATCTTTATTTTGGATCTGAACGTCCTAAACCTTGCAAATTTTACGATGAAGCTGGTTTAGTTTTATGGATTGGTTCTGTTTCTAAAACTCTTGCGCCAGGCTATCGCGTGGGATGGATTGCGCCTGGGAAATTTAAAGATCAAATTATAAGGCAAAAACTAATTCAAACAGTTTGTAACTCTCCTTTGTATTCTGATGTGATTACAGATTTTTTAGAACACGGCCGTTATGATCATCACCTGAGAACATTTAGAAATAAACTTTACACTAATTATTTGCAAATCAATCGTGCGGTAGAATCTTATTTTCCAGACAATACCAAAATTGCACAGCCAAAAGGAGGTTTTATGTTATGGCTGGAATTGGACGAAAGAATTTCGACAACCGAATTGTATAATACGGCTCTTGCTCAAAAAATCAATTTTGCGCCCGGAAGAATCTTTTCGCAATACAATCAATACAACAATTGCATGAGGCTTACGTATGCTTTGGAATGGAATGAACGTGTCGAATCTGATTTGGAAAAATTAGGCAGTATAATAAAAAACAGTATTTAATTTTAGTATGAAAAATAAAGAACAAATAGAAATAGTTACCTATAAACCAGAATATAAAAAGAGTTTTAAGGATTTAAATATAGAATGGATTTCAAAGTATTTTGTAGTGGAACCAAATGATGTAAAAGCGCTTGACCACGCCGAAGAATATATTATAAATAAAGGCGGCGAAATTTTTTCTGCTATTTTAAATGATGAAGTTTTAGGCGTTTGCGCTTTAATTAAAAGTGACGGAAAAGATTACGATTACGAATTGGCAAAAATGGCGGTAAGTCCGAAAGCACAAGGAAAAGGCGTTGGATTATTATTGGCAGAAACAGCTATAAAATGGGCTAAAGAAAAAGGTGCAACTCGACTTTATCTGGAAAGCAACACCAAACTGCAGCCCGCCATTAAATTGTATGAGAAATTAGGATTTAAAGAAATAACTGGAATTTCTTCAACCTATGACAGAGTAGATATCCAGATGATGCTCTTACTGAATTCTTAAAGCTGGACTATTTTAGTAAAAGAAAAAGTGGACTATTGGTATTGTTCTTTTTCAAAATAAATTTGCTTTAAATTCTAAAGAAGATGAACATACACTTTGTACAACACGAAACATACGAAGCTCCGGGCGCTTATCTAAATTGGGCAGAAAGCAGAAAGCACAAAATTTCTTTTTCTAAAGTTTATAAAAATGATGCATTGCCAAATTCTGTTGACTTAATAGATATGCTGATTGTAATGGGCGGACCTCAAAGTCCCAATACGACTCTGGAAGAATGTCCGCATTTTAATGCTAAAGCTGAAATATCCTTAATTCAGAAATGCATTGCTGCAGGAAAAGCAGTTGTTGGAGTTTGCTTGGGTTCGCAATTAATTGGTGAAGCTTTAGGCGCAAAAGTCGGCCATAGTCCAGAAAAAGAAATTGGAGTTTTCCCAATCACTTTAACCGAAGACGGAATTAAAGATGAAAAGATAAATCATTTTGGTTCTGTTCTAAATGTCGGGCACTGGCACAACGATATGCCGGGTTTAACAAAAGAAAGTAAAGTGCTGGCTTTTAGCGAAGGCTGCCCTATTCAGATTGTTTCGTATTCTAATCTTGTGTACGGTTTTCAGTGCCACATGGAATTAAACGTTGAGGTTGTTTCTCTTTTAATTGAAAGTGAAACTGATTTATTAGCGAAAAGCAAAAAACACCAATTCGTTCAAAATCCAGAAGAAATTCTTTCGCACGATTTTAGTGAAATGAATGAAAAACTTTTTCAGTTTCTAGATAAACTTACCGCTGCTTATAAAAGTTAAAATTTCAAATGAACAATAAAAACAAACCCTTAGACAAATGTTTAAGGGTTTTTATTTGAAATCAACTGTAACATTTCTCCAATAAAAGCGTCCAATCTTAAATTAAATTACGGTTCTTTGTAACTAATTACATTTTGAGATTACTCAATTTCCGAATACAATAATATTGACACCAATGAGTTTAGACTAGGAAGCTAGTCACGATATTTTCGTTATGGACAATAAAAAATTTATTTTAAGTTTAAAAAAAGGTAATGAAGCAGCTTTCAAAGAAGTATACTTCAGCTACTACGACAAACTTATCAATATTGCCAAACGATTTAATTCTTCTGTCTTTACTCCCGAAGACTTCGTTCAGGAAACTTTCATCAGACTTTACAACAAAAGAGAATTGCTAAACGAAGAAGTTTTGTTCGACAAACAAATATTTGTGATCTGCAAGAACATTATCATCAATCATGTTAATAGAGAAAACAAAGTAATTCCGTTGGATCCCGTTCAAATTGATGTTCCTCAAGAAGAATCAGAATCAGGAGTTTTTGAAGAAAGACAAGAAAAATTACAAAACTTCATCAATCAGCTGCCAGAACAGCAACAAAAAATATTCACTTTACATAAACTGGAAAACCTTAGCTATAAGGAGATTGCAGAAATAACGGATCTTTCTGAAAAGACCATTGCCAATCATATTTATCTCGCCAGTAAATTTATTCGAAAAAAAATCGAAAACCATTAGGAACTTTTTAGTTCTCGTTTGTTATACTAAAAAACAAAGAACTAAAAATGCATATCGAAGCGTATAAAACTAATGTTAGAACCAAAAAAGATGCAACTCTACTCATTGCTCTTTTACAGTTCGTTATTTCCGACTGCATCATAAATTTTGATAAGCAGGGACGCGATAATATTCTCAAAATCGAAACCAATAGAGAAATTCACGAAATGGTTTACGGCGTTTTTACTAAACATGGATTTCAATGTCAACTTATTTAAAAATCTAAAAAATGGATAACGAAAAATTTGACAAGGAATTCGAAAAGCTTTGGAACGAAACTTCCCATTCGCATTCAAATGAAGAAAAAGAAACTTCGTGGGAAGAATTTCGCGCCAAAACTTTTACTCAAAAGAAACGTTCCTTAAGACCATGGCACTACTGTTCCGCTGCCGCTGTTTTACTTTTTGTTTTAATTGGAACTGGAATTTATTTTAACGGAGAATCTTCTACCGAAAATGCCGTTCTAGCTGAAACTGTAATCGAAAATACAACTTCAACAATAAAATATGTTGTCTTGCCAGACGGCTCAAAAGTGGAACTGAGTCCAAATTCAAAAATTAAGTACGGACAAAATTTTGCTTCAAATAGAAAAATCGAAATTGACGGTCAGGCTTATTTTAAAGTCAAAAAAGACAAACAGCATCCGTTTCAGGTTTTCTGCGACGAAACTACCACAACAGTTTTAGGAACTTCTTTTACCGTTAAAGAATCTGAAAATGAAGAAATAACTGTCGAACTTTTTGAAGGAAGCGTAGAAATGAGCGTAAAAGGCAAAGATCAAAAATGGATCTTGAAACCTGGAGATAAATTCACTTACGGAAACGAAATTGCTTCGGTAACAGAATTCAGCCGATTTGTAGATTTTGATGACGAAAAACTCTCTGTTATCAGTCAATATATTGAAGAAAACTACGGTTATAAAGTCAATATTCCGAAAGAAAATCTAAATCAGAAAATTACCATTCGAATCAATAAAAAAGAAGATTTAAAAACAATTGTCCAACTAATATCAGAAATGTATAACCTAAACTTTGAAATAAATGAAGATTTAAAGCAGATTAATTTTCAATAAAAACAAAAAGGATGTAAGCCGCGAAACTCCACATCCTCCTAATATTCAGGATAACACGAGGTTATTCCATTTAATAATATTCAAAAATACAAAATTTCATGAAGCATATAATTTCAGCATGCTTTTTTTTATTCAGCTTAGGTATGTCTGCTCAAGGCATTACGGTAACTGTAGATCAAAATGTAACTTTAAAAGAATTCTTCAAACAGATTGAAAGCCAAACCGACTTTAAATTTGCTTTTACAGATCAGATCGATACCAATAAAAAGTACTTTACACAAAATAAAACTTTTAAAAGTATCGAAATCAGCAAGCTTATTACCGAATTAAACCAGATTTCGTCTGTTCAATTTTCTATAGTGGGCAATAATATTTTTGTGAAGCAGAAAGCTCAAACACAAAAGCCTGCCAAAAAAAAAAGCAAGCTAAGCGGAACCGTTTATGATGATGAAAGACAGCCTGTAATTGGTGCTAATATTTACGTTAAAGAACTGGAAACTGGCGTTGTAACAGATGCAAACGGAAAATACAGTATTGAAGTTCCAAACGGAAACTATACCGTTCAGGTGAGTTACGTAGGTTTTAAAAATGAAGAAAAACGTGTTTCTGTTTCGGATGATAACAGAGTTAATTTCAACATCGATTCTGACAGCCAGCAATTGGGAGAAGTTATTGTGGTAGCCAATAAAGCGGTCGACATCAAAACCACACAAATGAGTGTGAACAGACTTTCGATGCAGGAAATCAAGAAAATTCCGGTTGCAATGGGCGAAGCCGATCCTTTAAAATCGATTTTGACTTTGCCAGGTGTTACCAATGCGGGAGAAGCTTCTTCAGGTTTTAATGTCCGCGGTGGTGCTGCAGATCAGAATTTGATTCTTTTGGATGGCGCTCCTGTTTATGCAGACTCGCACATGTTTGGTTTCTTTTCTATTTTCAACGCTGATGTAGTTAGCGGTTTAGATTTATACAAAGGTGGAATTCCGTCAAGATTTGGAGGGCGCGTTTCTTCTGTTCTAGATGTTACGCAACAAACTGGAGATTTTGAAGAATATAAAGTAAATGGTGGAATTGGGATTATCTCGAGCCGACTTTTGGTTCAAGGTCCGCTGGAAAAAGAAAAAGGTTCTTTTATTCTTTCTGGCCGTGCTTCTTATGCGCATTTATTTATGAAATTGGCTGACAATAATAACTCTGCCATGTTTTATGATTTGAATGCGAAATTAAATTATCGTTTTAATGCGAAGAATACGCTGTCTTTTTCTGGTTATTTCGGAAACGATTTATTCGACATTAACGATCGTTTTGCGAGTACGTACGGAAGTACAATGGGAATTTTAAACTGGAAACATAAATTTTCTGATCGCTTAAACAGTAATTTATCTACTTTCTACAGTGATTACAGATTTAACCTAGAAATTCCGATTGAAAGTTTTCAATGGGACAGCAATATTCAGAGTTATGGTTTGAAATACAACTGGAACTTTCAGCAGTCGGAGAAATTTAAAATCAACTATGGTATAGATGGTTTGTATTATAATTTCAATCCTGGAGTTGTAAAACCAACTTCTTCAGATTCGCAGTTTAATTATATGCAACTGGATAAAAAATATGCTTTAGAAGCTTCTGCTTTTGTTGATTTTGAAAATCAGATTACAGAGAAACTGAATTTCCGTTACGGACTTCGCTACAGCATGTTTTACCGTTTAGGAGATGAAGCAATCAGCACTTACGAAAATGGTCAGGCTGTAGTTTATAATCCGTTATACAATATTTACGAAGAAGGAACACCAACAGGAAGCATCTCTTACGGAAAAGGAAAAACCATCAGCAAATTCGACAATTTTGAGCCGCGTGCCGCCTTGTCTTATGCTTTTAACGACGAAACTTCGGTAAAAGCAAGTTACAACAGAATGGCGCAGTACATTCATATTTTATCCAACACGCAGTCTCCGTTGCCAATGAGCATCTGGACTCCAAGCGGCCCTTTTACAAAACCTCAGCTTTTGGATCAGTATGCGATGGGTTATTTCAGAAATTTCAAAGACGGCGATTACTCTTTAGAAACCGAATTATTCTACAAAAATGTTCAAAATCGTATTGACTATATTGACGGCGCTGATGTTTTGGCTAACAACAACATTGAGCAGGTTATTTTAACCGGAAAAGCCAGATCTTACGGAATGGAATTACTGTTAAGAAAAAATAGAGGCGTTTTCACCGGATGGGTTTCTTATACCTTATCTCGCGCGGAACAAAAAACACCGGGAAGAACTCCTGAAGAACCGGGAATTGCAAATGGTGACTGGTATTTATCGGGTTATGACAAAATGCATAATTTGAGCATTGTGGGAAGTTATGAACTAAACCCGAAATGGTCTTTTAATGGAAATTTCACTTTACAGTCGGGTCAGCCAGTAACGTATGCAAATGGTTATTATGAAATGGGCGGTATTCACGTTCCAAATTATTCTTTAAGAAACGAAAACAGATTGCCTCTTTTCCACCACTTGGATCTTGCGGCGACTTATACGCCAAAACCAGACAAAAAGAAAGGATGGCAAAGCTATTGGGTATTTAGCTTATACAATGTGTACAACAGAAAAAATGCGGCTTCTATGAGTTTTACAACCAATGAAGATACGGGAGCAAATGAAACCAGAAGACTTTCGATTTTCGGAATTGTTCCTGGAGTTTCTTATAATTTTAAATTTTAATGCTATGAATAAATTGAAAAAATATACGGTAATGAACAGAGCACTGGCATTAATAACTCTTCTTTTTGTTTTTTCTTTCGCTTCATGCGAAGACGTGGTAAATCTTGATTTGCCAACCGGCGAAACCAAACTGGTCATTGACGCTGAAATTATCTGGAAAAAAGGAACTGACGGGAAAGAGCAAACGATAAAAATCAGTAAAACTGCTCCTTATTACAGCGGTTCTACACCAAAAGTTTCGGGTGCGCAAGTACGAATAGAAAACAGCAATGGTGATGTTTTTACTTTTAATGAAACCGAAGCCGGAGTTTACAAATGCACCAATTTTGTTCCTGTAATTGATGCCGATTATAAATTGTTTGTAGATGTTGAAGGACAAAGTTTCACGGCGACTGAAAAACTAACTTCTGTAACTCCAATCAATAAAGTAGAACAGAAAATTGTTCCAGATTTTGATGGGAAAGATATCATCGAACTGACTTTTTATTACAACGACCCAGCAGATCAGACTAATTTTTATGTAACCGATTATCAAAGCGAATTTTTGATTTACCCAGAATACGAAATCACAAATGATGAGTTCTATAACGGAAACGAAATCAGCACGAGATTTTCTGATGAAGACAAAATGAAACCCGGAAACACCGTAACCATTACGCACAGAGGCGTTTCTAAAAATTTCTTTAATTATTGGAAATTAATTTTGGAAGCTTCAAATTCAAATCCGTTTTCTGTTCCTCCTGGAACCATTAGAGGAAACATTGTCAATAGTACTGATGCCAATAATTTTGCATTCGGTTATTTTAGACTTTGCGAAGCCGATCAGGTTCCTTATTTGGTACAATAAAAAGCCGTTTATTTAAAAAACACAAAAGCCTTAAAACGTAATTTTTAAGGCTTTTCTTTTATCCAATTTGCTTTGTCAATCTGATACACAAAATTTAATTTCGGTTTTTCTCCGAAGTAAGCTACTTCTTCTTCGGCAATTTTTTCGGCTCCCACTCTTGAGATTGCAATTTGAGATCGAATATTTTCTGAACCAATATGAAATCTAACTTTTGAAACATATTCAAAAAGATAATCCAGCATCATTTTTTTTACGCTTAGATTAAACCCTTTTCCCCAACAGGAAACGGTATAAAAAGTATATCCGATAAAAATACAGTCTTCTTCTTGGTTAAAATCGTAAAATCTTGTACTTCCTACAACTTCTCCAGTTGCTTTATTTATAATTTTAAAAGCGCCTTTGCTTTTAATAGCTCCTTCAAAAAAATTCTCAAACACTTCTTTCTTCCATCGGTCTTTGTTGGGATGCTGTTCCCAAATTTTAGGATCAGAAGCTGCTTTGTATAAAGTATCAAAATCTTTTTCTTCTAAAGGAGATAGAATACAAAGATCGTTTTCTAAAACGGGCTGTAGATTTAAAGTCATAAACTGCTTTTTTTCGATTTTAAAATTAAGGAAAAAACATAAAAAAACCTCTAAAATCTAAACTGCCTTTGGAGGTTTTACTTTATTGATTTTTTGGACAGTTAGGAATATACTTCGAGCCAGATTGTGCATTTGGTTGGGTACAAAAAGTCTTTCGGCTTTTAGTACTTCTTTTTTTTTTTTTGTGTTAATGGAGATGCCTCGGGTTAGGAAATGAGGTTTCTAAGAAAGTCTTGTTTATATTTTTTGTTCCTTCGCGTACAAATCTTTCATAAACAAACTACATTTTGCTTGCTGTTGGTTTCTGGACATCTTGAATCGAAGTACACTTTTTCTAAAACCTCTATTTTTAATAATGTGATAAAAATGCTTTATCTACAGTTTATTTGAAAAATTTTCAGCGGAACCATCGTATACGGAAACTAAAAACATTCTTTCTTTTTTAATATACTAACATAATAATATTTTGACTAAACAGTTTTTAAAAGTTGTTTACTTTCTGGTAATATTTACAATTTAAAACAAGTCAAAACATTATTGTTATAATGGTTTATTTTTGGTAGGTTTGAAAAACTTTAATTCTATAAAATTACTAATGAAATTAACTGATATTCTTCGAGATTCTAATTATAAATTAACTCAATTCTCTGTAAATAAAATTTTAAAACTAGAAGAATCTATTTTCACGGAGGCTGATAAAAAAGGCATCGAAATCCCATATATTGATTGTCTAGTTAGGAGAAAAAAAATTAAACTCGTTCCTGAAGAAGCTATACGTCAATTATATTTAATGGTTTTAAATGAGGATTATGGTTATTCTTTTGAAAAAATGGAATTGGAATATGCAGTTAGTTTTGGTAGAGAAAAAAAACGTGCCGATATAGTTATTTTTGATAAAGCGGATTCTAGAGCCGTAAATATTATTATAGAAGTTAAAAAACCAAAACTTAAAGACGGGAAGGAACAATTACATTCTTATTGTAATGCTACTGGCGCAACAATCGGAATTTGGAGTAATGGTGACAGTATTTCTTACTATCATAGAAAAGATCCCAATTATTTTGAAGATATACCTGCCATTCCAAAAGCATCTGAAAAACTATCCGATATTTTAAACGAACCGTGGACCTTAGCAGATTTAATTAAAAAGGACAAACTGGTAACCGAGAAAAAATCATTAAAAGATTTGATTCTCGAAATGGAGGATGAGGTACTTGCTAATGCGGGAGTAGATGTTTTCGAAGAACTTTTTAAATTAATATTCACCAAATTATATGACGAAATGGAAAGTGGCCGTAATAGCAAACGCCATTTAGGATTTAGAAATAATGGTGACACTGAAATAGAATTAAAAGAAAAAATACAAGACTTATTTAATAAAGCTAATAAAAAATGGGAAGGTGTATTTCCAGCTGAATCCAAACTTATGCTTACGCCTTCACACTTAGCAATCTGTGTTAGCTCTCTAGAAAAAGTAAAGCTGTTTAACAGTAATCTTGACGTAGTTGACGAGGCCTTTGAATATTTAATAAATAAAAGCAGCAAAGGTGAGAAAGGACAATATTTTACCCCTCGCTATGGTATTGATATGTGCGTCCGAATGCTAAATCCACAGGAACACGAAACGGTTATAGACACAGCTGCCGGAAGTTGTGGTTTCCCTGTACATGCCTTCTTCTACGTTAAAAATCAAATACACAAAGAAGAAGGAATTGCCGATGATGAAATGATGACTACAAAGCCACCAATTCCAAGAGTTCTTGATTATGTTCAAAATAATGTATTTGCTATTGACTTTGATGAAAAGGCAGTACGTGTTGCCAGATGTCTAAATCTAATAGCTGGTGATGGACAAACGAATGTTTTACATTTGAATACTTTAGACTATGAACGTTGGAGCGAAAAAACAAAAGATGAAGAATGGATTGACACATATGGTACTGGATGGAAAAACATAAAGAAAATCCGTAAAATCAAAATAGAAACTAAAGAAAATGAGAGCTATATTAATCGTGATTTTGAGTTTGATATACTTATGGCTAACCCACCGTTCGCTGGAGATATTAAAGAAAGTAGAATACTTGCAAAATATGAATTAGGTAAAAAGTCTACTGGTAAATATCAAACCTCTGTTGGAAGAGATATTCTCTTTATCGAACGCAACCTTGATTTTTTAAAAGCAGGTGGAAGAATGGCAATTGTATTACCGCAAGGGCGTTTTAATAATAGTAGTGACAAAAATATCCGTGACTTCATAGCTGAACACTGTCGCATATTGGCGGTAGTTGGCTTTCACGGTAATTTTTTTAAACCGCATACAGGGACTAAAACATCGGTTCTCTTAGTTCAAAAATGGGACGATCAATTATGTCCCAAATCAAAAGACTATCCCATATTTTTTGCCACCATGCAGGAGCCAAGTAAAGACAATAGCGGTGACAAAATATATGTAAAGGACGAATTTGGTGTTGATGCATTAGATAAACACAAACACAAATATGTAAAGCACGATTTGTACAACCACGACGGACTTACTAAAGATGGCATAGCCGAAGCATTCTTAGAATTTGCTAAAAAAGAAAAACTTTCATTTGTGGGAAAGTAATTAGCCGTTTCGACGAAACCAAATATTTGGATTTGTTGGAACGGCTTGAAATTTCAATCATTAAATATTCTGAAATTGATCATATAAAAAATAGAATTGATTCTGAATATTATATGAAAAAATATTTAAGTCTTTCAAAGAGAATAAAAAAAATCGGAGAAATCACTTTGCCAGATATCGAAGTAAAAATTGATTGTAGCGCATTTTATCCATCAATTGTTGAATTTTATAACTTCAGTAGGGAAGGAATACCTTTTTTAAGAGTTAACGAAATAAAAAACGGGTTGGTTACTATTACTGACAATACAACTTTTTTACCTCAAAAATTACTTGACTCTAATAAATCGACAATAGCAATCGGTTATCCAGGAGATTTAATTATTGCTAAAGGAGGTAATACTTTAGCTAAAGTTGGATTAATTACTGACGAATATAAAAATTATGCATTAAGCAGAGATATAATTTTACTAAGAACTAATAATTTAGTCAAATATAATAAGTACTTTTTATGGGTATTTTTGCATTCTGACTATGGACAAGATTTACTTTGGAGAACTGCCAGCCAAACTGGACAGCCACACTTAACATTACCATCGATAAAAGATCTAAAACTTCCTAAATACAGCTCTTTAATTGAAAATAAAATAGAGGAAATTTATAAACTTTCAATCAGTATAAAAAGAAAATCGCAAATTTTATATAAACAAGCCGAAAAGGAATTACTACATGAAATTGGTCTGGATGAACATTTAACAAATTCGAATTCTGAGGATATTTTAAATTACAACATAAAAAGTTTCAAAGAAAGTTTTGGCATTACTGGAAGATTAGACGCTGAGTATTATCAAAAAAAATATGAGAAAATAGTAAAAAAAATAAAAACTCAAAAATATGATATCTTAAAAAATATTGCAACTATAGTAAAATCTATTGAGCCTGGTTCAAAATATTATTCAGATGGCAACGTAGGTTTGCCATTTATGCGAGTTGCAGATTTTAATAAATTTGGTTTATCTGAACCCAACAAAAAATTAAATTTTGATTTTATAAAAGATAATCATGAAAAAATTAATGACCTTAAACCAAAAAAAGGATCAATTTTATTTTCCAAAGATGGAACTGTTGGAATGGCTTTCCAATTACAAGAAGATTTTGAAGGTGTAACTTCAGGTGCAATATTAAACTTAAATGTTAAAAACGAAAAGCAAGTTGTTCCTGAATATTTAACTCTAGTTTTAAATTCAGATTTAGTACAAATGCAAGCTGAAAGAGATGCTGGGGGTTCCATTATTTTGCACTGGAGAGTAGGTGAAATAAATAATGTTATTGTTCCCATTATTGACTACAAAATACAACGACGAATAGAAACCTTAGTAAAAGAAAGTTTCTCCCTAAAAAAACATAGCGAGCATTTATTAGATGTGGCAAAACGAGCTGTAGAAATTGCAATTGAGGATAACGAGAAAAAAGCAATGGAGTTTATTAATAAAAAGTTACAAAATGGCTAATATTTATTTGCAGGAGTGGATTAACAAGTCTGAATTAGATTATTATACAATGTTTGTTAAAGCTTGGATACCATATAATGCATGGTATATGGATAATTTTTATGACGAAACGATCCCAAGAACTCGAGATAGAGAAATTATTGATTATGTAAAAGATAATTCTAATAGATATAGAGATAAAATAATTTCTTTACTTAGATCAACTGATGAACAATCGCATGAATTTAAAATTCTCTTAAGTAAGCTTCATTTCGAATTAGAAAGACATCCAATCCCTAATGAAGAAGAACGAATTTCATTTCATAATACCAATTTAAGCAGAAATAACACCCCATCACATGTAATCCCTTTTGGGCATTATGATTATAAAGTAGAGTTTAGAAGTACTCAGCCAAGAACTTCTAAAAGGTGGATTTGTCAAATTATTTCTAGAAGAGGTGCAAATACTATACACTATGTAGATCTATTTAATTGGTCTTTAAAAGAATTTCATGAAAATCCTGATTATATTAGTATTCCAAATGACAAAAAACAATATTTAGATGCTTGTTTCGCTGAAATGAATCCAAAAAAACCTGAAATAATTATCTTAAATCCGTCCGTTACTCCTCAAGGAGCATACGTTCCACCAAGTTCATCAATCGAAATAAATAAAAATAAAAATTTATATTTTATAAATAATTATGAACTTGTTAGTAAAGTCATAATTGAAATATTATATGAATTGAGATGTAAATTATTCCATGGAGAACTTCACCCTATATCAGCTAATTTAGGTATTTATAAATATGCTTACCAAATTCAAAATATACTAATTAAAGAACTTATATAAAAATGAAATTCTTAGAAGCAAAAGACAGAAGTTTATCTCAAATTTTAGTAGATAATAGATTTAGAATTGATGCTTTTCAACGCGAATATCGTTGGCAAAGAAAACATATTGAAGCGTTAATTAGTGATTTAGCAACAAATTTTGACAAATACTACAAAGAAGAAGATACTATTGAGTCTTACAGAGATTATGGTAGTTATTACATGGGGCCTATAGTTTTATGTGATGACAGCAAAGAATTATCTATAGTTGATGGGCAACAGAGATTAACTTCATTTACTCTATTACTAATTTATCTGTCTCATCTTCAAATAAAAATATTAGACGAAAATTCTAGATTAGATCTAGAAAAATATCTATTTGTCAAAACAGGTGGAAAAAAAACACTAGTACTAAATGTCGAATCAAGAATTCAAGTAATCGATCATCTTATAAGACATCACGATGAAGATTATTATGAAATAGAAGAGTTAGAAAATATTGATACAAAAAAATTAAAAGATGAATCAATACCTAATATAATTCAGAGATATGAAGATATTACTAAGTTATTTCCTGAAGATTTAAAAAATTCTGAAAAACTAGAAATTTTTATCGAATGGCTATTAAAAAATGTGGTCCTAGTAGAAATAAAAGCTTTTAGCATGGAAAGCGCATACACTATATTTGAAACAATGAATGATAGGGGTATGAGTCTAAATCCAACAGAAATATTAAAAGGATTTTTATTATCAATGATAGAAGATGATGATAAGAGCGAGGAAATGAATAAGTTTTGGAAAGAGAGGATTTTTGATATAAAGGCGATTATAGGGATCGATAGTGATCTAGATTTTTTTAAGAATTGGTTAAGAGCTAAATATGCTGAAACTAAAAGAGCAAATATAAAAGGTGCTGAAAACGAAGATTTTGAGCAAATTGGCTCACAATTTCATTCTTGGGTAAAAAACAACTCTAATAGATTATATTTAAAAAAGTCCGGCGACTTTTATTATTTTATTCGTTCAGATTTTGATTTCTTTTCAACTCAATACTTAAAAATATTTAGTTATAAAAACCATAATAATTATTACTTTGAAAATCTTTATATAAATAATTTTTACACAATTGCGGATTCTCTTTCGTATCCTTTATTTCTATCTCCAATTTCGAAATCTGATGACGACATAACAATTGATGGAAAAATTAAGATTATTGGAAAATTTATTGATATATATACAAACATTAGATTATTACAAAACAGAACAATTACTCAAAGTACCATACGAAATTATTTTTACGAATTAATTAAAGATGTAAGAAATTTAGAAATAGACAGTTTGCACAATATATTAAATAATAAGATTGAAGAGCTAAAAATTAATAATATTCCATCTTTGACTAAATTTCATTTGATGAATAATTGGGGATACTATCATTATTATTTCGCAAGGATAATTTATCATTTTACAAGAGATAATGATGAAGATTTTCAAATTTTATTAAGAAGTAGAAAGCAAAGATCTTATATATTAGTTTCAATATTTGATGAAAAAGATTTTCATGAATTTAATCAAGATCCTTTTTATTATCCTCGCCTCTATTCGGTAGCAAATCACGTGTTGATTCATCGTAATAACCATTTGGAATTTATTAAATTAAGTACATCAGAAAAAATTCAATTCTTATTTAATAATTTTTATTTGCCAGAATTAAACAATATTAATTCTATCGATCCATTTGAATTTTTAGAGCATCGAGAAGATACATTACAAGAAATAACTGATGAAATTTGGAATTTTAGATATCTATAAATAAACCATACTCAGAATACGAAATTAATTAAACACATAATTTCATTGAAACTTATTTTATAATTCTTAAATAAAATATACAGCTAGATAACCTCTAAAATCATATTTTTAGAGGTTATTTTATATCTAATTAACTAACTATCTCTTTAAAATTCTCAAGCTCAAAAGTAATATGGAGGTCTTATTTTTCAATATCAAGCCCAATTCTAAAAACCTCATCCAACAACTCCATTTCATCATTCGGCAAAAGTTGCAACGCCATTTCAACTAAAATCATGGCATCAGAGAAAGGTTTGGTAGAATCTTCGCTTTGGAGCATAGTAACACTTGCTTTTAATAAAGCAATAATCATAATATTTAATTCATTGTAACAAGATACATTCAGAGTTGCGGAAAAAGAATCATTATTAGGTTTGAGCTTATTAAAATAGTTTCCTTTATTCATTATTTCTAATAATTCTGTTACGGCTTTTTGTTGTGTTTCCATGAGTTTAATTTTAATCATTTTCATTAGTTATCATATATGATAACCTATAATTGCAAATATATAACAAATTTTGAATTATCATAAAAGATAATTCGAAATGAGCGAAACCATACAACAGAAAGTGGGAAAGAGAATTGTAGAAATCAGAAATCAAAAAAAAATTTCCCAACAAGAATTGGCATCCAAATGCAATTTTGAGAAAAGTAATATGTCCAGATTGGAAAAAGGAAATGTAAATGCAACGCTTTCTACCCTTGAAAAAGTTTGTGATGCTCTCCAAATAGAATATATTGAATTGTTTAAATTTTAGGAATGATTAAGCATTCAATAAAAAACCTCCAAAATCAAAACTTGACTTTGAAGGTTTTTCACTTTATCTAAAACTCTTATTTATATTCCTCTTCTTTCTGCTTATACCAATCTTTCATCACATAAAAAGCCTTCTTTTTAATTCCCTGATCGGAGATTAAACCTTTACGGTTAAAGAAATCCTGAATGTCCGGCAATTGTCTTCTTGGTGATCTGAAATCGACCAAAATCCACGGAGAAACTCCGGCTAAACCTTCAATTCTATTGAACATCTGCGTGTTTTGAATGTATAATTCTTCCTGATATTCTTCGTTCCAGCGTTCTTTTTTATCGCCGTGACGACCTTGTAAAGCCTCGCCTCCAAACTCGCTGATGATAACGGGTTTGTTATACGGAATCACCCATTGCATGTCTTTACACGATTCGTTCGTTCCTCTGTACCAGCCCAAATATTGGTTGAAACTTACAATATCTACAAACTCATTCATATTGTCGTGAAGGGTATTCACATTGTTCGGACTTTTGGTTACTTCCATCGCCATACTAATCAAACGGGTATTGTCCTGCGTACGCGCGTATTTTGCCAGTTTGCTCAGGAAAATATCTCTTTCGTCGCTATGAGGTGTTTCGTTGGCAATTGACCAAATTACAATTCCACAACGGTTTTTATCTCGGTAAATCATATCGTGCAATTGGCGTTCTGCATTCGCATACGTATCTGGATTGGTCCACGAAATCGTCCAATAAACGGGAACTTCAGACCAGATCATGATTCCCATTTTTTCGGCTTCTTTTACCATGTTTTCGTTGTGCGGATAATGCGCCAGACGAACATAATTACAGCCTAATTCTTTCGCCCAGTTCAATAAGGTTTTAGCATCGTCTTCAGACCATGCTCTTCCCGATCTGAAAGGCGCTTCTTCGTGAATGCTGATTCCGCGTAAAAAGACTTTTTTTCCGTTTAAAAGAATTTCTTTTCCTTTGGTTTCAATAGTTCTAAAACCAATTTGATCGGCAATATTTTCGTCTGCTTTGCTGATTAATACATCGTATAACTTTGGTTTTTCAGGCGTCCATAAAACGGGATTGGCTTTTATTTCGAAATATGCTATTCCTTTAGCGTCCGTCGTAACATTCTTTT
Organism: Flavobacterium erigeronis; assembly: GCF_054075165.1. Taxonomy (NCBI): domain Bacteria; kingdom Pseudomonadati; phylum Bacteroidota; class Flavobacteriia; order Flavobacteriales; family Flavobacteriaceae; genus Flavobacterium; species Flavobacterium erigeronis. Next base: position 844 of record NZ_JBSKGP010000014.1, on the reverse strand, counting down.
TGATTTTCAATTCGGGAATAGAAACTGAAACGGATTGATTGGCAGTTTCGCTGTTTAGTTTTATAAAACCTGTAATTTTTCCTTTTTCTTTTTTGTCTAATTGAACCAGATAATCTTCGATATATGTGTTTGGAACAGAAGCCAGCGTTATGTCTCTTGTGATTCCGCCATAGTTCCACCAATCCATGTTTACTGTTGGCACATTGTCTTTGTGGCGTTTGTTGTCGACTTTTACGACTACGAAATTATTTCCGTCGACTAATAAATCGGTTACATCAAAATTGAAAGGCGTGTAACCTCCAACGTGCGTTCCTGCCATTTTTCCGTTTACATAGACTTTCGCATCGTAATTGACTGCTCCAAAATGCAGAATCCCTTTGGTTTTAGAATCTTTTTTATAATTAAAGTCTTTCTGAAACCAAACCGTTCCTTCGTAAAAAAACAGTCTTTGGTCTTTCGAATTCCAGTCAGACGGAATGTCCATTGTGGCAGAAGTCGCGAAATTATATTCGGTTAAATCTGTGGTGTTCCATTTTTTATTTTCGAAAAATCCGTTGTTTTTGAAAGGCATTAAACGATAATCATAATACCCATTCTCAAGCGGATCTACAATATAACTCCATTTTCCGTTTAACGTAATATTGTTCCTCGACAAAATATTGGAAACTAACGGAATTTCCTGCGCCATTGCATTTCCCATCAGCAGAAAAGTACAGCACAGCATTACAATTTTTTTCATAGTTTTTATTTTTAATTATATGACGTAATTCGTTTTTAACACATAGACACATAGTTTTGCTTTGCGCGTAAAGGCTTTTCACTTTGCATCAAAACACATAGCTGA
>NZ_JBSKGP010000013.1:0-181957 GCF_054075165.1 Flavobacterium erigeronis | reverse complement strand
ACAAACCTATTAACTTTAGATAATAAAAAACTTCGAGCCTTAGCGACTTCGTGGCAATACCATCAAGAGAAAGAATTTTCTTGCTTATATCGATTTTAACACACTAAAATCAATATTTTCTAGAAAAAACCGAATTTGCTTCTTAATTTTGTAACCCGCATAAAAAAAGTGCGGACAGCAAACTTACTTCTGATGAACAAAACGGCGCAAATCAAAAAAAATCATCAATTCATTAAATTCCGAAAATTAGTTATTGTTTCTATCTTAATTGGGTTTCTTTCAGCCTTTCTCGGAATTTCACTTAAAAAAATAACAGAATATTACGAAGAAATCTTCTTTCATGAAGTCTCTGTTCATCCGATATTTTACATCATATTTCCTGTTTTCGGATTATCAGTAATTTATTTCTTAAGACAATATCTTTTTAAGAAAAAAGAAAACAAAGGCATCAAAGAAGTTTTTGAAAGTACAGCATCAAAATCTAAAAATCTTCCTTCTTATAAAATTCCATCACACTTCATCAACGGATTATTAACCGTAATTTTTGGAGGTTCAACAGGGATTGAAGTTTCTACCGTAGTGGCTACAGCAACCATTGGTTCTGTTGCGCACGAAAAAGAAAATGTTTTCCGCCAATATAAAACCGAATTAATTTGCGCGGGAGTTGCGGCAGGTGTTACAGCGCTTTTCAGCAGTCCGATTGCGGGAGTTTTATTTGCTTTTGAAGTAATTTCAAGAAAAGTAACCCGAGCTTTTATCATTTCAAATTTAATTGCTGTTTCTATAGCTTTCGGTTTATTGACTATTCTAAAAGAAGAACCTTTGTTTGCCGTTTCAATTGCAACATGGAATTTAAAAGCAATTCCGTACTTCATTCTTTTAGGAATATTAGCGGGAATGAATTCGGTTTATCTAACGCGTTGTGTTTTATTCTTTAAATCACAATTTGGTAAAATCGATACGCATTATTACAAAATCATTTTAGGATCTGCAGTTTTGAGTCTTTCCTTATTCTTTTTTCCACAGTTATACGGAGAAGGTTACCATGCCATTAAAGGAATTTTCGGAAACGCACATCAAGCACAGCTTACGATAACTTTAGCGCTTACTTTTATTGGTATTTTAATTCTAAAACCAATTGTAACTTCGATCACGCTGGCTTCTGGTGGCGATGGAGGTGTTTTTGCTCCAAGTTTATTCATCGGTGCATTTTTAGGATTATTACTAGCTTCCATCTTAAACAGCTTTTTTCATGTAAATGTAATTCCGGTTAACTTTATGATTATCGGAATGGCAGCGGTTTTAAGCGCTAGTATTCATGCGCCTTTTACTGCCATTTTCTTGGTTTGCGGATTAACGAATGATTACACATTATTTTTCCCAATTCTGGTTGTTTGTTTAATCTCAAAATATACGGCAAAAACTATTTATCCGTATACCGTATACAGTTATTCTCCAAGTTTAATTAAATAATTTTAATACCGAAATTTTGTAAAAACAGTGTTTTGCTACGTTTAGTAACAGGGATCGAAATGTATTAAAAAGCACAACGCTCAAGTAAAATACCACACATTATGCCAACTGAAAAAATAAAAAGAAGCTATCGAAAAACACGCTACATTTTATATAAAGAAACATTAATTGATTATAAAGAACACTTTTGGTCATTTTTAGGTTCTTTCGTCGGAATCGGAATTTTGGCTTATGTGCAATCCATCCATTTTTCAGGTCCAGATGCAGTTTATTTAATTGGTTCTTTTGGAGCTTCGAGTGTTTTGGTTTACGGAATTATTCAGAGTCCGTTTTCTCAACCACGAAATTTAGTGGGCGGACATGTAATTTCTGCTTTTGTTGGGGTTACAGTTCATAAACTGGTTCCAGACATTATGTGGATTGCGGCACCTCTTGCGGTTTCAATTGCCATTATTTTAATGCAGATTACCAAAACGCTACATCCGCCTGGAGGAGCAACGGCTTTAATTGCGGTTATCGGAACTGAAAAAGTAAAAGCTTTAGGATATATGTATGTTCTTTCTCCCGTATTTACAGGAGTTTTAATTTTACTTTTTACGGCTTTAATTTTCAATAATATGACTTCAAGCAGAAGTTATCCGAGTCATAGCACTTACCACAAGCATTATCATAAATTAAGAAAGAGGTTGGCGAGAAAATAGTTTAAGTTTACTGTCAATGTCACCCTGAGCGAAGTCGAAGGGCGCTCCAATTGGAATGTGGGCTTCGACTCCGCTCAGCCTGACAAAACCTTGTAGGTATAACTTTAACAACAAAAACAGACCTACAAGGTTTTGGAAACCTTGCAGGACCGCAATAATTAAAAAACAGAAAACCAGAAGATTAAAATCTTTTCAACAAATCACGATTCGAGATTCGTATTTCGTTTTTTATATTTTACCTTTGACCTCTCAATAAAAACAAAGATTATGGTTTATAAATTTAGAGTTATTCTAGACGCCGAAGAAGATATTTTCAGAGACATTGCAATTCTTGAGGAGGATACACTTGAGGATTTACACAATGCAATCTTCAACTCTTTTGGCTTTGACGGATCAGAAGTGGCTTCATTTTATACTTGTGATGATACTTGGAATCAAGAAGATGAAATTCCGCTTTTTGATACAGGAGATGTTCCTGGCGAAATAAGAACCATGAACGATTATCCGTTATCTAGTATTTTAGACAAAGAAAATACAAAGATTATCTACGTTTATGACTTCATCAGCATGTGGACTTTCTTAGTTGAATTGGCTGCTGTAGAAGATGAACAAGTTGGAGTTACTTACCCAGAAACTTTATTTTCTCACGGTGAAATGCCAGCAGACGCCATCGAAAAAAACTTTGAGGCAGATGACATGCACGACGATATCTACGGAGAATTTGAAGACGATCTTGACGAAGATGATCTTGACATGTTCGAAGGCGACGATAGCTTCGAAGATTATGGATTTGAGGAGAATTGGAATTGATTTTTATAGATTCAAAGTGACAGAGTGACAAAGGTGCAAAGTTTTTTGCTTTTCGGAATTAACTATTTATAGGTTTTTTCTTATTTTTATATTTAATTTTTAAATATAAAATATGAAAACTTTTCGAGACCTTTTTATCTGGCAAAAATCTATGAATCTGGTAACTGAAATTTACCAACTAACAAATTCATTTCCAAAAGAAGAAATTTATGGGTTATCTTCGCAAATTAGAAGATCCTCAATATCAATACCTAGTAATATTGCTGAAGGATACGGCAGAGATGGAAAAATTGAATTATTAAGATTCTTAAATATTTCTATGTCATCATTATTCGAAATGCAGACACAACTTGAAATTTCATTCAATTTAAAATATATAAACGAGTATCAATTCAGTAAAACAAACGGAGAAAGTAGAGAATTGGAACGAATGCTGAGTGCTTTTATAAAAAAATTAAAAGACAGCAAATAAACCTTTGTCACTTTGTCACTTTGTTTCTATGAAACTAGAAAAAAATGATCAACCTATTCAACACCCACATCGATACCCTTGCGATACATCGCGTAGGAAACAAAAGCCGTAACGAAGCTATTTTTTTATCGGAGCAGCCATTTAATTTAAATGATGAAATTGTTCCTTTGATAAAAGAATTCTTTTTTAAGCCTTTTAGAGAAAAAGAAGAAAACTACTATCAGTTTGCACACGAAGTGGACTTAGACTACAACGACATGTTTAAATATGCAACTGAGATTTTTGCTAATCCGGCTAACATTCATGAGGTTTCTAAAAACATCACAAAGCATTTATACGAGCAGTCAAATCACCCGCACATTAAAAACGGAGAGGTTTATGTAACGTATTTGACTAATCTAAGTATTGATAACAATGTTGTTGATGCAATCGGAATTTTTAAAAGTGAACTTCAAGCAGATTTTTTACAGTTTGAAGAAAACGGAAGCAACCTTGAAATGATTTTACAGCAGGGAATTAACCTAAGTAAATTAGATAAAGGATGTTTGATTTTCAATTACAAAAAAGAAGAAGGATATAAAATCTTGACTGTAGACAGCAACCGTTATGATGCGCGTTACTGGCTAGAGCACTTTTTATCTGTTGATGCTTTTGAAGATGAAAATTTCATCACTAAAAAATATTTAAAATTCTGTCAAAACTTCGCAAAAGACGTTGTTTTGCCAGCAGAAGACAAGAAAGAGGAAGTAATGTTTATGAACCGATCTGTGAATTATTTCGCTAAAAATGATCAGTTTGAAGAGCAGAATTTCTTGAATGAAGTACTAGACAATCCTGATTTGATTCCTGAATTTAAAAACTATAAAGTTGATAAAGGAGAAAAATACAGCATCGAAGATGTAACCTCATTCCCTATTGCCAACGCAGCAGTTTCTGACGCTAGAAAATCGATTAAAAACGTAATTAATCTGGATACTCACATTCAGATTAAAATGGATTTTATCAATCCAGAAAGTGCTGAAAAATTTGTTGAAAAAGGCTGGGATGAAGAAAAACAAATGTATTACTACTTAGTTTACTTCAATAAAGAAGAAAAAAGCTAAGAAGTTTTCATTTTCTATTACTTACTTACAACACAAAAAACGGCAATTACAATTTGTAACTGCCGTTTTTTATTTCTTTACTATTTTTTCTATAAAACTGAGAATACAGCTTTTACAATATCATCATAAACCTGTTTATCTCTTTCTCCTGCACGAGCCAAAACTCGAATTCCTGAATAGTTATTAAAGATAAATCGAGCTAAAACTTTTGCATCCATCTGCTTAGAAATATGCCCTGCTTCCTGTCCTTTTTTTACGGCATTTGTAAAAACTTCTTCCATAATCTGGCTGTTATCTTTTACAATCTTTGCGATTTCAGAATCGTGCATTGCCAGTTCTACAGACGAATTAACCATAAAACAGCCTTTAGTAATTCGGTCTTCAAGACTTTCTATTACAGCTTGCTTAAAAATAGCATGCAGTGTTTCTTTAACATTTTGCGAATTCTCTAAAAGATCTTTAACCGAATCTTGTGCCTGCTGCTGATAACGTAACAACGATTTTGAAAACAATTGCTGTTTATCACCAAAAGTATCATACAAACTCGAACGGCTCAAACCTAAATGATTTACCAAATCCTGAGCAGATGTTCCGTTATAACCCTTGTGCCAAAATATCTCGATTGCTTTATCCAAAGCTTGATCTTCATTAAACTCTTTCGTTCTAGCCATGATATTTCAAATTAAATTCGTTTACAAAGATATAAAAATACGGAACAATCGTTCCTGAATTAGTCAAAAAAATTATAATACCGTATTTACAATTAATCCTCCATCAACAACAATTTCTGTTCCTGTAATAAATGAGGCATCGTCTGAAGCAAGAAAACTAACTGTCTTAGCAATTTCTGAAGCTTGTCCAAAACGTTTCAATAAAATCTTTTCGCCAAGAGCAGCCCCTAAACCTTCAACATCTTCTTTTTCTAAACCAACTTTTCCATAAAGCGGTGTTTCAACAGGACCAGGAGAAACAGCATTTACTCTAATTTTTCTTGATGCCAATTCTACAGCAAAAACTTTATTTAATGATAATACGGCAGCTTTACTTGCAGCATAAACACTAGAATTTGGCATTCCAACATGAGCATTTACAGAAGTATTAAAAATTATAGAACCACCATCATTCAAAATTGGAAGCAGTTTCTGAACTGTAAAATAAACTCCTTTTACATTGACATTCATAATGCTGTCATAATGTTCTTCTGAAGCTGAATCAACTGGTGCAAAAGAAGCAATTCCTGCATTCAAAAATAAGATATCCACTTTTCCGAATTCAGCTTTTACTTCTTCTACTAAGTTATCAATTGATTTTAAATCAGATTGGTCCGCTACAATTCCTTTTACTCCCAATTCTGTTTCCGCTTTTGCTAAAGCCTCTTTGTTTCTTCCAGTTACAATTACTTTTGCTCCTTTTGCTGCTAAATCTGCCGCTGCTGCGTATCCAATTCCGCTATTACCACCAGTTACTATAGCTACTTTGTTTTCTAAATTTTTCATTTTATTTGTTTATTAAGTTATTGATTATTCAATTATTATGGTACAAAGATATAATAACGGAACGATCGTTCCGTTATTTAATGTGTTAATTTTTAGTTAAAATAAAATACTGCTTTTTTAAACCCTTTAATTATAAGGAAAACTATTATGTAGCCATAGACGAAAGAAATCGAAAAATGTCGGGCATTCTTAATTTATCCTTAATTTTGCATTAAAAAATTACTCCCATGGATATTCAATTTTTTAAAGAAAGTCCTTTTACCACCATAATTTCATTTCACAAGCTAATTGAATCTTTTGAAGAAATTGCTTTGTCTGATGTTGATTACAGATCCAACTATGCCAAAGCGATTTTAGAACAAATTGAATTGATTCCAGAATTAAGAACCGGAATCACAGATTATTCAGTTATCAAAAAAAATGAAGCTTTAATCAAAAACATTCTTGCTGACTTATTTCCTACTGCATTAACGCACAACGAAATAAAAGCAGTAACCATTCCATTTCAAAACATCTCTTTCAATTATTCAGAACGCTTTAAAAAGATTCTTAAAAATGCGGGAGACGAGTTTTATATGGAAATTCGTGATTTTAGTGACCATCAATTCTATATTAATAATTGTTGCTTAATTTTAAGTTACTATTACAATCAGCGTATTGATTTTAATCAACCTTTTTTCTATGACATTCCAGATGAAAATGGTGTAGAAAAGCATTACAGAATTTTATATAATGCTGATTTTATGGAAATTATTCCAACTGAAAACTCTGTTCCATTAACTCAAGAAGATATTGATCAATTAATAGATAATTATAACGATATTAATTTGTGGAAATCTAAATTTCCAAAAGGAAGCTGGATTTTAAGAGGTTTCGGAATTGTGTCTTTGTTTGATGCTACAACAGAAAGCGCTATTTCTATATTAAAAAGTAATTTGCTGAAACCTGGACCAAAAACGGTTAATACAGATCAGGAAATTTCTAATATATTTCAGTCCATTTTTAATCTTCCGAGTTTAAAAGTAGGTTTTATCATTTACAATCCTGAAGAAGAGAAATTTATCAGACCGGCAAAATACGCCAACCAAATGAAGAGCTTTTTACTTTCTTCTGATCAGGAAGTCGATTGCAAAAATGCTTTTTTTGGATGTTCATTCGAAAATTTACTGGACAATAAAGAACCTTTCGTTATTTCAAACGTCAGCAAATTTACAGAGGAGTCAACCAATAAAAGACTTGGCGAGCATTTAATCTCTCAAGGCATTCAGAGTTGCATTTTTGCACCCGTTATTAAAAATGGGCATTTATTGGGAGTTGTTGAATTAGTTTCTAAAAATCCGCGAGATTTAAACAGCGTAAATGCAACAAAACTAGATTTGGTTCTGCCGTATTTGACTGATACTATTGATCGTTACAATACAGATATGCAGCATCAGATCGAAGCTATTATTCAGCGAGAATATACTACGATTCACCCAAGTGTGTATTGGAAGTTTAAAAGAGAATCGCAGAATTATTTTCAGCATATGAATCATACTAAAGATTATATTTTTAAAGAAATCGTTTTTAAAAATGTATATCCGCTGTATGGCCAAATTGATATAAAAGGTTCGTCTGAACATCGAAATGAAACCGTAAAAATCGATTTGAAAAATCAGCTTACGGCTCTTTTGGAGATTTTTGACAACCAGAAACCAAATTCTAATCTTGTTCTGTTGGAACAAAGAAAATTTGAATTGGAGTCACTTAGAAGCGAATTAGATTTTCCTTTAAAAGCAGATACAGAACAGCATGTTCAGCGCTATATAGAAGAAGAAATTCATCCAATTTTAAAAAACACCCAAGGCAATGCAAAAAGCGAAAAGCTGACTACATCATACTTTGATAATCTGGATGAAAAAACCGGAATGTTTTATCAGGAAAGAAAAAAGTTTGATAACGCAATGTCTATTATCAACAAAAGATTGGCAACGGTTCTAGACAGAAAACAAGTTGAGGCACAGCAGATTTATCCGCATTATTACGAGCGTTTTAAAACAGATGGTGTAGAACATAATTTATACATTGGAGCTTCAATTTCTCCAACCAAACCATTCGACATCATGTATTTGCACAACCTTCGTTTATGGCAGTTGCAGACTTTATGCGAAATGGAGTTGGAACATCATGATTTGAAGACTTCGCTTCCTTATGAATTGGACGTTACTTCTTTGATTTTGGTTTTCAGTTCTCCTCTTTCCATCCGTTTTAGAATGGATGAAAAACGTTTTGATGTAGACGGAACCTACAATGCGAGATATGAAGTCGTTAAAAAACGAATTGACAAATCGCATATTAAAGGAAGTACAGAAAGAATTACAGAAAAAGAAAAAATCACAATTGTATATTCTCAAAACAGCGAAGAAGCAGAATATTTAAAATATATTAAATACCTGCAGCACAAAAAAATCCTAGAGCCTTCAATTGAACAATTTGAAGTTGAAGATCTTCAGGGAGTTTCTGGTCTGAGAGCCATTCGTGTAAAAGTAATCAACAACGCAACAGTCTCCGAAATTAAAAAAATAACGTATCAAGATTTGTTGGATGAAATAAATTAAGCTAACGCGTTATAAATAATTGAAAAACCGACCTCGGAGAGGTCAAATATTTATAGCCATCAAGAATTTTCTGCCGAAGAAAACTGACCTCGGAGAGGTCAAATATTTATAGCAAAAAATTACGATAATGTATGTATGACCCCAGCGGGGTCAAATTTCAAATAAAAAAGCTTTGTCAAAGTTTTAAACTTTGACAAAGCTTTTTTCATTTTTAGCTATGTGTTAGAAACTAGTTTCTTTCAATAATCTTTTTCAAACAAAAAAATCTATGTTTCTATGTGTTTAACCAAAAAATAAACTAAAGGGTAAGGCCTTTAAAAGCAATAACAAAAGCAATAACGGTTATAATTATTCCGACCATAAAAAAGTTATAGGCAATTCGAAGCAGATTATATTTTCGCTGTAAAACCAATCCTAGATAATATAAATCCTTAATCATAGTAGAGTACAGATAATCACGGTCTTTCATCATTTCATTCATTGCCCAATCGTAGTCTTCTAGAGGCATTTTATAGAAATTTCCAAAAAACATCAAATTGACTTTTTTGTCTTCAACGTCCTTTCTGGTAAAAAAGCCAGAAGTTACTTTTGGACGCGTAGAAAGAATGGCAAAAATAATGGTAATTACACTAGACATCAGCATAATAAAAGTTGGAACCACTAAATGAGCATTTTTCGGACTATCCAATTTTGGAATAATAGACGATAATGCAATTGAAATAATAATAGCATTTACAGACAATAAAATATTGGCTTTACTATCGGCAATACCACTCAAACGTGTATGGTTTCCTAGAGTAACACGAAATAAAGTATCGATTCCGCGATCTGGTTTTTCTGCTTTTTCTGCTTTTTCAGCTTTCTCTTTCTTTTTATTTTCTTCTTCGAGCGCCGCCGCCGCTTTTAACTCTTGTTTGTTTATTTTTTTCTGAATCATTAACAGATTTCGTTCTTTCAGAGGTTGCCATTTTCTTAAGGCATAATCGGTGTAAAAACGATGTTTATTTAATAAGAAATTTAAATTTTCTCTGGTCCATTCGGCATTAGAGAAACTTACTATTCCGGCATTTTTCAATTCCAAGCGAAGCAATTCGCAGGTTGTAGCATATTCTTCACCCATCAAATGAGCGTAATCTGCATCGCGAATAATTTTTTCTAAATGTGTTCTAGGCTCATATTCTTTAACGGTAGCCATAATCAGACTCGACACTGAAGCTATAAATTCTTCCGATTTTCCTTTTTCACGTAAAAATTCAGCAGCTATTTTAGTGCTCTCTTTTTCATGATTTTCATATCCTTCAATATACCCCGTATCATGAAACCATGCGGCAACCAAAAGTGCTTCTTTGTCCTCATCTTTTACATCTTCTTTCTTACAAAGTTCTTTTACCGCTGTTACAACAGTAAAAGTATGATTAAAATTATGGTAAGAATATAAATTAGAAAGTTTATCTTTGAGTAAATTACTGACGAAATCTTCGGATTGTTCTATTAGATTCATAGAGAATATTTTTATACCACTAAATTATGAAATTGTTTTTGGATAATCATTTTATTGCAAAGATTAAAAACTTTTCTTTAGCAATTGCATCGCTATTCATTGTTTATTCTTGTTCGACCAGCAAACCGCAATACGGGAAAAATGTTAGCGCCAACGAAACAGAAAACGCAACTGATACCCTAAAAATTGCACATACTTTTTTTCTTGTTGGTGATGCTGGAAATGCCGACGAAGAACAAGCACAGCAAACCTTAGAACTTTTACACCAAAAACTAAAAAAAGCAAGTAAAAAATCAACACTTCTTTTCTTAGGCGATAATATTTATCCAAAAGGTTTTCCTAGTGATAATCATCCAGAAGACAAGGCTTTAGCCGAAACAAAACTGACGAATCAATTAAAACTGACGAAAGGTTTTAAAGGAAGAACAATCGTAATTCCAGGAAATCACGATTGGTACAGCGGTATCAAAGGTTTAGAACGCCAAGCCGATTTTGTAACGAAATATTTGAATGATAAAAAGGGTTTTCTGCCAAGAAAAACCTGCCCAATTGAAGATGTAAAAATTGATAGTGTAACGACATTGATAGCTGTTGATAGTGAATGGTTTCTGGAAGACTGGAACAATCATCCAACTATAAATGACAATTGCGAAATTAAAACCCGAGAAGATTTTTTTGAAGAATTAGAAAGTCTTTTAAACAAAAATCAAGAGAAAACAGTTGTTTTGGCGATTCACCATCCTTTATTAAGCAACGGAACTCACGGTGGACAATTTTCATTAGAAAAACAATTATTCCCTTTAGAGCAAAAAATTCCGCTTCCTGTAATTGGCTCCTTCATTAATTTAGTGCGAAAAACATCTGGAGTTAGTCCGCAGGATATTCAGAATAAGCAATATACGATTTATGCTAAAAGAATTAAAACGCTTTTGCAAAAGCAGAAAAATGTAATTGTTGTTTCTGGTCACGATCACAATCTCCAATTTATCAGCAAAGAAAATATCCAGCAGATTATTAGCGGTGCAGGATCAAAATCTGAAGCAGCAAGAGCCATCAATCCTTATGATTTTTCGTATGGCAAAAATGGTTATGCCACTTTGACTTTATTTAAAACCGGTGATGCAAAAGTTACTTTTTACGGAAATGAAAATAACAAAGAGAAAATGCTTTTTGAGCGCGAAATCATAAAAGCAAAAGAAATCAACTGGGCTGCAGATATTCCGAATAAGTTTCCTGCAAAAGTGACGACTTCGATCTATTCTACAAAAATGACCGATAAGAGTGCGTTTCACCGATTTTTATTTGGAAAACATTACAGATACTATTACAGTTTGCCAATTGAAGCAAAAACTGCAACCGTAGATACGCTAAAAGGCGGTTTGAAACCAATTCGCGAAGGCGGTGGACATCAATCGGTTTCATTAAGAATGTCTGATCCTCAAGGGCGTGAATATGTGATGCGCGCTATGAAAAAAAGTGCTACGGTGTTTTTACAGTCCGTTGCTTTTAAAGATCAATATATTGTAAATGACTTTGACAAAACGTATGTAGAAGATTTCTTGTTTGATTTTTATACTACTTCTTACCCTTATTCTTCTTTTGTTATTGGCGACATGTCTGATAAAATTCGATTGAGACATACTAACCCGATTTTATATTATGTCCCGAAACAAAATGGTTTGGGCGAATTTAATGCGAGTTTTGGAGATCAATTGTATATGGTCGAAGAAAGACCGGCAGATAATCATCTTGACGGGAAAGATTTTGGCAAACCAAGCAATATTATCGGAACTGATGATATGATGTTGAATCTTCATAAAGATGAAAAATATACAGTTGATGAAAAAGAATACATAAAAGCGCGTTTGTTTGACATGCTTTTAGGAGATTGGGACAGACATAGCGATCAATGGCGCTGGGCAGAATATAAAGAAGATGGAAAAGTGATTTACAAACCAATTCCGAGAGATCGCGATCAGGCATTTGTAAAATATGACGGAGCGCTACTTTCTCTTTTGATGAATATTCCGGCATTGCGTCATATGAGAACTTTTAAAAATAAAATTGACAATGTAAAATGGCTGAGCAGAGAACCTTACCCGATGGATTTGGCTTTTTTAAGAACTTCTCAAGAAAAAGAATGGGTAGAACAAGCGAAATATATTCAAGAAAATTTAACTGATGCAGATATCGATCAGGCTTTCAAAAACTTACCAAAAGAAGTTCAAGATGGAACAATTGACGAAATCAAAACCAAACTGAAAAATAGAAAAAAGGATCTTCAGAAATATGCTCGTGAATATTCAGACGTTTTGAGCAAAACGGTTATGATGGCTGGAACGGATAAAAAAGACAAGTTTGTTTTAAATCATAAGACGAAAAAAGAAATAGAAGTTCAGGTTTTCAGAGTTAAAAAAGAAGGTGACGAATTGCTTTATACCAAAACTGTAACCGATAACAAAACTAGAAATCTTTGGATTTACGGATTGGACGATAACGATACTTTTGAAGTAAAAGGAGATCAGAAATCGAGCATCAAAATTCGTTTGATTGGTGGTCAGAACAATGATATTTACAACATTGAAAATGGAAGAAAGGTTATTGTTTACGATTTTAAATCAAAGGAAAACACGTATAATTTAGATTCTAAAACTCAGACACAATTAACAGACGACTACGATGTTAATTTATACAATTACGAAAAACCGAAATACAATGTAATTTCTGGACTTCCGAATATTGGTTTTAATCCAGATGATGGTGTAAAAGTGGGAATCAATGTCAATTATACAGTTAATAATTTCAAACAAAATCCATATACGCAACGTCATATTTTTAATGCTTTTTACTATTTCGCTACTGGCGGTTTAGAGTTTAACTATGCAGCACATTTCCCTGGATTATTAGGAAAATGGGTTATTGATGTGGAATCGCTTTACACTACTCCAAATTTTGCGATGAACTATTTTGGATATGGAAATGAAGCGCAATACGATGACGAAGTGAGCATGGATTATAACCGTGTGCGCATTAGAAAATTTAATGCCTCGGGCGCTATTAGACACGTTGGAAGATATGGAAGCGAATTTAGCATTCAGCCTATTTTTCAGAGAATGACGGTTGAAGAAACTGAAAATAGATATATTGATATTCCGGGAATTGTAAATCCAGATGTATTTAACAGTCAGAATTTTGGAAGTTTAAAAGTTAAATATGTATTTAAGAATTCTGATTTTGCAGCAAAACCTACATTGGGAATGCATTTTATGATTGCTGGAACTTGGACGACAAATTTGGATGAAACCAAAAAGAATTTCCCAACGTTGGAAAGTATTTTAGGTTTTACGCATAAAATTGATCATAACGGAAAACTTATTTTGGCGACTTATTTAAAAGGAAAAGCCATTTTAAATAACAATTACGAATTTTATCAAGGTGCTTCGTTAGGAGGCGATACCGATTTACGCGGATTTAGAAATGAGCGTTTCTTAGGAAGTTCTTATTTCTCTCAAAGTTCAGATTTACGTTTAAGCATTGGAAAAATCCAGCGCACGATTGTGCCAATGACATACGGAATTTTAGGTGGTTTCGATTATGGAAGGGTTTGGCTTGACGGCGAAAATTCTAAAAAATGGCATCAAGATTACGGCGGCGGACTTTGGCTGAATGCTATAAATGTTATTACAGCAAGAATCTCATACTTCAAATCTCCAGATGAAATCGGAAGGGTGATTTTTGGAGCGGCCTACAGTTTTTAATTTAAGGTGCTGAGATACTAAGCTTCTAAGGTTTATTGCCACGAAGGCACAAAGCCACAAAAGTTTTTTTTAGCCACGAATTGCACGAATTTTCACGAATTATATTTTTTTTATCGTATCGAATAAAAATTAGTGGAAATTCGTGCAATTTGTGGCTAACTTTTTCCTCTAAGGTTTTGCCGCAAAGACACGAAGGCGCAAAGTTTTTTTAGCCACGAATTCACGAATTTTTTTATAATAATTCGTGAATTCGTGGCTAATTTTTTCTTAGAAACTTAGCACCTCAGAACCTCAGAACCTTAGAACCTTAGAGCTTAAACTCATAAACCTTTCCTCCTACTTTATTTGTTTTTTCGTCGGCGATAAGTAAGGTGTTGTTGTCTTTAAAAACCATGGCTTCTTTTTGTGAGAAGTGGTTTAGATTCAATTCTGTTTGTTTTCCTTTATGGAATAAATCTCCTTTGAAATCTTTAAATAAAACAACTTTATCGTGGCTCAATAGCGCCACTTTTTTTCCGTCTGGACTAATAGTTGCACTTGTCAGAACACAATGATTGTAATTACTGCAAGTTTTAAATTCGCCAATTTTTACCGCTTTCTGAGTTCCTGCAGCATTTTTGATTTTGTAGATAAAAGCAGTTCCATCAAAACCTTTGCTCCTGTTTTTGGTGAAAAGATAGAAATAGCCATTCAGTTCAAAAAAACCTTCTACATCGTAAAACATTTCTTTTTTCTTTGGAGGAAATTCTTTTTGTTCTGGATACGAAAATGAGATTTTATATTCGGCTTTGGCCAAATCATTATGCAACTGATTTTTCGCTACTTTATAAATGCACAAATCTCTTCTTTCGTTATCATTATTTCCAAAATCGCCAATGTAGATATTTCCAGATTTATCTTTTGTAATATCTTCCCAATCAACATTTGTAGCATTAGAAATCGTAATCGTTTTACTTAATTTCCCTTCAGAATCAATGGCGTAAATGGCATTTTTATTCCCGCTGTCTTCTAAAGTATAAAGAGTTTTGGTCTCTGGAAAATAGGTAATTCCCGAAACTTCCTTTAATTTTTTCGGAAGCGAATACAGTTCTTTCAAATCAGAACCAGACTGCTTCTGACAAGCTAATAAAACAATTGAACAGATAACTAAAAAAGACTTTTTCATATATTATTTTGTTTTTGAACCATATAAGTTATATAAGTTCAATTTAGCCAAGCTTAGCTAAAATTACTTATATAACTTATACGGTGAAATTTTTTAAACCAAGTTAGTGTTTTTAAAATTGCGAATAATAAACTCGAATGCGGCATGCATGACGTGTCCCATCGATTTTGCGTTTTTGAATTTCATGTCGTTCGTATAGCGATACAATTCCATTTTTAATTGCATCAAATGTTCGTGTGTCGAAATGGTATCGTGGCACATGATATTTAATAGTTTTTTAATTCTCGTTTCGGCTGAATGAATCCGTTTTGCTAAAATCGCTCTTTCTTCGTCTTTATACTGGATAATCGAACGTTCTTCCAATTTCTCTTTAATTAATTGAATCATCGGAAAGTTTTCCTTGAAAAACTGCGGACGATACACTTTAAAATTTCCCTCGTAACATTGCTGGTCAAAATCGATTGGACGAATTTTATAGACAACTTGGTCAAAATCGTGAATTGGAACAATTACATAATTGTAAGCGCGCATGTCTCCCAAAAGCCGAATCATACAGCGTTCGTTAAATTTCACAAACTCTTTTGCAATCTGCGCTTTTTCCATTTCGCTGCATTTATCCAGCAGCGTATCCATAAAAACATCACCGGGAATTCCGATAATATGCTCTTCGATCAAAGTGTCTTTATAAACCAAAAAGTTGATTTTATCTGGCGAAAGAATATCTTCTAACTCCAATCCGTAAATACGCGAAGCATCAGCTTTTTTAATATAAAAATGGACGTAATTGTCATTGAGAATATTTCGAACTTTAATTCTAAAAGGCTTCGAATTTCCGAAAGTACAGTAATCAATCGCATCGACATTCAAGAACTGAATAATTTCGCTATTACCATCAGAATGCAGAAGCGAATATATTTTCTTTAAATTTAAATCAATTTCATTGCGTTCAAATTCGCCGTAATACACTCTAATCCAAAGCGTATCGGTATCATGTTTATCGTAAACGTTTATAGAACCCGTAAAACGAAGCAAGTCATCATAAAACACAGAAACTTTAGAAATACGTTCGTATCGCTCTAAGTAACTTAAAAGTGGCTGTGTTAAAGGGTAAGACGGTTTTTTTAAAACCATTAAAGGCTCGCTCATTTTCAATATCTTTATTACAAATTTACATCAATACGATTTAATGTTAGAATTTAAAGTAACAAAAATCAAATTGGCTCGTCATACTAAAAACTAAAACCAGAAAAATTTGGAAACCATATTAACCATTGAGAATTTAAGCAAAAGATATGGCCGAATTCAGGCCTTGAAAAATGTATCTTTTCAAATACAAAAAGGTCGTGTTTATGGCATTCTAGGGCCAAACGGCAGCGGGAAATCGACTACATTAGGAATTGTATTAAGCGTTGTTAATAAATCTTCTGGCAATTATCGCTGGTTTGACGGCACTATAGAAACGCACGAAGCTTTAAAAAAAGTTGGTGCGATTATAGAAAGACCAAATTTTTATCCGTACATGACGGCTGAGCAAAACTTGAAATTGGTTTGCAAAATCAAAAACATCAATTATTCTAAGGTTAACGAAAAATTGGAATTGGTTGGTTTGAGCGAAAGAAAAGACAGCAAATTCAGTACTTTTTCTTTAGGAATGAAACAGCGTCTGGCTATTGCATCAGCACTTTTAAATGATCCAGAAATTTTAATTTTAGATGAACCAACCAACGGATTAGATCCGCAGGGAATTCATCAAATTCGTGATATTATTAAAAAAATTGCATCGCAAGGAACGACTATTTTACTGGCTTCTCATTTATTGGATGAAGTAGAAAAAGTCTGCTCGCAGGTTATTGTTTTAAGAAAAGGCGAAGTTTTGTATTCTGGCCCTGTTGACGGAATGTCTTCTAACGAAGGATTCTTTGAACTGCAGGCAGACGATAATTTAGTTTTAAAAACCATTTTGCTAGAACATCCTGCTGTTGATAGAGTTGCTGAAGAAGACGGAAAAGTTTTAGTTTACTTAAATTCTGATTTATCTGCTTCAGATTTAAATCAGTTTTTATTTTCTAAAAATATTGTTTTAAGCCATTTAGTAAAACGCAAAAACAGCTTAGAAGCTCAATTTTTAGAATTAACCAAAAACGCAATCGCCCAAAAAAACTAAACCATGAAAAGACTTCTCTCTATAGAATTGCAAAAAATCTGGATGAACAAAGCCAGCCGTGTATTAACCTTAACTTATTTTGTTTTACTTTCTTTTATCGCTCTTATTGCAGCCATAAAATTTGATATCGGAGTTTTTAAATTTCATTTGGCCGAAATGGGAATCTTTAATTTTCCATTTATCTGGCATTTTAATACGTATGTAGCGGCTTGGCTTAAATTCTTTTTAGCGATTGTAATTGTTTCCATGATGGCTAATGAATATAGCTACGGAACTTTAAAACAGAATTTAATTGATGGTCTAAGCAAAAAGGAGTTTATTTTATCTAAATTCTTAACTGTTGTCTTATTTGCTTTCGGATCTACCGTTTTCGTTTTTATCATGAGTTTGCTTTTAGGATTATCCTTTTCTTCTTATACCGAATTTGGAATTATTTTTACTGACTTAGATTATCTTTTAGCCTTCTTTGTAAAACTAACTGGATTCTTTTCTTTCTGTCTATTTTTAGGAATCTTAGTAAAACGTTCTGCATTTGCACTTGGTTTCCTTTTAGTTTGGAGTATCATTGAAGCAATTGCGAGAGGAACTTTAGCTTTTAAAATTTTCCCAAATAGTGATACTGACAAAATAATTACACAGTTTTTCCCTTTAGAATCAATGTCAAATTTGATTGTTAATCCCGGCCCGAGGCTGTCTGTAGTTAAAAATATTGGAACTCAAATCGGAATTAACACAGAAGGCGATTTTAGTGTCGACTATTCTGCTGTTTTAATTGTTTTAGCTTGGACTTTTGTGTTTGTTTATTTTTCTTACAAATTATTAAAAAATAGAGATTTGTAGTATATTTGTTACTATGAGTCACCTAAGAATTTTTCTATTTTTCATTTTGTGCTGTTTTTGTCATAAAATCAGTGCGCAGAATATTTCTGTTAATCCGACAGCAACACCTGTAGATTTAATTCAAAATGTTTTAATAAATAGTTCTTGTATTGATACCGAAAGTGTAAATGCAACCGGCAACCCTACTCCAAATGAGCAGAGTTACGGTTCTTTCACTGCTGGTCCAAACTTTCCTTTTGCTAGCGGAATCGTTTTAAGCACTTCGCCTAGTGTTAAAGCTCAAGGACCTTACATACAACAAGACTCTAAAGGTACGCAAGTTCGAAATTGGGATGGTGATACAGATCTTAATACTGCCTTAGGAATTAATAACAGTACGCAAGCAACAGTTTTAGAGTTTGATTTTATAGCATTGACCAATTCCATTAGCTTTAATTATATTTTTGCTTCGAATGAATATCAGAATAATTTTCCCTGCATTTATTCAGATGGATTCGCTTTCTTAATTAAAGAAGCTGGAACCACTGATAATTATAAAAATCTTGCCGTTTTGCCGAATACCACAATAGCAGTTTCGGCTACAACCGTTCATCCTAAAATACTTACTGTAAATAACAGTCAAGGATTACCTTTAGCTGGGTGTGAAGCGGTAAACGAAAACTACTTTAGTGGCTATAATACAGTAGCAAGCCCTATTAATTATGCGGGACAGACTGTAGTAATGAATGCCTATACAGAGGTAACTCCAAATAAAACATACCATCTAAAAATGGTAATTGCCGATGATGCTACAAGACAATACAATTCTGCAGTTTTTATTGAGGCAGGCAGTTTTGTAACTAAAATAAATTTTGGCGAAGACAGAACCGTTGCCAATAACAATCCTGTTTGCTTTGGCGAAAATTTTGTTTTAGACACACATCTAAACGCAGCCAATTATACTTTTAAATGGTTTAAAAAAGATGCATCTAATAATTACGTTCAAATTCTAGGCGCAACATCTTCTACTTATGCTGTACCATCAACTGGAACTTATAAAGTTGAAGCGAACCTAAACACCACAACCTGCATTTCGGTTGGAGAAATTACTGTTGAATTTACTTCTGAAATTGCTAAAACCAATACTTCTTTACTGCAATGTGATGACGACAATGATGGTTTTACCATTTTTGATTTGACTAAAGTAGCCAACATCGTCAAAAACAATAATCCTCAAATTAGCAATCAAGGGTATTATGAAACTTTGGCAGACGCGCAAACTAAAACAAATCCGATTTCAAATCCGCAACGTTATACCAACAAAATTCCAAATCAAATTGTTTACGCACAGCTTGAAAATACTTTTGGCTGCAGCACAACAGCAGAAATCACGTTAAATGTTTCTAATACTGTTATTCCAAATCAACCTGCAGTAGAAACCTGTGATGAAGATGCAATACAAGACGGTTTATATCAATTTAATTTACAAGATCAAGTAACGCCTCAAATTTTATCTGGTTTGCCTGCAGGATTAGTAATCGATTATTTCTTAACTGCTTCAGATGCTATTACAGAAACAAATAAGTTAGACAATATTTTTAAAAATACAACTCCAAATAGCCAGACTATTTACGCACGCGCTGCAAATGGTTCAGATTGTTATGATATAGCTCCTGTAGAATTAATTGTGCACACTTTTGATCCGCCTAATTTTGAAGATGAAACACGTTATTTATGCAAAGGCGATGAAATGACTTTAACAGTCGCTACCGGTTTTAGCAGTTATACTTGGACTAATAATGACAGTACCACAAATACAGCATTAATTAATAGCCCTGGAGATTACTCTGTAACTGTAACAGATCTAAATGGCTGCGAAAAAACTAAAAATTTCAAAATAATTTTATCTGAACCTGCTACAATTACTGGAGCAGATGTAAAAGATTTTTCTGGAACCGACAATACCGTACAAATTAAATATACTGGTGTTGGAAATTATGAATTTTCTCTTGACGGAATCGTTTATCAAGACAGTCCGACTTTTACTCAAGTTGTTCCAGGAGTTTATAATGCAATTGCCAGAGACAAAAACGGCTGTGGTCCGTCTAATACATTTTTAATCTATGTCTTAGATTATCCGCGTTTCTTTACTCCAAATGGAGATGGAATCAATGATTTATGGGTAATTAAAGACCTAGATCAAATGCCGAATTACACTATTTCTATTTTTGATCGCTACGGAAAATTATTAAAACAAATGACTCAAACCGGCGCAGGCTGGAATGGAATTTTCAACGGAAGAGAAATGCCTTCAGACGATTATTGGTTTACGCTGCTTTTTGTTAACGGAAAAAATGTAAAAGGACATTTTAGTTTGAAAAGATAACTTTTTAGGAAATTCCAAATTCTCAAAATTCCAAATCCCAAATCCTGAATCTCAAATTTTAAATTTAAAATTTGAAACTCTCAAAATTCCAAATTCCAAGCTGAACTTGAAACTTAAAATCTGAAACATTAAACTAAAATATATCTAAAAAAAAGAATCCCAAACTCCTTGATGGAATTTGGGATTTTTATTTTGAAAGTTAAACCGAATTAGATTTTGTATCTTTTTCTATCTGTTTCACTTAAGTAAATTTTTCTTAAACGTAAAGATTTTGGAGTAACTTCAACGTATTCATCTTTTTGAATGTACTCTAAAGCTTCTTCTAATGAGAATTTGATAGCAGGAATAATTCTAGCTTTATCATCAGCTCCAGAAGAACGTACGTTAGAAAGTTTTTTCGTTTTAGTAACGTTAACAGTCATATCGTCGCTACGAGTATTTTCTCCAATTACCTGACCTTCATAGATATCCTCGTTTGGATCAACGAAGAATTTACCACGATCTTGTAATTTATCGATAGAATAAGGAATAGCTTTTCCGTTTTCCATAGAGATTAATGATCCGTTGTTACGTCCAGGAATTTCTCCTTTGTATGGCTCATATCCGATGAAACGGTGTGCCATAATAGCCTCACCAGCTGTAGCAGTAAGCAATTGATTTCTTAAACCAATAATTCCACGAGATGGAATGTTGAATTTAATGATCATACGCTCACCTTTACCTTCCATAGAAAGCATTTCTCCTTTACGGATTGTTACGAATTCAACCGCTCTACCTGAAAGATTTTCTGGTAAGTCGATAGTTAATTCCTCAATTGGCTCACATTTAACACCATCAATTTCTTTGATGATAACTTGTGGCTGACCAATTTGAAGCTCATAACCTTCTCTTCTCATAGTTTCAATAAGAACAGATAAGTGAAGTACACCACGGCCAAAAACCATGAATTTATCAGCAGAATCAGTTTCACCAACTTTCATTGCTAAGTTTTTCTCCAACTCTTTTGTTAATCTTTCACGGATGTGACGAGAAGTAACAAATTTACCTTCTTTACCAAAGAATGGAGAATCGTTAATTGTAAACAACATACTCATTGTTGGCTCGTCGATAGCAATTGTTTGTAAAGCTTCAGGATTTTCGAAGTCAGCGATAGTATCACCAATTTCAAAACCTTCAATACCTACAACAGCACAAATATCTCCAGCAACAACTTCTTCTACTTTTCTACGGCCAAGACCTTCAAAAGTGTGTAATTCTTTAATTCTAGATTTGATTACTTTACCATCTCTTTTTACCAAAGAAATTGGCATTCCTTCTTTTAAAGTACCTCTTTCAAGACGTCCGATAGCGATACGACCTGTAAAAGAAGAGAAATCTAAAGAAGTAATCAACATTTGTGGAGTACCTTCAGAAACTTTTGGAGCTGGCACATTAGCAATAACCATATCTAATAATGGCTCAATGTTTTCTGTTTGGTTTTTCCAATCATCAGACATCCAGTTGTTTTTTGCAGAACCATAAACCGCTGGAAAATCCAACTGCTCTTCAGTAGCACCTAATTCAAACATTAAGTCAAAAACTTTTTCGTGAACTTCTTCAGGAGTACAGTTTTCTTTGTCTACTTTATTGATTACTACGCAAGGCTTCAAACCTAAGTCAATAGCTTTTTGTAAAACGAAACGAGTCTGTGGCATTGGACCTTCAAAAGCATCCACTAACAAACATACACCATCGGCCATGTTCAACACACGTTCTACTTCACCTCCAAAATCGGCGTGGCCAGGAGTGTCAATAATATTGATTTTTGTTCCTTTATATTGAACAGAAACGTTTTTAGAAGTAATAGTAATACCTCTCTCACGCTCTAAATCGTTATTATCTAAGATTAAATCACCTGTGTTTTCGTTTTCACGAAATAACTGACAGTGATACATAATTTTATCAACCAAAGTGGTTTTACCGTGATCGACGTGGGCAATAATTGCAATGTTTCTAATAGATTCCATCTGTGATTTTTAATGGGCGCAAAGGTACACTTTATTTTCTAAAAAAAAACGTTTCTAACATAGTTTGCGTATATACAATCAATTAGTTAATATAAAACATCAAAATATCGGTTTCAAAATGGCATTAACATACGTTTAGTTATAGTTAAATTAACTATATTTGAGGTGATGAAAAGTAAAACTCTCCAAATTACTCTTATTTATATAATCATCTCGATAATTATGGCAGTGATATGTCATAAATTACTCACAACCTACTTTTCTTCTTCAGAATATCTATTTCTTTCTTTATTAAAAGACATTGCTTTTATTTTAATTACTGGCCTAGTTTTCAGTTTTATTCTTTCAAAAAACGAAAAAAGAAACATCACCATCTTTGAAAAGTTAAACAAAACCAACGAAGAAATAGAAGAGTCAAATGAGAAGTACGACATTGTAGCAAAAGCAACAAGCGATACCATTTGGGACTGGAAAATTCAAGAGGATAGCATTAATTGGAACAAGGGAATTGAAGGTGTTTTTGGTTATGACCCAAAAGAAGTAGGCAAAACTTCTAAATGGTGGTTTGATAAAATTCATCCGGAAGACAGCATCCGAATGTCCATAAAATTATACTCTTTTATAGAACAAAAAACCGAAAAATGGCAAGATCAGTACCGTTTTAGATGCGCAGACGGTTCGTATAAATATGTTTTGGACCGAGGTTTTTTATTAAAAGATGAAAACGGAAGAGCCATCAGAATGATTGGAGCAATTCAGGATATTACCAAACAAAAAGAAGAAGAACA
Source organism: Flavobacterium erigeronis (assembly GCF_054075165.1). Classification (NCBI taxonomy): domain Bacteria; kingdom Pseudomonadati; phylum Bacteroidota; class Flavobacteriia; order Flavobacteriales; family Flavobacteriaceae; genus Flavobacterium; species Flavobacterium erigeronis. The sequence goes on along the minus strand of NZ_JBSKGP010000013.1, from coordinate 158,718 downwards.
GCGATTAAAACTTTTAGAAACAGTAATTACTCAATCTAAAGATTCTATTTTAATTACCGAAGCCAATTCATCAGAAAGAAGAATACCAAAAATAGTTTATGTGAATCCTGCTTTTTCTCAAATGTCAGGTTATCAATCCAATGAAATTATTGGGAAATCTCCAAACATTTTTAAAGGTCCAAAATCTGATTCTGATGAATTAAAAAAACTTTTAAGAGCCATAAAAAATGAGGAAGAATGTCTCATAGAAACCATCACGTATACCAAAAATAAAGAAGAATATTGGGTACGTTTTTCTATGATTCCGATTTTTAATAATGAAGGAGTAATTTCGCACTGGATTTCTATACAGCGCGATATTACAGATGAGAAAAAACTCGAAACAGAAAAAGAACATCTTATTCGAGAACTGACACAAAACAACAAAGACTTAAAGCAATTCTCTTACATCACTTCGCACAATCTTAGAGCGCCGCTTTCTAATTTAATCGGTTTGCTAAATTTGATAGAAGACATTCCGATAGAAAATGAAGAACTTCAAGAAATTTTAGCCGGATTTACAAAATCGACTCATTTGCTAAATGAAACCATCAACGATTTAGTAAAAGTTATTATTATTAAAGACAATCCTTCTATGCAAAAAGAAGAAGTATCTTTAAAAGAGGTTTTTGAAAATGTTTTTAGCCAACTTTCCTTCCAAATTGAATTACACAAACCAATAATTAAGCTTAAATTTGATAAAGTCCCAGAACTTATTACCAACAAAGCTTATATTGAAAGTATATTATTAAATCTGCTTACCAATTCTATAAAATACAAATCGGAAAACAGAAAACTAAAAATATCTATAACAGCCGAGCAAATAGAACAAAAAACAATTTTAACCTTTAAGGACAACGGAATCGGAATTGACTTGGAAAGAAATCGCGATAAAGTATTCGGACTTTATCAAAGATTCCACAATTACCCTGACAGCAAAGGATTAGGATTATATCTGGTAAAATCCCAAGTAGAAACGATGGGCGGCACAATTTCTATCGATAGCGAGGTCAATAAAGGAACTACATTTACCATAACATTTAAAAATTAATTATTATGCTTGAGCAGATTTTATGCATTGATGATGACCCTATCACATTGATGTTATGCAAAAAAGTAATTTCAAAATCTTCATTTTCTCATGAAGTTATTACAGCTCAAAACGGCGAAGAAGCTCTTCATCATTTCAATGTACTAAAGTACACCAACGATAAAGCAAAAAAAAGACCCGAATTAATTTTTTTAGATTTAAATATGCCTATTATGGGCGGATGGGAGTTTTTAGATCATTTTACCTCTCCAGATTATAAAGAATTTAATACTGTTCCTGTAATCGTACTATCTTCAACTATTGACCCTGAAGATCTTGCTAAGGCAAAAAAATATCCTATTATAATAGATTTCCTTTCAAAACCTATTACACTGCCAATGCTGGAATACCTTAAAAAGAAAATAGATTTATAAGTTCTGAAAATTCCAAATTCCAAAATTTTTTAAATTCTCAAAAAACAAATTCCAAATTCCAACTTTACAAAAATTGGAATTTGGAATTTTTTTATTGGAATTTCATTTCCATCTATAACAAAAAAGTCCTCTAAAAAGAGGACTTTTGTATATCTAACAAATTGTATTAATTACAATTTAGCAACATGTTTAGTTAACTTAGACTTCAAGTTAGAAGCTTTATTGTCATGAATGATGTTCTTTTTAGCTAATTTATCAATCATAGAAATTACAGTTGATAATTTTGCAGTAGCATCAGCTTTATCAGTAGCTAATCTTAAAGCTTTAATAGCGTTACGAGTAGTTTTGTGCTGATATCTGTTAAGAACTCTTCTTTTTTCGTTACTTCTGATTCTTTTTAATGCTGACTTATGATTTGCCATTTTCTTTTAATTTTAGATGTAATAATTATTATAAATACTAGTTAAAAAAGAAAAACCTCCCACAATTATAAAAACAATCACTTTGGTTTTAACTAATAAAATAAAAACCGAGACACCAATCTTTATTTTACAAAACTTATTTACAACTAATTTTGTAGTCTGTAAGGGAATCGAACCCCTGTTACCAGGACGAAAGCCTGGAGTCCTAACCCCTAGACGAACAGACCGTTTCTTCTAAGTTACCTTCAATTTAAATAAAATTGAAGTTGTAGTCCGTGGGGGAATCGAACCCCCCTTACCAGGATGAAAACCTGGCGTCCTAACCGATAGACGAACGGACCATTATATCAAGTTAAAGAACTTAAAATCGCAGAAAAAAAAGTAGTCCGTGGGGGAATCGAACCCCCCTTACCAGGATGAAAACCTGGCGTCCTAACCGATAGACGAACGGACCGTGTATTTCTCTAATGCGGATGCAAAGATACATCTATTTTTTAGTTGCACAATAGTTGATACAAAAAAAAATATTTTTTTTTAATATGCCTTAGCAAAAAACACTCTTTTAGAAGAAGGTTTCCCAGTAAACACACAGGTTCCCGCCTCTTCAACAGCATCTAAAGGAATGCAACGAATAGTCGCTTTTGTCAACTCTTTTATCTTTTCTTCTGTCTCAGCGGTTCCGTCCCAGTGAGCAGACAAAAAGCCTCCTTTTCCTTCTAAAACTTCTTTAAATTCCTCAAAACTATTTACTTCCGTAATATGAGTATTGCGATAATCCAATGCTTTTGCAAATAAATCAGTTTGAATCTGCTCTAAAAGATCATTTACGTGTTCAACGATTTTTTCGCCTGCAACCACTTCTTTTGTCAAATTATCTCTTCTTGCCACCTCAAAAGTTCCATTTTCTAAATCTTTTGGACCAACAGCAATTCGAACAGGAACTCCTTTCAATTCCCATTCTGCAAATTTAAATCCTGGCTTTTGAGTTGTTCTATCATCAAATTTAACTGTGATTTTTAATTTTCTCAATTTAGCCGTTAAGTCCTTAACCGCTTCTGAAATTTGAGCCAATTGTTCATCAGTCTTATATATAGGAACAATTACTACTTGTATTGGAGCTAGATTTGGAGGCAATACTAACCCTTGATCATCAGAATGCGTCATGATAAGCGCCCCCATTAAACGAGTAGATACTCCCCAAGAAGTTCCCCAAACATGTTCTTGTTTTCCTTCAGCATTAGCAAACTTAACATCAAATGCCTTTGCAAAGTTTTGTCCTAAAAAGTGAGACGTACCAGCTTGCAACGCCTTTCCGTCTTGCATCAATGCTTCGATGCAATAGGTTTCATCAGCTCCAGCAAAACGTTCTGTCTCAGTTTTGAATCCTTTTACTACTGGAATTGCCATAAAGTTTTCAGCAAAATCAGCATAAACGTTCATCATTTTTTCTGACTCTTCAATTGCCTCATCTTTTGTTGCGTGAGCCGTATGCCCTTCCTGCCATAAAAACTCAGCAGTTCTTAAGAACAAACGCGTACGCATTTCCCATCGAACCACATTTGCCCATTGATTAATTAATAAAGGTAAATCTCTATAAGACTGCACCCATCCTTTATATGTAGACCAAATAATTGCTTCACTTGTTGGACGAACGATAAGCTCCTCCTCTAATCTTGCATTTGGATCAACCATTAATTTCCCTGGTCTCTCCTCATCATTTTTTAATCTGTAATGCGTTACTACCGCACATTCTTTTGCAAATCCCTCAGCATTCTTCTCCTCGGCCTCAAACATGCTTTTCGGCACAAACAAAGGAAAATAAGCATTTTGATGTCCAGTTTCTTTGAACATACGATCTAACTCAGCTTGCATTTTTTCCCAAATAGCATATCCGTATGGTTTTATTACCATACAGCCTCTAACTCCTGAATTTTCAGCTAGATCTGCCTTAACAACCAGTTCGTTATACCATTTCGAATAATCTTCTGATCTTGTAGTGAGGTTCTTACTCATATTATATATTTTGGCACAAATTTTGTTTTATACAATTTTAACTAAATAGTTTGACAAAACTAACTAATTTTGTAATGTGCAACAATAAAAAACACCACAGATATGAAAACTTACCTTTCACTCCGCCAAAACTCTAATCATTTTTACTTAATTGGATTACTGAGTTTATTGCTTACATCATGTGGTTCTTACCAAAATTCATCTTATTATGATAATGATGGCGTTTATGGTGGTGGTACATCAGTAAAATATGTACAAACCGGAACAAACAACCAATACAAAGAATATTTCAGATCACTTCAAGACGATGATCAGCCAACTGAAATATTTACTGACGTTGATAACTATACTAATTATTCTGAAAACGACAGCACACAAACTGCTTCTGTAGGTTATCCAGCGTGGGGAAGCAGCAGTTCTGAAGTTTCTGTAAACCTTTACTCTACTCCAGCGTGGTCATTCGGATTCGGAATGGGTTATCCATATTACGGATGGGGTTATGGAGGCTACTGGGGATGGGGATACCCATATTATGCTTGGGGATATCCAGGCTATTGGGGACCAGGCTGGGGCTATCCAGGATATTGGGGAGGTGGCTACTACGGCTACAACAACTATAGCTATTCTTACGGAAGAAGAGGTTCTGCAGGTTATTACGGAGACCGCAACTATGCTTACAACAGAAATTACTCTTCTGGCAGAGGCTATGCGACCAACAGAAATTATACAACCAATAGAAACTACACTACCAATAGAGGAAATTACACCACAAACAGAGGAAGCTATACAACTAATAGAAATTATACCACAAATAGATCATCTAACGGTTATACAGACTTTAGAAGAAGCTCTAACGTAAATGGAAGAACAACAAGTCCTACTTTTACCAACAGAAGCAATTCAAACTCTAACTATAGCAACGGCACTTACAGCAACAGAAGATCGTACAACAATAGCGGAAACACAACAACAAACAGAAGCTACACACCAAGCAGCAATAGCGGTTCGTCAAGAAGCTACACTCCTAGCAGCCCTTCTCGTTCAATGAACAGTAGTAGCGGAGGCGGAAGTATGAGATCATCTGGCGGCGGTGGCGGCGGAATGAGATCTGGCGGTGGCGGTGGAGGAAGAAGATAATTTTTTCAGCCCACTAAAATTCTAATTTAAACTTATCAAAATGAAAAAAATACTTTTCCTATTTATAGCAGGACTAACTGTCAGCGCGTCATATTCACAAGAGGTTTCAGATGCTTTGCGTTATTCACAAGAAAATCTTACTGGAACCGCACGTTACAGAGCAATGAGCGGTGCCTTTGGAGCTGTTGGAGGAGATATATCTGCCTTGAGTGTTAACCCTGCTGGATCTGCCATTTTTAACAGCAACCAAGTTGGAGTAACTTTTAGCAATCAGAATGTAAAAAATAATTCTAATTACTTTGGCACTCAAACTTCTGATAAAGAAAACTCTTTTATTTTAAATCAAGCTGGTGGTGTATTTGTATTTAAAGACAATAACCCAAACAACGGCTGGAATAAAATTGCAATTGGTGCAACTTACGAAAACACTAATAATTTTGACAATCAAGTTTTTTCAGCTGGAACAAATCCTACTAATTCTGTAGATGGCTACTTTTTAGATTATGCAAACGGGATCCGCTTACAAGATATTGACGGCTTAGATTATAGAGATTTAAATTATAGAGAACAGCAAGCCTACATGGGATATTGGGGACATGTAATTGACCCAGCTGCTCTTGACCCAAACAATACAGAATATATAAGTAATGTTCCTGCTGGCGGAAATTACTATCAAGAAAACGAAGTTTACACTAGAGGCTACAATAGCAAATTAGGTTTCAATATCGCAACTTCATATAAAGACAAATTGTACTTTGGAGCCAATTTAAACATTCACGTGACAGACTACAGAAGAACAACAAGCTTCTACGAAGACAATGACAATCCATTACAGCCATACGAAACGATTTCAAACTTACGTTTCAACAATGAACTTTATACTTATGGAAATGGTTTTTCTTTCCAGCTTGGAGCAATAGGAAAAGTAACCGACAATTTTAGACTTGGTGTTGCTTACGAATCAAACACTTGGTACGAGCTGTACGACGAAACTTCTCAAAGTATATACACAACTAGGCAAGCTGACGGAGGACCTGCATTAAACGCTAATGTAAATCCTAATGTTATAAATGTTTACGAATCTTACACTTTACAAACTCCAGACAAATGGACTTTTAGCGCTGCATACGTATTTGGAAAATCAGGTTTATTAAGCATTGATTATGGCATCAGAAACTACGGAAACAGTAAATTCAAACCTACAAACGACGCTGGTTTTAGAGAAATAAACAGCGACATCAGCAATACTTTAACTAGCACAGGCGAGCTTCGAATTGGTGGTGAATACAAAATCAAACAATTAAGTTTAAGAGGCGGATACCGTTACGAAGGAAGTCCGTATAAAAATGGAATTACTGTTGGAGAATTAAACAGCTATTCTGCTGGTTTAGGTTATAGTTTTGGTGCTACAAAATTAGATTTGGCTTACTCTTATTTAGAAAGAAAATCAAATCAAGGTTTTTTCTCAAGAGGATTTACAGATGGAGCTGAAATCAAGTCTAAATTAAACAATGTCACTATGACTTTACTATTTGAATTGTAATTAAAAATCAAAATAGATGATTGAAAATTTCCGTCAGGTTTTTACTTGATGGATTTTTTTTATCCTTTAAAAACGCAATTTTCTAAACCCAATTCAAGATTAACAAGCTGTCAGCGCAGGTAACTTCATAAAAAACAGCTAAAACAAACTGCAAACTAGTGCTGTTTGAATAAAAAAAGTGTAATTTTGCACTCCAATTTATAAAAGTATGAGAACCAAGTCTTTAAAAAAGAACAAAATTAACGTAATCACTCTTGGGTGTTCAAAAAATGTTTATGACAGTGAAGTCCTTATGGGACAGCTGCGTGCGAATGGAAAAGAAGTAGAGCACGAAGCTCCTGCAGAAAAAGAAGGAAACATCATTGTAATCAACACTTGCGGATTTATTGATAATGCAAAAGCAGAATCGGTAAATATGATTTTGGAATATGCAGATAAAAAAGACAGGGGACTTGTAGATAAAGTTTTTGTAACTGGATGTTTATCTGAGCGCTACAGACCAGATTTAGAAAAAGAAATTCCAAACGTTGACCAATATTTTGGAACAACAGAATTACCTCAATTATTAAAAGCTCTTGGAGCCGATTATAAACATGAATTACTTGGAGAGCGTTTAACTACAACTCCTAAAAATTATGCTTATTTAAAAATTGCAGAAGGATGCGACAGACCTTGCAGTTTTTGCGCGATTCCTTTAATGAGAGGTTCTCACGTTTCTCAGCCAATTGAAAAATTAGTTAAAGAAGCTCAAGGTCTTGCTAAAAATGGCGTTAAGGAATTAATCTTAATTGCTCAGGATTTAACGTATTACGGACTTGATCTTTATAAAAAAAGAAATCTTGCAGAACTTCTAGAAGCTTTAGCAGCTGTTGAAGGAATTGAATGGATTCGTTTGCATTATGCTTACCCAACTGGTTTCCCAATGGATGTTTTGGAATTAATGAAACGCGAACCGAAAATCTGTAATTATATTGATATTCCATTACAGCATATTTCAGATTCTATCTTGAAATCAATGCGTCGTGGTACAACTCAGGCTAAAACAACTCAATTATTAAAAGATTTCCGTGCTGCTGTTCCAGGAATGGCAATTAGAACTACTTTAATTGTAGGTTACCCAGGTGAAACTCAGGAAGATTTTGAAATTTTGAAAGATTTTGTTCAAGAAATGAAATTTGACAGAATGGGATGTTTTGCTTATTCTCATGAAGAAAACACTCATGCTTATTTATTGGAAGACAACGTTCCTGATGATGTAAAACAAGCAAGAGCAAATGAAATTATGGAGCTTCAATCTCAAATTTCTTGGGACTTAAACCAAGAAAAAGTGGGTAAAGTTTTTAGATGTATAATTGACAGAAAAGAAGGCGCTCATTTTGTGGGACGTACAGAATTTGACAGCCCAGATGTTGACAACGAAGTTCTAATTGATGCTTCTAAGCATTATGTTAAAACCGGAGAATTTGTTAATATAAAAATAATTGAAGCAACAGAATTTGATTTATACGGCGAACCTGCTTAAATTTACGGTAAACTATTATCAATTTAGATAAACTATTATGAAACCTACGAATATATTTTTTCTTTTGATTTTCACTTTGTGCTGTTTCAATTTGGCATCAGCCCAATATGGTGGCGGTTATGGCGGTTACAATAACGGATATGGCGGTGGCTACGGAAGAGGCGGCGGAATGGGTATGGACAGAAGCATGATGGCCGGCGCAGGACAACAAGGTTCACAAAGCAAACCTAAAGAAACTCCTCCTGAAGAAACTGCTGGAATGATTGTGGAACAAATGAAACCTCAGGTAAATCTTGACGAGTTACAAGCTATCGCAATTACGAATGTTTTGGCTGACAGCGTAAGAGAGCAAGGGATTTTGTTAAAAAACGAAAGCAGCAGTCAAGATCAGAAAATTGAGCAGATTAAAGCCCTAAGAGAAAGCACTGATAAAAAAATTACCGCTTTCTTAAATCCTGATCAAGTTGAAAAGTACAAAACTTTTATGAATACCTTAAAAGAGGTTAAGAAGCCCAAATCTAAAAAGAAAAAAGACAAAGACTCTAAAGATACCAAAGAAGTAAAAGACGCTCCAGATACGAAAATTTCAGAATAATCGTTATTAACTTATAAAACAACGAATTATGACAAAAAAACTTTTTTGTTATCTGACTTTAGCAATTATAGTCAGTGCTTGTTCGACAAATCCGTACAAGAATACTGAAAAAGCTTACGACCAGCAGCTGAAAAATTTAGAAAATCAAATTACAAGCAAAGAAGCAAAACCAATTCCTCCAGTTCCACCTCTAGTAATTGACACTTCTTATGCACAGCAACTGGGAATCGTAAAAGATACTTTATCAAAAACAGGTTCTACTTATTTAGTTAACGGAATAAATACCGAATGGGTTGGTACGGTAAATTTTAATTTAAGAAAACCTAGCTTTGTAATTATTCATCATACAGCGCAGGATTCTCTGCAACAGACGATTAATACTTTTACAAAAACAAAAACTCAAGTAAGCGCTCACTACGTTATTTCTGAAAACGGAAAAGTTGTACAGATGCTTAATGATTATTTAAGAGCATGGCATGCTGGAAATTCTACTTGGGGAAAAGTAACCGATTTAAATTCTTGTTCTATTGGGATTGAATTGGATAATAATGGTTTTAAACCTTTTACTGAAGCACAAATCAGCAGTTTAGTGGCTCTTTTGACAAAATTGAAAAAAGATTACAACATACCGACACAAAACTTTTTAGGTCATGCTGATATCGCTCCAGGAAGAAAACAAGATCCAAGCGCCTTATTTCCTTGGAAGATTTTAGCAGAAAAAGGATTCGGAATCTGGCCAGACGAAGTTTTAGAACCAGCTCCGTTTGATTTTAAAATTGAACCTGCACTAAGAATAATTGGTTATAATACTAAAAATTTAACCTCAGCTATTCAAGCATTTAAATTGCATTATATTCAAACTGATGCGACTTCAGTTTTAGACAGAAAAACAATCGATGCTATTTATTCGATATATAAAAAACAGATTCAATAAAACCCAACTATAAAATAAAAAAGCGTTTCTATTAATTTAGAAACGCTTTTTTATTTTACACATTCAAATTCTTATTAGCAAGAAGACGCACTGCGGTGCGTCTCTACAAACAAAAACAACACATATAAATCCTCATCAATTAATAAAAATCCTTTTTATGCAGTATTGGAGACGCACTGCGGTGCGCCTCTACAATAAAACAATTTCAACAATTCAAACCTGAAGTGCAACTTGAAACTTGAAACCTGAAACAAAATAAAAAAGCTGCCAAAACATTAGTAGGTTTCGACAGCTCCAAAAAAAAAAAAAAAAATATCAATCTTTATCTCTAGAAAGAGTATGTTGTTGCAATTAAAGCGTAGAAGCTTCCTCCTGTTGGCAATGCATCTTTGTCTAAGAATATATCTTCAGAAGCTGCATCGTATCTTAGCTCAGGAATAATTGTTAATTTTCCAACTTTATAATTTAAAGAAACAGTATTAGCAAATACGTTTGATCCAGTTAATGTTCCTAAGCTTGGAGCCGCATCTTTAGCATCAAAATATTCCATTCTGTAAGCCAAAAGCAATGATGGGCTGAAAGTGTAATTAGCATATCCTACCAAAGAAAACCATTCTCCATCTAAAGTACTATCAAAATCGTTTGTCGTTTTAGCATAAGTTGCATTAAATCCTAAAGCAAATGAATCGCTAATCGTTTTAGATGCTACCAAATCAAACTGTGTTTTGTTTTCGTCTGAAACTGGAATTGTACTTCCTGGAATCGGGTTGCTACTTCCTGTTGTAAAATTTAAATAAGCACTTCCTGTATCTCCAATATATCCTAATTGTCCGATGAATGTTTTTTGGTAAGATCCTGCATCCATAGCCGATTTAAAATCTGTCGGATTAGTGATTCCTGCCATAGCCGTAAATTTACCAGAAGTATATTGTGCTTTTACTCCTGTATTAAAAAACGGTCCATAAGAAAACGCATAAGACATACTATAGTTTTTGTTATCTACCGCATCTAGCACTTCATAACCGATATGGGTTCCGAAACTACCCGCTACTACTTTAAATTCATCTGTTAAATTATATGTGAAAAATAATTGTTTAATCATAAATTTTGCACTTGCATCTTTGTCTGGCGTTTCATTATATGAAAACTCTGCAGCTCTTTTTCCGAAACCTAAGTCTACAAAAACAGAAGCTTTTCCAAAAGTATGACCTGCTTCGATCGACGCCATTCCTAATTCGAATGAATTCTGTGAGTTGGTAAAGCTCGTCAATCCATTCATTTGTTTTGAAAAATCATATTTATAGTACGCATCTGCTGATCCTCCCCAGGTGGTTGCAGGAGGTGTTGCAGCTTCTTCTTCTTGAGCAAAGGCAAAAGAACTTGTTAACATCGCGGCTAAAATGTGAAATGCTTTTTTCATGTTTTAAATTGGTTTTTAGTTATTAATTGATTCTGGTTAGTTAATCTTTTATATATCTATTTAATAGTATAAGTCATTTCTAAAACCTCTTATTCGCCTTCAAATCATCATCATTTTCATTAGCGAATTTATTAACTTTTGTATGAGTAGAATAATCCAAAAGTGCTTTTTTGACGTTTTAGGCAAAGAATTGCGGATTACAAAAATTAAGTCGCCAATAATCACTATTTAATATTAATCGATATTTGTTTTTGAAAATTCAACAACACATTTTTAGTCAATTTTAAAAAATTTTAGAGGTATTTAAAAATTAAAGCAGACAAAAACTACAAAAAATCGCCAATAACTACAACTAAAAAACATATACCCCCTAAAATTTTAGGGGTATTACTAAAAAAATAAATTTTAATTCAAAATAACACTATTAGAATCAAGAACTAAAACATGAAATTCCATCAGGAAATTATTCTTACAAAAATTCAATTCTCAAAGCTTAAGTTCTAAGCCTTTCTTTACTCTATTTTTTCAATAATTGTCAACCACAAAAAAACAGAGCCTGCTCCAAAATGAAGCAGGCTCTGTTTTTTTTTTAACGTATAAATAATTTATTCTTCCTTATTATATTGTCTTAAATATTCGCGGACTTTAATTCCAGATTCTTTCAAGTCCTCATCTTTCCACTTCCCTTCCGATTTGGCTGATTTTTTCAGAATCGAACAGGTTTCGTCTTTATCGGAAACCGACCAAGTAATCCAGCTCAATTTTCGAGCTTCCATCCAATCCACATATTCCTGCCAGGCTTTATAATTTAAAGGGCCGTCGCCAGAAGCTTCCATTCCAGCCGATTCTGAAATAAAGACGGGCAATCCATCTTTAATAGCTCTATCGGTTCTATCTCTTAATTCTTTTCCGTGTGTGGCCGCATAAAAATGCATTGTATACATTATATTAGTATAACCTCTTATTGGATCTTCTGCTGGAAGATCGATATCCTGATCCCAATGCGGGCAGCCGACCAAAATAATATTATTAGGATCGTTCTCCCGAATAACCTTAATAACTTCTTCTGCGTAGCTTTTTACTTCCCACCAAGTTTCATAATCTGGCTCGTTAAACACCTCATATATTATATTAGGGTATTTAGCGTACTTTTTAGATATCTCTGCAAAAAATTCCTTCGCTTCTTTCAGATTTACATTATGACTGTGCCAATCTACAATTACATATATATCCGATTTTATAGCTCCCTGTATTACAGCTTCTATTTTCTCTTTTGAAAACTGCGGTTCCTTTATATAAGAGTGTTCTCCAAGCTCGATTCCCATTGCGGCGCGAACTACATTGCAATTAAAATCTTTCTTTAACCAGCTAACTGCTTTTTCATTATAAAATCTCGGCCACATACTATGCCAGCCAAAACTTAATCCGCGAAGCACAATTGGATTATTGTCTTTATCTACAAGCTGAGTTCCTAAGACACTTAACTGACCATGTTTTTTCACAAATTGTGCTTTTGAAACATTTACAAGAAGCAAAAAAACAACAGCACACCAAACCTTTGATTTCATAATATAGATTTAAGGGATTAATTTTAAGGTAATAACATCATGAGAAGCTATTTCTGCTGAAAAGGCTTTTTTAGTATTCCCGATTTCTTTGTTTTTCCAAAGATCTTTTATTTTAAAGATCGTTTTACTAAAATCAGCTTCATAACCAAAATCGGCATCTTTTATATTGTTTTGCTTCCAGTCGAAATTTACTTTTTTTGAAGCTTCGGTTCTGTTTACAAAACTGATTGCCCACGCTCCATCAGAAAGTGGTTTTACCCATACTTCTACTCCATCTAAAATAGCATATTTAAATCCTTGAATTCCGAGTTTGTCCTGATTTACAGCAAGCAATTCTTTATTGGTTAAAATCGCTAAAGTTTCCTTTGTCATTTTACGGTAATCATTTCCTGTAAATAATGGAGACGAAAGCATGCACCACATTGCAAAATGCGTTTTATCTTCGGTGTCGTTCATTTCGTTTCCAACTTCCATCATATCAAAATCATTCCAGTGATCTGGACCAGAATATTTACGAATATCTTTTCGCATATCGGCAATTTTCATGAATCCCCAAGACGACCAATTTTCTGGATGTTTGAATTCGCAATCGAAACAAGGATAAATATCCCCAGAAATTCTCCAAAGATTTCCAATTGGTTTTCCCCATTCCCACGGCTGATTATCTCCCCATTCGCAAAGACTAAAAACAATTGGTCTTCCTGCGGTTTTTAATGCATTACTCATTGTGGTGTACGCTTCTTTTGCCGTAATGCCTTCTGTATTGCACCAATCGTATTTTAAGAAATCGATTCCTAATTTAGCATAAAATCTAGCATCTTGATATTCATATCCTCTAGTTCCTGGATAACCTGCACAAGTTTTAGTTCCTGCGCAATTGTACAATCCGAATTTCAAACCTTTAGAATGCACATAATCGATAAGCGCTTTCATTCCGTTTGGAAATTTTACTGGATCTGGAACTAAATCACCGTTTGCATCACGTTCGTGGGTCATCCATCCGTCATCTAAGACAATATAATTGTATCCCGCTGCAGCTAAACCCGAAGAAACCATGATATCAGCAGTTTCTTTTACTAATTTTTCATCAATATTTGTTGCAAAAGTATTCCACGAATTCCAACCCATTGGCGGTGTCATTGCAAGTCCTTCAAATTTTCCTCCTTGCTGTTTATGCGTGTTTCCTTGGCTGAAAATAAGACTCGAGATACTCAGACAAAATCCTAAAATTATTTTTTTCATTTTTTCTATTTAAAAAAATTAAAAAATGTTCCCTAATTTTTCAACTAGGGAACATTTCAAACTAACTCAATACTTATTATAAAAACCCTATATCATCAATATAAAGTATACTTGCTGGCGTAATTGTTCCTCCAGAAAATTCTTGAATAAACACACTATCAAAATTTCCATCAGTCAAAAGCTCAGGATGCAAAGCTGAAATAGGAATTGAAATATTATTCCATTGCCCTGGCACTAAAGTAACTGTAGTACCTTTAGCAGAATCTCCCGTATCACTATTTATGGTAACCATAATTTTAGTACTTTCTGTTGGGAATATAGACATTTTAACGAATTGATAATCTGCAGCTTTTAGAAGCAAGTCTGAGTGCATGAAAAGTCCGCTCCAAGCTTCGGCAACTTTTTTGATTGCATTTGTTCCTCTGCTCACTTTTTCAGTGCTTTCCCAGGTGATGTCGCCTCCCCAGCCCCAGCCCCATCCTTTCAATGAGTCTTCGTATAATAAGTATTTAAGACCAATACCGCTCGGAGCAGAAACTCCAAAGTCAGTCTCTACCACAATAAGAGCATAAGAATCAAAGTCTGCTGGAACAGTTGCTTTTATTTCTGTTTTAGACACTGCAGTAAATGTAGCGGCAGTAGATCCGAATTTTACGCTTTTCACTTTTACAAAATTTTGACCTGTAATGGTAATAACATCTCCAGGAGAAGCCAATACTTGCGATAAGCTTGTAATTGATGGCGCCGGAGGAGTCAATTCTATCACATTACTCAAAACATTTACAAAACCGTTTGTTCCGTAATAATCTAATCCTGGTGCTTCTTTATCAGATCCATTAACCTTTAAAACATTATTGGTTACATTAATACTTAACAGATATAAATCGGGATTCAACGCATTTGCCATTGTAGCATAATCACCTGTTTGCAAATAATCAGCTTCAACGCCATCCAGTTTAGCAACTCTTTTCTTCACGCCTTTAATAACATGACTTAAAACAAGTTGTTTTAAATCTTCTACAGGAACTAAATTTATATCTGTATATCCTAAATCATTAACATAACCGTTGGCTACCAAATAAGCATCGAAAGTAGCATCGTTTGGAACAAAATAAGTATAATTATCAGCTGTATCTAAAGTCGATTCTAAACCAGCTAATTTTATTGCTTTTGTAAACGTAGTTAAATTACTATTTGCTTTAATTAAGCCATATGCTGTATTGTAATTTTGCTGTGCTCCTCCAATATCTTCAATTTCGTTATCGCAGGAAGAAGCTGCAACAACCAAAAAGACACTTAGAGCAATATGTTTTACTTTATTATATATATTTTTCATAAATTCTTTTTTAGTTTTTTTAATTATGGTTCCAGATCAATAGAATACACTTTTGTTGAAATCTATTTTTTGAATCCTAACAATTATTTTAGCACCAATCCGATATCATCTAGATAGATCACATTTCCGCCAAAGCCACCAAATTCTTGATATCCAATTTGAGATAATTCAGTTGGATTACCCAGCGAACTATACGGCACCTCAACATACGTCCAAGAAGTTCTGATATCAACTATTACAATATTCTTCTCAGCATCTCCATTGGCAAAAAACTTCACTTTTCCTGCTTTTTCACCTTTAGCCCAAAATCTTACCGCTTTGAATTTATCTGTATCATGATAAGACCAATTGTTAATACCAATAACATATCCGTCCCATTCTCCAGCTTTCCATTGAATACACTTAGTTCCTTGCTGAACATCTTTAGCGTAAGCTGCATCAAATTCATTAGTTCCATCCCAAAGAGATTGCCAGCCCCAAATATTAGTGAAAGCGTCATCATAAATTTCAGAACCTATTACTTGCGAAGCCACTGTTGTTCCCGATACATTAGTTACTGACAAGGTTTTTAGATAACTTCCTTCAGGAACTTTAACCACAATCTCTGTTAATGTAGAAGAAATTGGCTCTACTTGAATATCTCCAAAATTCACTTTAGGACGCAAGAAATACTCACCTGTAATAGTAATAACATCTCCTGGATTTGAATTGACAGAAAATCCTGTAATATTAGGATTTGGAGGCCTGATCGCTATTTTATAGTTCAAAGTTCCTTTGCCTGTAACGATTTTCATCTCATCCATTTCATTATAGTATGGTGTTTTTGCATCGACCAATACCACAATAGCATTATCTGTTACGAATGTTGGATTAAAATAAGATTCCAACCCATTAAATGATATTGATTTTAATGTCGAAAAACCAGATCCTCTAATGATATAATAATTTCCTGCATTGATAATTTCTGTAGGAACATCAACTTCTCTATCTCCTTCAACCAAAGGATCATCAACAACAGATTTACTAATTCCTGTCACTTCAAGCTTTCCAGAAGAACCTCCCGAATCATCATTTGAACAAGAAGCGAACAGCAAAATTGAAATCGAAGCCAAAAAACATAACTTCAATACCATTTTATTTTTTATATTTTTCATAGTGATTTACTTTTAAAAAATTATTTGAAAGTGTAAGGAACTGGCGCTTCTTTCAACTTTGGATTTTTTCTAACTTCGATGTCTGGTTTTGGATAAATAAAGTCTGTTGGAGTTGGCGTATAATGCATTACCCCTTGAGAATCAAAACCTCTATCTTGCTGAGAAATGATATTAATTGCTTCCTGACGTGGCAATCTTCCCAAATCGAACCAAAATTCTCCTTCAAAAGCAAATTCAACTCTACGCTCATGAAATAAAGCTGCTTTCGTTAAGGGCACATTAGCTCCTAAAATTCCAAGACCCGCTCTAAATCTCACTTTGTTATAAGAATCTTTTGCTGCGGCATTAGTAGTTTCATCAGCTCCAGCCATAATTGCTTCAGCGTGAATTAATAAAAGATCAGCATAACGCATAATATAATTACAGTTATTCATTCCTCCCCATCCATCAGCCGGACCTGTCTCGCTAGTAACTTGGCCTACAACATACTTCTTAACAGCAGCTCCTGTATTACCTAATGCATCTGGATATTTTGTTTTGTCCATAACAAAACCTACAACACCGTCTCCTTTAAGGTTAGGATAAGAATCTCCATAAATCATAAACGACTCTTTTCGTCTTAAATCGCCAATTTCAAAAGCATCCTGAACATCATTACTTGGAACATAAGTAGCTCCGTAAGACGCATTATCATTTAAAATATCTAAACCATATTGAATATTAGAGAAATTTCCTCCTCCGTAAGTGTTTATAGCACCAGACCATTGCCAAGAATAGATAGATTCTTCGTTGTTATTTTTACTTGTCAAAAACAAATCTGCAAAATTTGGCACCAAACCAAACTCGCCAGAATTGATTACTTTTTCAGCCATTGTTTTAGAATCAGCATATTTCTTTTCATACAAATACACTTTGGCTAAAAATGCTTCAGCAGAACCTTGAGTTACAAAAATATTGTCTCCACTAGCAGATCTAGATCTCACTTTTGTTTTAAGATTTGTTGCCGCAAATTTTAAATCGTTTTCAATGAAGGTATATACATCTTCAATTCTGTTTGTATTCACCATTGGATCTTTCGCCAAAGCCAGATTATCTTCTATAATTGGCACAGGCCCATACAAACGAACCAAATAAAAATAGGCTATCGCTCTAAAAAAATGCGCTTCAGCAATTGTGTTTTTAATTACCGCCCTGCTCACATCTGCAGTAGCATTTTTTTCAATATTATTAATTAAGTTATTGGACTGTGCCACAATTGCAAAACAAGCTCTCCAAGGATCTAGCAAAATTGGGCTGTCAGATGTCAATTTAAACTGAATCAATTCTGGTCCATCAGCATACGCTAAACAATTCCCCGATGATAGTTCTGACAATGCGTAAAAGTTCTTAGTATAATAAGGAGCCCACATTGCACCATACATTCCGTAAGTAGTTCTTGCAACCTGCTCATCAGTATTATAAAATTGATCACTGCTATAACTATCTTCAGATGGGCGATCCAAAAAATCTTCGCTACAAGAAGTAGTTGCCAAACCTAGTGTTAAGAATAAAACTAAGGTCTTTATATTGATATATTTTTTCATAAGAGTAGTAATTAAAATTCTAAATTCATTCCAAAAGTGAAACTACGATTGGTTGGGTAACGCCCTGAATCAATTCCTGATAATAGCGGATCTTGATTGTAAGATCCTACCTCAGGATCATATCCTGTATATTTAGTAAATGTGTAAAGATTTTGAATACCAAAATAGAATCTCAGTTTACTAATACTTGCTTTTGAAATCACATCCGACGGCATATTATAACCTAAAGTCACCTGTTGAATTCTTAAGAACGAACCATCTTCTACATAGCGATCAGAGATTGCTATATTAGGATGTCCATCACCACCATCGGGTCTAGGATATTTGGCATCTGTATTTTCTGGTGTCCAAAAATCTGCCGCTTCTGCTAATTGATTTTCATACAAACGCTGGTTTTTAGTACCCGCACGTCTTGTCAAGTTCATTACTTTGTTGCCATAAGATCCTTGTAAAAAGACTCCTAAATCAATATTTTTATATGTAAAAGTATTATTGAATCCGTAAGTGAATTTTGGCTGTGGATTACCAATATACGTTAAATCCTTGTCATCAATTAGACCGTCTTTATTTTGATCTACGTATTCAACATCTCCCAATTGGCTTTTTACTGCTTTGTTTCCTGTAAAAGGGATAGGCGCATTTGCCAATTGTTCATTAGTTCTGATAATACCTACTGTCTGATAGCCGTAAAATTGACCAACTGGCTGCCCCACTATAGTTTTTGTAACTGCTTTAGTAGTATAATCATTCAGCATTACGTCTTTCGTTAAATCAAAATTATCCTGTAAACTCATCAGTTTATTTTTATTGGTAGAGAAAATTACTTTTGAGTTCCAGCTAAAGTTTTTGCTAAACTTGTTATTGTAATCTAAAGTCATCTCAAAACCTTGATTTCTTAAGCTTCCTAAATTTACACTAGGCGCTCCTAAACCTCCTTGATAAGCATCTGTACCAGTAACATAATAGGGCAATGGTAAGACAAACAAAAATCCTGCAGACTGTTTTCTGTACACATCAAATGTTGCCTGAAGTTTTGAATTAAAAAGTGTAAAATCTAAACCTAAGTTGGTTTGTTCAGAAGTTTCCCAAGTCAAATCAGGATTTGCGATATTATTAACCGTAAAGAAGTTACCCATTGCCGATTTTATGGCACGAACCGTACTCATATAACCGCCACCGCCAATATTTTGGTTTCCAGTCTCGCCGTAACCTCCTCTAATTTTGATGTTATCAATATATTCTCTAGTTCCTTCCATAAAACTTTCGTTTGAAAGTTTCCAATAACCTGAAACAGAAGGAAAGTAACCCCATTTTTGCCCCGGTCCAAAATTAGAGCTTCCATCCGCTCTCATCGTTGCCTGCAATCCATAACGATTATTATAATCATAATTAAAAGTTCCGAAGAAAGAGTAAAAAGCAGAACTTCCTTTATATTCTGAAGCTACAATTGTATCTGGATCTCCTAAACTGATAGAATGAATATCATTACTCAACAAGCCAGAAACGGTTTGCGAGTTTCCGAACCAATGACTATCATTAGCCTCTTGAGCAGCCAGAATATTAAAATGATGATTACCCGCATCAACCTTGTAAGTTAAAACGTTTTTAATATTAAGTTGATACCAATTGTTTGCTCGCTCTGTCAACTGATTTGTTTCTCTAACCGCTGCACCCCATTTATAAGTAGGCTGAAATCCTTCGAAATTATCAATATTAGTAGATCCACCAAGATCAAATCTATATTCAAGCCCTTTTGCTATTCTAAAATTGGCGTAAAAATTCCCAATAAAATTCTTTTTAATTAACTTATTAGTATTCATCAAAGCCGAAGCCACAGGATTAATCCAAACTCCTATAGAGCCGTCAGCCGGTGGACCAGCATAATTTCCGTTAGTATCTTTTACTGCAACATCCGGAGTAGACAATATAGACGTGCTAATAATACCGTTACTAGCACCGTTGATTGTAATATCTTCATTTGTGATACCTGCACCAATAGACACTCCAACAGTCAACCAATCTTTTAGCTTACTGTCAACATTCGTTTTAAAGCTATATCTTTTAAAACCAGATCCAATGACAATTCCTTCCTGATTGGTATAACCTCCAGAAATGTAATAGTTAGTACCATCCTTTGCCCCTGAAAACGAAATCTGATGATTATTCATTATCGCCGTTTTGTAAATCTCATCCTGCCAATTTGTTCCGTTACCCAACACAGACGGAACAGCAAATTCATCTCTTGGAGCAACACCATAGACAGCTGCCAAAGCATTTTGCTGTGCAGCATATTGACTTAAAGTCATAGTATCTAATAAGCGAGTTACATTTTGAATGGAGAAATACGTATCATACGCGATTCTTCCCGTTCCTTTTTTTCCTCTTTTTGTAGTAATAATAACAACCCCATTCGACGCTCTAGAACCATAAATAGCAGTTGCAGAAGCATCTTTCAAAATATCTAGTGTTTCTATATCATTAGGATTTAAGAAAGCAATAGGGCTAGAAGTTACGTTTCCTGTGTTTGTTCCCAAATAACCTGTAACGATTGAACCTCCGGTAGCAGTATTAGCAGCATCTCCCGAAATCGGAATACCATCTACAATATACAATGGTTCATTAGTTCCTGAAATAGAAGTAGTTCCACGAATTTTTACCGAGACACTACCTCCAGGCTGTCCAGAATTATTTGTCACTGTCACCCCTGCAGCACGTCCTTGTAACAATTGATCTACAGACACTTGTGGAGAATCTGCAAAATCTTTAGAAGTAACAGTAGAAATAGCTCCTGTTAAATCCTTTCTCTTAACACTTCTATACCCTACGTTTACTAGAACTTCGCGCAAATCTTCGGCGCTTAGTTTCAAAATAACGTTTACAGTTCCTCCATTTTTAACGTTGATTGTTTGCGCAACATATCCAATAAAAGAAACAGTAATAGTAGAATTTGCAGGTACATCGATCGAATATTTTCCATCAAAATCGGTTGAAGCCGTCTTTTTTGTACCTGTAACCACTATGTTAGCACCAGGAATAGAAAGTCCCTTTTCATCAGAAACCGTTCCCGAAACTTTTACCTGAGCCGTAATAAAATTACTAGTCAGTAACAGAAATAATATCAAAGGCACGGCCGTGTGGTCAGCCATCCAATGAATGAAGCTATTCATTAGTTTTTTCATAATAAGTGTTTGGTTAGTTATTTGTTTATTGCATAATCTAAAAGTAAATGCCAGGGTAAATTTTACTTTAAAATTATTTAACAAATCTATAACAGAGAGAATTATCAAATCGATAGTATTATATCATTTAATGATAATATTTTTACTAGAATCGATTTAAAAAACAGATATGAAAATAAAATCATATATATTTTAAATAATTCGCAATCACAACACCCTAAAAGAACATATCTAATGAATAAAAACCAACGAAAACGCAAAAATCAAACGTTTTCGTTAAAAATAATATTTATAAGTGACAAAAAAGTATCATTATAAAATACGTTTCAGACCCGAAAATTCTTCGCGATACTGACTTGGAGTACAATTTTTAGTCGCTTTAAAACTGCGATTGAAGTTCGCAATATTATTAAAGCCAGATTTAAACGCAACCTCAGAAACACTCATGTCTTTTTCAACCAGCCAGCGCGCCGCGTAACCAATTCTGATATCATTGATATAATTGACAAATGTTTTTCCGGTACGCTTTTTTATAAATCGGTTAAAAGAAATAATCGACATGCTCGCTACATTTGCTACATCTTCTAAAGTTATTTTTTCTGCAAAATGTTTCTGCACATATTCGTAAACCAATTTCATTTTATCATAATCATCAAAAGTATCATAGTCTACTGTATAAGTTGAAAGCAATCGCTGATTTCTAGAATTTGCCAGATCATATAATAAAGAAGTGATTTCTAGAAAATAGTCCATACCATCAAGTTTAGAAAGCCTCACAAGCCTTGGAGTCAATTCTTCTGCTGTTTTTTTCGAAAAAAGAATTCCGTGAATAGATCTATTAAACATATCTCGAATCGGATTCATGATTCTTCTAGACAATAAAGATTCATGAAATAAGTCGTTATGAAACTGAATGGTTATTTCGTGTATTTTTTTACTGGTACATTTATTTAGCTCCCAACCATGATATAAATTCGGACCAATTAAAACCAGTTCCACATTATCAATTTCTTCAATATTATCTCCCACAACCCGCTTCACTCCTTTTCCATTCAAAATAAAATTGATCTCAAATTCAGGATGATAATGAACCGGAAAATCAAAGCTGTCTTTTACGCGATCAAAAACCAAAAAGCTGTCGCTCGCAGCAAGTGGCGCAATTTCTCTATAAAAATTTTTAGTAGTACCCATCTTAAAAACTATTTTCAGGAAGTAAGTATTCGTTTTTTGACTGCAATAATATGATATATAATTGATAAAATAATATTAATTACACTTTAATCATCCGTTTATCTTTGAAAAAATTAATTATCATTTCTTTAAAAACAACATTAATAATAAACATTAATCATTTTTTATTAAATAACTTTTTATAGTTTTAATAATTTTAGCAATAATAGCTTAGAGAATTTTCGAAAGAAAAAACACTAAGATTTACAAACCGTAAACCCTTGTTTATTTTGCTTTTAGCTAAACAACCAACTCATATTTCGAAATGAAAAAACATTTTTTAACGCTTTTGACCGTAACTTTAATAAGCAGCTCCTGTTTGTCTCAAAAAAACACCGCTAATACTAATTTGTCACTTTCAGATAAAAAAGCAACTTCAGAAACTAAAACTTTATACAAAAACCTTAACACACTTTCTCAAAAAGGTTTTTTATTCGGACATCAAGACGATTTGGCGTATGGTGTAAAATGGAAATATGAAGATGGAAGAAGCGACATAAAAGATGTAGTCGGCGATTATCCTGCTGTTTATGGTTGGGATATTGCGGGTTTAGAAAATGACAGCCCAAATAATATTGACGGCGTTCCATTTAGTAAAATGAAACAATATATTATTGAAGCCAATGCCAGAGGCGGAATCTCGACAATCAGTTGGCATTTTGATAATCCTGCAACAGGAAAAAACGCATGGGATAATCAGCCAAATTCTTTAAAAACTATTTTGCCTGGTGCAGAAAACCATAAAAAATTCACTTCTTGGCTAGATAAAGCGGCCGTCTTTTTTCTTTCCTTAAAAGACAAAAACGGAAAAAACATTCCGATTCTTTTTCGTCCATTTCATGAACTTACAGGCGGTTGGTTCTGGTGGGGAAAAGGAAACTGCACGCCAGAAGAATTCAAAACCGCATGGAAATTTACCTTCGAATATTTGCAGAAAAAAGGCGTTCACAACTTAATTTATGTGTACAACACAGGAAGTTTTGGCAGTGAAAATGATTTCCTAACTAATTACCCTGGCGATCAATATGCTGATATGTTAAGTTTTGATACCTACCAAAATAGCAACGATCCGAATGGAGAAAAATTCATTTCCGAAGTACAGAATCAGTTTAAAATCTTAAACGAAATAAGCCTTAAAAAACATAAATTAATGGCTTTAGCAGAAGCAGGTTACGAAGCAGTTCCAGATCCAAAATGGTGGACAGGAACTTTATTGAAAGCTATTGGAGATTATAAAATTTCTTATGTGCTGTTATGGAGAAATCACGGCTGGCAGGAAAAAGAACAAAAAATGCATTACTATGCACCATATCCAAGTCAGGTAAGCGAAAAAGATTTTGTTGATTTTTATAATCTCAATCAGACTATATTTGAAAAAGACATTAAAAAAGCTCTAAAATAAACTAACTCAATTTAAACCTCAAATAATTAACCAATGCACGACAAAATTAGTTTAAAAGAAAAAATCGGTTACGGACTCGGAGATGCCGCTTCATCCATGTTTTGGAAAATTTTCAGCATGTATCTCCTATTTTTCTACACCGATGTTTTCGGATTGGCGCCTGCCGTAGTTGGAACCATGTTTCTAATTACTAGAATCTGGGATTCCTGCTTTGACCCAATTGTTGGAATTCTAGCCGATAGAACCAAAAGCAAATGGGGAAAATTTAGACCGTATTTACTTTGGGTAGCCATCCCTTTTGCCGTGATTGGCGTTTTGACTTTTTACACGCCAGATTTTGACGAAAAAGGAAAAATCATTTACGCCTATGTGACCTATTCGCTTATGATGATGATTTATTCCTTAATCAATGTGCCTTATGCATCACTTTTGGGTGTAATGTCTTCTGACCGAAAAGAAAGAAACACATTATCGTCTTACAGAATGGTTTTTGCTTTTGGCGGAAGTTTATTAGCGCTTTGGCTAATTGAACCTTTGGTGAATTATTTTGGTGGAAACTTAAATTCTAAAACAGGCTGGCTAGCCACAATCGCCGTTTTCGGATTAATCACAACGATTTTCTTCTGGGCTTGTTTTTTATTTACTAAAGAAAGAGTGCAACCAATTGGAGACGAACAAAATAACTTAAAAGAAGATTTACAGGATCTTCTAAAAAATAAACCTTGGTGGATTTTATTGGGCGCAGGAATTGGCGCTTTAGTTTTCAATTCAATTCGTGACGGCGCAGCGGTTTACTATTTTAAATATTATGTAAGCAGTTCGGTAAACTTCGATTTTTCACTTTTCGGAACCGATTTTCACATGACGCCAACTTCGATTTATTTGGTTTTAGGACAAGCCGCAAACATCATCGGAGTAATTCTAGCGACACCAATTGCCAATAAAATAGGTAAAAAGAAAACTTTCTTTGGAGCGATGGCTCTGGCCGCAATTTTAAGCCTAGTTTTCTATTTATTCGGAAAAGAAGATGTTTTCCTCATCATGAGTTTCCAGGTTTTAATCAGTATTTGTGCGGGCTGCATTTTCCCATTAATCTGGTCGATGTATGCTGATAGTGCCGATTACTCAGAATGGAAACAAGGAAGAAGAGCAACAGGCTTAGTTTTTTCTGCTTCTTCGATGTCACAAAAATTTGGATGGACAATTGGCGGTGCCGGAGCAGGCTGGCTTTTAGGCTACTTCGGATTTCAGGCCAATGTTGAACAGACTGCCTTTACACAAAACGGAATTCAATTAATGCTGAGTATTCTTCCGGCAATCGCTGCGGCAATATCAGTTTTATTCATATTATTTTATCCTTTATCTGAAGAAAAACTACAGCTTATAGAACAGGATTTAAACGAAAAGAGAAATCAAAATCATTAAAAATAAAGACAAAGAATAAATCTATATGACAACAATAACCTCTTCAGCCACTTTTCAAGAAAGAAAATCGGCATTAGAAAAACAACATAAAATACTGCTTGAGCAAAAAAATGAACCTCAAGAAATAGTTGGAAACGGTATATACGAACGTTACAAAAACCCAGTTGTTACCGCAGCGCACATTCCGTTAAATTGGCGCTTTGATTTTAACGAAAATTCAAATCCGTTTTTACAGGAAAGAATTGGAGTAAATGCCGCTTTTAATGCGGGCGCAATGAAATGGAATGGAAAATATTTACTAGCGGTTCGTGTAGAAGGAATTGACAGAAAATCTTTTTTCGCTATTGCGGAAAGTCCAAACGGAATTGATAATTTCAAGTTTTGGGACAAACCGTGCGTGATTCCACAAACGGAAGAACCAGACACAAACGTTTACGACATGCGTCTGATCAACCACGAAGATGGATATGTTTACGGGATTTTCTGTACCGAAAGAAAAGATCCGAAAGCTCCAAAGGGTGATACAAGTTCGGCTGTAGCCAATGCTGGAATCGTTCGTTCTAAGGATTTAGTAAACTGGGAAAGACTTCCAGATTTAATTTCGAATACAGGACAGCAAAGAAATGTGGTGTTGCATCCAGAATTTGTAAACGGAAAATACGCTTTATATACGCGTCCCCAAGATGGTTTTATAGATGTTGGTTCTGGAGGCGGAATTGGCTTGGGCTACATCGATGACATGACAAATCCAGTCGTAAAAGACGAGAAAATCATTTTCGGAAAACAATATCACACTATTTACGAATTGAAAAATGGTTTGGGTCCTGCTCCTATCAAAACTTCAAAAGGCTGGTTACATCTGGCGCATGGAGTTAGAAATACTGCTGCAGGATTACGCTATACTTTATATATGTTTATGACCGATTTGAATGATATTTCAAAAGTAACGCACGTTCCAGCAGGTCATTTTATGGGACCAGAAGGAATTGAAAGAGTGGGCGACGTTTCGAATGTTTTATTTTCTAATGGATGGATCGAAGATGAAGATGGAACAGTTTACGTTTATTATGCCTCTTCAGATACACGCATGCACGTTGCCGTTTCATCTGTTGATAAATTGGTTGATTATGTAATTAATACTCCAGCAGATACTTTTATTTCTGCAGGTTCTGTTCAGACTATTATTAGCCAAATCGAAAAAAATAACGCAATTTAAAATATCGTGTCACTACAAGTAAAGCTTTTAAAATCGGAACTCACCGCAGAACTAGACTCTATTCTAAACTATTGGTCTAAGCGTACTATTGACGACCAAAATGGTGGTTTTGTGGGACAAATCGACTTTAATGATCACCTTATTGCGAATGCAGAAAAAGGTTCGGTTTTAAATGCCCGAATTCTTTGGACATTCTCTGCCAGTTACAAGACCACAAAAAACGAAAACCACAAACTACTGGCAGAAAGAGCATTTGATTTTCTAGTAGCTTATTTTTATGACACCCAATTTGGAGGTCTTTTTTGGAGTATAAATGAGGATAAAACTCCAAAAGACACCAAAAATCAGATTTATGCGTTGGCTTTTGCCATTTACGGATTATCTGAATATTATTCGATTTCTCAGGAAGAAAGAGCTTTAGAAATCGCTAAAAACTTATATCATAAGATTCAAGAATACAGCTACGATCCTGTTAACAAAGGTTATTTTGAAGCTTTTACGAGAGACTGGAAACCGATTGAAGATTTACGTTTAAGCGAAAAAGATGCCAACGAAAAGAAAACGATGAACACGCATCTTCATATTATTGAAGGCTATGCAAATCTTTACAAAGTCTGGAAAGACGAAAAACTGCTCGCAGACATTGTGGAATTATTAGAAACAATCGAAAAATATTTCATCAATACGAAAACAGGCCATTTGCGTTTGTTTTTTGATGAAAACTGGAAAGAAAAACCAGATGTTATTTCGTACGGGCATGACATCGAAGCGGCTTGGCTTTTATTGCAATGCGCCGAAATTTCAGGAAACGAAAAATTAATTTCCAAGTATAAAAAACACGCCATTCAAATTGCCGAAGTCACCAAAGAAGGTTTAGATACTGACGGCGGATTGTGGTATGAATATGATCCTGAAAAAAAAGAATTAATTGCCGAAAAACATTGGTGGCCGCAAGCCGAGGCTTTAATTGGTTTCTACAATGCATATCAATTAACAGGAAAAGAAGAATATCTGGACATTGTTTTGAAAAACTGGTCTTTTATCAAAAAACACATTCTCGACAAAAAGAACGGAGAATGGTTTTGGGGTGTTTATGACGATTATTATACCATAAAAAAAGACAAAGCTGGATTCTGGAAATGCCCTTATCATAACGGAAGGGCTTGTTTAGAATTGATCAATCGAATTAAAGACTAAAAGGATGTTCAAAGTTTTGAAAACAAAAAACTTCTAATAAAACCTAAAGCCCTAGCCCTGATAGAAGTGGAAATCCTTTTATTTTTTTCTTTAAAAAATAAAAGATTGTAACGAATAGCAGGAAATAGCTCCTAAAAAATATCATCATGAAAAATAAATTTCTTAAAACTCTTTCTTTGGCTTTAATTTTCTCAGCAATTGCTTGTCAGGCGCAGGAAAAAATTACGGTAAAAGGAAACGAATTTTATAAAGGCGACAAACCATACGCTTATATTGGAACCAATTATTGGTATGGAAGTATGCTGGCGTCTAAAAAAATTGGCGACCGTAAAAGACTTTTACGCGAATTGGATTTGATGAAGAAAAATGGAATCGATAATCTTCGTGTTTTGGTTGGAGCAGATGGCGGAAAATACGATTTTACAGTTCGTCCCGCGCTTCAATACGAGCAAGGAAAATACGATGAGGATTTATTGGACGGATTGGATTTTTTATTGAATGAAATGCAGAAACGTAATATGTATGCCGTTTTGTATTTGACCAATAACTGGGAATGGTCGGGCGGAATGTCTCAATATTTAGAATGGAATGGCAAAGGTCCCGTTCCGGTTCCTGCTATTCCGCCAAATACTTGGCCACAATTTATGTCGTATACGGAGCAGTTTCACAGTTGCGAACCTTGTATGGAAGCGTTGAATAATCATGTTAAGTTTATTATTGGCAGAACCAATGCATATTCGAAAAAGAAATATAACGAAGACAATACAATAATGGCATGGCAGGTCGGAAACGAACCGCGACTTTTTACAATCGAAAACGAAGCTAAATTCACAAAATGGCTCAATAATATTGTAGACTTAATTGATAGTTTAGACAAAAATCATTTGGTTTCTACAGGTTCTGAAGGAAAAAACAGCTCGAACGACAGCATGGAAATTTTTGAAAGAACACATCAAAATCCGAATATTGATTATCTGACGATGCACATTTGGCCAAAAAACTGGAACTGGTTTAAAGCCGATAATGCCGAAGCTACAATGCCAAAAACTATTGAAAATGCTGGAAAATATATTGACGATCACATTAAAGTGGCCAACAATTTGAAAAGACCAATTATTATTGAAGAATTTGGACTTCCGAGAGAAAATGAAAATTTAAACGCGGGTGCTCCTTCGGTTTATCGTGATCAGTTTTACAGTTACATTTTTGGAAGAGTTGTAGAAAGCCGCAAAAATAATGGTCCATTGCAAGCTGCTAATTTCTGGGGTTACGGCGGTGAAGGAAGCGCCATTCACCCAGACGGAAAATGGAATCCTGGCGAGCCGTTTACAACCGATCCTCCTCAAGAACCGCAAGGTTTGAATTCCGTTTTTAACGGTGACAAATCGACTCTAGAAATTGTAAAAAAATACAATTTAGAGTTGAAGAAAAAGTAATTATTTAAAACCATATAAGTTATATAAGTTCATTTAAATAGGCTTGTCTAAAAAAGATTTTAAAAATCATATAAGTTGATTTAATAAGTTTTGCGGCTTAAGCATTTTATAAAATAAACTTATATAACTTATATGGTTTCAAAAAAACACCCAGCATGAAAAATATATTTGTTCTTTTTTGTTTCATATTCGTAAATATTTCTTTTTCGCAGAAGAAACAGGATTTTACAGTGACTTCTCCAAATGGAAAAATTGAAGTTACAATTTCTGTGAATGATAAAATTTCATGGTCAATTTCTAGTGGAAAAGATTTGATTCTAGCTCCATCGGAAATGTCTCTAACTCTGGATCAAAATGAAGTTTTGGGCAAAAATCCTGTGGTTTTAAATTCGAAAAAAGAAAGTGTCAATACTTCTTTTGAAACGCCTTTGTACAAAAAGAAGTCAGTAAAAAATCAATACAATCAACTGACTATAAATTTCAAAAATGATTTCAGTATTGAATATCGCGTTTTTGATGATGGTGCGGCGTATCGATTTGTGACTAAAAAGAAAAAAGACATTACAGTTAAATGGGAAAATGTCAGCTTAAATTTCGATCAGGATTATGCAACTTTAATGCCTTATGTTCGCGATTTAAGAAATCCGAAAGATCCTTATATTTCTTCTTTTGAAGCACATTATGAAAACAAAAAAATTAGTGAATTCAGCAAAGATACTTTAGCATTTTTGCCTTTTTTAATTGATTATAAAAACCATAAAAAAGCCGTTTTCTTAGAGGCCAATCTAGAAGATTATCCGGGATTGTTTGTAACGAATAATAAAAACAAATCGGGTTTTGAATCCCGTTTTTCGAAATATCCAACAAAAGAAACTAATGGAGGTTTCAACAACATTAATCGATTAATTTCTGAAAGAGCCGATTATTTAGTTCAAACAAAAGGAACCAGAAATTTTCCGTGGCGCGCAATTGTTATTGCCGAAAACGATGCCGATTTAGCCAATAATGATATGGTTCAGAAATTAGCCGAACCCTCAAAAATAAAAGATATTTCATGGATCAAACCTGGAAAAGTGGCTTGGGATTGGTGGAATGACTGGAACATTTACAATATCGATTTTAAAGCTGGAATTAACAAACAAACCTATAAATATTATATTGATTTTGCTTCGAAAAATAAAGTCGAATATGTAGTTCTAGACGAAGGCTGGAGTTTGGAAGAAGACATTATGAAACACAATCCGAATGTAGATTTAGAAGCTTTGATTGCTTACGGAAAAGAAAAAAATGTCGGCCTTATCTTATGGAGTTCGTGGATGGCTTTGACCAAAAATACAGACGGCATCTTAAAAAATTATGCCGATTTAGGAATTAAAGGTTTTAAAGTAGATTTCTTAGACCGCGACGATGCTAAGATGGTCAATTCGGTTTATGATATTTCGCAGAAAGCAGCCAATCATAAATTGATTTTAGATTTCCACGGCATGTACAAACCAACAGGAATTCAGCGTACTTTCCCTAATATTTTAAATTTTGAAGGTGTAAAAGGTTTAGAAAATAATAAATGGACACCAAATGATGATGTTCCGTTATACGATACGACAATTCCGTTTATCCGAATGATGGCGGGGCCAATGGATTATACCCCAGGCGCAATGCGAAACGCAACGAAAAGCGAATTCAAGCCAAGTCATTCTACTCCGATGAGTCAGGGAACAAGATGTCATCAATTGGCGTTGTACACGATTTTTGAAGCGCCTTTGCAAATGATGGCCGATAGTCCAACTGCTTTTATGAAGGAACAGGAAAGCACGGATTTTATTGCTAAAGTTCCGACGATTTTTGATGAAACTGTAGCGTTGAATGGAGAAGTTGGAAAATTCGTTTCGATTGCGCGTAAAAAAGGAAATACTTGGTATCTAGGCGCTATTACAAATTGGGATTCCAGAGACATTACAATCGATTTTTCTTTCCTTGAAAAAGGTGAAAAATTCCAAGCCGAAATTTTCTCAGATGGAGTAAATGCAGATAAAGCTGCCGTTGATTATAAAAGAGAAATTATTACTGTAGATTCTAATTCAAAAATAAAATATCATTTGGCAAACGGCGGAGGTTTGGCGATGATTATTCAATAAGTAAGTCCCAGAGGGACGAAATATTTATAGAAAAATAAACATATATAATATAAAGCTCCAGAGGAGCGACATATTTAGCCTTAATATGCCGCTCCTCTGGAGCATAAATACTATATTAATACAATTCACTGATTACAAATATCACGCTAAAATCTTCTCAATCGCATTCAATTCATCATTTGAAAACTCCGTATTCTGCAAACAATCAATATTATTACACAATTGCTTAACAGAACTTGCACCAATCAAAACTGAAGTAATTCGTTTGTCTTTTTGCAGCCAAGCCAAAGCCATTTGCGCCAAAGACTGATTTCTATTCTGAGCAATTTCATTCAGCTGAATTAATTTCTGAATTCTTTCTTGCGTCACCTCATCTTCTCTCAAATGTCCGTTTGGATTATGTGCGCGAGAATTTTCAGGAATTCCGTTTAAATATTTATCTGTCAAAAGTCCTTGTGCCAAAGGCGAAAAGGCAATACAACCCACTCCTTTTTCTTCTAAAACATCCAAAAGTCCGTTTTCTACCCAACGTTCCAACATCGAATATTTCGCCTGATGAATCAAACATGGCGTTCCTAATTCTTTCAAAATATCCACTGCAACTCTCGTCTGTTCTGCCGAATAATTACTAATTCCGACATACAATGCTTTCCCGCTTCTTACCGCGTGATCTAAAGCCACCATCGTTTCTTCAACGGGCGTTTCAGGATCTGGACGATGCGAGTAGAAAATATCGACATAATCCACATTCATTCGCTTTAAACTTTGATCTAAACTCGATAAAAGATATTTTCGAGATCCCCAGTCGCCATAAGGACCATTCCACATCGTGTAGCCCGCTTTGGTAGAAATTACAATTTCATCACGCAGATTTCCTTGAAAATTATGCCATAATATTTTTCCGAAATTCTCTTCTGCAGAACCTGGAACTGGTCCGTAATTATTAGCTAAATCGAAGTGCGTAATTCCTTTATCGAAAGCTTCAATGGCGATACTTTCTGCGTTTTCAAAATTATCGACTGAACCGAAATTGTGCCATAACCCTAAAGAAATCTCAGGAAGTAATAATCCGCTTCTGCCACATCTGTTGTACTTCATTTTTTTGATTTAATAGTTGGAGTTTTAAATAGATTTTAAAAATACGAAATTTTGCCACGAAGGCACAAAGTCACTAAGGTTTTATTTGAAAATGAAATCGCCACGACCCGAGCGAGAGCGAATAGACGAAGCAATTCACGAATTTTTGCAATAATTAATTCGTGAATTCGTGGCGAATAAAACATTGCTTCTTAGTGTCTTCGTGGCAAAAAAAACTTCATATCCTAAATCGCATTTAATTTTGTAAATTTGTTTGAAATACAAAAACCATGGAAAATAACTGGCAAAACTTAATTTCAATAGATCCAGACATTAGATTTGGAAAACCTGTCATTACTGGGACGCGAATTTGTGTTTCTGATATTCTTTCGTGGCTATCTACAGGAATGTCTTTTGAAGAAATTATCGAAGATTTTCCTGAATTAAAAAGAGAACATATACTTGCTTCTCTTGCTTTTGCTGCAAATAGAGAAAACATCACAAAAATAATTGCGGCATAATGAAGTTGCTTTTAGATGCTAATATCTCGTGGAGAATTGTAAAGCTTGTTGAAAATGATTTTCCTAATTGTTTTCATTCAAAAGATATTCAAATTTCTCAACCAGCAAAGGATATTGAAATCTGGGAGTTCGCCCGAAAAAACGACTATACAATCCTTACCCACGATGATGATTTTGAGAAACTATTACTTTTAAAAGGTGTTCCTCCAAAAGTTATAATTCTAAAAACCTTCAATAAAAATACCAAACAACTAGCAGAATTATTGATTTCAAAAAAAGAAGTAATAGAATCATTCATTGTAAATGATCAATTGATGATTTTGGAAATTTATTGATTCCATTATAAAAATCGCCACGAATTCACGAATTAATTATTTTAAAAATTCTTGAATTCGTGGCAAAAAACCTTTGTCGCTTTGTCACTCTGTCACTTTGAAACTTAAAGAATCTCAAAACCACCAGTCAACCCTTTATCAGAGCTTCCTCCAACCATGATTTTAAAAGTTCCCGGTTCTACTAAATATTTTCCTTCATTATTATAAAAACCAAGTTCTTTATCTGTTAAAGTAAAAGTTACGGTTTTGGTTTCTCCTTTTTTCAAATTCACCAATTCAAAACCTTTAAGTTCTTTTATTGGACGAACGATACTTGCGAATTCATCATGAATGTATAATTGAACTACTTCCTTTCCATCATAATTTCCTGAGTTTGTAACCTCAACAGAAATCTCTACTTTTTCTCCTTTCGCGAAAGCCGTTTTATTCAGTTTTAAGTTTTTATAATCGAATTTAGTATAGCTCAAACCAAAACCAAACGGAAATAAAGGCGTTTTCTCCACATCCATATAATGCGACCAGAAAACATTTTTATCGCTGTCAATTGGTCGTCCCGTACTGTATTTGTTGTAATAAATTGGCACCTGACCTACATTTCTAGGGAATGACATTGGCAATTTTCCGCTCGGGTTATAATCTCCGTATAAAACCTGTGCTACAGCATTTCCGGTTTGAGTTCCTAAATGCCAGGCTTCTACAATTGCCGGAACATTTTCTGCCGCCCACGGAATGCTTAACGGACGTCCGTTATTTAAAACCAAAACTACATTTGGATTTACTTTGTAGATTTCTTCTAATAATTCCTGTTGTAAGCCCGGAAGATTCAAATCGGTTCGGCTTCTTCCCTCACCGCTTTGGAAACCATATTCGCCTAAAACCATTACGACAACATCAGCTTCTTTAGCTGCTTTTTTTGCAGTTTCAAATCCGCTTTTGTCTGTAGTATTGAAAACCGTTTCCGTTAAAAAAGTAGCTTTTTGTTTTAATAAATCAACGCCTTTTTCAAAAGTTAATTGATTGTCTTTGTATTGCTGCATTCCTTCTAAAACCGAAACAGCAGTATCATCAGAAGCTGCAATTCTCCAACTTCCCAACGGACTGTTTTTATCATTTGCCAAAGCTCCAATCAAAGCGATTTTCTGTCCAGATTTTTTTAGCGGAAGCAAATTCTTTTCGTTCTTCAACAAAACGATAGATTTCTTGGCCATATCCAAAACACCATCGTTATTAGCTTTGCTTCCCACAACTTCTTTTTCGCGTTTTTCGTCGCAATAACGGTACGGATCATCAAATAAACCTAATTCAAATTTCACTCTAAGAATTCTTCGAACGGCATCATCAACCAAAGCTTCTTTTACTTTTCCAGCTTTTACCAAATCAACCAGTTTGGCAACATATAAATAGGATTCCATATCCATATCAGAACCCGCGATTACAGCTTTTGCAGTTGCATCAGCTTCGTCTTTGGCATAACCGTGAGCGATCATTTCACGAATCGAAGCGTAATCAGAAATCACGAATCCGTCAAACTTCCATTTTCCTTTTAAAATATCTCTTTGCAGGAAAGCATTTCCTGTTGCAGGAATTCCGTTCAAAGTATTAAACGAATTCATAAACGTACGAACACCCGCTTCTACAGTCGCTTCAAATGGCGGTAAAACCGAATTGTACAATTTAGAATTACTAATATCTACAATATTATATTCCAATCCCGCTTCCACATAACCATAAGCCGCAAAGTGTTTCGCGCAGGCTGCAATCGTATTTACTTTTGCCAAATCAGCAACCGTTTCTCCTTGAAAACCTTTTACACGTGCATAACCTACTTTACTTCCCAAGTACGGATCTTCACCCGCACCTTCCATCACACGGCCCCAACGCGCATCATTTGCAACGTCAACATTTGGCCCAAAAGTCCAGTTAATTCCAGATGCCGAAGCTTCATCGGCAGCAATCGCCGCCGATTTTTTAATGGCTTCTAAATCCCAACTTGCTGCTTCTGCCAAAGGAATTGGACTTAACGTTTTATATCCATGTATTACATCAAAACCAATAATTAGCGGAATTCCCAATCGGGTTTCTTCAACCGCAATTTTCTGTACCGCACGAACTTCTTTCACGCCACGAACCGTCAGCATCGAACCCACTAATCCTTTTCTTAAATGTTCGTATTTTAATTCGGCTGTTCCGCCTTTTGGAGCCGGTCCAGTAACATCCCAAAAACCGTTGTACTGATTCATTTGCCCCACTTTTTCCTCCAAAGTCATCAAAGGCAAAAGCAAATCGATACGCTGTTCAATAGTTTTATTTTTATCCAAATACGGTTTCTTCTGTGCATTCATATTTCCAACAGTAAACAGGGACAAAACCCCGATAATAATTATTTTTCGATTCTTCATAATGGTTTAGTTAGTTTAGTAATTTGGGCGTGTCCCGCCGAAAAAGGCGGGTCGGGCTATCCGTTTCAAGTCCTCGCACTTCCTTCGTCAGGCTGCGGGCTTTCCACTTCTATCCCTCACGCAAACATTTTCAAAAGAGCATTTTCATTATTCTTTTTTATAATTCAAAATCATTCAGAAATAAAACAAGAAGCAGGCAAATTCGCTTTATTAAACAAATCTGATTGCGTTGTATTTCCCCATGCAAACCTCACTTTTGCAGGATTAACTACTTTCTTACTTGTCAAAACCACCTGATTATTTTGTATGGAAGCTTCTGCTGGATAGAAAATTCCATCTGCTCCTGCGACTTCAAATTGATTCGATTTTTTGTTTTTAAAATAAAGTCCTTCAGCATAATCAAAAGAAACAATTGCTTTGTTTTTTTCGGTTTTAATGTCTTTAAAAAGCGGTCCGTTTACCAAATTGGAATTGGTTTTATACGTCTCCGCTAAAGCCAAATTTGCCAAACGAATTCCGACCGATTTTTTATTTTTTGGATGAATATCAATCGTATCTGAAATGTCTGAAGTTAAAACCATTCCAACATTATTCACTTCTTTTAATAATTTTCGTTGCGAATTTCTAACCGTGACATTCGAGAAATTATTACTTCCCGTTTTAAAAGGCCCTATCTGAACATAATAAAAAGGAAACTCGTCTTTCCATTCTTTTCGCCATGAAGAAATTAACGCGCCCAATGTTTTATCATAAACCAAAGAACCAACATTCGATTCTCCCTGATACCAAAGCGTTCCTGCAATTTTAAAGCCTACAATTGGATAAATCATTGCATTATATGCGCGTCCAGGTTGTCTTGGTCCGTATTCCTGTTCGTTTAGTTTTTTAGCATTTTCTAGTAAAAGCGGATCGTTATTTACCACTTCTTCGGGCATCCAGATTTCCGCAGGAGTTCCTCCCCAATTCGAAGAAATTAATCCGATTGGAACATTTTTTAAATCTTCGCGAAGGCGTTTGGCAAAAAAGTAACCAATAGCACTAAAATATTTCATCGTTTCTGGGGTCGATTCTGTCCAATTTCCCAATAAATTATTTTGAGGTGTTGTAGCAGTTAATTTCGGAACCGTAAAAAAACGAATATTCGGATTTGTAGCGTTTTTCATTTCTTCTTCGCCATCATCAATTCCCCAGCTTGCAGACATTTCCATATTCGATTGTCCCGAACAAAGCCAGACTTCACCGATTAAAATGTTTTTTAAAACCACTTCATTATAGCCTTTTATAGAAATCGTAAAGGGCCCGCCGGCTTCCGGAGTTTTGATTGTCAATTCCCATTTCGCCTGATTATTAGTAACAGTTTTATATTCCTGATTGTTCCAGCTTGAAATCAGTTTAATTTCTTCTTTAGGATTTCCCCAGCCCCAAATTTTCACTTCGGAGTTGCGCTGTAAAACCATATTATCACCAAAAATATTCGGAAGAGCCACGTTTGCCATCATAGTACTGGAAATCAATAGAGAGAAAACAAACTTAAAAATATTATTTTTCATTTAGTAACTTCTTTAAAAATGGAGCATATTCATCTGCCAAAACTTTATGATCTTCAACATCTGGATGTCCAGAACAACCTTTTGGTGTCATCGGTTTGAATTTGAAAATCTGAATTTCTTTTTGCTTTTTATCTTTCGCGAAAGCGGCTTTTACTTTATTCAGACAATCTTCGAAAACAGCGCCATGTTCACCGCCTACCATCGGACTGTTGGTAATTACGATCTGCACATTCGGATTGTGTTCGTAAAGCATTTTGATGAAATTGATGTAATTCGAAACATACTTTTCAGCATTAAAAGGCAGACGCTCTTTCTTTCCATCTCCGCCAGAAAAATCATTCGTGCCTAACGCAATACTTATAATATCAGGTTGAAAAGCAAAATCATATTTTGGCTTAGAAGCATCTTTCGTTAAATACAAATTCTGATAAACATCAGGCATTATGGCCTCGTCTTTATTCTCGTCATTCCAATTACGGTACATTCCGATTCCAGAAACACAGCTCATTAAATAATCAACGCTAAGTTCTCTCGCAATTCTTGGCCCGTATGCATAATATCCGTTATGGTGATCCATATATTCGCCTTTATCACAAGGAACATCAGCAGGATCACTCGCCGCACCACATGTAATAGAATCACCAATAAATTCGATTTTCTTTCTCTTTTTAAATGAAATCGAAGTCAGTTTTGCTGTAGTTCCCGCAAATAAAATATTACCGCTTTGTGCTTCGGTATTTTTATAGATTTCTAAATGATGTTCTTTTTTTTCTGAAGTAACTTTAATTGGAAAAGATTGCACTGCTCCTTTCTCAATTTTAATCTTTCCTATGTATTTCCCATCTAAAACCAACTGAACATAATTATGATGCTCATAAGAATCAACACTTTGTAGAGAAATCGAACATTCTTTTCCCGTAAAATTGAATGAAACCGAAGCCGCAGTTCCGATTAAAATGACTTGATCATTCTGCAATTTTTCGACTCTTCCTTCGTATAAGAAAGTTTTGCTGGCATTTTGAGTTTGTGATGTCGAAAGGACCGAAATCAGCAAAAACAAAATTAAAAGTGCTCTTTTTTTGAGAAACATAATTTATTTGTTAAAATATAAATACGATTCACAAATATATTGGAAAGAGAATATCTAGAAAGATACTAAAATGTCAAAAAGCAATAAAAAAACACCACATAAACACATCATTTGAAAACAAACTTGGCTTATTTGTATTTTTTAGGGTGTTTTTGTTCTTTTTAAAATAAAATAACAGTTTATATTTAGCGTTTAAAATTGATATAAAACTAAAAAAATGAGATCGCGCGTATTATTATTTTTAATTTCTGCTATTTTGCTTTCTTCTTTTACCTTAAAAAAGAAAGAATCTCAAATAGCCGTTTCAAACAATAAAATTCAAACTGAAATCAATCGCGATTCTATCATTGTTTACGCTAAAAAATATTTGGGCACACCTTACGTATATGCGAGCAGTAATCCGCAAAAAGGTTTTGACTGTTCGGGATTTGTAAGTTATGTTTTTAAAAATTTTGGATTAACGCTTCCGCGAAGTTCTGGCGCTTATAAAAATTTAGGAAAAACGGTGAAACCTGAAGACTTTAAAGTCGGTGATATTTTAGTTTTTTATGGTTATAAAGACAGAACCATCATTGGACACCTCGGCATAATCTGCGAAGCCAACGGAATGCAGTCAAAATTTATTCACGCTTCTTCTGGAAAAGCACAACAAGTTACAATTACAGCGCTAGATACAGAACATTATACCAAACGCTTTTATAAGTGTATTGATGTTTTGTCTGAATAGCTTTTTTTAGCCACAAATTACACGAATTGCACTAATTATTTCTTTTATTATTTTACCGCAAATTACACAAATTTTCACAAATTTTATTTCGCTACGATTAAATATGCCACAGATTAAAAGGATTAAAAAAGATTAATCTGTGGAAATCTTTTTATCACGATAGCTATCGGGAGTGGCAAAAAAAGAAATTTGCGAAAATTTGCGTAATTTGTGGTTTAAAAAACTACTCTTCAGTCAATAGTTTTATCAAACTTTCGTCTCGACTGTAAATGTCTTTGTAGAAATTTAAATTTCCTTCGCGGTCAACCCAAGCGGTAAAATAACCAATATAAACTGGGACTTTTTTCTTAAGCGTATACCAGTTTTCTTTTCCAGCATGCATGGCTTTATCAATTCTTGCCGGATTCCAAGCTGGATCTGGCTTCAATAATTCGATTGCTAATTCACGTGGTTTTGCTACACGTACGCAACCGTGGCTAAACGCTCGGCTTTCTCTTTCGAACAAACTTTTTGAAGGTGTATCGTGCAGGTAAATATTACTTGAATTCGGAAATAAAAATTTTACCAAGCCTAAAGAATTGTTTTTTCCAGGCAATTGACGAACGGCACCATTATTCCACTCCAGATTTTTCTTTGCTAAATAATTTTTATCCCTAGCCATTCCAGGTTTAATTTCGCTTTTGATAATACTCGGTGGCACATTCCAATACGGACTGAATACAATATTATTCATCATTCCGCTGAAAACAACGGTTTTTGTCATCGCCCTTCCAACCACAACTGCTGAAGTAAAAGCAATTTTTCCATCTTCAATTAAGTACAATTTAAACTCTGGAATATTAACTTCAATATATTTCTGCCCTTTTTCCAATTCAGGATCAATCCAACGGCAGCGCTCCATATTGACAATAATGGTTTTAATACGCTCAGAAACTGGAATATTTAAATCGTTAATATGCTCTTTTAAAATGATGTTTTTTGGCGAATAACCATGACGGATTTCGTAATTCTTAATCGCTTTTATCAAAGTCGTGTCGCAAATCGCACTTTTAGTATCTTCTTTAATGTCTTTGGTTACAAAAAGCCTTTCTCTAATCTGCGCAACTGTATTTGAAGAATCTCCAACTTTTAAGCTTTTATAATCTTCCCCTATTTCAATAGTTTTCCAACCGCCGTTTTTCTCAATTTCTCTATATTCTTTCAGTGCCTCACGAAGTTTGTAATACTGACTGAACATCTTTCTTTTCTTATCGTCAAGAATTGTCGATTTTTTAAAAATAGAATCAGAAAGCACTTGGTAGTTGAACTTTTTTCGCGGTAAAAGCCATTCTAAGGAAATACTAGTTTTTTCGTCAAAACCTGCATAGACTTTTTCGGCATAATAGTAATACAAGTTAGAAAGCAGTAAATCGGTATCTTCTTTGGAAAGTTTTTTGGCTGGATTATTTTCAAAAACGGAATTCAGCTGTTCATTGTACGGATAATTGGTTTTTAATCCTTCCTCACCCAAATTTTTGTACTGATTGAATAGTGTATTGGCAAATTCGACAATTCCTTTATTGTCCTGCCACAATTGAGTCGATTTATTTTTTTGATATAAAGAAGTTACATCACCTTTAAATTTATCCAATTTCGGATAATTTTCATAGAATTTTGCAATACGAACGCTGTCGATTGTAAGTTTTAATTCTGGAATTTTTTCAACTGTTTTTATCGCATTTTCTTCTTTTTTATCTGCTTTAGAATTACACGAAAAAAAAGCAAAAAACACAACTGCAATAAGAGGCGAATACCAAATTTTCATAGCTTATAATTTTCATTAAAAGTAAAAAATTTTCTATTAAATCAAAATTTAGAAGTTAAACTTAACAGTTGAATTTAGAGGAAATGCATTTTATTCCTGCCTGATTTTTTTACCGCAAAGAGCGCAAAGGTTTTTTATAGAAAGAATATTCTTCATACATATTTTAAGTTCGCAAAGCTTATCTGTCAAAGCTTTGCGAACTTAATCTTTTGCGAAATCTTAATTAAAAAATCCTTGCGCTCTTTGCGGTTAAAATTTAGACAAAGCAAAAAATAAAAAGCTCCAAACAATTTTCATGTCTGGAGCTTTTGCCATATAACCAACCTATTAAAAATCTTAGATAACCGTACCCTTTAAAGTAAGTACTTTTGGTGTTGTTTCTGCACTAGTTGTTACAGTAACTGTTTTTGTAAAAGCACCTTTGTTTGCAGCGTTGTAAGTTGCAGTAACTTTTGCAGATTTACCTGGCTGAATTGGTTCTTTTGTATAATCTGTAGCTGTACATCCGCAAGATCCTTGCACGTTTTTAATTACTACAGCTGTTTTTCCTGTATTTTTAAATTCGTAAACAATTGCTTTTGGAGTTCCTTGTGGAATTTGTCCAACGTCAATTGTTTCTGCTTTCCAAACAATTGTAGGTCCAGCCTCTGCAGCAATTTTAGTTTCTGAAACTAAAGATTGTACTGGAGCAATTGCTGAAAAAGACATTAGGCCTAATGCCAAAGCTAACATCGAAATTTTGATCATTTTCATAACTGATATATTTAAAATGGTTTTTAGTTCAACTTGATATTACAAAGGTAATTCAGACAAATTCAAATCGCTGTTAACTGGTTTCAAACGTTTGTTAATGACTTGTTAATCGCTTATTTTCAGGCTAAAATTCATTAATATTACACTCTTAAATTTCCTATTCTTGAAAATTAATAAACTCAACAGCATCATTATCTTAGGATTGGTAGCCATCATTAGTATTCTGGTGGCACAATTGCTATGGACAAAAGAGGCTTTTACAATTGAACAAAAAAAACTGAGCCAGAAAGCGCATATTGCTTTGCTTGAAGTGGCTAAAAAATTATACGAAGGAACGAATCACGAACTTCCAGTACAGAATCCGGTACAGAAAATTGCAAATGATTATTATATCGTAAATGTCGATAACGAATTTGAGCCTGATATTTTAGAATTTTATTTGAAAACGGAATTCAAAAAAATGAATATCACGACCGATTTTGAATATGCGATGTACAACTGTCAAAGCGACGAAATGATTTATGGTGATTATATTTCGCTTTTTAAGAAAAAAGCAGAATGCAAGAAAACTGTTTATTTTCCTAAGCATAAAAATCTGGTTTATTATTTCGCTGTTCGTTTCCCAAATGAAACGACTTATTTATTCAGTTCAATGCGATTTTGGTTTATTCTTTCAACGGCATTAATTCTGATTCTGCTGATTTACGTTTATTCAATTTTCACCCTTTTACAGCATAAAAAATATTCAGAATTGCAGCGTGACTTTATTAATAATATGACGCATGAATTTAAAACGCCGCTGGCTTCTATTCTTATCGCTTCCAAATATTTGATTGAACAAAAACCAATTAAAGAAGATAAGAAACTTTATACGTATACAGATATCATTATCAATCAAGGAAATAAGTTAAACGGGCATATTGAGAAAATTCTAAATATTGCAAAATCTGATTATGCGCCTTTGGAAATCAAGAAAGAAAGTGTTTTAATTATTCCTATTATTGAAGAAACAATCGAAAATATTCAGCTGAAATATCCAGATGCTTCCATCAAAATTGAATCTTCCTCTAAAGATTATGTATTAGAAACAGATACTTTTCATTTTGCCAATTTAGTTTACAATTTGCTGGATAATGCGATAAAGTACTGTAACGAAAAGCCAGAAGTTACTATTAAAATTACCGAAGATAATAACTGTCTAAAATTGGAGTTTATTGATAATGGAATTGGGATTAATCCTAAAAAAATATCTTTTATCTTTGATAAGTTTTATAGAGTTCAAAATGAAAAGAGCAATGAAGTTAATGGGTTTGGACTTGGTTTATACTATGTAAAAGAAATCTGCAGTCTGCAAAACTGGAAAATAAAAGCCGAAAATAATCAAGAAAAAGGTGTTACCTTAACTTTATCAATTCCTTACAAAAAATGAGAAACTTCAAAATACTTTATGCCGAAGACGACGAAACTCTTGCGTTTTTAACCAAAGACAATTTGGAGCAGAATAATTATGAAGTTATTCATTGCTCTGACGGAAAATCGGCACTTAAAATTTTTGAAGAAGAAGAATTTGACATCTGTATTTTTGATATTATGATGCCAAAAATGGACGGTTTTGAACTTGCAGAAGCGGTTAGAAAAATAGATGTTGACGTTCCTATTATTTTTCTTTCGGCTAAAACTTTAAAAGAAGACCGAATTAAAGGCCTGCGTTTGGGTGCCGATGACTATTTGGTAAAACCTTTCAGCATTGAAGAATTATTATTGAAGATTGAGATTTTCTTAAAGCGTTCTCAGAAAAATATTCCTCTCGCAAAAACAATTTACGAAGTAGGAAAATATCAATTTGACACGAAAAACTTTATTCTTTTCAACAATGAAGAAAAAGTTGGGTTAACTCAACGAGAAGCTGAATTATTAAAACTTTTTCTAGATCATAAAAACTCTGTTTTGAAAAGAGAGCAAATTTTAACCTCTTTATGGGGAACCGACGACTATTTTATGGGAAGAAGTTTGGATGTTTTTATTTCGCGTCTGCGTAAAATCTTAGCCAATGAACAGGGAATTTCGATTGAAAACCTACACGGAATTGGGTTTCGATTTTCTATTGGGTAAATTCTGAGCATTATCCTAACACGTAATATTTGTCATCCTGACGAAGGAAGGATCTCCGTAAGTAGCTCGACAAAGTTTGTCGATTTACATTGCGGAGTTCCTTGTGGAGATCCTTCCTTCGTCAGGATGACAAACTAGACTTAAAATATCTTAACACACAGAATAACCACAACGATTTGTCATTCCGAGGAAC
Source organism: Flavobacterium erigeronis (assembly GCF_054075165.1). NCBI lineage: Bacteria > Pseudomonadati > Bacteroidota > Flavobacteriia > Flavobacteriales > Flavobacteriaceae > Flavobacterium > Flavobacterium erigeronis. Next base: position 114,965 of record NZ_JBSKGP010000013.1, on the reverse strand, counting down.
GAGGAATCTACTCAAGTAGGTCGACAAAGTTTGTCGATTTACATTGCGGAGTTTCTTGCGGAAATCCTTCCTACGTCAGGATGACAAACTTGACTTAAATTAGGATTCTGAATTAGTATTCTAAAAATTCTAATTCAGGATTCATCGTTTTGATTAGTGCGAGCTTTTTCTCTCTTGTCCAACCTTTTATCTCTTTTTCTCTAGCAATAGCCTCCTGAATCCAAGTAAATTTTTCGTAGTAAAGCAAAAATTCTACATTATATTTTGAAGCAAAAGTTTTATTCTGTACTAAAATATTGTCTTTATGCTTTTGTATTCTCTTTTTAAGATCGTTAGTAACACCAGTATAAAAAACAGATTTAGCTTTATTAGTCAAAATATAAATGAAATAGGTATGAAAACCTTCTTGTAAATACATAAAATTAAATAATAACAATTGTGCTAAAAATAAAGAAAAATCTGTAAATATTTTTTCGAAAAACTTTGTATTTTTAATATCTAATTTTCTCGGATATGAAATTACATCATTTGCGAAATGCCACTTTGGTAATTGAAACAGAAAAGCATGTCATTTTAGTTGACCCAATGTTAGGTAAAAGAAAAACAATTCCGCCTTTTACAATTTTCAGATACAAACCAAAACGAAATCCTTTAGTCGCACTGCCCAAAAACAGCCGTGAGATATTAAGTCGTGTTACACATTGTTTGATCACGCATTTACATCCTGACCATATCGACAAAGCGGGAGAAGTTTTTTTAAGACGAAAAAGCATTCCTGTCATCTGCAGTTCTAAAGATGAAAAAGCTTTAGTTCAAAGAGGTCTTAGTGTAATTCAGACTTTGGAATATTGGGAACCGCAAAAGTTTTTGGATGGAAAAATTACTGGAATTCCTGCTATTCACGGTTATGGTTTTATTGCTAAATTGATGGGAAATGTTATGGGATTTCTTATTGAATTGGCAGATCAAAAATCGATCTATATAAGCTCTGATACCATTTTTACACAACACGTAGAAAAAGTGCTAACCCAATTGAAACCAGACATATCTATTGTTGCCTGTGGTACCGCAAGATTAGATTTTGGTCAGCCATTATTAATGCGAATGGATGATATTTTGAAATTTGCTACACTTGCTCCTGGGAAAGTTCTCGCCAATCATCTAGAAGCTTTAAACCATTGTCCAACAACAAGACTGCAATTAAGAACTGCGCTTTCAGATCATGGACTTTTGAGTAAAACTTCTATTCCGAATGATGGGGAATGTATTGAATATTAAAGGACCAATAATCCAAATTCTCTTAAAGTATTTACAGGTTTAGAATACCAGAACAATTCAAAATCTTCAAGCGAAGTTTCAAAATCATTTTTGACTTCCTGAAAAGTATAATTTTTAGTACCAGAAACGTTTATTTTCGATAAAATCGAAACAAGCCACTCGCCTTCTTCTTTGCTGGTCTGAATATCGAAACTTTCTTTTTTGTCGTGAAAAGTCAACGACATCATTTCCCAGCTTCTTCCTTTTTTTGATTTTGTAAAAGCAGATGCAGAAGGTTTTCCGCCAAGCCAAACCACTTTTGCATTTGGTTTAGTGTTAAAATCGTTTTGTTCTTCTAAAGCATTAAAAATAAAATCAGGGTGAATTTTTGTTTTCGGAATTTTAAAATCGAACCAATCCTGAAGTTCGTAATCAAAACAGATTCCGTGCATGAAATTGAAAAGCGATTTCTTTAATCCGAAACTAAATTTATCGTGATTAATTCCTGTTGAATCCGTGTATTCTATATCATTGTTTGCAAAAGTTCCAATGGCTTCTGTCTTTTTGGTTACACCAAATTGTTCTGGATACAATCCAACTGGACTATGCGCTGTAAGTGCAAACTGATGCCAAAAACCAGACTGCAAAACTCCTGCTTCAAATAATTGGCGAACCATTTCTAGACTATCAACCGTTTCCTGAATTGTTTGTGTTGGATATCCGTACATTAAATACGCATGCACCATGATTCCAGCCTCGGTAAAATTTCGGGTTACTTTTGCCACTTGTTCAACCGTTACACCTTTATCAATCAATTTTAATAATCGGTCTGAGGCTACTTCTAAACCTCCTGAAACGGCAATACAGCCAGAAGCTTTCAGTAAAAGACACAAATCTTTTGAAAAACTTTTTTCAAATCGAATATTCGTCCACCAAGTTACAGCCAATTTTCGTTTTAAAATTTCAAGAGCCAAAGCGCGCATCAAAGCTGGCGGTGCAGCTTCATCCACAAAATGAAATCCGTTTTGACCTGTTTTTTCGATCAATTCTTCTATTCGGTCGCAAAGCAAACTTGCGGCAACAGGCTCGTACACTTTTATATAATCTAAAGAAATGTCGCAAAAAGTACATTTTCCCCAATAACAGCCATGCGCCATTGTGAGTTTATTCCAGCGCCCGTCACTCCACATTCGGTGCATCGGATTTACGATTTCGATAACCGAAATATATTTATCCAAAGGAAGATCGGAGTAATCCGGAGTTCCTACATAAGCTTGCTTATAATCGTGCTTTAGAGAATTGTTTTTATAAACGACTTCTCCGTTTTCAAGTAGAAATGTCCTTTTAAAAGAAGCTGAATCTGGATTTTCTAAATGAAAAATTAATTCTTCAATTGGAACTTCTCCGTCATCTAAAGTGATGAAATCGAAAAATTCAAAAACGCGTTTATCAGAAAGTGAACGCAATTCTGTATTAGGAAAACCGCCTCCCATTGAAATTTTAATTTTTGGATGATGTTCTTTTACCCATTGCGCGGATCTGAAAGCGCTATACAAATTCCCTGGAAAGGGAACAGAAATTAAAAACAAAGTGGGTTTCACAGCTTCTATTTTTTCTTTTAAAATCGAAATTAAAATCGAATCGATATAGGTTGGATCTTGCTGTAAAGCTGCGTACAATTCATCAAAAGAATTGGCGCTTCTTCCTAAACGTTCGGCATATCGGCTAAAGCCAAAGTTTTCGTCAACACATTCTACTATAAAATCTGAAATATCTTCAAGATATAAAGTAGCCAAATGTTTTGCTTTGTCTTGCGTACCCATGGTTCCAAAAGCCCAATCGAGTTCTTCTAACTGTGCAAAACGAGAACCTTCTGGGAGAAAATCTTCCTGACAAATCTGCAAAGCCAAAGTTGGATTTTTTCCCTGCAAAAACTGAATTACAGAATCTATCGTTTTGATATATTCGTCTTGAAGCGCAAAAATACGCTTAGAATTATCTGAAACATCAGAACTTGAAACTTGAAATTCTGAAACCTGAAACAAATCAATAAGTCCTTTCTTAGAAAACAATTCCAAAATCACATCAATACCCAAATCTGCCTGAACCGATTCTATATTTTTAGTGTTTAGAAAGCCTTTTATATACGCCGTTGCCGGATACGGGGTATTCAGTTGGGTAAATGGCGGCGTGATTACAAAAAGTTTCGTTTTCAAAAGGATTTTTTTTTGCAAAAATACGGCTTATTGTGGATTTTTTGACGAAAAGATTTTATTGCATTATTCCAAGAAAAGAATCCGAAGGATTCAAATGTTTATAGAAAAGAGTTGTCACGGTGAATACGACCCTGAAAGGGTCGAATGTACAACGCAATCTTTATGCTATAAACATTTGAATCCTTCGGATTCGACACAAAAAAACCTCCAATTAAACTGGAGGCTTTTCATATTTAAAACTTTATCTTATGGTTTTAAAACTTATGTTCGTCCTTACTAATCACCAAAAATGAAATTAAAGATATCAGCGCGGCAGCAACTAAATAAAAGCCTACATAACTGACATCATACGTCTTAGCTAACCAAATTGCAATCATTGGTGCAAAAGCGGCTCCAAGAATCCCCGCCATATTGAAAGTCAACGAAGCTCCAGAATAACGAACATTGGTTGGAAACAATTCCGATAAAAATGTTCCTAATGGACCATAAGTAAATCCCATTAAAGACATTCCTATGCAGGCAAAAATGGCAACCAGAGTAATATTCCCTTCACTTAAAAAATAAGAAAAGAAAAATCCGAAAACGGCAATCGCTGCTGTTGCAGCAATAAGCATTTTACGGCGTCCTATTTTATCTGCCACTACTGCCGAAACTGGAATAAAAATGGCAAAAAACAACACAGAGAATAATTGAATTAATAATCCGTCTCTTTTTACAATTCCTAAATCTGAAGTCGCCCAGCTGAGCGTGAATACGGTCATTAAATAGAAAACCAAGAATGTTGTTATGGCGGCAAATGTTCCAAAAATAAGCTGATTTTTGTATGATTTTACCAGTTCTAAAAATGGCACTTTTACCTCTTCTTCCTCCTTTTTAGCATTTTCAAACGAAGGTGTTTCCGTAATTTTTGTTCGAATATAAAAACCAACAATAACTAAAAGGGCGCTGGCAATAAAAGGAATTCTCCAACCGTAGTTCATAAAATCTTCATTGCTCATAGAATCTGTCAACAGCAGAAAAGTTCCTCCCGAAAGCAGCAATCCGATTGGAGCTCCCAATTGCGGGAACATTCCGTACCACGCACGTTTGTTTGGCGGAGCATTTTCTATCGCTAATAAAACGGCTCCTCCCCATTCGCCTCCTAAACCAACACCTTGTCCGAATCGGCAAAGCATTAATAATAATGGCGCTACAACTCCAATACTTTCATAACTTGGCAAAAATCCGATCGTTACGGTCGAAATTCCCATTGTCAATAAAGCCGCAACAAGCGTAAATTTACGTCCAATCTTATCGCCATAATGTCCGAAAAATGCAGATCCCAATGGTCGCGATAAAAAGGCAATAGAGAAAGTTGCTAAAGATTCCAGAGTCGCCATTGTCGAATCTGAGCTAGGAAAAAATAATTGTGGAAATACCAATACGGCTGCATTGGCATAAATATAAAAATCAAAAAATTCGATTGTAGTACCAATTAGACTTCCGAAAAGGACATGTCTCAAAGAATTCTGTTTAGGCTTCATTTAAAATAGATATAACTTTTTTATTGCAAAAATATAGTTTCATTATTAATAATTCATGTTTACAAGAATTAGTTTTAAAACACTTATGCTTTTTTAACAAATACAATGTGATTTCGATTTAAAAACAACACATTTCGCTTCATTTTAAAAACTTGATTTTATGCATTTTAAAACAAAAATTAAAAATCAATTCTTAAGCAATTGTTAATAGCGTTTTTAACTGTATATTTTCATTAAATTTACAGCTGTCAAAAATAAATTTAAAATTATGCCTACCGACTGTATCAGCTTTCAAACTTCTGGATATTTCTCTAAATTAATGCAAGATTACTTAGATCAAAAACCAGAGTTAAAACCGCTGTACAACCATTTTCCAAGCCTAGAAAATTTCGAAAAACAAATAGCTGAAAAATCAGCCAATTTTAATCATAGCAACCGAACTGTATTGGTTGAAACTCTTAAGAAACAATATCAAAATATTGAAGCTTCAGATTTAACCAATCAGAATATTTCGCTTTTAGCGCTCGAAAACACTTTTACCATTACAACTGGACATCAGTTAAATCTTTTTAGCGGGCCGTTGTATTTTTTATATAAAATTATTTCTACTATTAATTTAACTAAAGAATTAAAATCGAAATATCCATCGTACAATTTTGTTCCCATTTACTGGATGGCTACGGAAGATCATGATTTTGAAGAAATTAATTATTTTAATTTTAAAGGAAAGAAAATCCGCTGGAATGCAGAAAGTACTGGCCCTGTCGGAAGACTTTCAACTAACGGACTAGAAGACTTGTTTGAAGTTTATTCTAAAGAATTAGGTTCGAGTACTAATGCCAATATTCTAAAAAAACTTTTTGAAGACGCGTATTTAAAACATGAAAATCTTGCTGATGCAACCCGATTTTTAGCCAATACCCTTTTCGCAAATTACGGTTTGGTTATTATTGATGCAGACAATGCCGATTTAAAACGCGCTTTTATTCCGTTTGTAAAAGAAGAATTAGAAAATCAAACTTCTTTTAAAGCTGTTCAAAAATCAATTGAAAAGCTTTCAAATTATAATGTTCAGGTAAATCCTCGTGAGATTAATTTATTTTATATTGAAGATAAACTTCGCGAAAGAATCATTTTTGAAAATGATAAATATCTGGTGAACAATACCAAAATCTCATTTTCTAAAGAAGAAATTCTAAAATTACTAGAAAGCAATCCTGAAAAATTCAGTCCAAACGTAATTATGCGTCCGTTGTATCAAGAAATTATTTTACCAAATCTATGTTACATTGGCGGAGGCGGAGAAATTGCTTATTGGTTAGAATTAAAAGATTTCTTTGATGCCGTAAATATTACTTTCCCAATATTACTGGTTCGAAATTCAGTTCTTTTAGCAACTGAAAAACAAGTTAAAAAAGCAGATAATCTAAATTTAACTTGGAAAGATTTATTCAGTAAATCAGAGAATTTGGTTAACGAAATTACACATAAACTTTCTCCATTTCCAATTGATTTGACTCCACAAAGAGAAGCACTTGAAAAACAGTTTGCTTATCTTTTTGAATTGGCCAAAAAGACCGATAAATCTTTCTCAGGCGCTGTAAAAGCACAAGAAGTAAAACAAAAGAAAGGTCTAGAAAATCTAGAGAAACGTTTATTAAAAGCACAAAAAAGAAAACTCGCAGATCAAATAGAACGTGTTACCGATTTACAATGCGAATTATTTCCTAATCAAAGTCTTCAAGAACGTCAGGCTAATTTTTCTGAATTTTATTTAGAAAAAGGCGAACAATTGATTCCGCTTTTGATTCAGAAACTAAAACCTTTAGAACATAATTTTGACATTATAATCATCTAAAAATAATTATCTTTAGAAATTTAAAAGCAATAATTTTAGGAACAAATAACCAGCACATCTCCTAGATTACTGCTCTCTCAAACCAAATAGAATTATATTTTATAACCTATTAACTAACTAACCTAATGGTAAGAGAACGCCTAATTTCGCTTGATGTCTTTCGCGGACTGACTATTCTATTGATGACTATCGTAAACAATCCCGGTGATTGGGGAAATGTTTATCCGCCGCTTTTGCACGCGCATTGGAACGGCTGCACACCAACCGATCTTGTATTTCCGTTTTTTATTTTTATAATGGGAGTCGCCTTACCGCTTGCAATGCCAGAGAAAAAATACGACGAAACTACATTCAATAAAATCCTGATTCGTTCTTTAAGAATGTTATGTTTGGGGATTTTCTTCAATTTCTTTGGAAAAATTCAGCTGTTTGGTCTCGACGGAATCCCACTTCTAATAGCAAGACTAATCATTACTTGTGCGGTTGGTTATGCTTTAATGGGCAGCTTCAGCACTCGATTAAAAAACATCTTTGCTTTCGGCATATTAGCCATTTATCTCATCTTAGCTTACGGCGGATTTGAAAATTATCAAGATGTTCGTCTCCCTGGAGTTTTACAGCGTATTGCAGTAATATATTTTGTTGTTTCTCTTCTATATCTAAAAACAACTCGAAAAGCTCAAATTTTAACTGGAGTAGTTTTACTTTTTGGATATTGGGCAATAATGACTTTAATTCCCGTTCCTGGAGTTGGAGAAGCCAATTTAGAAAGAGGCACCAATTTAGCCGCCTGGGTTGACAACATACTTTTAAAAGGGCATATGTATCACGAAACCAATACTTGGGATCCAGAAGGAATTTTAAGCACATTGCCATCAATTGTAAATGGAATCATCGGTTTATTCATCGGCCAAATTTTACTGCTTAATGTCACCAAAATTCAAAAAGCCCAAAGAATGGGTATGATAGGCACCGCACTAATCTTTTTCGGATTAATTTGGGATTTAGTTTTCCCAATAAATAAATCAATTTGGACAAGCAGTTATGTATTATACACTACAGGATTGGCAACTGTTTGCTTAACTGCTTTGTATTATATAATTGACATAAAAGAATATAAAAAAGGCTTTAAACTATTCGTGATTTGGGGAGTAAATCCAATGATTGTTTTCTTTGCATCACAAATTATTCCGCAGGCATTGACAATGATTCGTTTTCAGCATCCAGCATCTGGCGAACAAACCAATCTTTTAGATTATTTATACCGTTTCGGAATTGCTCCATTCTTTAGTAATCCAATGACTGCATCTTTAGCAGGCGCATTGACATACGTTGCCATCTGGACCTTTATATTATGGATTTTCTACAGAAACAAATTAATTTTTAAAGTGTAAAAACTTTCACCATATAAGTTATATAAGATCATTTAATTACACAACGCATCAATATTTTGTCTTTTTTAAAGAAACTTATATAACTTATATGGTTTAAAAATATCTTTCTTGCTCAAAACATCATTGTAACCTATTTAAATTATGAATTTATTAAAATCAATTCATAAAAAAAGTATACTTTTGCACAAAATTTAATAAAATATAAAATGGCAACAAATAGAACTTTTACAATGATTAAACCAGATGCTGTTGCAAACGGACACATCGGGAATATCTTAGCAATGATTACTAATGGTGGTTTCAAAATCGTTTCATTAAAATTAACTCAATTAACTGTAGCAGATGCTAAAGCATTTTACGCAGTTCACGCAGAAAGACCTTTCTACGGAGAATTAGTTGAATTTATGTCTCGCGGACCAATTGTTGCTGCTATTTTAGAAAAAGAAAACGCAGTAGAAGATTTCAGAACTTTAATTGGAGCTACAAACCCAGCTGAAGCTGCTGAAGGAACTATTCGTAAAGCATACGCTACTTCAATCGGAGAAAACGCAGTTCACGGATCTGACAGCGACGAAAATGCTGCTATCGAAGGTGCATTCCACTTCGCAGGAAGAGAGCAATTCTAATAATTTTAGATTTCTGAATTTAGATTTTAGATTTAAAAATCTCATAAAAAAAACATCCGCCGAGGCGGATGTTTTTTTTATATAAACTTAGCAGCTTAGAACCTTAGCAACTCAGAACCTTATCTCAAGATCACATCCTTCACCACTTCGCGCCCAAGCTCTTCATTGATCATTTTCACAATTTTATACTTTCCATGAGCCAATTCTTCGCGCAAAACAGAAGAACCTAACTCAACATAAAGCGTACTCCCTTTAAGGACAACATTTTTAGTATACGTATTCACACCACTACCCATAAGGTTTTTCCACGCATCACGCACATCAATTTGGTCCATTCCAGCCTGCAATTTATTGACCTGAATAATCTGCTGCAAAACAGCACTTATAGGAGTTTCGTTATTTAGTCTTTTCGCCATCGTTCAATAAATTTATAGGTGCTGCTTTTTTATAATGATATTCTATTTTTTGCGGGTTTTTAACCACCAATTTGTCATCAGAAAGCGAGATAATTTCTTCGCTCCATTTTGTATAATCCGTTTTATAATCTAAGAAAACCTGCTCTCCAGTAAAACGAACCGATACATTCTCAAAAGTATCTGTAGTTAAAAAAGTGCCGTCGAATTGTGGCATTACTTTCGTTCGAACTCCTTTATTATTTTTAATCTGAAAAAAATCAAAAGTCTCGTTCATTTTATATTCTTTCTCTTCACCTTTCGCAAAAACCACTTTTTCAATTTCCCAATAGCCATTCAATTTAGCAATATCTGCCGGTTTTATTTCCTGTTTGCAACTCACAAACAATAGCGAAACAAACAAAACTATAAAAGTGTTTTTCATAAATAAAAATATTAAAATTTATTCTTTTTAACCAGAATGAAGTCGAAGAATTAGGAGCTGATTCCTGCTGTCCGCTGTATTCCCGATGAACAAAAACTACAGCTAAAAAGCTTTGTTTTTCTAAATCGGGAGATGCCGCTCCCATCAGGGCTAGGGTTCCCGTTTTCCAAAAAAATTCTCGGACTACAAAGATAACCTTATAATGATCAAAAGAAATTTTTATCTCTTAATTTATTTTTTCAATAAAAACTAAAAAAAATGAATGCTTTATATCAATAAAAAATGAGCCTTTAAATCAAATACTTAAAGACTCATTTATATTTTTTATTCTTACTATTTATTACTATTTATTACTTTTTATTCTCTTTAAAACTCCTAAAAAGAATAAAACTACACCAGCAACAAGCAAAATATAATAAACAGAAAGGTTCTTATCTTTAAAAACATTTGCTAAAACAAAACTGATAACGCTAGCAAAATAAAAAGTAAGAGCAGATATATTTTTGAAATCCATTATAAATTATTTAAAGAAACTATCTACGAATTCGTATTTATTAAAAACTTGCAAATCTTCAATTCCTTCACCAACCCCAATATATTTAACCGGAATTTGAAACTGATCTGAAATACCAATTACAACACCACCTTTCGCAGTTCCGTCCAATTTAGTTACAGCTAACGAAGTTACTTCTGTCGCTGCTGTAAATTGTTTTGCCTGCTCAAAAGCATTCTGACCAGTAGAACCGTCTAAAACTAAAAGTACATCATGAGGCGCATCAGCAACCACTTTCTGCATTACACGTTTTACTTTTGTCAATTCGTTCATCAAGTTGATTTTATTATGAAGACGACCAGCAGTATCAATAATCACCACATCTGCATTTTGAGCTACAGCTGATTGCAAAGTATCAAAAGCTACAGAAGCGGGATCACTTCCCATTTGCTGTCTTACAATAGGAACACCTACACGATCTGCCCAAACTTGCAATTGGTCAATTGCCGCCGCACGAAACGTATCTGCCGCTCCTAAAACCACATTGTGACCCGCTTTCTTAAACTGATAGGCCAACTTTCCAATAGTCGTTGTTTTTCCAACACCATTTACACCAACTACCATTAAAACATATGGTTTCTTATCTTTCGGAATTTCAAATTCAGTTGCTTCACCCGTATTGGTTTCAGACAATAAAGCACCTATTTCATCACGAAGAATCTGATTTAATTCTTCTGTTCCTAGATATTTATCTTCAGCAACACGTTTTTCAATTCTTGAAATAATTTTCAAAGTCGTATTTACTCCTACATCTGAAGCCACCAAAACCTCCTCCAGATTATCTAAAACATCATCATCAACTTTAGATTTTCCTGCTACGGCCTTGCTTAACTTCGAGAAAAAAGTAGTTTTCGTTTTTTCAAGACCTTTGTCTAAAGTCTCTTTTTTTTCGGTAGAGAATAATTTTTTAAAAAAACTCATTTTTTGTAGATTATTTAGATTTACTAGATTTCTTGATTTTCAGACAAGAAACCCAAATCTTTAAAGAAAGCGCAATTGTTTTTCAAAAAAAGACAATTTGTTACGATTCTTCAAATTTTTAGACAAATATAGGTAATAAAAAAGCTACTTCCGAAAGAAAGTAGCTTTTCTATATAATGTAAATGTAATTATTTCTTTTTCAAGAATTCATCAACTTCTTCAGGAGCCATAATAGATTCTACGAATGTATATGCACCAGTTTTAGGAGATTTCACCATTTTGATGGCTTTTGATAATCTCTTAGAAGATGTTTGTAACGATGCTACGGTTTTCTTTGCCATGATTCAAATGTTATTGAACTTTTCATAAAACTCGAATGGCCAAACCATTTGAGATTTATAAAAATCTCTAATTATTACTTAATTTCTTTGTGAACAGTTACTCTTTTTAAGATTGGATTAAATTTTTTAATCTCTAATCTATCTGGAGTGTTTTTTTTGTTCTTAGTTGTAATATATCTAGAAGTTCCTGGAACACCAGAAGTTTTGTGCTCAGTACATTCTAAAATTACTTGGATTCTATTACCTTTCTTTGCCATCTTGCTATATATTTATTTAGGAAAAGATTATTTGATAAATCCTTCTGACTGCGCTTTTTTCAAAACTGCAGTGATTCCATTTTTATTAATTGTTTTTATCGTAGATGCTGCTACTCTAAGAGTAATCCATCTATCTTCTTCTGGAAGATAAAAACGCTTTTTAACTAAGTTTACAGAAAACTTTCTCTTAGTTTTGTTCATAGCGTGAGAAACGTTATTTCCTACCATCGCTCTTTTACCTGTAAGGTCACAAACTCTTGACATTATACTTATCTTTTATCGTTATTCAAAATCAGGGTGCAAAGAAAAGAAAAATAAACCATTGTAGCAAAAAATTATTGCACAATTTTTAAAATTTCTTTCTGCAATATTTCTAAACTCTTAACTGTTGCCCTATCTATCACTTTTTCACGCGGTTGTCCAAAGTTAAATTCTTCCACAATTACGCCGTTTGGTGTTGCCAAAGCAATAAAAACTGCACCAATTTCAGCATCAGAATCGCCTTTTGAAGGGCCTGCATTGCCCGTCGTTGCTATTGCGTAGTCGGTTTGCATTAAATTTTTCACATTCGAAGCCATTACAGATGCAACTTGCGCGCTCACAACAGAATACTCCTCAACTAAATCTTTGGAAACTCCCAAAACATTTATTTTAGCTTCGGTCGCATACGAAACAACACTTCCTTTAAAATAAGCCGACGCTCCAGGCACAGCAGATAACAAAGAAGCCACTTTTCCGCCCGTAAAACTTTCTGCTGTTGCAATCGTTTTATTGTGCTTAGCCAACATTTTACCTACAACCGCTTCTATTGTTTCATTTTCATCATAACCTACTATAATATCATGAATAATAGCATCTAGTGAGGTTACATTATCTTCTATTGCTTTTTCCAAAAGCTCTTTATCTGTTCCTCTCGCAGTTAATCTTAAACGTACACGGCCAGGATTTGGCAGATAGGCCAGTTTTATAAACTCTGGCAGATTATTTTCCCAATGTTCGATACGCTCTGCAACTAAACTTTCGCCCTGACCATAAGTCAAAATGGTTTTATGAATAATATAAGGGCGTTTGTACTCGTGAACAATCTTTGGAATTATTTCTTCCTCAACTAAATATTTCATCTCGTACGGAACTCCAGGAAGCGAAATAAAAACGGTGTTTTCTTTTTTCATCCACATTCCAGGCGCAGTACCAACTTTATTTGGCAAAACGGTACATTTTGAAGGAACCAATGCTTGATCCTTATTCATTTGAGAAATTGGTCTTTTATAAAAGCCTTCTATTAATTCTGTCACATGCGCTAAAACTTTCTGATCTACCACCAGTTCATCATCAAAATAATCACAGAATGTTTTCTTTGTAACATCATCTTTTGTTGGACCAAGTCCGCCAGTAATAATTACAACATCTACTCTATTTTGAAAATGAGAAAATGTATCTAAAATATGCTTTTTATCATCGCTAATAGAAAGCATTTCTGCTACCTCAACTCCAATTCTGTCCAGTGATTTAGCAATAAAAGCTGAATTTGTATCAACGATTTGGCCAATTAAGATTTCATCTCCAATAGTAATAATAGCTGCTTTCATATCAGTGAAGTATTTTTTTTCCTTGCTTACGCAAGTCAATAATTTATAAGTGGATTTATTTAAATTTTGCCTCAGAGGAATATTAACGGCTTTTACAAACTATAAGCCGTTAGCAAAATTTAAAAATGATTTTGACTTATTCCTATTCAAACAACAGAAAATAAGTCAAAATTTATATTAAAGATCAAAGTCTTTTTTAATTTCTTTAATCGCTTCTTTTACTTGTACTTTAATACTTTTAAAAGTCTCGATAATATCTTTTTTCTTGCCTTCAGCTTTTGTCCAAGCTTCTACCTGCAAGATTTCTTCAAAAGCAACATTAAGCCCCATTAAATCTAAAGTCGGCTTTATTTTGTGTGCATAAGAATAGGCATATTTATGATCCTTCTTTTTAATTCCTTCCTTGATTTGCTTTAAATCTTCTGGTACTTCTGTTACAAACAAGGTTAAAATCTGATTTACAAATTCAGGATCATTATCTGAAAGCGCATATACTTTCGAAAGGTTGTATTTTAAAGCCATTATTTTACTTGTATTCTGAATAATTTTTTATCTTCTAAAAAGCCTTCTAAAACATCATTTGGTTTTACAGCCGCCACACCTGCTGGCGTTCCTGTAAAAATAATATCCCCAATTTTTAATGTAAAAAATTGAGATACGTGAGCAATCAGTTCATCAATTTTCCAAAGCATCATTTCTGAATTTCCTTTTTGAACTGTCTCTCCGTTACTTTTTAATTCAAAATTAAGATTTTCCATAGAAACAAAATCAGTTTTTGGCAAAAAATCACCAATAACTGCCGAACCGTCAAATGCTTTGGCTTTTTCCCACGGAAGTCCTTTTTCTTTCAGTTTACTTTGCAGATCTCGAGCTGTAAAATCAATTCCAACACTTATTTCATCATAATATTTATGAGCAAATTTTGGCTCAATATATTTTCCGACTTTATTAATCTTTACGATTATCTCAACTTCGTGATGAACATCTTCAGAAAATTCTGGAATAACAAATGGATGCTGTTTCAGCAAAACTGCCGAATCTGGCTTCATAAAAACAACCGGCTCCGAAGGGCGTTCGTTTTTTAACTCTTCTATATGATTGGCATAATTCCTGCCGACACAAATAATTTTCATTTTTTTTTATAGGTTCTAAGATTCTAAGGCGCTAAGGTTCTAAGAAAGCAAAACTTAGCTTCTTAGAACCTTAGCAGCTCAGCACCTTTACTTCGTATTTAATTTTCTTAATTTAATTGCTGTCAAAACTTTTTTGGTATACAAAGGAAAATCAGCATTTTGAATCCAGCTGAAATATCCTGGTTCTGTTTCCAAAACTTTCTCCACTTTAGCTCCTTTATGTTTTCCAAAAGTAAAAATTTCTTCATCATCTTTATCAAAAGCGATCATTCCGGCAAAGTCGGCGATTTTTTTACGAGTTGTAAATTCAGATAACGATTTCATATCATTTTCCAGTTCTGGATAACGATCTAACTGCGCTTTTAGAATTTCATAAGTTGCCATTGTATCTGCTTCTGCCGAGTGCGCATTGTCCAACGTTTTTCCGCAATAAAATTTTAAAGCCGCACTCAAAGTACGCTCTTCCATTTTATGGAAAATAGTCTGCACATCTACAGAAACTTTGTTTTTCATATCAAAATCTACTCCAGCGCGAAGCAATTCTTCAGCCAGAAGCGGAATATCAAAACGATCAGAATTGAATCCGCCAAGATCACTGTCTTTAATCATATTATGAATATGAGGAGCAAGTTCTGCAAAAGTAGGTTCGTTGGCCACTTTTTCGTCTGTGATGCCATGAACTGCAGTTGTTTGTGGAGGAATTGGAATTGTTGGATTAACCAGCCAGGTTTTACTTTCTTTGTTTCCGTTAGGAAAAACTTTGAATATTGAAATTTCTACGATTCTATCTTTACCGATATCAATTCCCGTTGTTTCGAGATCAAAAAAGCAAATTGGTTTGTTAAGTTTTAATTCCATTTCTAATTTTTATAAGTTTACAAATGTAATTTTTAAAGCGGAATATCTTCCTTTATTCTGATTTTTTTTGTCTAAAAAAGCTTTCAAATCGCGATTTTAACTTTTCTAAAATAAGTCTTCAATAAGATCACGCATTTCCACTTAATTCTTTTCTTACAAAAGAAAATCCGATAAGTTTTAAACCTATCGGATTTGAATTTATTCTATAATTGATTTTAGAAATCTCTATCTACATCAAAAGCTTCTAAATATTCTGCAACTCTTTTTACGAAACTTCCTCCAAGCGCTCCATCCACAACTCTATGATCGTAAGAGTGCGACAAGAACATTTTCTGGCGGATTCCGATAAAGTCTCCTTCTGGAGTTTCGATAACCGCAGGCACTTTACGAATTGCTCCAAGAGCTAAAATTCCAACTTGTGGCTGATTGATAATTGGAGTTCCGAAAACGCTTCCAAAAGTACCAACGTTTGTAACTGTATAAGTTCCGCCTTGTGTATCGTCTGGCTTTAGTTTTCCAGCTTTTGCACGGTTTCCTAAATCGTTAACCGCTTTTGCCATTCCAACTAAATTCAACTGATCCGCATTTTTAATCACAGGCACAATTAAATTTCCGTTCGGAAGAGCCGCTGCCATTCCTAAATTGATATTTTTCTTTTTAATGATATAATCTCCATCTACAGAAATGTTCATTCCTGGAAAATCTTTTAGAGCTTTTGCAACAGCTTCCATCATAATTGGAGTAAAAGTCAATTTCTCGCCTTCTCTTTTTTCGAAAGCCGCTTTTACTTTATCTCTCCATTTTACAATATTCGTTACATCAACCTCAATAAAAGACTGAACGTGAGCCGAAGTTTGAACCGAAGCCACCATATAACCTGAAATCAGTTTGCGCATTCTGTCCATTTCAACAATCTCGTCACCGCCATTTACAGAAACCGGAACTGCCTGCTGGCTTTTTTGAACAACTGGCTCAACTGCTTTCGGAGCTTCTGCTTTTGGAGTTTCAACTACTTTCGGAGCTGCTTCTACTGCCTTAGGCGCTTGAACAGAACCCGATTTACGATCTTCTACATATTTTAGAATATCCTCTTTTGTTACTCGTCCGTCTTTGCCAGAACCAGCAATATTTTCAAGTTCGCTTAAAGAAATCCCTTCTTCTTTTGCAATATTTTTTACTAATGGAGAAAAGAATTTATCTGAACTTGAGAAGTCTTGAGAAGTCGTTACCGTTTCTTTAACTGCTTCAATCGTTTTTTCAATTTCAGCAACTTCGACAGGAGCGGCAGTTTCTTCAGTGTTATTTATTGCTGCAGTTGGCGCGTCGCCTCCTTCAGTTTCAATAATCGCAATGGTCTGCCCTACTTGCACTAAATCATCTTTACCAAACAATTGCTCAACTAAAATCCCTGATACTTCGCTAGGCACTTCACTGTCAACTTTATCGGTTGCAATTTCGAGTACGGCTTCATCAGCCTCAATTTTGTCTCCTACTTCTTTCAACCAATTGGTAATAGTTGCTTCAGCGACACTTTCTCCCATTTTCGGAAGCTTTAATTCAAATCTTGCCATATTGTTAATCTAAAAGATGTTTTTGATTTTCAGATTGCGAAATTAATGAATATTTTAAACATAAATTACACTTAATATAATTTTTTACTCAATTTTTACAATTTGCCCTCTGTCATTTCTGGAATTGCTTCCAATAATAAAATGGGTCTTTTTGGGTAAAATTTTAAAAGTAATCCTCTTATCTTTAAGAGTTTCTATGATTTCGATACATTTTTTGAATGAAATGTATTGATTATCTAAAATAATTTCGACCTTTTTTCCCTTAAAAATCAGGCACGAATTTACCATTTTTTCTTTCGGGATTTTTAAAAACCGGACTTTATTTTTTAAAGTTAAGGCTAATTTTTGAGACAAATCTTCATTTAAAGAATAAAAAACATACGATTCTGGATTGGGTTTTATTCTGGCTTTACCCTGAAACATTTTTACAAAAGAAAAAAACCAAGTTCCGATTTGGATGAAAAAGCTAAAAAACAGCGACTTCTTAAAATGTTTCTGATAAAAGAAATTCATCGCTTCCTGAAACCTCATCATATATTTTTCATCTTTCACCGTACTTTCTCCTTTATAGTGCAAAACAGTAGTTTCAGAAAAGTAATAATTTGTCTTTTTCTTTTGCAAGGCGCGGTAAGACAAATCGATATCATCTGCATACATAAAACAGTTTTCATCAAAACCATTTAAATCTTCATACAGACTTCTTTCTAAAAACATAAAAGCGCCAACGAGAATATCAACTTTTCCTGTTTTATTTTCTTTTAAATGCTGTGCGTAATACTGATTAAAAAGTTTTGTTTTGGAAAAGATTTTATACAATCCGAAAATTTTTGTGAACGCAACCCAAGGTGTTGGAATTCCGCGTTTGCTTTCTGGGAGAAATTCTCCGGTTCCGTCAATTAGTTTGCAGCCGATAATTCCGAGATTGTTCTGCCTTTCGGCGAAAGCCAGAATCTTTGTAAAAGTATCTTCTGCAACAACGGTATCAGGATTCAAAATACAGACGTACTTCCCTTTCGCTTGACGAACACCAATATTATTGCCTTTTGGAAAACCAAAATTTTCTTTATTTTCAATTAGTTTAACGTCAGGAAATTTTTCTTTCAGCATCAAAACACTTCCGTCTGATGAATTATTATCGATTACAATAATTTCTGCATCGATTGCCGCAATCGCTTCCTGAACGCTTAAAAGGCATTGTTCGAGAAAGTAACGCACATTGTAATTAAGAATAACAACCGATAACTGCATGAAAAATGAATCTGTAGATTTTGGCCGAAGTTAGAAATTTTCTGATAACCCCAAACGTAGCGACCAATCGTTTTTACTAATTCCGTAATCTAGCGCCAGATTACTGCCGTTTCTTTTATTCCATTTTACACGGATTCCGGTTCCAACTGCGGGATTCCATTTTTTAAATTGATAAGTATCTAACTTAGAAACCGAGGAAATATTAGTAAAAAATACGGCGCCGAAGAATCCGTTACGGCTGATATCGGTTCTGTATTCGGTTTCAAAATAAATTAAAGCATTGCTTCGATATCTGTTTTTTGTAAATCCGCGTCCTGTTTTCCCTTCACGATCCCAACCAATACTTGGCAAATCTAAATAATGCGGTTTTCCGCCAAATGTTGACCAGTAAAAAGCTCTAGAAGCCCAAACGCGATGCTTAGTTTTACTAAAAGAATGGTATTTTCGGGCATCAAAATACAAAGACTGCCATTTATCTCCTTCTACTCCGCTGGTATTTATTCGTAAATCGGCTTCAACATACAAGCCTTCTTTTGGGTTTATTATATTTTTTCTAGAATCGTACAATCCTTGAATAGCAAATCCAAACGAAGTTTCGTTTGAAAAATCGCCATTCATATATTTATAATAATCGGTTTCTCCGTCTATATAAGATTCTTCAGAAATATTTTGATAATTATCTAAAAGAAAACCAACTCCCAAACGATAATTTCCAACAATCTGCCTCGTAATAAACTGATAAAAACGCCACTGCTGGTAATCGAGCGTCGACATTTCTTTTTCGGAGTTATCTATACCCAATCCATAAGTATCTTGAGGATAAATCATATAACGATAATCTCCAATTAGATTCCATTTATTGTCCTTCGAATAAATATAAGATTGGATTGGAAATACAAATTGCTTGCTAAAACTAAAATAAGGTGAAAAAGTGACCTGAGACATTTTGGTGGTTTCTGGATCGCCCAAATAAAATGTAGTCAGAAAAGAAACAACCAAACCTGTGCTTGAATTAACGCCGACAGGAACTGGCAATAAAGAAAAAGTTAGTTTTCTCTTTCTTTCAGGACGAATAGTATCTTGCTTGTCAAAAATTTTATGAATTACATCCAAAATATCTCGTGTACCCACGGCTGTACTATCATTTTGAGCTTGGCAAAACGATCCTATTAAAAGTAAAACGAAGATGTATTTAATTTTTAAACTATTCACTCACAATATCTTAAAAACCTTCTCTTACAAATTTAAATATTTTTAAATGAATTAAGCAGCATTTTTAATTTCTTAAAAACTATATTTGATTATATGGTAAAAACTCAATTCATGAAGAATTTTTCAATTGTAATGGTTCTAGTATTTGTTTCTGTGTTTAAAATTGAAGGACAAAACAGAACCGACCTTATTAAATCGAACAAATGGTTTATTGCCGGACCGTCAGTTGAAAATGAAGAAGCAATAAATGCTTTACGTTTGAAAAAAGGAATTGTTTTGGTGACAGCAAAAGAAAATCCAAAACGAGAAATAGAGCTAAACGTAATGATTACAAATTCTGAAACCAACGACGGTGCTCCTACCAATATTTCAGAAGAATCTAAATATGTAGAGATTACCTATCAGTCGACACAAATTATAAAACTGCAGGCGAGAGAAGGAAATGCTGAAGGAACAGGCTGTGTACACGGAGGTTCGCACCCGAGAGTAAGTCTTCCTGCATCTCCAAAACATTTTTCTACGATAAAAATTCCTTGGACCGATTTTAAACATGATGAACTTCCAGACGGAAAAACATTAAACATCAACAATATTTGTAAGCTTAATTTTGTGAATTATAATCCCGTTTCAGGCTCTGTATTGAAGATAAAGAAGGTTGTTTTTTAGTATTCAGAATCAACAAAACTGATTACTAAAAAACGGAACACTGACCACTAAATTAAAGTTGCATCTGAATTTTATATCTGTTCAAAATTTTCATTACAAAAAGCATAATCGTAGAAAATACCAAAGACCAGATAATTCCTGGAACTCCTTCTGTAAAATATTCGGGAAGAATATGAATATTAAGTGCTTTATTGAAATAATAAATAACACCTGGCAAAATATAAATCAGTAACGGATTTGCGGCGGCAGGCATAAAAAATTCGCTCCATTTGGTTTGTTTTTTAACTTCCATCAGCCAATACAAAAAGTAAAATAAAACGGTGCAAATTGCTGCCGAGAACATTGTCCAAGAAGGTGTTCCTTTTATTTTGGAAATTCCGAAATACGGACGAAGTAAAATGGCTGTCAAAGTGAATAAAAAAATAAAACCAATTACAGGCCAATTGATTTTGGAACTTATCTTTCGATCAAAAAACAACAACGAAATTATAACTCCAGAAGTTGCAAGCGATGCATGTGTAAGATGCCCAGCAATAAAACTTATCCAAGAAGTATTTTGGACAAAAGAGTTTTCGGTTAAGTTTAAAGAATTCATTGCAACAGAAAAAATCAAAAATCCGATCATTGCCCAAAGATTTCCATTTACAAGCCAATAATAAATTACGGTAAAAAGATATGCCCATCCGATCAAACCGAGAATTCCCCACCATTTTGGCGTAATTCCAATTTCTCCAGTTTCTTCTTGAACATATAAAAAGTATAAAGCTATTAGAACGAGTATCCCGCCATATTGAAGTACATTTTTTAACCAAAGCGGAAAATTTTTCGGGTATTTATTCCAAATCGGAATTGGAATCAAGTAAGCCAAAAGTCCCCAAAACGCGGGTTCAATTATCATTTTTGAAGCATCGTAACCATATTCGGCATTGACCATAAAAACACCAATTACGATAAGCGCAATTGCTCTTTTTAAAGTATGTGTCCAGATTGTTTTCGGACTGTCTCCTTTTATCAATCTGGCATTAAAAGCAAACGGAATAGACATTCCGACAATAAATAAAAAAGCAGGAAAAACTAAATCAACAAAAGTCATGGCATCTGCATCAGACGGCATGTGTTTCATCCATTGCGGTACGTTTTTGACACTTGCCAGTTCATTTACAAAAATCATTACAAAAATGGTAATTCCACGCAAAGCATCAATAGAAATAATACGCTGATTAAACAGATTCTCTTTTATTTTCATAATTTTTTACTTTTTTACTAAAAATCAAATATAACATATTTCTAAAATGTCTTATTACAAATTCTAGATTAATTTTGCTCTCTATAAAATTGATTAATACTCATTTGTCTCATGTTATCATTTTTCAAATCAAAACCTGTTTTAAAAGAACTTCTAGACGGTAGTTTTGTAGATATTCATTCGCATGTTTTGCCTGGAATTGATGATGGTGCAAATGACATTGCAAAATCAATTACTCTTGCTAAATCTTTGCAAGATCTTGGTGTTTCACAACTTGTTACCACTCCCCATATCAATTACCATATCTGGAATAATTCTCCAGAAGCGATCCAATTAAAACTTGAGGAAACTCGAAAAGCATTAGAAGAAAATAAAATTGAAATCCCGATTCGGGCGGCGGCAGAATACTTTATTGATAATTGGTTCGAAAATCTTTTGAGAGAGCAAAAACTGCTGACTTTAAAAGACAATTATGTCTTGGTCGAAATGTCTTACATCAATGCGCCTATTCAACTTTATAAGGTTTTATTCGAATTGCAAGTCGCGGGTTATATTCCAGTCCTTGCTCATCCTGAAAGATATTTATTTTATCATAAAAACTTCGCTGAATACGAAAAGTTAAAAAATGCAGGCTGTTTGTTTCAGCTAAATTTATTAGCAGCAGTTGGTTATTATGGAGAAAAAATCACAAAAGTTGCAGACGAACTTCTAAAAAGGGGATTATATAATTTTGCAGGTTCTGATGTGCACCATAAAAATCATATTGCTGCTTTCGATCAAAAAATTAAAATCAAAAATGAAACCGCTTTAAGAGAAGTTATTAAGAATAATACGTTTTTTAAGTTTTAAGAATTATGATCTTAGTAAGCGTTATCATCACCTTTTAGTACATTAATAAGAGTACGAACGATAATTTTTATATCTAAGAGCAAGCTCCAATTTTCGATATACCAGATATCACACTCTACCCTATTTTCCATATCTTTTAATTTCTTCGTTTCTCCTCTGTAGCCATTAACCTGCGCCCAACCAGTTATTCCTGGCTTTGCAAAATGCCTTACAGAATAATTATCAATCAATTCGCCATATTCCTTGGCTAGATTAATCATATGTGGTCTTGGTCCAACAACAGACATACTGCCCCAAAGAACATTAAAAAACTGCGGCAGCTCGTCGATACTGGTCTTTCTCATAAAAGAACCAAATTTAGTAACCCTGCTATCACCCTTTCTAGCCTGCTGATCATGAGCTTTATCATTGAGATACATGCTTCTAAACTTAAAACAAACAAACGATTTATTGTCACGACCCGAACGAGCTTGCTTAAAAAATATCGGCCCCTTAGATTCTAATTTAATAATTAGCATTACAATGGGAAAAAGCCATGGAAAAATAAGCAGTATAACTAATATTGAAAAACAGACATCAAAAACTTTTTTTATAATTCTATTCACCGCTAATTCAAGAGGTTCAGAACGAAGCATTAAAACTGGCGTGTTTTCGTAAAAAGCGATTTCGACCTTACTCGATTTTGTATACAACTGAAAATCTGGAATAATTTTAATACGCACCATATTTTGCTCACATATTTTTATAAGCTTAGTTATAATATCTACCTTATCTATATGCAAAGCCACATAAACCTCATCTACTTTTTCTGTAATAATAAATTCTTGAACTTCATCAAAACCTCCTCGAATGGTCAATGGATTGAGATTTTCTGTTTGATTTTCATCAAAAAAGCCCAAAAATTTATAGCCGTACGTTAAATCTTTAGCTAATATTTTATGTATTTTTTCTCCTGTATTATTTGCTCCAAAAATGATAATTTTTTTAAAATTATACCCTTTTGCACGCATATATTTTAAAACCTTCATTAATACATATCGGGAGATCACCAAAAAAATAAAGAAAAAAAGATAGAAGCATAATAATCTCAGCCTCGATATATCATAGTATTTTAAAATAACAACAAAAAAAACTACGAATGCTATATGTATAAAAATTTTCTTTATTGTTCTTTGAAGTATTGTTTCGATATATTCGATCCTGATAATCCTATGAGAATCTTTGTGCAGTAAAAGTCCTATCCAAATTAAATTTGTAAACAATGAAATTGTTCTTTCGTCTTTTGTCAAGAGATTATCTATAGTTCCAAATCGAACTATAAATGAGAGATAAATTGCAATATTCAGTATAATCAAATCCCAACAAACAAAGAGGACTTTGGAGTAACGCGAAAATCGATAATCTGACAATTTTTGTAAAAATCTCATTACTTTCTTCTTCTGGAAATTGATTGTTTTTGTACTGGCGACGAAAATAAGATTTTAATCACACTTTAATCTTATCTTTAGAACAATTTTCTTAAACTTTTAATTAAGGTTTTTCGCAAAAAGAATTCGATCAAAACAAAAAAAGCGACCTATAGCAATAGACCGCTTTAATAACTTTTTAATTTTTAGTTATATTTTTAAAACCATTTCTTTTTCTTTTTTACTTCATTGTAACCATATCCATATCCGTAACCTTTTGAGGAAACCGTGTAATTTAATACAATACACATATTAGGAAGTTTCTTTTCTTTATAAAGGGAATTAGCAAACGAAAGCATTCGTTTATCCAGCTTATTTGCTCGTATAACATAGGCAAATGCATCTGCATTTTTTGCAATAAGCAATGTATCTGCCACTAAAGCAACAGGAGCC
This sequence comes from Flavobacterium erigeronis, assembly GCF_054075165.1. Taxonomy (NCBI): domain Bacteria; kingdom Pseudomonadati; phylum Bacteroidota; class Flavobacteriia; order Flavobacteriales; family Flavobacteriaceae; genus Flavobacterium; species Flavobacterium erigeronis. The sequence continues at coordinate 90,951 of NZ_JBSKGP010000013.1, read as the reverse complement.
GTGTCTACAATAATGTAATCATATTCGTTTTTCAATTGAATAAAAAGCTCATCAATTTTACTGCTCATTAACAATTCTGCAGGATTTGGCGGAATTATCCCTGCTGGCAAAATATACAGATCTTTGTAATCCTTATGTTTGATTATAAAATCTTGCATATTTTGTTCATTTGAAGACAAATAATTTGTTAATCCGATGTTTGGAAGAGTCATCAATTCATCAATTTTTGGACTTCTGATATCCATCCCTATTAACAAAACTCGTTTTCCAGTTAAAGCAAAAGTAGCTGCTAAATTTACAGATAATAGTGTTTTTCCTTCTCCAGCAAAAGTAGAGGTAACAAAAATGGTTTTGGCAACATTTGGAGGAACGTTATTTAGCATAAAATCCAAATTAGTTCGAACAATCCTCATCGCTTCTGAAGAACTGCTTCTACTTTCAGATTTAATGATTTCTTTTGCATTATCAAAAGTAGGTATATCTCCTATAAATGGAATTTGTGTATTGCCATCTAAATCTAATTTACTTTTAATTTTAGTATCTAACAGATCTCTAGTATAAATTATTCCGTATGGAATTATAAGTCCCAATAAGATTCCTGCCAGATAAACTATTTTTTTCTTAGGACTTATAGGATTCTTTTCTTCTTTTGCAGCATCTATTACACGCGCGTTGGGTTCTGTTGCTGCTAGAGAAATTGTTGTTTCCTCTCTTTTTTGAAGTAAATAGATATAAAGTTCTTCTTTTACTTTCTGCTGTCTTTCTATTACTCTAAACTGGCGTTCCTGCAACGGAATTTTTTCGATTTTATTTTTTAAAATACCTTCTTGTCCTTTTAAATCGCGAATTTTAATCTGAAGATTAGATTGTGTTTGTTTCAGACTTTGAGAAATATTTGCCTTTAAAGATGAAATTTGCTCGTTAAGTTTTAAAACAGCAGGGTTTTCAGCGGTAGCAGATTTTAAAATCCTATTTCGGTCAAGAACAAGCTGATTATACGAATTCATCAGAGAACTTGATTCTCCTTGATCCGAAATTAAATTTGTTGGCAATAAATCTGAATTAGTGCTTTTTTTTAGAAAATCTAAAAGAGAAGAAACCACATTTAGTTGAATTTCACTTTCTACTCCTTTTTTGCTATATTCATTAGAACCGTCAATAAATATTTTGGCTTGAGATTCTATATCCGTCAATTGATTTGTTTTTTTAAATCTTTCAACATTCTGTTCAACCCCGCTTAATTCCTCAGAAATAAAGATTAAACGATTTGTAATAAAATCAGACGTCTTTTCAGAAACTAAATTTCTATCCTCTGCGGCATCTTTATTATAAATTTGAACCATTGTATTCAAGAAATCTTTTGCTTTTTGAGAAACTGGGTCAGAAACAGAGATAGTAACTACACTGCTGGTCTTGCTTACAAGCTCAACTTTAAGTGAGTTTTGAAATCTCTCTGCAATATTATCCAATGGTTTGACATCAATGTAAACGGACTCAAACTGATCTGAATATTTTTTTTCAAAAAAAGCAGTTTTTTCGACAATGAATGTTCCAATTGACATAACTATTTTTTCCCCATATCTATATTCTTTCTTGTTAGAAACAAGAATACTTTCGTTTTTATCCGCTATATCTTCCAGTGCAAATGTATTTTGGTTTAAAAACTTCAACTTTAAGCTCATCTCAGATTCATCAAAAAGATTTGACTTATCTACAAAAAGAACTTTTATGGGAGCTTCTCCATAAACATTATAGTCCTTTAAAGTTCCTTTATGACACAATGATATATTAAGATTTAATTTTTGAATTGTCTTTTCAACTAATGTTCTAGATTTTAAAATTTCAATTTCGTTGTCTACATTACTTTTCATATTTGAACCCAAACCTAAATCTGAAAACACAGATAGTTGAGAAAGCATGCCACCTTTTTTCTCGTCTTTTACCAATACGGTTGTACTCGCTTCATACCTATATGTTGCATATTGCAAATACATAAAAGAACAAATAAGTCCTATAAATACACTCAATAAAAACCATTTCCAATAAATAATATATTTTTCAAACTGCTCACGGAGATTCAAGCCATCATTATCTTCGTTTGTAAAATCATCATAAAAATCTTGATTTTGCATGTTTACTTTATTTAAATATTAGAACTGAAAGTGAAACTAAAATGGAAACAGCAGAAATTATCACCGAAGTATTTGGTCCTACTGCAGACGAATTCACTCTTGTTTTATTTGGCTCAACATAGACTACATCATTTTGAGCCAAATAATAAAATGGAGAATTAATAAAATCAGACTTTGTAATATCTACCCTATTATAAGATTTCTTGCCGTTAATTTCTCTTATAATTAAGATGTTGTTTCTTTTCCCGTAAATAGTTAAATCTTTCCCCATACTCAAGGCCTCTATTAAAGTAATTCTTTCAGAAGCTACAGAATAGGTTCCAGGCATATTGACCTCACCTTGTAAAGAAATTTTAAAGTTGGTAATACGAAGATTGATAATTGGATTTTTGATGTAGCCACTAATTTTATTTTGCAGTAAATGAAGTACTTCAGTACGAGACAATCCTCCTACTTTAATTTTTCCTAAAACTGGAAACTCAATATTCCCTTCAAAATCAACTAGGTATTGCTGTACAGTTTCCTGTCCACGTGTTATGTCTAATCTATTTCCAGAAGTACTGTAAGTTTTTAAATTAAATGGTAAAGCTGCTTCCGCGTCATCTGCAGAAACTATAATCATTAATAAGTCATCAGGCTGTATTTTAACTTCATAGGATTCTCCTCCCTTATCGGTAATTTTATCAATATCCTGATAGTAAACAATATTTTTCCGTGAAGCACAGGAGAACAAGAATAATAGTGATAAAAAAACAACGCTTTTTATCCAAAACATTTTAGATTTCATTTTATTAAAAATTTTAATAATCGCATTGCAATTATTTTTTGAAAGTATTTATAAGAAGCTGTACTGCACTCAATACGCATTTTTCTCTCCTTGGAAAATATTTAGAACTGTTTTAATAATGATTCTAAAATCTAGCAGTAAACTCCAGTTTTCGATATACCAAATATCATAATCAACTCTGTTTTTCATATCTACAAGCTCCTTGGTTTCACCTCTATAGCCATTTACCTGAGCCCACCCAGTAATACCCGGTTTTGCATAATGACGAACCAAATAATTATTGATTAGCTCCCGATATTGATTAGTATGATTTACCATGTGTGGTCTAGGCCCGACAACTGACATATCTCCAATTAAGACATTAAAAAACTGAGGAAGTTCATCTATACTAGTCTTACGCATAAAGGCACCAAACTTTGTAACTCTGCAATCCCCTTTGTGAGCCTGCTTAGTGTCTGACGCATTATTTATTTTCATACTTCTAAACTTTAAACATTTAAAAGATTGATTATCTCTTCCAGAACGTTCTTGCTTAAAAAATACTGGCCCATGAGATTCTATTTTTATAATAAACATTACAACGGGAAACAGCCAAGGAAATATTAACAGGATTACAAGTGCAGAGAAACATAGATCGAATACTTTTTTTATAAATCGATTGACTGCGTATTCTAAAGGTTCAGGGTGAAAAATTAAAATCGGAGTATTTTGATAATATGAAACTTGAACTCTATTAGATTTTGTGTACTGCTGAAAATCGGGAACAAATTTGATTCGAACCATATTCTGATCGCAAATTTGTGTCAATTTATTTATTACAGAAATTTGGTTAATGTGAAGTGCAATGTACATTTCATCGACTTTTTCGCTTTTAATGAATTCTTCAATTTCATCAAAACCTCCAATGTAAGTCTCCTCTTTTTCAAGTGTTATTGGACTGTCATCAAAAAAACCTAAAAACCGATATCCATTTGTTAAATCCTTAGCTAGAGTTTTTCTAATCTGTTTTCCCGCTACATTTGCTCCAACAATGACAAAATTTCTAAAATTATAGCCTTTAGCTCTAATATATTTTAACAATTTCATCGATGTATATCGGGAAAACATCAGGAGTATAAAGAAGAATAAATAGAAATAAGCTAATCTATATCTTGATATGTCAGAATAATTTAAAAAGAAAACAAAGGCTACAATTATTGATGCATGAATTATAATCTTTTTAATTGTTCTTGTTAGCATCGACTCTATAGGTTCAATGCGAATTATTCTATACGAATCATTAAAGAGCAATAAAGAAATCCATACCAAATTACCAAGTAATGATATGGTCTGTACTTCTTTTAAATGCAGTCTTCCCACATCACCATATCTTGCGATAATAGATAATACAATACATAAATTGAAAATTGCTAAATCTGAAATAATAAAAATTAGTTTGAAATATCTTGAGACGCGATATTGGGCTAATTTTTCAAATATTTTCATTTAAATATATAATTAAAAGATTTTATTCTAAAATCTGTTTTTTAGCTCTTAAAAACTTATAAAAATAAAGTTCGATCTTCATTTTTTGTTTTCTAAACAAATTTACTGGCATGATTATTTACAAATTTCACAAAAGCTTCGTTGAATTTAGTATCAATAAACCTTAATGAGTTTTCTCTAATTTTTTCATGAATAAAGTCATTTTCTACTAACAAGAACTTTTCTATCCCTTCAGACAAAGAAGATATAGTTTGCTCATTAAAGAAAATACCAGTTTCATTTTCAATTACTGTCTCCAAAGCTCCTCCTTTCTTAAATGCAATAACTGGTGTGCCACATGCCTGAGCTTCGATTGGAAGTATTCCAAAATCCTCCTCAGCGGCAAACACAAATGCTCTTGCTTTAGACAATTCGTCTCTTAAGATTTCATCTGACTGATAACCTAAGATTTCTATATTTGAATTAGCTAGAGCTTTTATTCGTTTCATTTCTGGCCCATCCCCAAAGACCTTTAATTTTAAATTTGGAAAAAGAGAAAAAGTTTGCACAATAAGATCTATACGTTTGTAAGAAACTAATCTGGAACAGGTTATAAAATACTTTTCTTTGCTCTTATTGAAGGGAAAATCATTAACAGATACTGGAGGGTAAATTACCTTTGCATCTCGTCTATAAACCTTAGCAATTCTTTTCTTTATATAATTAGAGTTACAAATAAAATAATCGACCCGATTAGTGCTTATAATATCCCATGTTCGTAATTTATGCAGATAATGTTTTACGATAAGTGACTTTAATCCTCCTTTTAGATTAGACTCTTTAAGATATTGATCATACAAGTCCCAAGCATATCTCACAGGAGAATGGCAGTAACATATATGAATCTGATTACTATTTGTACGAATTCCTTTTGCAACAGAATATGATGAAGAGATTATTAGATCATATATACTTAAATCAAAGCTTTCAATAGCTTTTGAAAAAAAAGGCAAATAATTTCGATATTTTGTTTTTCCAAAAGGAAGTTGCTGAATAAATGATGAAGTTACTTTTTCTTCAGCTATATTCATTTTCTCTAGAACTTTTCTATTGTAAACAAGAGTATAAATATCTGCGTTAGGATAGAGTTGGTAAATCGCTTGAAAGACTTTCTCTGCACCACCTAATTCTGTTAACCAATCCTGAACAAGTGCAATTTTCATTATTATATTTTTTTAAAAGACATTATTATTCTAAAAATCTACAGTCGTCTACCATAAGTAAATCTTAAGAGTATATTTCTAAATTATTTTAAGAACGGTTGGTTGCTTTACTTTTACAATAGAATTTGCTTCGACACTTTTTGTCAAGACAGTATTAGGACCAATTATTGAAAACTCTCCAATTTCTATGTTACCCAAAATTTTGGCTCCAGCACCTAACACACAATTTCTACCTATTGTTGGAAAACCATCAAAAACATGATCTCCTGAGATTTGATATTTTCGACCTAAAGTAACAGAGTGATAAATAACTACTCCCTCGTTAATGACGGCACCTTGTCCTACTACCAAACCTATTCCATGAATAATAATTACACCACCATAAATTTTACATTTAAAATCAATGTCAATTCCATATAGAATCTGAATAAGTCTAGTCAAAATCAAAGGGAATAGTGGGATTTTATATTTGTACAAAAAATGACTAATTCTATAAATGAGTAATGCATGAAAGCCTCTGTTTGATAGTATTATAGCAACTTTTGATAACGAAAACTTATTACTTAACGCATATAAATCCGCTTTTATATCTTTAATTAATTTCAATTTGGACTTGTTTTATTATGCTTAGAATTTTTACTGCACTTTCTTCCCAACTGAATTTTGATAATTCTTTGTAAGATGATTTAAAGTGAGATTCACTTAAGGATATAATTATTTTATTAGCAATATCATCGATATCATAAGGATCGAAATAAATTGCATCTTCTCCGCAGATTTCTCGAAAAACTGGGATATCAGAAACACAAACTTTAGTATTCTGACTCATTGCTTCAATAATTGGTATCCCAAATCCTTCATACAAGCTGGGAAACACAAACAATTTTGCAAATTTGTAGTAGGCCACTAATTCTTTATCAGAGACATCATTTAAGTAAAAAATATTATCATCTAAAACTTTGGTATCCGAATTAAAGTCTTTATTAATATTTCCTATAATGCATAACTTCAGATTTTTGTTTTCCATTTTCCTAAAAGCCTGCACAAGTCTCTCAAAATTTTTTCTAGGATGATGAGATGATACCGTTAAGATATAATTACCCTCTACTCCAATTTTACTCAAAGACATTTTGGAAACATTTTCTTCTTGAAATATAGGTGCTACCGCATTATATACTACCGTAATTTTTTCTTCAGAAACATTAAGTTTTTCGACAAGCTCCTTTTTTGATGAACTGCTTACTGTAATAACTGCTTTTGAAACTTTCAATAATTGAGGTATCAAAAAGTTATAAAAAAACACAAAACTCTTTGAAAACCATTCGGGACAAATCTTATAAGCAATATCATGAATAGTCACTATCTGATTTCTTAAAAATAATGGTCCAGTATTACAAAGTGAAATTAATAATGCATTTTTCCTAGAAACGTATGAATATAACTCTAGCTGTTCCCATAAATGCCCTGTTAACCGACCTAAAACTTGGGCATTTAATTCTGTTGCTAACTGATGATGAACGATATTTTTTGGAGTTAAAAACAAAATTTTCACATTCATTTTTTTGAGTTCTCTAGATATTTCGATGGCAAAACGCTGTACACCAGTTATTGGTTGCGTTAAAAATCTCGAATTAACAATAATCATTTTAATATTTGTTTTTTAAGCCCTACAGATCCAGCAACGCCCAGAAACAAACTACTTACAACTGCTTCAAAAATATCAGTGGTCCATGATATAATGCAAATACAAACAACAATAGCACACATTGAAATCGAAAAACTATTTACCCTATTTAAAAGTCTGTACATTAAAGCGAAAAAGCGCGTATACAACCATAATCCCACTAATCCAAACATTCCCCATAAATATAAAAATGTGTTATCGGCTACACCTAAACCAAATCCTTTTAGAGTTAAAATGCTTTTTATAGGAAATGCAGAAAAAGAAGATCCAATTGTGCCTATTCCAGTTCCAAAAACTAATCCGTTATTAACAATAATAACTTCATAAAAATAGGGCCAAGTATTTGTTAATCTGTCATCAAGAGAAAAAAGCAATGTTTGACTAAGCAAGCCAAATTCTGAAGTACTAACTGAATAATTTAAAAAAATGCTAACTATTGGTAAAAAGCACCCAATACCAGTTATAGTAAACAAAAATAACTTTGATCTATTTTTTTGTTTATAAAAGAAATAAAACATAATGGCTCCAAAATAAGAAAGTACCGCCGTTTTATTAGTAGTTAATACTATACTGGAAAATGTAACTGTGAATAGTAAAAACTTAAAAAAAGTTGATTTTAAAGTTTGATAGATATAAATCGAAAAAATCGCTATCATAAAAGCAAGTGAAGCTGATAAACGAGAAAATCCCGCTACTCTGTCTTCGCCAAGTGTTGACCATTGTCTATTTGCTTCAATTTCAATCCCTCCAATATTATAAGAGAAACCTTTCCATGGAAGTGCAATTATACAATCTAAATATATACCTAAAATTGATGATAAAAAACATATCCATAAGATGATTCCCAATTCTTTTTTTTTTATTTCGAGATACTCTCCATACAGCAATCCAAATAGAAAAGGGCAGTAAACAAAAATAGCAAAGCCTATATTAAAAAGCGATGCGGAATTAAATAGAGAAACCAAAACAGAAACCAAGAAAAAAATAAATGGCAGAAAAGTTCTCATTTTCATTGTCATAATTTTAATTACAACTGCAAGAAGACAAGCTACTTTCGGGATATAAATCATTGAAGAAAATCCCCATTGTGTAAAATAATATCTCAAAGCCCCCGAAAAAACTTCAAATATTAAAACAGAGCAGAATATAATAAATGCAACAGAAGCCTCTCTCTTTTTTTTAAGAAATTGGGTTTTCTTTGCATTTCTTTTCATAAAATTTTCAATCACTTGTGATCAATAAAGCAAAAACAGATTTCTTTATAATGCTAACATTTTTTGGTACAGACTCAAATATTTTGAGATGGTATCACCTCTAAATTTATTACGCTGTTCTGGAATAATAGACGTTCTCAATATTGATTCTATTTTTTCAAAAAGTTCATTTGAATTGGGTTCGTACAAATCGTCTTCAATGAGTAATTCACTAATCCCTCCTCTTTTACTGGCTAATACATATTTCGCATTTTGAATACCCTCGATCACAACTCTTCCAAAAGGTTCTTGCCATAATGAAGGCACAATTAGAACATCTATCTCATTGTAGAACATTTCAGAATCTACAACTCCAACAAAATCTATTCTATCTGATCCAAACTCTTCTTTTATTGAATTAGTGAAATCCACATTTCCTTTTCCAGCAATGAGCAATTTCCAATTATTAAAACTTTCAAAGTTTTTAAAAGTTTTTAATAATTGTATAATTCCTTTAGATTCATTTAACTGACCTATAAATCCAAAAACAATCTTTGTTTTACAAAATAGTTTCTTTTTATTTACTCTAGGAACACTAACATCGTTACCTATCACGGCCTTATTATCTACATTTTTAAAATATCCCAATTCAAGATGTTTTTGAAGTATATAGTTGCTAATTCCCACAACACTGTTAACTGAAACACTTAATTTCTTCTTAACCAATGAAAAAAACTTACAACTAAAACATTGATTTAAACAATTATTACCATTCTTATACATTACCGCACTTGGACATGCTAAATAATAATCCCTAAGGGTATGAATTGTTCTAATCCCTCTTCTTTTGGCTATACTCCATACTATTACTGAGAAGCTAGATAAATTATTTGTGTGGATTATTTCTGGCTTTTCAGTTTCAAGTATTTTAATAATTTTTTTTTCAAGTCTAAAATTATAAATATCAAGTGTATGCCAAATCACTTTCTTTAAAGCAGATTCATTTTTCTGATCAAAGCCCCAATAAATATTTTCATTGTTGATGTAACATACTTTTACTCCATTAACATAATTAATGTAATCTTTCTTAGAAGTCGAAGAAACTACTGTAACTTGAATCCCTGAATTTAATAAGTTTTCTGCTAGAGATTGAACCGATTTCTCAGCTCCTCCGATATTATTAGGATAATATAAAGTATTAAAAATTAGAACTTTCATAAGTTTAATTATTGCTACAAATCATTGTATGCTTTAAAATATTCATACAATGATTTTATGGTATTCTTGTAAATAAATCGTCTTTTACTTGTTTCTTTTTTAAAAGCAAAATTTGTAGCAGAATCTTCTTTATGAAAAACTACTATATCATGACTGTAAATTACTTTCATGCATTTTTGTTTAATTCTATGGTATAGAATATCTTCTTCCATATACATAAATGTTTTATTAAAAAAAATTTCAGGAAAAATGTCGTAGTAAGATTTTGAAAATATAATTGCAGCACCATGTATTTTAATATTTTCTTTAAAATCAAAATTCCTTTCTATTTTTGAAAAATTTATATTTTTTCTATTTCTATAAAGTATAAATTTTTGGTCCAGATTAAGAAAACTTAGAAATAATAAAGAACTCAGCAGTAAAGACTCTTTTAAAATGGCTTTTTTGCTATTAATTGCAAAATTTATAGGGCTTTGGTGCAAATTGTCTACTAAAGAAATAATATCAGGACCTAAAACATGAAAACGGAATTTATTATGAAGTTCAAAAATATGATGCTGAAAGTCTCTTTGTCTAATAATAATATCATTATTTAAAACAACTAAAAAATCAGGTTTAAAATTATCTATTGCAAATTTGCATCCGAGATTGTTGCCTTTAGCAAAACCAAGATTACACGATGCGAGTATTACTATTATATTTGGTAAACTTATATATTTTTGTTTAACTACTTCACCGCTATTGTTTGGTGACGCATTATCTACAATAATTATTTTTTGTTCAATATCTCCTTTATCTAATTTAAGAATAGAATCTACACATTCTATGGTGTCATTAAGAACTTGATAATGTAGAATTATGTAACTTATTTTATTTATATATTTCACTTATATTAAAAGTTTTAAAAAATCAAATAATTAATCGCAATACAGAATCAGAGTTGACACTAAATGTCATTTTTTGCGAAAACATGAGGAGTTCGCTGTATTATTTAAAATCTTTGTCAAACAGAATTTTATTTTTATAACTCATCACAAAAAGAGACAACATACCCCAAAACTCAACTATTACAACAAGCCATGCTAATGTTGTCAATAAAACATTATTTGTAATAATTAATATAAATGCTCCAAAACAGAATATAATTCCTGAGGACAGAATAACTTTTGTAAAATCTTTTTGAAAACCAAAAACAATTAATCTTGAAGTTCCTAAAAATTGACTAAAAGCTGTCATTACAGCAGAAAAAGATAAAATTTTTATAATTACTATTGCTCCCTGCATCTCATTACTGCCAAGTAATTTTATAATAAAGCTCGCTGAAACAAATATTGATAAGACAAAAAGTGTCGTAAACAATACAGTAAACTTCATCATCTTATTTATTTTTGAAATGTTTTTTTCCCGTACTAACATTGGAAAAGTAGCTTGCCCAAACATTCCTATCGGAATTTTAATTAGTCGTAAGATTTTTTCTCCTAAATCATAAAAAGCAACTTCAGTCATTCCTAAAAATGCTCCAACTAAAATTCTATTTGCATTCACATATACTTGAATTGAGGCTGTAGAAATAAATAAGGGCAAACTTTCTAAAAAATAATAGCGTAATACCTTTTTACTTTGAAGAGAAAAAACAACTTTTTCTCTTGTCTTCAAAATGTAGATTGCAATAAAGCCAGAAAAAAAAGCCCCAAAACCTTGAAAAATAGAAACATATAAATAATCACTTCTTTTATGTATAAAAAGAAATATTAAAATTGTAAATAAAACTTTAGATAAAATTGAGATAAAAGTTATATACTTCATCTTTTCGATTCCTTGGAAAAACCATTGAGGAAACAAAAAATCATTAAAAGTTATTCCAAAACAGAATAAAAACAATAAATATTCTTTTCTAAATGAAGATGAAAAAATTAATAGGCTAAGCATTAATAAAAGAGAGCTTATCCAAAGAAATAATTTGATAAGAAATATAGCAGAAACAATTTCGTTTATTTTTTCACTATTACCTTTATGCTCTGCGATCTCTTTTGTAGCCGAAATATTAAAGCCGAAATTGATTAGCATCGAAAAATACATCATTATTGATTGTATAAATACAATAGTCCCGTATTTTTCAACTCCTAATACCTTTATCAAATATGGATAAGTTACCAAAGGAAGAATGATATTAAAAAGCTGTAAAACTGTCAAATAACTAAAATTTTTTAGTATAACTTGATAATTTAAAATCAATTGTTTTACTTTTTCAATCATTAATCAATCAGAATATTAAAAAAGAATCTTTAAAATCATTTTACAGATAATTCCCTACCAGCCACTTCTTTTCTTAAACCACTGCTAGAAAATCGGTGATCACGTGTATTAAAATACATCTCTATACCTTTCTCTTCACAATATTCTCTACCTGTAAAATTTTTGTTCTGATATTCATCGCCAACTATGCGAATATCAATTTTATAAGAACGTAAAATATCTTCTAAATCCTGTTCTGTAGTGTACGGAATAACTTCATCGACAAATTTACAGCCTTTAAGTTGGATGTATCTTTCTACAACGGTTTGTGTGGGTTTATTCTTTTCGGGTCTATCAATTGTTGGATCGGTTTGTAGTCCTGCAATTAAATAATCGCATTTTTGCTTAGCTTCTTCCAACATTTTAATATGGCCCGCATGAAGCAAATCAAAAGCACTAAAAGTAATTCCTATTTTCATAATTATAAATGGCAGATTTCTCATTTCATGGTACAGCTCCGCATCTCCAAGTCACATGAAATTGGAAATTTAGAACCTATTTTTCTCGGTCAACATAAAATAGAGAACTTTCGTTTTTTCTATTTTTTGCAAAAGTATTTAGCATACAGATTAAATAAAAGTTAAAAAGTGAGAATTACCTTATTCTATCACAATTATGGCTTCATGTGTATGTACTAAAATGCGTCGTAGAAGATATTAAAGTCTTAACTTTACGGTGTCTAAGCAGTATAAAATGAAAGTTGCTCTATTGTTTTTATTAATAAGCATAACCGCACAAAGTCAAGTTTTGGGTTGTACTGATAGTATCTCAAAAAATTTTGATTCGAAAGCTATAATAAATGACGGTAGTTGTTTTTATGAAAATGTAAAATTAAAACCTGAATATTCTTTTCACTTAAGTGATTCATTAAGAGAAACTTCAGGATTAATTACTTTTGAGAATTTATTATGGACGCATGACGACGATCATGATACTACAATTTATGGTTTGGATTCATTAGGGAAAATCAAGAAGAAAATTGTTCTTCCTGAAGTTATCAATCATGATTGGGAAGAAATCGCTCAAGACAGCACACATATTTACATTGGAGATTTTGGAAATAATTATTCTGGAAACAGAACTGACTTGAAAATACTTAAAATTGAAAAAAAATCATTTTTAGAAGAAAACCCAAAAATTGAGACTATCTCATTTTCTTATTCCGATCAAACTGATTTTTCTCCTTCAAAACCTAATAAAACTAATTTTGACTGCGAAGCTTTTATTGTTTCCAAAGACAGCATTTATTTGTTTACCAAACAATGGAAGTCTTCTAAAACCTCCATTTATTCGCTTCCAAATCAGTCAGGAATGCAGATTGCGAAATTAAATACGACTTTAGATAGTAAAGGGTTAGTAACTGGCGCCACATATTTGAAAGAGAAAAAACTAATTGCTTTGTGCGGTTACACCAAAGCTGGAAAACCATTTTTATATCTTCTATACGATTTTAAAAATCGTGATTTTTTATCTGGAAATAAAAGAAGAATCGATTTAAAACTTCCTTTTCATCAAGTAGAAGGAATTGCAACAAAAGATGGACTTCATTATTTTATTACAAATGAATCTCTTGTTCGAAAACCTATTTTAAACAATCCGCAGCAAATTCATTATTTAGATTTGAGTTCGTTACTTGGTTTGTATCTCCATAAATAATTCGCAAATGCAAGATAATAGTTTACTTTTGCAGAAAGTTATGTTTAGAAAACATTCATAACCCATAATTTATAACTTACAATTACAAAGTGAATTACTTATCTGTAGAAAATATATCGAAGTCATTTGGCGAAAGAGTCCTTTTTGACAACATTTCTTTTGGAATCAATAAAGACCAAAAAATCGCTTTTATTGCCAAAAATGGTTCAGGAAAAACAACTATAATGAGCATTATTAATGGTTTGGAAGAGCCTGATACCGGGCAAGTTGTTTTAAGAAAAGGAATTAGAATGGCATTTCTTTCGCAGGATAATAATCTTCAGGATGAATTGACTATTGAAGAAAGTATTTTTGCTTCAGATAATGAAACGCTTAAAGTTATTGAAGCTTATGAAAAAGCTTTAGAAAATCCTGCTGACGAAGAAGCCTACCAAAAAGCTTTTGACGCTATGGATCAGCATAATGCATGGGATTTTGAAACGCAATACAAACAAATTTTGTTTAAATTAAAGCTGGAAGATTTTAAACTTAAAGTAAAAAATCTTTCTGGAGGACAAAAAAAACGTCTTTCATTAGCCATCATTCTAATTAATCGTCCAGACTTACTAATTCTAGATGAGCCGACTAACCACTTAGATCTTGAAATGATCGAGTGGCTTGAAAGCTATTTTGCTAAGGAAAATATTACGCTATTTATGGTAACGCACGACCGATTCTTTTTGGAGCGCGTTTGCAACGAAATTATCGAATTAGACAACGGAAAACTATATCAATACAAAGGAAATTATTCTTATTATCTTCAGAAAAAGGAAGAAAGAATCACTTCTGAAAATGCGAGTATAGATAAAGCTAAAAACTTATTTGTAAAAGAATTAGAATGGATGCGCCGCCAGCCAAAAGCGAGAACAACCAAATCTAAATCTCGTCAGGACGATTTTTATGTTATTAAAGAAAAGGCACAAAGCCGACGTAAAGAAAACAAGGTGGAGCTTGAAATAAATATGGAAAGAATGGGAAGCAAAATTATTGAGCTTCATAAACTTTCTAAAAAATTCAAAGACCGTGTTATTTTAGACAACTTCAGTTTTGATTTTCAGCGTGGAGAAAGAATTGGAATTATTGGTAAAAACGGGACTGGAAAATCGACTTTCTTAAATCTTTTGACTGGAACAATTCCGCCTGACAGCGGGCGCGTTGTAAAAGGCGACACTATAAAAGTTGGTTATTATACGCAATCTGGAATTAATCCGAAACCAGGACAACGTGTTATTGACATTATAAAAGAATACGGAGAGTATATTCCATTGACAAAAGGGAAAATTATTTCGGCTTCACAATTATTGGAGCGTTTTCTTTTTGATGCGAAAAAGCAATACGATTATGTTGAAAAATTAAGCGGTGGTGAATTAAAACGTTTGTATTTATGTACCGTTTTAATTCAGAATCCGAACTTCTTGATTCTTGATGAGCCAACAAACGATTTGGACATTGTGACTTTGAACGTTTTAGAAAGTTTCCTTTTAGATTATCCTGGTTGTCTGCTGGTTGTTTCTCACGACCGTTATTTTATGGACAAGATTGTTGATTATTTATTTGTCTTTAGAGGAGAAGGAGAAATCGAAAATTTCCCAGGAAACTATTCTGATTTCAGAGCTTATGAAGACAGTGCTGATGTTGCTCAAAAAGAAGAAAACAAAGCCGAAAAAAAAGATTGGAAACAAAATAATCCAACAGGAAATTTAAGTTTCAATGAGCAAAAAGAATATCAAAAAATAGAAAGGGAAATTAAAGATTTAGAAATTGAAAAAACTAAGATCGAACAATTATTCTCTGACGGAAAAGTAGCCGATGCAGATATCGAGAAAAAAGCCAATGAACTTCAAAATATAATCAATAAAATAGACGCAAAAGAAGAACGCTGGTTTGAGCTTTCTGCTAAACTTGAGGGCTAATTACACAAAGATTCACAAAGAAACCCAGAGATACGCCAAGCTTTTTTGTCCTTCTTTGTGAATCTTTGCGAAATTTGCGAAACAAACATTTTTTTATATATTCAACACATTAAACAAATACCACATTACAATGAAACATTTATTAACGGCCTTAATGGTTATGACACTTTTTATCTCTTGTTCTAGTGATTCTGGTTTAGAGAGAATTGACACAACAGATTATACTGCTCAAAACGACAAAGAGATTCAGGATTATCTAACTAAAAACAACTTAACTGCTACCAAAACTTCAAGCGGATTATGTTATATTATAAACGAACAAGGAACTGGAGAAAGTCCTACAAGCACATCAACTGTGACAGTTCAGTACAAAGGAACTCTGACCAATGGAACAGTATTTGACCAAAGTACTACTGGAATAACATATCCTTTAAACAAATTTATTTTAGGCTGGCAGGAAGGATTACCTAAATTTAAAGAAGGAGGAAGCGGAATCTTACTAATTCCGTCACGTTTAGGCTACGGAAATACTAAAGTGCAAAACATTCCTTCTGGTTCTGTTCTTATTTTTGAGTTAAAATTAACCAAAGTTGCAGCAGCTAACTAAACTTAGTGTAAAACGAAAAGAATAATGCTGTTTCAAATCAAAGCTTATCTAAAATTTCTTTGGCATTCTAAAAACGAACATGCGGTTCATTCGCCCTTTGTTTTTAATTTACTGACAAAATGCTTTTATGATAAGAAGGCAAAATCAGAATATGCAATTCTAAAAAAATATAGAAAATCGCTTTTAGGAAACAAAAACTTCATTGAAGTAACCGATTTTGGAGCTGGTTCAAGAGTTTTCAAATCAAATAGAAGGCAAATTTCTAAAATTGCACAAACAGCTGGAATTTCGCCAAAACGAGCCGAATTATTATTTCGTGTAACGAATTATTTTCAGCCTTTAACTATTTTGGAAATTGGAACCTCTTTAGGTTTGGCAACTTCTGCTTTAGCATTAGGAAATCCAAAAGCAAAAGTAATTACTATCGAAGGCTGTCCCAATACGGCAGGAATTGCGCAAAATCAATTAACTGATTTTGATTGTAAAAATGTTGAAAATGTAATTTCTGAGTTTGAATCTTTTTTAATATCTAAAAACATTCAAGCTACAAATTACAATCTGATTTATTTTGATGGAAATCATTCTAAAAAAGCCACTTTACAATACTTTGAACTTTTGCTGCCAACTATAGATAATGATTCAGTATGGATTTTTGATGATATTCACTGGTCAGAAGATATGGAAGAAGCTTGGGAGATTATCAAAAACCATCCACAAGTAAAAGTCACAATTGATACTTTCCAATGGGGATTTGTATTTTTTAGATACGAACAGCCAAAACAGCATTTTATAATAAGAACATAAAAAAAGACGATCATTTCTGATCGTCTTTTTTTATCTAATTCAAAATTTTAAAAATCTTACTTTTTAGCATCTTTATTTTCTTCAGATTTAGCTCCCATTCTGTTTACAGTATACATTGGTGCAAATTTAACTTTCAAACCAGCAATTTTGCGGTTATCCTCTGCAGACAAACCTTCTTTTTCTACTGTATTTTTACGGCTATCAAGAGCTTCATACATTAATTTGATTTCATCCCAGTCTTCTCTAGAATAGCTATCTTTATTATTTTCTACAGTATGAACAAACTGCTGATAAACGCTATGAATATTCTGGGCATTCACCCAGCTGAAATTCATATCATCACCAATTTTTCCTGCACCAAACAAGGCATCTCTCAATGATTGTTTCGGACTAGAAGCTGGAGGGGCAAATTGGGCGGTAATTTCATTTTTAAATTCCTCGTATTTAATTTTACTTGCATTTACTTTCTCAGTCGCAGCAGCATTGTCTTTAATATCTGCTAAAGCTGCTTGAGCTTCTTGAGATCTTCTATCATACTCTGCTTCTACACTTTGCCAATTGTCTTTCAAATCAGCCGCTGCCACATTTTTAACAGAGTCAACATAAACAACATAGCTGTCTACTGTTTTTTGAGCTTTCTCTTGTTTTTCATCTTTACACGATGTAAAACCTAATGCAATTAATGCGATAACGATAGTTATTTTGATATTTTTCATAATTCTGATTATTTAATTAATTATATAACCAAATTTACTCAATAACCAAGTTAATAAATTACATTATTATCATGTTTTTAAAATTAAAAATGTTTTAAAACTATAAAAAACATAAAATAATGATAATTATACAAAAATTAAACAAAATTGTATAACAATATTTGTTCAGGTTTATGAAATTCTATTAAATTAAAAAAGTACTCTACCATTATATGTAACAAAATCCAATTCTGAACTACTTATGGTTTTATTGAAAAGTGTTTTGTACTTTTAAATCCAAAATTGTAAAACGAAATGGCTGAACCATTAATTAAGATAACCGACATTAAACGAAATTTTATTTTGGGCAATGAAACGGTTTATGTTTTAAAAGGAATAGATTTAGAAATCAACAAGGGCGAATATGTCGCTTTGATGGGACCTTCTGGATCTGGAAAATCTACATTAATGAATTTATTGGGCTGTTTAGATACGCCCACTTCTGGCCATTATGTTTTAAACGGAAAAGATGTCAGCAAGATGAGAGATGATGAATTGGCTGAAATTCGGAACAAAGAAATTGGTTTTGTTTTTCAGACTTTTAATCTTTTGCCAAGAACAACTGCTCTAGATAATGTTGCATTGCCAATGATTTATGCAGGTTACGGAAAATCGGAACGAATTGCCCGTGCTACCGAAGTTCTAAAACAGGTAAATCTAGCCGATAGAATGGATCACCAACCCAATCAGCTTTCTGGAGGACAGCGTCAGCGTGTTGCAGTTGCCCGCGCTTTGGTCAACAAACCTTCTATTATTCTTGCCGATGAGCCAACTGGAAACTTAGACAGTAAAACTTCTGTAGAAATCATGAAACTTTTCGGCGATATCCACGCACAAGGAAACACTGTAATTTTGGTAACTCACGAAGAAGATATTGCCGCTTATGCACACCGAGTTATCCGTTTACGTGACGGTTTAATAGAAAGCGACACAACTAAATAATTTTAGATTTCTGATTTTAGACATTAGATCATTTTCTAAATCTAAAAATTTTAGACAACAGCTTTCAATCTAAAATCATAAATCTACAATCTAGAATAAAAAATGAAAGTATATACCAAAACAGGCGACAAAGGAACCACAGCACTTTTTGGTGGCACCCGCGTTCCTAAAGATCATATTCGAATTGACAGTTACGGTACTGTTGACGAATTAAATTCTTATATCGGATTAATTCGCGATCAGGAAATCGCTTCGCACTATAAAACCATTTTAATAGAAATTCAAGACCGTCTTTTTACTGTTGGTGCCATTTTGGCAACTCCACAAGAAAAAGAAGTTTTAAAAAATGGAAAACTTCGCTTAGAAAATCTAGGGATAATTGATTCGGATATTGAATTTCTCGAAAACGAAATAGATAAAATGGACGAAAGCCTTCCTCCAATGACACATTTTGTTTTGCCTGGAGGCCATCCAACCGTGTCACATTGTCATATAGCACGCTGCATTTGCCGTCGAGCAGAGCGTTTAGCGGTACATTTAAGCCATAATGAACACGTTCCAGAAATCGCTATTACATACTTAAACCGACTTTCTGACTACCTTTTTGTCTTGGCACGAAAGTTGTCCTCAGACTTAAAAGCGGAGGAAGTGAAATGGATTCCCAGAAAATAAATTTCTGCAAATTTCAATTTTTCTAAATCCCCAAATTCCAACAAAAATCGAAGCTTTACGGGCTGTTTTTGGAATTTGGAATTTGATTTTTGGAATTTTACAAGTGACGTTCTTAATTTTTATTAAAATAAATCAAAATTTACTTGTCTTTTTCAGTAAAAAATTTATTTTTGCACAAACTAAATAGATAACAGATGTATTGGACATTAGAATTAGCATCTTATTTAAGTGATGCGCCATGGCCTGCTAACAAAGACGAACTTATAGACTACGCTATTAGAGCTGGTGCTCCATTAGAAGTAGTAGAAAACCTTCAATCAATCGAAGATGAAGGTGAGATATATGAATCAATGGAAGAAATTTGGCCTGATTATCCAACAGACGAAGATTATCTTTGGAATGAGGATGAATATTAAAAAATAAACCAAATGAAAAAGTCTCTCATCATAGAGACTTTTTTTTTGGTTCAAATACATATATATAATAAAGAAATACAATAAATCATGAGTTTCATAAACAGTATTATTAAAGTCTTTGTCGGCGATAAGTCGCAGAAAGATGTCAAAGCTTTACAACCTTACTTAAATAAAATTAAAACATTCGAAGCTCCTTTAATGAGTCTGTCAAATGACGAATTAAGAGGAAGAACCGTTTTTTTTAAAGACAGAATAAAAGAAGCTAGAGCCGATAAAGATGCTAAAATTGCTTCGCTTAAAGCCGAAGTAGAAAACATCGAAGACATCGATAAAAGAGAAGACATTTATGATGCTATAGATGCTCTTGAAAAAGAAGCTTATGAAATCTCTGAAAAAACTTTATTGGAAATTCTTCCAGAAGCGTTTTCTGTAGTTAAAGAAACGGCTCGCCGTTTTAAAGAAAACTCTCATATTGAAGTTACTGCAACTGCAAAAGACCGCGAATTCTCAGCTGCAAAATCATATATTACTATTGAAGGCGATAAAGCAATCTGGGCTAACAAATGGAATGCTGCCGGAAAAGATATCACTTGGGACATGATTCACTATGATGTTCAGTTAATTGGTGGTATGGTATTGCACGAAGGTAAAGTTGCCGAAATGCAAACTGGAGAAGGTAAAACTTTGGTTGCTACTCTTCCACTTTACTTAAACGCTTTGACAGGAAATGGAGTTCACTTAGTAACGGTGAATGACTACTTGGCAAAACGTGATAGTACATGGAAAGCGCCTTTATTTGAATTCCACGGTTTGTCTGTTGATTGTATCGACAATCACCAGCCAAGTACAGAACAAAGAAAAAAAGCATACGACGCCGATATCACTTACGGAACCAACAACGAATTTGGTTTTGACTACTTAAGAGATAATATGGCACACTCTCCTAGCGATTTAGTGCAGAGAAAACACAATTTTGCGATTGTCGACGAGGTTGACTCGGTATTAATTGATGACGCTAGAACACCGCTTATCATTTCTGGACCAGTTCCTCAAGGAGATCGTCACGAATTCAACGAGTTGAAACCAAAAATTGAAAACTTAGTTGCGCAACAACGTCAGTTAGCGAATGGTTTCTTAGCTGAAGCTAAAAAATTAATCAAAGAAGGAAATACTAAAGATGGAGGTTTCTTATTATTAAGAGCTTACAGAAGTTTACCTAAAAATAAAGCATTAATTAAATTTTTAAGTGAAGAAGGAATTAAACAATTGCTTCAAAAAACTGAAAATCAATACATGCAAGATAACAATCGTGAAATGCACAAAGTGGACGAAGCTTTGTATTTTGTGATTGAAGAAAAAAATAATCAGGTTGAATTAACAGATAATGGTATTAAATACCTTTCTGGAGATACAGATGCAGATTTCTTCGTTTTACCAGACATTGGAACAGAAATCGCTGCGATCGAAAAACAAAAATTAGACAAAGACGCTGAAGCTGAAGCCAGAGAAAGATTATTCCAAGATTTTGGTGTAAAGAGCGAGCGTATCCATACTCTTACACAACTTTTAAAAGCTTACGCTTTATTCGAAAAAGACGTAGAGTATGTTATCATGGACAACAAAATTATGATTGTCGATGAACAAACAGGTCGTATCATGGATGGACGTCGTTATTCTGACGGTCTTCACCAAGCGATTGAGGCTAAAGAAAATGTAAAAATTGAAGCTGCTACTCAAACTTTTGCTACTGTTACATTACAGAATTACTTCAGAATGTACAATAAATTGGCTGGGATGACTGGTACAGCGGTTACAGAAGCTGGAGAGTTATGGCAAATCTACAAACTGGATGTTGTTGAAATTCCAACAAACCGCGGAATTGCAAGAATTGATAAAGAAGATTATATCTACAAAACAACTCGTGAGAAATTCAATGCCGTTATTGAAGACGTTACCGAATTATCACAAGCAGGAAGACCTGTATTGATCGGAACAACTTCTGTAGAAATTTCAGAATTATTAAGCCGTATGCTTAAAATGAGAGGAATCACGCACAACGTATTGAATGCTAAAATGCACAAGCAAGAGGCACAAATCGTTGAAGAAGCTGGTAAAGCTGGAGTTGTAACTATTGCAACAAATATGGCTGGTCGTGGTACCGATATTAAATTATCTCCAGAAGTAAAAGCTGCAGGAGGTTTAGCAATCGTGGGTACAGAGCGTCATGATTCTCGTCGTGTAGATAGACAGTTACGTGGTCGTTCTGGTCGTCAGGGAGATCCTGGAAGTTCTCAATTCTATGTTTCTCTTGAAGACAACTTAATGCGTTTATTCGGTTCTGAAAGAGTTGCGAAAGTAATGGACAGAATGGGACTTAAAGAAGGTGAAGTTATTCAGCATTCTATGATGACTAAATCTATCGAACGTGCTCAGAAAAAAGTAGAAGAAAACAACTTTGGTGTTCGTAAACGTTTATTAGAATATGATGACGTAATGAACTCTCAGCGTGAAGTAGTTTACAAACGTCGTCGTCACGCATTGTTTGGTGAGCGTTTGAAACTGGATATCGCGAATATGCTTTATGATACTTGCGAATTAATTGTAAGCAATAATAAAGTAACAAACGATTTCAAAGGATTTGAATTTGATTTAATTCGTTATTTCGGAATTACATCTCCAATTTCTGAGGCTGATTTTGCTAAATTATCAGATATCGAAGTTACTGGAAAAGTATACAAAGAAGCTTTAGCTTTCTACACTGAAAAAACAGAAAGAAGTGCAAGAGAAGCTTTCCCAATTATAAAAGGCGTTTTTGAAGAGCCAAATAACCATTTCGAAAGAATTGTAGTTCCATTTACAGACGGAATCAAAACTTTGAATGTGGTTACTGACTTGAAAAAAGCTTACGAAAGCGAAGGTGCTCAATTGATTGCTGATTTTGAGAAAAACATCACACTTTCTATTGTTGATGAAGCTTGGAAAAAACATTTACGTAAAATGGACGAACTGAAACAATCTGTTCAATTGGCTGTTCACGAACAAAAAGATCCATTGCTTATCTACAAATTAGAAGCTTTCAACTTGTTTAGAGGAATGTTGGACAACGTGAACAAAGAAGTAATTTCATTCTTATTTAAAGGTGATTTACCTGCTCAAAACGTACCAGAAATTCACGAAGCAAGAGAAGTTCGTCAAAAAGAAAACTTACAGTTAAGTAAAGACGAAATTCCAAATAGCGAAAGCATCAACCGTGAAGCTGGAGAAACACAACAGCGTCAGGTTACAGAAACTATCGTTAGAGATATGCCAAAAATCAACAGAAATGACACTGTTACGGTTCAAGAAGTTGCAACTGGCAAAACTGAAGAAATGAAGTTTAAAAAAGCAGAGAGCTTAATCGCTTCTGGCGAATGGGTTTTAGTGAAATAATAAACTCTCAATAAATATAAAATCCCCGATTACTGAAGTAGTCGGGGATTTTTTTTATGAGTTTTTTTGCCACGAATTACACGAATTTGCACTAATTTTTTATTTGACAGATTTTAAAAGAAATTCGCGGAAATTTGTGTGATTTGTGGCAAACTAAAAAATATTATCTAGGATTATCTTCGTAATAACGAGCTTCGATTCTTTTAATATCTTTAATTGAGTTTTTAGCCCAAAGCAATCGCTTTTCTAAAATTTCTTCCTCAGAAAGGTGCCAATTAATATCTGATCTTCTCAATCTATTGGTTATGTTTTGAATAACAATTGCAGCAGAAACCGAAATATTCAAACTTTCTGTAAAACCAACCATCGGGATTTTTAAGAAACCATCAGCATTATCCATAATTTCTTGTGACAAACCTTCTTTTTCTGTTCCAAAGAACAAAGCGCTTGGTTTTGTAATATCAAAATCTTCCAACATGCAATCTTTTTCATGCGGAGTAGTTGCAATAATTTGATATCCTTTATTTCTTAAATCCGAAAGACATCCAGAAACCGAATCAAAACGATTTATGTCAACCCATTTTTGAGCACCTAAAGCAATTTCTTTATCGATTCGTTTTCCAAAACGCTGTTCAATTACATTCAATTCCTGAATTCCAAAAACTTCACAGCTTCTCATTACTGCACTTGTGTTATGCATTTGAAAAACATCTTCAACAGCAACAGTAAAATGTTTGGTACGATTCGTCAGTACTTCTAAAAATCTTTCTTTTCGGTTTTCTGTCAATATGTTTTCTAAGAATGCGAGGTAATCTAAATCAATCATTTTTATTTCTATTTGGCGCAAAAATAATAAATTAAAGAGAAAGAAGTCTTCTCACTAATTTTCATCCTGCCAAATCTTTAATAAAATTGGCGCTAAGCTTTTGATGCAGCACCTCGACTCGAACTAAATCAACTGGCAAAACATCGTCTTTATAGGAATCTCCCATAAAAACGGCGCTTTCATTTTTAGAATGTTTTTTGAGACGTTCCAACATCGCATTCAATTCACTTTCAGAAAAATTAATACTTATAAAAGTTATAAATCTTTCCATAACATTTTTCATTCCATCATTATAATTCAGCATTATAACGTTGTCATCCGTTTCATAATAATCTAGAAAAGCTTGAAAATATTTTTCCAGAACCAAAGCTTGATACTGTTGAAAACTTACTTGCTCTATTTCATCAGAAGTAATTCCGAAAACACTCGACGGAATTAAATTAGTAACCATGTGCATCCCAGCCATCTTTTGGTGCGATCTTAAAA
Organism: Flavobacterium erigeronis; assembly: GCF_054075165.1. Taxonomy (NCBI): domain Bacteria; kingdom Pseudomonadati; phylum Bacteroidota; class Flavobacteriia; order Flavobacteriales; family Flavobacteriaceae; genus Flavobacterium; species Flavobacterium erigeronis. The sequence goes on along the minus strand of NZ_JBSKGP010000013.1, from coordinate 66,410 downwards.
CTTCTCCCGGATTTCGAAACAATAACGCAAAAGGAACTTTCGGAAAAACCGCTCTTAAATAAGAAGCCTTAAAAACACTCCAAGCATCTAATTTTATAATTAAATGCTTCTGTTCTGAAAATCTCTTTTGTCCTAATAACCTAAAAACCGATTTCAGCAAATCTGTTTTGAGATTTTTGCCGAAAGCATCACTTCTCAAAATCTGATCAATAATAGGAGCTTCAGAAACCATAATATTTTCTGACGAAGTTGCCAAAGACTGACTCAACATCGTAGATCCGCATCTTGAAACATGAAAAACCAATCCTTTTAATTCTACACAATCGAGTTCTTTAGACCAATCTATTAGGTTTTCTGCCGTACTTGTAAATTTAAAACGCTTTGAATTATAATTATGGCTTATACATTTTACAATTGTTTCTTCAAAAAAAGGCTCTGCAAAAGGAATATCCGCGAAATACATCCATTCAAAATAAACTTCATTTTCTTTTTCGACCAACTTAATCGGAATCCAGTTTGCAATAAGATCTTTTACATTTTCCATTTTATGCATTCATTTGTGATTGAAGTTCAGCAATGAGACGATTATTAATTTCTGACGGATTTCTAGAAAGTTCGGCAATTACCTGCTTTTTCACTTCATCAGAATATTCATTTTTGTGCACATAATTTACATCAAAACTCATTTTAGAAAACAATTCGTCGGACCAATCATTTCTTATGCAATCTATGGTTAAGTGAATTCTAGGCTCTAAACTTTTGTTCTGCACACTGTGCGGCAACTGAAAATTGGCATACCAGCACTCCCCCATTTTCATCGGAACTAATTTGTGATCTACATAAAAATACACTTCAGAATTGGTAATTATGGGAACATGAATCCTAAAAAAGCCATCTTCATACGAAGTATCATTATCAACATGCTCCTTAATTTCGCTATCGGGTCCGAGTCTTAATAATCGTACCGCTTCTTTTTCACATTCGAACCAATCCATTATTTCTTTAAAATAAGGACAGCTGTCAAGCAAAGTCGTATTTTTATATTCTTTATCTGGGAAAGAAAAAATATCATTTTCTAAACCCGATTGTGACCGTAAAGAAACGCTTGTCCATTTTCCTTCATACCGATTGGTATTAAAATGCGGTGTCCACAAATTGGTTTCGCAAGTCATTAAATCATTTTGCAATTTTTCTATCGAAAAAGAAATTGGAAGCTGGCAGGAAGAAGGATTCATAAGCCTTAAGAATTTAAATTGCTAATTATAAAGTTGTACAGTTTATTGGCAGAAACCGAAACCGTTTCTGAATCTGTTTTTAATACTAAATCTGCTTTTTCTGGAATTTCAAATACATCGCTGATTCCTGTAAATTTTCTAATTTTATTTTGATCATCATCTGGCAGCAAAGCCCTTTTATACAAACCTTTTGGATCTCTTTCAATCAAATTATGAATAGCACAATCCAGAAAAACCGTTTTTACAAATTCAAATGACCTCAATTCGCTTCTAAGATTTTCGTACGGATTGATAACCGACATCAAAACAATTTTCTTTTCTCCAATCAAATCTCGGCCAACATTAAAAAGACGTCTTACATTTTCACAGCGGTCTTCTTTAGAAAATCCCAAATCTTTACAGATTGTCTGACGGTAAACATCGCCATCGACTACTTCGGCTTCGTAATTATTTTGAAGCAAAAGATGCCTGACATTTTCTGCCAAAGTCGTTTTTCCAGAACCAGATAAACCTGTAAATTGAATTAAAATCATCTTGAATCGCTTTTATAAAACGCAGCATTAAAACTAACTAATTTAAACAGAGAGGCAAAGAGTATAAATACCCATTATTTTCCTTAAAAAACATAGTTAATCCTTACTATTTGCAAGTTATTTGAACCAAGAAATCACTATTTTTATCTTTTAATAAAACTAAGAATGAAAAAGAAACTTGTTGTTTTAAGTGGGGCGGGAATTAGCGCTGAAAGCGGAATTAAAACTTTTCGCGACAGCGATGGTTTATGGGAAGGACATGATGTTATGGAAGTTGCAACTCCAGAAGGCTGGCATAAAAATCAGGAATTGGTACTGGATTTTTACAATAAAAGACGCCAACAGTTAAAAGAAGTAAATCCGAATCTTGGTCATATTATTTTGGCTGAATTGGAAAAAGATTTCGACGTACACATCATTACGCAAAATGTTGATGATTTGCACGAACGCGCTGGAAGCACAAAAGTGTTGCATTTGCATGGCGAATTGCTTAAAGTAAGAAGTACACAAAATAAAAATCTAATTTTAGATTGGACAGAAGATTTGGTTACGGGAGATTTAGATGCCAATGGGCACCAATTGCGTCCGCATATTGTTTGGTTTGGCGAAGAAGTTCCTGCGCTCGAAGAAGCGATTGACATTACTGAAACGGCAGATTATTTTGCTGTAATCGGGACTTCGCTCCAAGTTTATCCAGCAGCCGGATTAATTTCTTATACTCCAAGCACAACTCCTGTTTTTTACATTGATCCAAAACCGATCGCTATTCCTAATATTAGAAATAAAGTAGAAACAATTGCAAAATTTGCTTCTGAAGGAGTTGCCGATTTAAGAGACCGATTAAATTCATTTTGAATGCACAAATGCGCTTTTTAATTACCTGTAATCGCTAAATTCTGTTTATATTTGCACCTTTCGAAAAAACAACATAACAATGACTACTCTAAACGAACTGAATGCTATATCGCCAATTGATGGAAGATATAGAAATAAAACTCAAAATTTAGCACCTTTTTTCTCTGAAGAAGCTTTAATAAAATACCGCGTTTTAGTTGAAGTGGAATACTTCATTGCGTTATGCCAAATTCCATTGCCGCAATTGCAAGGTATTGACTCTAGTTTGTTTGAAAGCTTGAGAAACATCTACAAAAACTTCTCTACAGAAGATGCGCTTTGGATTAAAGAAACAGAGAAAGTAACCAACCACGACGTAAAAGCGGTTGAATATTTTATTAAAGATGCTTTTGAAAAATTAGGTTTATCTCAATACAAAGAGTTCATTCACTTCGGATTAACATCTCAAGACATTAATAATACTGCTATTCCGCTTTCTACAAAAGAAGCGTTTGAGCAAGTTTATATGCCAACTTTAATTGCTGTAATTGCCAAATTAAAAGAATTAAGCGTTGAATGGAAGGACATTCCGATGTTGGCACGCACGCACGGACAGCCAGCTTCTCCTACTCGTTTAGGAAAAGAAATTTTGGTTTTCGTAGAACGTTTAGAAGAGCAAATGCGTTTGTTATTCAACATTCCGTTTGCAGCAAAATTTGGAGGAGCAACAGGAAACTTTAATGCACACCACGTAGCCTACCCGCAAATTGACTGGAAACAATTCGGAAATAAATTTGTTGAGACCGATCTTGGTTTAAAGCATTCTTTTCCAACAACTCAAATTGAGCACTACGATCATTTTGCAGCATTTTTTGATGCTTTAAAAAGAATCAACACCATTATTATCGATTTAGATCGTGATATTTGGACGTATGTTTCGATGGATTATTTCAAACAAAAAATCAAAGCAGGAGAAATTGGTTCATCTGCAATGCCACATAAAGTTAACCCAATTGATTTTGAAAATTCTGAAGGAAACTTAGGAATTGCAAATGCTATTTTTGAGCATTTAGCTGCTAAACTTCCAATTTCAAGATTACAGCGTGACTTAACAGATAGTACTGTTTTACGTAACGTTGGAGTTCCGTTCGGACATACAATCATTGCTTTTGAAGCAACTCTAAAAGGTTTAAACAAATTGCTTTTAAACGAAAGTAAATTTGCTGAAGACTTAGAGAGAAACTGGGCAGTTGTGGCAGAAGCGATTCAAACTATTTTACGTCGTGAAGCATATCCGAACCCTTACGAAGCTTTAAAAGGCTTAACGAGAACCAACGAAGCTATCGACAAAAATGCTATTCATAATTTCATTGCAACTTTAGAAGTTTCAGATTCTGTTAGAGCAGAATTATTAGCTATAACTCCTAGTAATTACACAGGAATTTAAGAAAAATACCAAATATTTTACCAAAAAAAGCTATCTTTATCGAGATAGCTTTTTTTATACCTATTATTTATTAAAACACTATGCTATGCTTTTTATAAATCCACAATGGCAAGGTTCAGGAATAACTAATGAATTAAAAATTGGCGCAGAAACTTTAAAGTTATTTTTTAAAGATTATAACTTTAAGGAGATTTCTCTTTATGAAAAAGATCTAGAATCTCAACATAATATTATTGCATATAATTCCATTTTAAAGCAGGCTGAATTTTTCAAAACAGCCATTATAGAAAGTAAAGCACAAAAAATCCAGACTGTTGGAGGAGATTGTGGAATTGAAATCATTCCAATCTCTTATTTGAATGAAATTTATAAGAATAATTTAGGCATAATTTGGATTGATGCACATGCAGATTTAAATACTCCAGAAAGCTCGCCAAGCAAGACATTTCACGGAATGCCTTTAAGAACGCTTCTTGGAGAAGGCAATGAAGAAATAAAAAAGCTTCTTTTCTCAAACATTAAACCTCAGCAAATATGTTTTGTAGGCTTAAGAGATTTAGATGAACCTGAAATTGAATACATAAAATTAAATAAAATACAATCTGTTTCTAAATGCGATTATGCTGCTTTAGAACATATTATCAAGCTTTATAATACTATTTATATTCATCTTGATTTAGATGTTTTGGATGAATCAGAATTTAAGTATACCATGTTTCCAACAAGTAATGGTTTTAAAATTGACGATGTTTATCATTTGATCAAAGAAATCAAACAAAAAACAAATGTAGTTGGAATGTGTATAACTGAATCGAAAGCCGCAACATTAGAACAGCTTCAACCCATTAAAAAAGTTCTTGAAGAAATTCTATTTTAATAATTAAAAAATACTACTTATAAAATACCACCTATGATTGCATTAAATGCTGCTGAAACTACACACCATTTACAACCTTTAATTAGTGATTTAGGATTAATCCTAATGACTGCCGGAATTGCTGTTCTATTATTTAGAAGACTAAAACAGCCCTTGGTTTTAGGCTACCTGATTGCAGGTTTTTTAGCTGGAAACCATTTTGATTTTTTCCCCTCTATAACCGACATGAAAAGTGTCGAAGTCTGGGCAGAAATTGGGGTTATATTTTTACTTTTTAGTTTAGGACTCGAATTCAGCTTTAAGAAATTAATGAAGGTTGGAGGGACTTCCTCTGTCACCGCCATAACACAGATTTTATTTATGACCGTAATTGGTTATGGTGTCGGACAATGGATGGGCTGGGGAAAAATGGATAGCATTTTCTTGGGAGCGACACTTTCCATTTCTTCTACGACCATTATTATCAGAGCTTTTGATGAATTGGGAGTTAAAGGGAAAAAGTTCGTCGGAATTGTATTCGGAGCTTTAATTGTAGAAGATATTGTTGCCATTTTGATGCTAGTTTTATTATCGACTATTGCGGTAAGTGATCAAGTATCGGGAGCAGAATTATTGCAATCTGTTTTAAAACTAATTTTCTTTTTAATTATCTGGTTCTTAGGAGGAATCTTTATTATTCCAACTATTTTTAAGAAGGCAAAACACCTTATGACAGACGAAATGCTGCTTATTATTTCATTGGCATTATGCTTAATGATGGTTATTTTTGCATCAAATGTTGGGTTTTCTCCCGCTTTAGGAGCCTTCATAATGGGGTCTATTATTGCTGAAACTACAATGGCAGAAAAAATCGAGCATTTAATTCAGCCCGTAAAAGATTTTTTTGGTGCTGTTTTCTTTGTATCTGTCGGAATGTTAATTAATCCTGTAACGTTGGTTAATTATGCACTTCCAGTTGCCATCATTACATTATTGACCATTTTCGGAAAAGCTTTCAGTTCTTCTATTGGAGCATTGATTTCTGGTCAGCCGTTAAAACAATCTGTTCAGACCGGAATGAGTCTGGCGCAAATTGGGGAGTTCTCTTTTATTATTGCAACTCTCGGAATGACTTTAAAAGTAACTAGTGATTTCTTATACCCGATTATCGTTGCTGTATCAGCAATTACCACATTTACTACACCATTCTTAATTAAATATTCAGAGCGATTTGCTTTCTTTTTAGAATCAAAAATGCCTAAAAGATGGGTTAAAAATATCAATCGCTATAGTGTAAATGCTCAAGCAATTAAATCGGTCAGCACTTGGCAGATTGTGCTTCGTTCTTCGATTACACAAATTATTCTTCACACCATCATTATTACAGCTATTATATTATTGTCATCCAAATTTGTAGCACCTTTGGTTGCCGATACCAGATTCGGAAATACTTTAGCAGCTTTATTGACTTTAGTTGTAATTGCGCCTTTTTTATGGGCACTTTCGCTTCGTCGTGTAAAAGTTGATGAAGTCGAAGCTCTTTGGGAAGAACGAAAATACCGTGGCGCACTTTTAATGCTTATTTTAATACGAATGAGTCTTGGTTTATTCTTTGTTGGTTTTTTATTGAATATTTTCTTCTCTCCTTTGGTTGCTTTCGTAGCCCTAATTATTGCAATTGGAGCGTATCAAATATTCCCAAAAAAACTAAATGAGCAGTACCATAAAATTGAAAATCACTTTTTGAAAAACCTGAACGATCGCGAAAACAAAAAGATCGACAGAAGATATGCTAATTTAATGCCTTGGGACGGCCACATGTCCTTCTTTGAAATTAAAAAAGAATCTAATCTCGTCGGACAAACTTTACAAGAACTCAAAATTCGTGAGCAGTTAGGAATTAATATCGCTTATATTAAAAGAGGAGATGTGACCATTCCGATTCCGACTAAAAACGAACGTTTGTTTCCTGGCGACGAAATCTGCGTAATTGGAACTGATGCTCAGATTACAGAATTCACAAAATTCTTAACTCAAAATGAAACAGAACCACCTGGTAAAGTGGAAGAAACTGACATTGTTTTACGTCAGCTTGAAGTTTCTCAAGACGAATTTATTAAAAAAAGTATCGGACAATTTAGGGCAAAAACAGACGGAATGGTCGTAGGAATTGAACGAAACGGAAACCGCATCCTAAATCCAGAATCTAGTTTGATATTGGAAAAAAATGATATTTTATGGGTTGTAGGAGATAAGAAAAAAATGGCGACTTTGTTGGCGGCCAAATAAGGTTCTGAGGTGCTAAGCTTCTAAGGTCCTGAGTTTTTTTTGGAGTCTTTTAATATCTTGCCTTTTATTACAAATAGGCTCTTATTCTAACAAACATAGCCCACGGTTTCAACCGTGGGTACGCAATAAATTATCACGATATATTATCACAATACGTTTCCCAAGGTTAAAAACCTTGGGCTATGTTTTTAATACATCAAAAGAAAAGCTTCTGATTTTCTAATTTTAACTTAGAATCTCAGAAGCTTTTATTCTTAACAACTTTAGCTTAGAAGCTTAGACTCTCAGCACCTTAGCAGCTCAAAATCATTTATTCGGCTGCGGTGTTAAACGCAAATAAGGTTTAATCGGCGTGTGTCCTTTTGGGAATTTTGCAGGAATATCGCTGTCTGGAATTGCTGGTGCAATTACCACATCTTCACCATCTTTCCAGTTTGCAGGAGTTGCAACGCTATAATTGGCTGTCAGCTGTAAACTGTCAATTACACGAAGTAATTCGTCAAAATTTCTTCCTGTAGAAGCAGGATACGTTAGCGTCAATTTGATTTTTTTATCTGGTCCGATCACAAAAACAGAACGCACAGTAAATTTATCACTTGCATTTGGATGAAGCATATCGTATAAATTAGCTACTTTTTTATCCTCATCTGCAATGATAGGGAAATTTACTTCTGTATTTTGAGTTTCGTTAATATCTTTAATCCATTCTTTGTGCGAGTCTAAACCGTCTACACTCAAAGCAATAACCTTAGTATTTCTTTTTTTGAATTCTGGAACATAGTTCGCTACAGTTCCCAATTCAGTTGTACAAACCGGAGTAAAATCTGCTGGATGCGAAAATAAAACACCCCATGAATCTCCTAACCATTCGTGAAAACTAATTGGTCCTTGTGTCGTTTCTGCCTGAAAATCTGGAGCTATATCGCCTAATCTTAATGTTGACATAATTTATCGTTTTTAGTTCCTCTAAAATTAATTAAAAAATGTATTTAGAAAACATCAAAAAATTAAAATAAAGTTAAAATTCTACTTGCTCTATATAATTAATTATTTTGGCACTGAAATAATCGATAAAAAAATATGAAATAAAAGAATCCGAAGGATTCAAATATTTATAGCACTTAATTCCCGCCACAGATATTTGACCCCGTAGGGGTCATACTCAAAGTCAGCATAAAATTCTATAAACATTTGAATCCTTCGGATTCTAAATCAGATAAAATGTAAAACAAAATACCAGAAAGCCAATGTTATAAAAGAAATCGGAATACCGAAACCAATCATCATACTGCTCAATTTTGGTTTTAATCCGTAAGTTGAAGCTAAGATTGCACCTGTGATCATGGGTGCCATAGCGGTTTCCATTATCGTAATTTTTATAACTTCAGAATGCTGGTTAAAAATAACTATATACAATACAAAGATTACAAAGGGAACTAAAAGCAATTTAAAGAAAAGTCCAAGACGTAGAAATTTCCAATGCTGACTTTTTCGATTAAAGGTTAATTGCAAACCAACGGAAAGCAATGCTAACGGAGTAACCAAACTTCCGATTTTTAGCAATAGAGATTGCAGATTTTCATTCAAATTATAATCAAAAATATTCATCAGACAAGCCAAAACAAACATTAGGAATGGCGGAAACAAAATAACTTTCTTTAAAATTCCCCAACCGTTCGGACTTCCTTTAGAATAAAAAGCGGCAGTAAAAACGCCAAGTGTCGAAACCACCACAAAAGTTCCTGGCTGATCGACTAAAACAGCGGTTTCTAAACCTTTCTTTCCAAACAAAGCTTCAATAATAGGATAACCAAGAAAAGAACTGTTGCTTAAACCCGCTGTCAGAATCAGACAGCCTATCAATTTATTGGACCAGCCGTTTCTTCTTCCCAAAAAATGAAAAAATATAAAAGCGAGAATATAAGTAATCCACCCCGCTCCTATCGGAAACAGCAATTCACTGCTCCATTTTATCTTCGGAATATGATATAAAGTAATCGCAGGAAGGCAGAAATAAATAACAATTTTATTGAGTGTCTTATAAATATGAGTAGGAAATTGTTTCACATGCTGTAAAACCAAACCTAGCGTAAGAAAGAAAAATATTAAAAGAAAGTTGTTCATATTATAAGATCAACACAAAAATAAGTATTTAAATTTTGAGGTAAAGAATTAATTTTTAGTTAAATTAGTATTTTGTGTTACAAAAAGATGTAAATTTGTAACATATTTTGTTACAGTATGATTTCAGGTAAATTTGCCATAACGATTCACATTCTTACTCTACTGCATAAATTCCCAAATGATTATTTGTCATCGGAGTTTATTGCGGGAAGTATCAATCTGAATCCTGTTTTGGTTCGAAAAGAAATTGCCAATTTAAAAGCACATCATATTGTAGAAAGTAAAGAAGGAAAAAATGGCGGTACAAAATTGGCAGTAAACGCTGCTGAACTGACTTTAAAACAAATATTCGAAATGACCTTTGAAACTATTGGTTTAGGTTTTGCAAAAAATCAACCGAATCCTGATTGCCCTGTTGGAAAAAACATCAATCAGCATTTGGAGAATTTATACAGCGAAATGAACCAAAAAGTGAGTGCACAATTAGAAGGCATTTCATTGGAAGATTTTTCGAATCAATTTTAAAACTATTTTTTTATCTTAAACTGTAACATTTTTTATTACTAAATAAATTTATATATTATGAAAATCGCACTTATTGGAGCTACAGGATTTGTGGGCTCAGCAATTTTAAACGAATTAGCAGACAGAAAACATGAAATTACTGCTATTGCAAGAACTCCAAAAGATACAGCAAATGCAACTTGGGCTGCTGCAGATATTTTTAATGTCGATGCTTTAGCAGAAATCTTAAAAGGTCATGATGCTGTTATCAATGCTTACAACCCAGGTTGGACAAACCCAAATATCTACGATGACTTTTTGAATGGTTCGAAAGCAATTCAGGAAGCGGTTAAAAAATCGGGTGTAAAACGTTTTATCACTATCGGTGGTGCAGGAAGTTTGTATGTTGCTCCAGATTTGCAAGCGGTTGATACTCCAGATTTTCCAAAAGAAATTTTCCCAGGTGCCAATGCCGCAAGACATTATTTAAATATTATTAAAGAAGAAAAAGATTTGGATTGGGCATTCTTTAGTCCTGCTTTTGAAATGCACGCTGGAACTAAAACAGGTAGAACTGGAAAATACCGTTTAGGGTTAGAAAATCCTGTTTTCAACGATGAGCAAAGAAGTATTCTTTCTGTAGAAGATTTAGCGGTTGTTATTGCTGACGAAGTTGAAACTCCAAAACATCATCAAGTTAGGTTTACAGCGGGATATTAATTATTTAAGCTACTAAGGCGCTAAGACGATAAGGTTCTAAGTTTTTTTTAGCCACGACTCGAGCGACAGCGAACAGGCGAAGCAATTCACGAATTTTCTTTTTAAAATCTTTGAGATTATTTTTTCGAATTAATTCGAATAATACTAGATAAAGTTTTTCAAAAAGAAAATTCGTGAATTCGTGGCTAACTTTTTTACACCTTTTGAGATTAACAAATTAGCGGAAATTCGTGTAATTCGTGGCAAACTAACTTTTTGAAACTGTTTTTGTTTTCTGTACTTTTACAAGAGAAAAAATTGCTGTGTCTGATTTAAGAAAACAATCGAGTGCTTTACATGAAAAAGCTGGGATTTCTCCACCAGAAATCACCAATATTTCGGCTATTAATGAAATTAAAAACAGACGCAGACAGCAACCCACCTCTCAAGAATTAATTGATGGCATTTTGGAAGGAAACAGAACTTCTTTGAGCCGTGCCATTACTTTAATTGAAAGCACTAATCCAGATCATTTTGAAAAAGCCAGTGAAGTTGTTCAAGGCTGTTTATCACATGCTAATAAATCGGTTCGCATTGGGATTACAGGTGTTCCGGGCGTTGGAAAAAGCACTTTTATTGAAGCTTTTGGAAAACAACTGACACAATTAGGAAAAAAAGTGGCGGTTTTGGCAGTTGATCCGAGCAGTTCGCTTTCGCATGGAAGTATTCTGGGTGACAAAACTCGAATGGAAGAATTGGTTAAAGATGAAAATGCCTTTATCAGACCAAGTGCTTCTGGAGAAACTCTGGGTGGAGTAGCACGCAAAACCCGAGAAACGATTATTCTTTGCGAAGCTGCAGGTTTTGATACCATTATTATCGAAACGGTTGGTGTTGGCCAAAGCGAAACCGCGGTTCATAGTATGGTCGATTTCTTTCTGCTTTTAAAAATTTCTGGCGCAGGCGATGAACTTCAAGGCATTAAGCGCGGTATAATGGAAATGGCTGATGCCATCATAATTAATAAAGCAGATGGCGACAATATAAAAAAAGCCAATCAGGCGAAAGTGGAATTTAATCGGGCGCTACATTTATTTCCTTCAAAAAAATCAAATTGGCAGCCCAAAGCAACCACTTGCAGTTCGCTTACAAAAGACGGAATTCCTGAAGTTTGGAACACTATTTCAGATTATTTTGAATTGACAAAAGAAAGTGGATTTTTCAAAGAAAAAAGAAATGAACAAAACCATTTCTGGATGATGGAAACCATCAACGAGCAATTGAAGCAAAATTTCCATAACCAACCCGAAATTATTTCACTATTAGAAGAAAGCAAAAAAGCAGTGCAAAACAATGAAATCTCATCGTTTGCAGCTGCCCAGAATTTATTACAGTTGTATTTCCGTAAAAAAATTAAACCATATAAGTAATATAAGTTCATTTAATTACTATGGCTTAAATTTTCTCAATCCCTTATATGATCATTTTTTTTGATTTTCTTAAAAAAACAAACCATATAAGTATCATAGGTCCATTTAGTACTATGGCTTAATTTTCTTACATTACTTATATGGTTTAAAAAACTCATTTTTTCCTCAACTTATACTTGCTTTCCTTGTAAAGATTTCCAGCGGTAATGACGTGTGCTAAAGCATCTTTTGCGAAATCTTCGTTTAGTTTTACTGGAACTAAAGTGGTATCGTTTTTAATTTCGAATTGAAGCGGTTTCAAATTAGGTTGCATGATAACAACTTGGTTTTCCACTCTAAAAGCATTGATATCATTAAATTGCATAATTGATCTTCCTTTTACTTTCGGATCTAATTTGGTTAAATTTCGTCCTACCATTGGTGTTTCAAACGGAATTCCTAAATAACCTAATAATGTTGGCGGAATATCAATTTGACTTGCCAAACGATCGTAAATAGCTCCTTTTGCTACTCCAGGCCCCATAATAAATGCTGGAATATGGAATTTATTTATCGGAACTAAATTTTTACCGTACGTTCTCGTATTATGATCTGCGATTACGATGAAAATTGTGTTTTTGAAATAAGCCTCTTTTTTAGCCATTTCGAAGAATTTCCCAATCGAGAAATCGGCATATTTCATGGCGTTATTTACCGTGGCAGGCTTTTTATCGTAAGGTTTTATTCTTCCTGCTGGATATTCAAAAGGTTCATGATTTGAAGTTGAGAACATCAAAGAGAAAAATGGCTTGTCTCCTTTCGATTTAAAATACTGATTGGCTTTGGTCACCAAATCTTCATCAGAATAACCCCAAGTTCCTTTAAAGGCATATTTATTTCCATCCGATTCAAAATCTTCCTGATCTACAATATCACTGAAACCATTTCCGTTGAAGAAAGAAGCCATATTGTCAAAATTTGCCATTCCGCCATAAATGAAACTGGTTTCGTAACCTTTTTGTTTTAATGCTTCCGCTAAAGTAAAAAATCCTTGTTGGGAGTTTCCAAGCTTTACCACACTTTCTGATGGCGAAGGCAAAAATCCTGTAACGACTGCTTCAATTCCGCGGACACTTCTGGTTCCCGTGCAATATAAATTGGTGAATAATGTTCCTTCTTTAGACAATTTATCAAATTCTGGAGTTAATGGTTTTCCGCCTAAAATTCCAACATACTCTGCACCTAAACTTTCTTGCAAAAAGATAACCAAATTATACGGTTTCGCTTTAGCAGAATCTGGCTGCTGTACATGTAAAAAAGGAATATCAGCATCAGTAAAATCGTTTGGACCTGCAACCATGTATTTCTTTACACGGGCAATTGCTTCGGCTTCATCCATTTTACCATACATTTTAGTATTCCCTTCATTTTTGATCGAATAAGCCGCAAAGGCAACCGTATAAAATGAATTTAATCCCAAATTATTGGTTAACTGATCTGTAGAAAAAACAGCATTACTGGCATTAATCGGGCGTTTTGAAGTCAAGCTCGAGCGCGCTCCAAAAAACAATAAAAAGGCTACTAATGGAAATACCATTAATCTGAATTTGTAATCTGTACTTGTAGTATAGAATAATTGTTTCCCTTTTTTGAAAGCAAAATAAAGTACCACTCCTAAAATCAAGAAAGTCACAATAATAGAAGTCAGATAACTTTTTAGAAGCATTCCGACTACTTCTTTTGGATAAATAAGATAATCTAAGAAAATCTTGTTCGGGCGGGTATCGTATTGTTTTACAAAATCTGGCGAAGCCAATTCTACAAAAAGAATCAGAAACAGAAACAGGAAACTATAAATTACCAAAAATTTGTTGGTAAATTTCATCCATTTATTCGGCAGAAAAGTAATTAGCAATGCTGGAAGAAACGACAAATAACAAAGCAATATTAAATCCATTCGAAGACCGATCGGAAAAATATACCAGAAATCTGGCGTCTGCACTACTCTTTCTTTAAAAAGAAAAAATAAAAATATCCGGCTCAGAGTTGTAATCAACAATCCGATTGCAATAAAACTAAAAACCGGTTTTAAAAAACGTAAATTTTTCATTAAAATAGTATAAGAACGTAAAATCAGAAAACAGCTTACTCTTCGTAACGGTTTATTTCTCTGTCATAAAACTCATTTGCTTTTTCAATTAAACCTTCCATTTCGGCGTTTAATTCAGCTTCGTCAAGATCTTCTGCTTCTTCTAAAAACTCAACCTCATCATCTTTCAAATTGATAATAAATCTTGGATAATCTAGGTGAATGATAAAAATATCATCTGGAAAATCAGTATTATCTCCAAGTAAAAATTTAGGTAATTCCATGTTTATTTTTGTTTTAAATATTTCAAATTTAGCTATTTGAAACTGGATTATTAATTAATTTTTTAGTTAAATAATGAAAGCGGATGTATAGCGAAATCGCCGCCGCAGTCAAACCTGCCAAAAGTCCGATCCAAACGCCTTGCGCTTTCAATTCGGTATGTTCGCCCAAATAATAAGAAATCGGAAAACCAATAACCCAATAAGCTACAAAGGTAATGTACATCGGGACTTTTACATCTTGCAATCCGCGGAGCGCTCCTAAAACCACAACCTGAACTCCGTCAGAAATCTGGAAAACTGCCGCAATTAAAAGCAGTTTTGAGGCAATGCCAATTACTTCTTCATTATCTAAAATTTGCCCTGTATTTTCCATATTCAAGAAAATATTAGGAAGATATTCGTGGAAAACGATAAAGAAAATAGCAAAAACGGTTTCTAAAATTATCGCAAGCAAAAAGATAGAACGCGCTACAACAATTAGTTTTTTATAATCCATCAAACCTCTCTGGTTGCTGACACGAATCATAGAAGTCACGCTTAATCCCATCGCAAACATAAAGGTAAGCGATGCCAAACTCAAGGCAATCTGATTTGCTGCCTGACTTGTTTTTCCGATATTGCCACAAAGCCAGATGGAAGCAGTAAATAAAACGACTTCAAAAAGCATCTGCATGGCAGAAGGAAAACCGATGCTGATAATCTTTTTTATGGTAGCTTTTTTAATTTCGTTAAAACTAAAACCTTTAAAGAATCGTTTTAAATCTTCTCTTCGCGAAAGCATAATATGCATAAACATCACCAAAAATATTCTCGAAATCACAGTTCCTAATGCGGCTCCGATAATTCCCATTTCTGGAAAAATCCAAATTCCGTAAATTAAAACATAATTTATAGCCACGTGAAGTACGTTTGCCATTACCATTGCGTACATCGAATATTTGGTTAGCGACATTCCGTCTGCAAATTGCTTATACCCTTGATACATTACTAACGGAATCAAAGAAAAAGCAACCCATCCTAAATAAGGTTTTGCAAGCACAATAACATCTGCCGGCTGGTTTAGCAATTCCATAATTGGTTTCGCAAACATGATGACGGTAAAAAGCACCAGACCTAAAATGGTGCATAAAAATAAACCGTGATGAAAAGCAGATCTAATTTTAGTATCATTTTTCTCTGCATCTCCTTCGGCAACAATTGGCGTAATGGCTGTAGAAAACCCAATTCCTAGAGACATTGCTATAAAAATCATACTGTTACCAAGTGAAACTGCCGCCAACTCCGTGCTTCCGATTTTACCAACCATTATGTTATCGACAATACCAATTAAGGTATGCCCTACCATACCCAAAATCACGGGATATGCCAGTCTTAAATTATACGAAAACTCTTTGGTGTACTGCTTTAAATTCACTTGTATTCTATTTTAGTCGGCAAAGATAGTCAGAAGCTTCGAATTCTATCCTATCAATAAAAATATATCCCGATTTTAAGACAAAAATAAGACGAACTCAATATTATGTAACGATTTTTAAAAATTGTATAACAAACACCAAACGCCTTGCATATAATTTTACATCATAGAAATTTCAAAAATATAAGCCATGAAAAAATTACAGATGTTATGCCTAGCTGCGTTCACAATTTTATTTGCCAACACGACTTTCGCTCAAGAAACAGAAGCGACAAATTACGATCAGGGTTTTAGATTAGGTTTCGGATTAAATGGAGGTCTTCCAACCGATAACGATTATGACTGGTCTCTGGGTGGAGATGTACGTTTACAGTACGATCTTTCTAAAAAAACATCATTGACCTTAACAACGGGATTTACAAATTTATTTATGGGGAAAGATGACCTTGGAAATGACATAAAAGATCTTGGATTTATTCCGGCCAAAGCGGGTTTTAAAGCTTTTGTTTTAAAAGATCAATTTTATGTTTTAGGTGAACTTGGAGCTGGTTTTGCAGTAACAAACGGTTACAATCAAACCACTTTTTTATGGGCACCAGGTATTGGATATGCCAACAAGTACATCGATTTAAGTGTTCGTTACGAAGATTATCATGACTTTAGAACCAATCAAGTAGCCTTACGTGTTGCTTATGGTTTTAAACTATAAAAAATAGGTTTAATTTATTATTTTGTTTTTGGTAAAAACCCGACAGTCTGAGGAGTCTGTCGGGTTTTTTAATTTTAGATTGTGGATTTTAGATTGTAGATTGTCAATTCTCGATTAGAAACCTGACAGGTTTTAAAAACCTGTCAGGTTTAACTATTCACCGATTTTGGAATTTGGACTCAAGCGATAGCTAACAGGCGAAGCAATTTCAGATTTTAGAATCTAAAATTCATTTTCACAAAAAGGAATAAAATTATCTAATTGACAAATTATCTCAATTACTCTCTCCCAATTCCTTTTTATACAACTCGATATGTATTGCGGTTTTTTCGTCCAATTCTGGTTCTTTAATATCGGTATGCTTTTTCATTTTTTCCCAAATAATTTTAGCCACAATATAACGCGACATCTCTTTATCATCGGCAGGAACAATATACCAAGGCGCATGTGGTGTCGAAGTGCTGTTGATGGCTTCTTCGTAATATTTCATGTAATCGTCCCAATAACCGCGTTCTTTCAAATCTCCAGGCGAAAACTTCCAATTGTGTTTTTCCTCTTCCAAACGTCGCAATAAACGCTGACGCTGTTCTTCTTTGCTCAAATGGAGATAAAACTTCATGACAATTGTTCCGTTTTGGCAAATATGTTTTTCGAAATTATTGATCTGCTCAATTCTGTTTTGCCAAAATTCTGGCGTAATGTCATCTACAGAATTGATGTCTGGTAAATTTTCTGCCAAAATATATTCAGGATGCACGCGTGTTACGAGAACATTTTCATAATGCGTTCTGTTAAAAATGCCAAATTTTCCTTTTTCTGGAAGCGCAATATAGTGTCGCCACAAATAATCATGTTCCAATTCTGTTGAATTTGGTGTTTTAAAACTATGCACCACCACCCCGCGCGGATTAAATTCTTTAAAAACTTCTCGAATCAAACTATCTTTTCCCGAAGTATCCATTCCCTGCAGACAAATCAAAACACTGTATTTATTGTGCGCATACATCACATCTTGCAAATCGCTTAATTTGGCTTGAACTTTATCCAGTTTTTCTTCCTTTTCTTCATCATCGGCTTCGATGTTTAATAAAGTTGGAATGTCTTTCAATTTAATTTTTTCAATAACTTTAAAATCTTTCGGGTCTATTGATTTCATATCTTTTTCATTTTTTGTCTTATAAATATAGTAATTTTACGAATCCCGATTGCTATCGGGACTGCTATTCATTGCAATACTTTTCAAAACAACATTCATGGAAAAATTTACATTAGAAATATTATTTCAAATTATCGGAATCGGTTCTGCATCGGGATTATTTTACAACAATGACGCACTTTACGTAATTGGCGACAACAGCGGATTCTTGTACGAATACAATATGCAGAGTAAACAATTGAATCAGCATGCTTTAATTGACAATCCAACTGCAAATATTCCGAAAAATTTGAAACCCGATTTCGAATCTCTAACGCATCATAATGACACACTTTATGTTTTTGGTTCGGGTTCTACCGAAAATCGAAACAAAATGATTGAGTTTGATCTGAAATCTAAAACGGTTTTACAAAAGAATAACTTAGTCGATCTATATGCTGTAATGCAGAATTTTGGCGAAATAAAACCAGAAGGTTTTAATCTCGAAGGTTCTATTTTTGATGGCGAAAACTGGTATTTATTCAATCGTGGAAATGGCATTTCGAACAAAAACACCATTTTTACGATTCACGCTAAAAATCTAGGAGAAGAATTTGCGCTGATTTCTGTTAACTACAAACTCCCAAAAATAAAAGGCGTTCGTTCTAGTTTTACCGATGCCGTTTTAGTCGACGATAAAATCTACTTTCTTTCAACCGCAGAAGACACCAAATCAACTTACGATGATGGCGAAATCCTAGGAAGCTTCATCGGAAGAATTGATGTGAAAACGATGAAAATTGATTTCACTCAAAAAATTACCTCAACGAATAAATTTGAAGGTCTGACTTTATTCAAAAAAGAAAACAATAAAATCGAGTTTTTGCTTTGTGAGGATAATGATACCGAACTTTTGGAAACTAAGATTTATAAATTGACTTTGCCGGTTAAATAAAATTCCAATAAAAAAATTCCAAATTCCAAGTTTGGGGTTTCGCAGAGATACTCAAAAGAAACACAGAAATGCACAAAGATTTTTACTCTCGCAGATTGGGCAGATTTTTTTATAGCTACAATTCTCTAAAATCTGCGAGAGAAAAATTCGTGTAATTGAAGGCAAAAATTTCAACGAAAGAAAATCTGTGCAATTCGTAAAAAAACGTAGCAAACAAAACGTTAGACGCACTGCGGTGCGCCTCTACAATAAAAACTATGAATCTTTGTAACTTTGTCTCTTTGAACCTTAAAAAAAATATTTTAATATTTTTTTCACCCCTGTCCCAACCTTTTTATCTTTTTATCTCTCTATATAAGAAAGACAACAATTGTGATAAACGAGACTCAAATAGCAAACTGTAAAAAAATGCACCGCGACGCCCAGCGCGAGGTGTACGAATACATGGCGCCTAAGTTGTACCGCCTTTGCAAAAGATATTTAAAAAAGGAAGAAGAAATTGAAGAAGCCTTAGCCGATGCTTTCTTTACTATTTTCACCAAACTAGATCAGTTAAAAGAGGCTTATGCTTTTGAAGCTTGGGCTCGAAGAATAACTGTAAATCATTGTTTGGCGTCAATTAGAAAAGCAACCAACTTTAATATGTATCTCGACGACGTAAAGCTGCTTTCTCAGCCTTCTGTCGATGAACTGAATACATTGGAAGAAGAAGATTTACTTAATTTATTAAACCATATTCCAGACGGCTGTAAAACTATTTTTAACCTTTTTGTTATTGAAGGTTACTCTCACAAAGAAATAGCCGAAATGCTGAAGATTTCTGAAGGCACCTCAAAATCACAATTGAATGCCGCTAAGACCAAACTGAAAGAACTGGTTAATAAACTGTATTATCAAAAAGCAAAATAGTCATGGACAATCAAGATAAATTATTCGATAAAATAAAAGAAGCTTCGCAAAAAGCCGAGTTTCAAGACTTTCCAGGTATGGAAAAGATTTGGTCGCACGTTGAAGAAAAACTGGACAAAAAAGAAGATAAAAAAACAATTACTTTATGGAAAAAAATCGCTGTTGCGGCTTCTCTTCTTTTGGTTATTTCTTTAGGATATCAGTTTTTGCATTCAGATAAAGAATTGGAAAACGAAACTCCAAAAGTAGTTTTAGAAGAAAAAGAAATTAAACAGCCTGAAAAACCTGCTTTGGAAGAAAAAGCAATAACTACATCTCCAGATTCTGGAGTCGTTTCTAACGAAGAAGCAGTTAAAATTTTAGAACAACAAGCCAAAAGCAAAGAACGAGTTGCGGTTCAAGAAGTATTAGTTCCGCAGACAGAACCTGTTCAATCTGCACCAGCGCCAAAAATAGACGCAGAAGTTGTCGTAACTGCAAATGCTCGTAAAAATGAATATTATGAGGAAGATAATAATGTAATTTCAAAAAAAGATGCTGCTGCAGAAAGAGAATATTCAGAATCAAAAGCAATGGAATCTGCTAGAGTTGCCTATTCTGCTGCGCCATCAGCCCAAAAAGCAAAGAAAAATGCTCCTTTGGTAGTCTTTAACGGGAATGCAATTGCCCACAGCGACGATGCCAAAAAAGACAAAATGATGCAGGCAGAAATGTCGAATTTCCAGCCCGAAAATGTTGATTCTCTAGTCGTTTTAGATGAACCTCTGTACATTATCGATGGCATTTATTATTCTGAACAAGATCTTTTTGGCAAAAACCCTACGAGTCCGTATGCGCCATTGGACAAACAGGAAATAAAAACGATAACCGTTTTGCAGGATCTTGAAGCCACTTCAAAGTATGGCGAAAAAGGTAAAAAAGGAGTTGTAATTATCACTACTAAAAACGGAAAACCAGCTCCGAAAAAATAATCTCACGCTTTGTCAAAGTCTGCAGCTTTGACAAAGCAAAATCAAAACATTAATTCTAAAACTTATTATCATGAAAAGTCTAAAACTTATTTCATCAGCCATTGCTATGCTTATATGTTTCGTAACCATGGCGCAAGAAAGAACGATTACTGGAATCATTTCTGACGAAAATAAACAACCGCTTCCAGGTGTAACTATTATCAACCAGACCTCAAAAGCCAACACTCAAACCGATTTTGATGGAAAATATAGCATTCAGGCAAAAACAGGAGATCTGTTGGTTATCACTTTTATCGGGTATAAAACCCAAAGACAAAAAGTTCAAAACTCCAATATCATTAATATAAAAATGCTTCCAGAAATGTCAAGTTTGCAAGAAGTTGTGGTTGTTGGCTATGGCAGAAGTGATTCGGAGTACGAAGATCGAAGTTATGCCCGTGCCGAAAGAAAAGCAAAAAAAATGGTTCAGGCAGAAATGGTTCGAGGATATGTGGCTGGAGTTCAAGTGCAAAGCAGCGCCAATTACGTTCCAAGTCCAATTGCGATTCGCGGAAACGCCAATGTTGCTCCAAAAAAAGAACCAATGTACATTATTGATGGCGTTCCGGCAAAAGCTAATCAAATGTCAAAAATTAATCCGAATGATATTGATAATGTTTCTGTTTTAAAAGATCAAGCAGCGACCTCAGTTTACGGAAGCAGAGCCGCAAATGGTGTTGTGGTTATTTCTACAAAAAATGAACTTTACAAAAATCTTACTGAAAAAGAATTGGATAAAAAATTAAATATCATGCCAATTCCGACAGAACCGACTCAGGAAGATTACGACGCTTTTGTTGAAAATGCTTTCGAAAGCCCAAAAACGGCACCGCTTTCTACATTTTCTATAGATGTTGACAATGCTTCTTATACCAATATCAGACGATTTTTGAATAACGGACAACAGGTTCCGAAAGATGCCGTTCGTGTGGAAGAAATGGTGAATTTCTTTAAATACACATATCCACAGCCAAAAAATGAGCATCCCTTTTCTATAAATACAGAAGTAAGCGACTCGCCTTGGAATTCAAAAAATAAAATCTTGAAAATTGGTTTGCAAGGAAAAAATATTCCAACCGAAAATTTACCTGCTTCAAACCTCGTTTTCTTAATTGATGTTTCGGGTTCTATGAGCGACATGAACAAATTGCCTTTATTAAAACAATCCTTGAAAATTTTGGTTAACGAATTAAGACCAAAAGACAAAGTTGCAATTGTTGTATACGCAGGCGCAGCAGGAATGGTTTTGCCACCAACTTCTGGCGATGAGAAAAAAACGATTATTGATGCTCTAGATAAATTGCAATCTGGAGGAAGCACTGCGGGCGGGGCTGGAATTGAATTGGCATACAAAACGGCAACAGAAAATTTTATTAAAGGCGGAAACAATCGTGTAATTCTGGCAACTGACGGCGATTTTAACGTAGGAAGTTCTTCTAATTCTGACATGGAAAAATTGATTGAAGAAAAAAGAAAAACAGGCGTTTTCTTGACTTGTTTGGGTTACGGAATGGGAAATTACAAAGACAGCAAAATGGAAATCTTAGCCGATAAAGGAAACGGCAATTATGCTTATATCGATAATATTCAAGAAGCAAATCGTTTTCTTGGAAAAGAATTTAAAGGTTCGATGTTTGCTATCGCGAAAGATGTAAAAATCCAAATCGAATTTAATCCGAAACAAGTTCAAGCGTATCGTTTGATTGGTTATGAAAACAGAAAACTTCGTCCGGAAGATTTTAAAAATGACGCGATTGATGCTGGAGAATTAGGAAGCAATCATACCGTTACAGCTTTGTATGAAATTATTCCAGCTGGTGTAAAAAGTGATTATTTAGCCGAACAGCCAGATGATTTAAAATACACTAAAGCAGAACCTAATTCGAATAATTACAGCAATGAATTGGCAACCATAAAATTCCGTTACAAAAAACCTGACGGCGAAAAAAGTATCGAAATAGTTCAGGTTATCGAAAACAAATCTGTTGTTTTAGAAAAAGCGAGCGATGATATGAAGTTCAGCGCTGCCGTAGCTTGGTTCGGATTGAAATTGAGAGATTCAAAATTAATTTCAAATAAATCTTCTAATGATATTGCGGTTTTGGCTAAACAAGGTTTATCAAATGATGCTGATGGTTATAAAGCCGAGTTTGTGCGATTAGTAGAAACCTCGAAACAATTTAATTAAATTCACATAATCCAGAAAATCTTTGTCAAGGTTTTAAACTTTGACAAAGATTTTTCTTTTTTTTTACTCTGAGTTAGACGCACTGCAGTGCGTCTCTACGAAAAAATCTTTGCGATCTCTGCGGTAAAAAAGATTGGGATAGACAAATTGTTCGTCTCTACAATAAATCTTTAAAACATAAAACTCCTTCACTTTTGCAAGCAGTATGAGGAATCCCTCAAAACATTTCATAAATATTTTTTTACATTTGATTTTTATTTACACAAATTTATTTTACACACGTATGAATCCTATTTTAAGCCAAAATCTATTTTTAGTAAAAGAACATATCGGAATGTTTAAAGCTGCAAACAATTACGATATCTACCATCCAGAAACCAATCAAATCATTATGAATTGCCGAGAAAACAATCTTGGTTTTTTCACTAAAGTATTCCGATTTACAGATTATAAAAGAGCCACTCCGTTTAATGTTGAAATTACAACTGCTGATGGCGAAAAGTTAATTACGGTAAGAAGAGGCGTTGCCATATTCAGATCGACAGTAGAAGTTTTAGACGAAAAAGATCGTTTGATCGGAACTTTCAAACAAAAATTCTTTTCTATTGGAGGAAGATTTGAAATTATGGACAAAAATGAAAAACCAGTTGCAACACTTCAAGGAAAATGGACGGGTTGGGATTTTAAATTTTCTCACGAAGGAAAACAGCTTGCTCAAGTAAATAAAAAATGGGCAGGATTAGGAAAAGAGTTTTTTACGAGCGCAGATAATTATGCACTTCAAATTGAAGATAACGTTGCAGCTGACAGTCCGTTGAGACAGTTGATTTTAGGAGCTGTAATGTGTATTGACATGGTTTTGAAAGAATAACCGAAAGTTGTTAAACTTAGATTAAGAATATATTTTAAAGCATCATTTTAGTTTTCAAAAGCTTATTTTTGTAAGACTTATAATGATGCTTTCTGCATTTCTAAAAATTACCATCATGACCGACTTAAAAAATAAAAACGCCTTTATTACTGGCGCAGGAAAAGGAATAGGAAAAGCTGTGGCAATTGCTTTGGCAAAAGAAGGTGTAAACCTGATTTTAGTTTCAAGAACTCAAAAAGACGTAGAACAATTGGCTGACGAAGCTTCGAATTTAGGCGTAAAAGCTTTGGCTTTATCTGCTGACGTTTCTGATATTAATTCTATCAACAAAGCCGTAGAACAAGCTTTAGCCCAATTTAAACACATCGATATTTTAATTAACAGCGCCGGAATTGCTTCTTTTGGAAAATTCTTAGAACTGGAACCAGAAGCTTGGGAAAGAATTATTCAGGTGAATTTAATGGGAACGTATTACACTACTCGTGCTATTATTCCAAACATGATCGAAAGACAAACAGGAGATATTATCAATATTTCTTCGACTGCTGGTTTAAACGGAAATGCATTGACAAGTGCTTACAGCGCATCTAAATTTGCAGTTTTAGGTTTAACCGATTCTTTAATGCAGGAAATGAGAAAACACAATATTCGTGTTACAGCGCTTACTCCAAGTACCGTTGCGACTGATATGGCTAAAGATCTAAACCTTACTGACGGAAATCCAGAGAAAGTAATGCAGTCTGAAGATATGGCAGATTTAATCATTGCGCAATTAAAACTAAACCGAAGAGTTTTTATTAAAAACAGCAGTATTTGGTCAACGAATCCTTAAAAATAAATTCCAAATTTTTAAATTCCAAATTCCAATTTGTCTAACTTTAAGAATTGGTATTTGGACTCGAGCGATAGCGAACTGGCGAAGCAATTTCAGTATTGGAATTTAAATTGGAATTTGGGATTTTAAATAAATTGGAATTTTAAAAAATATGGAACAATATTTAAGACAATTGGTCGAAATAGAATTTCAGGATAAGAAAGAGATCTTTACGGGTTTTCTTATTGATTATTCTGACGAATGGATTTTGCTTCGAAATAATCCTGTAGATTTTATTTTGGATGGTTTTGTTATTCTTAGAAATAAAAACATTGAAGCCGTAAACCGAGATCATGATTTGGCCTTTACCGAAAAAGTAATTCGTTTGAAAGGTCTAAAAATCAATTCAGATGATATTATTCCGATCAAAGATTTGAGATCTATCATTACATTTATTTCTGAGAAATACGGCATTTTTCAAATTGCAAAAAAATCGTCTAAATCTGCTTATCTAGGAAAATTAATAGAATTGACAGATGAAGAATTGACGATTAATTTTATTGACATTCGAGGTCAATTTGGCGGAGAATTGGATTTTAATCCTGAAAAAATTCGCGTTATCGAATTTGATACCGATTATATTAATTCTTTGAAATTGGTGGTTGGAGAGAGTGACTGATTTATTTCGCAGAGATACGCGGAGAATTTTTAATAAAAACGACAAAGCTCTTTAATTAAATTTAAAGAGCTTTGTCGTTTTTATCTTTTCTTTCTTTCGAAATGATAAACTATATGTCTAAACTTTGCGTGAGACGCACTGCTGTGCGCCTCTACAATATTGTAATCTTATAATAATCTTTGTAAAAATAAAACTTTGTGTATCTCTGCGAAAAATCTTCGCGAATCTCTGTGAAACTAACCCCTAAACCTCAGCCAGCTTATTCAAAAACTCCAAACGAACACTTCCGTCTTCGTCGATTTTTGTCAAGTTGATTTCTTGTAAAGTATTTACTAGTTCAGGATTCCAAGGTGTTTTTACTTTTACGTAATTCTCTGTAAATCCGTGAATATAACCTTCTTTATTTTCTCCTTCAAAAAGAACCGTTCTGTTGGTTCCTAATTGGCTTTCGTAAAAAGCACGGCGTTTTTTAACTGATAATCCGCGAAGCATTTTACTGCGTTTTGCACGTACATTTGAAGGAACAACGCCTTCCATATCTACAGCTTCTGTATTATCTCTTTCAGAATAGGTAAAAACGTGTAAATAGGAAATATCCAATTCGTTTAAGAAATGATAAGTTTCTAAAAAGTGCTCGTCTGTTTCTCCAGGAAAACCAACAATCACGTCAACGCCAATGCATGCATGAGGCATTACTTCGCGAATTTTGTTTACACGGTCAATATAGACTTCACGCAAATAACGGCGTTTCATTAATTTCAAAATATCATTGCTTCCCGACTGTAGCGGAATATGAAAATGCGGCACAAAAGTGCGGCTTTTAGAAACAAATTCGATCGTTTCGTTTTTCAATAAATTTGGTTCGATAGACGAAATTCTTAAACGTTCAATTCCTTCTACTTTGTCTAAAGCTTGAACTAAATCTAAGAAAGTATGTTCGTGTTTTTTATTTCCAAACTCCCCTTTTCCGTAATCGCCGATATTTACACCAGTCAAAACAATCTCACGAATATTCTGAGCGGAAATTTCTTTAGCGTTTTTAAGCACATTTTCTAAAGCATCACTTCTAGAAATTCCACGTGCTAACGGAATGGTGCAATACGTACATTTATAATCGCAGCCGTCCTGAACTTTCAAAAAGGCACGCGTACGATCACCGATAGAATAACTTCCTACGTAAAAATCCGCTTCGGCAATTTCGCACGAGTGAACTTCACCCATGTCATTTTTACTCAAATCATGAATATAGTCTGTAATTTTGAATTTTTCTGTTGCACCCAAAACCAAATCAACACCATCAACAGCCGCCAATTCCTCTGGTTTTAATTGTGCATAACAGCCGACTGCAGCAACAAAAGCTTTTTCGTTAAGCTTCATTGCTTTTCTCACTACCTGCTTAAACTGCTTATCTGCATTTTCTGTTACAGAGCAAGTATTAATGACATAAATATCTGCTATTTCTTCAAAATCGACGCGGTCAAAACCTTCGTCATTAAAATTTCTGGCAATTGTAGAAGTCTCTGAAAAATTCAGTTTACAACCCAGCGTATAAAAGGCAACTTTCTTTCTATTTTCCATAATCTGTCTTAAATTAATGAAATCGTTGTCAAAAAATTTAAGGCTGCAAATTTACAAACAATATTCATCAAAAGAAAGCGATTAATTCACTTCCAATCAATAATTTGCATTAATGTTAATTTAGAAACATTCAAAAGTTAATCTTTTCACTTTTTTTTTCGAATAAGAAAGCACTCGTATTTTTAACATTTTAACATTCTGATAAGAATAAAATGACAAAATAATCGACTAAAAGCAAATTTTATCGATTAAGTACATTTTTTTCGATTATAAATTCAAAATTTCTTACATTTACCATTGTTATGAATCTTGTTAGCAATAAATTCATATTAAAGAATTTTAATAAGCTTTAATTAATTTAATAATAATTCGGGCATAACAATTTTGAATTTTACTCGTTATGTTGTTGTTTTGTGTTACAAAATGAAATGGGAAAGCCGAAAACCAAAGAGAGTAGGCAAAATTAAAATACAAATACCACGCTTTATGAAAGCATTTTTACCCACGATCTGCTTGATGTTCTTAACCCTATTTAGTTCGCAAGCGCAAACTAATGCTCCAGCCGCAAACGCAAATCCGTTCCCTACAATTAGTACATTGACGACTTGGGCAAGCTTTAACTCACAACAGCAATTTGATGTTGCTATTCGTGCAGTTGGGTTTAAGTTTGAAGTTAAAGAACCAGGTGAAGGATCTACAGCTTATACCTACATTCGTAAAGTAACTGTTAACGAAGTAAACTACACAGACAGAATTGTATACAGAATTACAAATAATAATTCTGCAAGTATCATTTCTTTAGTAACAGCTTCTACTGACTTGGTTAGTTTATACACACCACAATTGGCAAGTTTTAAAAACAACAACTGTAAAACAGAAATGTCTAAAGACAAAAACACAACTTGCAGCTGTTACGAAAGTGCAAATTTTGCAATCGATCTTTGCGACGAGCGTGTAAAATTAACTATGGGTGACGGAAATAAATATTTTGTTTCTGTAGCTAAAAAATAATATTTTAACTCTGATTTGTTTCCAAATCTTTACTGACTTTTAAGTATGTAAAGATTTGGAATACATTTCTTAGTTTGAGTTTGGATTTTTGAGTTCGTACCAAACTTCTAATTCTTCCTGATAAGTAAAAGAATTCACAAAATGGAAACCTAATTTTTCGAGAATCTTTCTTGAGTTTTCATTTCCCGCATCTGCGTAAGCATAAAGTGCTTCAACTTTCATTTCATTAAATGCGTAATCTACAAAAGCTTTTCCTGCTTCAGATGCATATCCCTTTCCCCAATGTTTTTCGATAAAACGGTATCCTAATTCGTAGAAATTTTTATGATTATTGATTTCGTCTGTAATAAATTTAATTCCAGACCAGCCAATAAATTCATTTGTTTCTTTTAATACAACGGCCCATCTTCCTGTTCCGAAATCTTTGTATTGTTTTTGAACAAACTTAAGATATTCAATACTTTCCTCAATATGTTTTACGGGTTTATTTCCAACAAACAAATGCACATTTGGATTCGAATCCAATTCAAACATGCCTTCTGCATCAGAAAGCAACATCTCTCTTAAAATCAAACGTTCTGTTTCAATTGGCTTTTTCATCTCTTTTTAATTTAAAATAAAGCGCTGCACAACCTCAGCCACTCCATCATTATTATTTGAAGATACAATTAAATCTGCTTTATCGCGCAATTCGGGCGTCACATTGTCTACCCAAACGCCGAGTCCTGCATATTCGATCATTGTCAAATCATTTCCTGCGTTTCCAACAGCTATAATTTCACTTTGATGAATTCCGAGCTTTTCTTCTGCTAAACGTTTCAAACTTGCCGCTTTATCAATGCCTAATTGTGCCACTTCTAGAAAAAAAGGTTTTGATGTCGAAACACTTAAATGTGGCATAAAATCGATTAAATCTTTTTCAACCGTTTTTAAATACTCTGGATCTTGCAATAAAATACATTTAACCGCTGGCCTGTCAACATAATCTTTAAAGCTAGAAACTTTGCGATGCGCCATTCCTGTAATTTCCTTTTCGATTTCTATGTATTCAGAATCTGTTTCGCTAATAATTTCATCATCTAAATACGTGATGATGTGTGTATTCATTTTAACGCTGTAATCGTATAAAGCATGAATTTGTTCGACAGTTAATTTCTGTTCGAATAAAATCAGATTGTCTTTTACACGACTTATTATCGCTCCATTAAACGAAAGCATATACGAATCGTTAAGATCTAGCTCCAATTCTTTCGCGTAAGCGGTCATTGCAATTGTAGGCCTTCCAGAAGCTAAAACTACATAAACCCCTTTTGCCTGAGCTTCTAAAAGTACTTTTTTATTTAAATCTGAAATTCTGTGGTCATCTGTCAACAAGGTATCATCCATGTCGAGCACTAACATTTTATATTGCATTTTTTTTAGTCCTTTTTTTAATCCTTAGTCCTTAGCTGTTAGCCCCTAGCTTTTTAGTCCTTATTTCTTATTCTCTAAGGACTAGGGACTAAATAGCTTATCTTAAATACTCATTCTAAACTGTTCAACAACTGGATTTGCTTTTGCGAAATCTGTTTCCTGAATAAACAATTCGACTGCCAAATCCGTTTGTCCAAATCCGCCCAAGCGAGCCGATTGGATATTATCTTTTTTTACTGTTTCTACTCCAGCTTCTTCTAATCTTTCCTGCAAAGCAATCGCTAATACTTCGCTTCCCGAAAACACTTTCATTAGTCCCATAACATTCTATTTTATGATTTATTTTTTATTTTAAAATTGCCTCTAATTGAGTCTGATACTCGGCATTTTCATTCATCCCAATATGTTCCTGATTTTCCAAAAGATAAAGATGTCCTCGCTATCTATCAATTCATTCAACCTGACAGAATTATTATATTCAATCAAATGATCGTCTTTCCCATGAAAAATATAAATTGGCACTTTAACTTTTGGCAAATAAGTATAAGTCTCCAGTTGAAATTTTTTCATGAAATTCGGAAAAAACGGAACTCTTGTACTTGATAATTCTGTAAAACTATAGTAAGGCGACTGAAGAATTAAAGCTTTTGGTTTGTTTTCTGAAGCCAAAATTGTTGCAAATCCAGAACCAATCGAATAGCCTGCAATTATTATTTTATTTTCGGCATATCTTTTTGCTAATGTCTTATAAGCAATAGAAATATCTTTCTTTAATTGTTCTTCATTTTCAATTTGACCTTCACTTTTGCCAAAACTTCTGTAATCTAAAATAAAAATATCATAACCTAAATTGGTATATGTTTTAGTAATTTTACCCCAAGTTTCAAGTGTACCTGCATTTCCATGAAGATAAAAAACGAGTCCTTTTGAATTCTCTGCTTTAAAAAGCAAACCATTTAACTTAGTTCCGTCAAAAGATTTTATATCGATCTCTTCAAACTTTTGAACATAATCAAATTTATGGTCTTTCGGAAGCGCCGTGCTTTGAAAAACCATTCCAACCTGATTAAAATAAACATAGGAAATAATCAAAACATAAATTACAAGGAAAGCACATAAAAGTACTATTATCAAAAATTTAAGCGTTTTAAAAATCTCCATTTCTGTTCTATTATAAAACTTTCAGTCCCAGTTTTCAGTATTAAACTAAAACTGGGACTGAAAAATTAAAACTTATCTTTATTCTTCCTCTTCAATATCATCCTCCTCTTCGTCGAGTTCTTCTTCGCCTTCTTCATCCATATCAAACAAATACGGTTCGACCAGCATTCTGTCTGCTAGAATCTCAACACGTTCTGACAAAGTTTCAGCAAAAATGATTCGCTGTGTTTTAGCAATACTGTTTGAAATACGCATAATTTTAGGTTCGTGACGTAATTTCAAAATTGGATCTGCATCATCTAAAATCAGCATTTTGAGACGATTTACGTTGTAACCTGCCGTACTAAACATATCATTTAGTTTTGTTGGCGTTCCAATTAAAACATCAATTCCTGTTGAAACATAATTTTTGTCATAATCCATGTCGCCTTTATCATGCACGCCGTAGACTTCAAGATTGGTGTATTTACCGTATTTCTCGAAAAGCTCTTCCATAGCCAAAACCTTTTCTTTGTCTTCTACAATAATCAAGGCACGAGGCGATTCTTCATTTTTTCCTGCCAATTGCTGAATCACATTCAAAACAATTGTAGTTGTTTTTCCGCTTCCGTTTGGTGAAATAATTACACAGTCAGCACCACTTTTTATCGTCGAAAAAGTTTCCATTTGCAAAGCATTGGCTTCTGTCAGACCATTTTCGATTAGACCGTCTTGTAATTTCTCGTTTATTTTTTTTAGTTTCATTTCTAAATTTTAGAGTTTTGATTTTAGATTTTAGATTGAAAAATCTTATCTCAAATCTTATTTGCTTGCGAACATTTTTACGTCGGTTTCAGAGATTTCGTTACCTCCCAAAATGATCAATCTTTCTACTACATTTCGAAGTTCACGAATATTTCCTGTCCAATCGTATTCTTGCAATAATTTGATGGCTTGCGCCGAAAACGACTTCACTGCATTTCCTTGCTCAGACGCTATTTTTTCTGTAAAATGCGAAATCAAAGCAGGAATATCGTCACGTCTTTCATTCAATGGCGGCACTTTAATTAAAATTACTGCCAAACGATGGTATAAATCTTCACGGAAACGGCCTTCAGCAATTTCTGTTTTTAAATCTTTATTGGTTGCCGCAACGACACGAACATCAACTTTAATATCTTTATCTGCACCAACACGCGTAATCATACTTTCCTGAAGCGCGCGCAATACTTTGGCTTGCGCCGAAAGGCTCATGTCACCAATTTCATCTAAGAAAATTGTTCCTTTGTCTGCTGCTTCAAACTTTCCTGCACGATCTTTAACTGCCGATGTAAAAGCACCTTTTACATGTCCGAACAACTCACTTTCGATCAACTCGCTAGGAATCGCCGCACAGTTTACTTCAATTAAAGGAAAACTAGAACGTTCGCTTTTTTCGTGCAACTGATGCGCTACTAATTCTTTTCCGGTTCCGTTTGGCCCCGTAATTAAAACTCTGGCTTCTGTTGGTGCCACTTTATCAATCATCACTTTGATATGATTAATCGATTCGCTATCACCAATCATTTCGTAGTTTTTGCTGACTTTTTTCTTCAGGATTTTATTTTCAACTACTAATTGTTTTTTATCCAAAGCATTACGAACCGTATTCAGCAAACGATTCAAATCTGGCGGTTTAGAAATATAATCAAAAGCTCCCAAACGCATGGTTTGAATCGCCGTTTCCATATCGCCATGACCAGAAATCATAACCATCGGAATTTCGGGTTTTATCTTTTTTACTTCTTCTAAAACCTCAACACCGTCCATTTTTGGCATTTTGATATCGCACAAAACCAAATCATAATCGTTGTTTTTTATTTTTTCAAGTCCCACAGCCCCATCTTCAGCCTCATCAACCTGATACAAATCATTTTCTTCTGATAAAATTTTTACCAAAACTCTTCTGATCGCTGCTTCGTCTTCTATAATTAGGATTTTACTCATTTTCTTTTAAGGTTCTAAGGTTCTGAGACGCTAAGGTTCTAAGGTTTTTTCTTTAGGGCTAAAATCTTAGCATCTCAGAACCTTAGTACCTTAGCACCTTTAAATCAATATTTAAGCCATTTATACAATTCTTTCCAGGTTGGCTTTTTGCCGTACATTAAAATACCGACACGGTAAATTTTTGCAGCGAACCAAACCACAAGGAAAAATGTAGCAAACAATAATGATACCGAAATTGCAATTTGCCACCACGGCACGCCAAACGGAATACGCATTAACATTACAATTGGCGAAGTTAGCGGAATCATTGAAAAAATAACCGCAACACTTCCGCGAGGATCGTTTACTACTGTGAAAAATCCGATATAAACGCTCAAAATAAGCGGCATTAAAATTGGAAGCAGAAATTGTTGAGAATCAGTCTGATTGTCAACAGCGGCTCCAATTGCAGCGTAAAATGAGCTGTATAGAAAATAACCTCCAATAAAATAAATTACAAATCCGATTATGATACTTGCAATTGGCAGATTCCATAATTCGGCAATATACATTTGCGCTGAACCTGATAATTGATGCTGTGCTGATTGCATCATTTCTGGTGAAATTCTCGCTGTTGGCCCCACATTTACTCCAAAAAATGCCGAAGCAGCAAACATTAACCCTAAACCAATTATGGCCCAGATTATAAATTGTAGAATTCCTGCTAGCGAAGTTCCAACAATTTTACCAATCATTAGCTGAAACGGTTTAACAGACGAAATGATAATTTCGATAATACGATTTGTTTTTTCTTCGATTACGCTTCGCATTACCATATTTCCATAAATGATAATGAACATCATAATCAAGTAACCGAATGCACCACCAATTCCGATTTTAATTTCATTTAATCCTTTCAGACTTTCTTCTCCAGAAGCTTTAACCAAATGAATATTCACATCAGATTGCGCTTTTTGAATTGCTAAAGTATCCAGTTTTGCTTCTTCGAGATTTAGTTTTGTAATTTTATTTCCGATAATATCCTGTGTACTTTCGATAAAAGAAATGCTCGGGCTATTATTAGAAATAAACTCAATCTTACTTTCTAAATCTTTTATATTTTTCGTTTTAGGAATAACAATCAGTCCGTTGAAATTTTCTTTTGTGATGCTGTCTTTTAAAGCTTTTACATCAACTTCAGATAAATTAAGATATTTAAACTCGGCACCTTTTTTATTTTCTTTTAAAAAATCTGAAGCAAAAAGTCCAGTTTCATCATGAATTGCAATGCGTTTGGTTTCTGCTTTCATTGAGCTTAAATAACCTATAAAAAAGGCAATAGCGACAAATAAAAGCGGACTTAAAAAAGTCATGACAACAAAAGATTTATTGCGGACTTTGGCAATAAATTCTCTTTTTATAATCAACGAAATTATACTCATTCTTCGTAATTTTCAATTTAAAAATTCCAAAACCTAACAATTAGAATTTGGAATTTATTTTTTGGAATTTTATTTTGTGTTTTCAGTAACCGTTTGAATAAAAATATCGTGAACGCTTGGAATTTTTTCGACGAAATGTGTCACTTGTCCGCGCTGTGTTAGAACATTTAATAATTCATTTGGCGCCGCGTTTCCAATCTGGATATTTAATTTCAAATCATCATTTAGCGATTTGAAACTAGCTGGAGAAACGGTAAATTTTTGTGTAATATCATACATCAAACCTTCAACATTACTCGTTAGGATTCCAACTTCAAAACTATTGGTTCTAAACTGTCGTTTTACATCGCCAATTTTACCTTCTATTAGTTTATTTGATTTATGAATTAAAGCTATATTTTCGCAAAGTTCCTCTACACTTTCCATTCTGTGAGTTGAAAAAATAATCGTTGAGCCTTGTTCCTTCAATGCCAAAATTTCATCTTTAATCACATTTGCATTAACGGGATCAAATCCAGAAAACGGCTCATCTAAAATCAACAATTTAGGCTTATGCAAAACACAAACCACAAACTGAATTTTCTGCGCCATTCCTTTAGAAAGTTCTTGTATTTTCTTATTCCACCAACCTTGAATTCCTAATCGGTCAAACCAATAATCCAATTGCTTTTTAGCTTCAGCTTTAGAAAGCCCTTTCATTTGAGCTAAATACAGACATTGTTCTCCCACTTTCATCGAACTGTACAAACCTCTTTCTTCTGGAAGATATCCAATTGTTTGGACATGTTTAGGCTGTAATCTTTCTCCATCCAAAATTACTTTGCCACTGTCTGGCAGGGTAATTTGGTTTATGATTCTGATAAGGGAAGTTTTTCCGGCTCCATTCGGACCTAAAAGTCCATATATACTGCCTTTTGGCACATTTAATGAAACTTCGTTAAGTGCTACATAGTCGCCGTATTTTTTTACGACTTTATGTACTTCTAGTAAGTTACTCATGCTATTTTTAAGGATTTACTGCGTCACTTTGCCTGTTACGGTTCAGCGACTGTAAAAGTAAATAATTCGAAGCGAAATTGTGTCATATTACGCAAAAAACCCATTCTAATTTATGCTAGAATGGGTTTTTAATTTATTTATAATTTTAAAAAGTTCCGATTATGAGAACATATCTTTTACTTTTTCAAAAAATGATTTCTCTGATTTCTCTGGACTTGGAGCAAAATGGTCGTCTGTCAAAGCATTTTCAAAGAATTGTTTTTGTTCTTTATTTAATGTTTTTGGTGTCCAAACATTTACGTGAACCAATAAATCTCCGCTTCCGTAACCGTTTAAACTCGGAATTCCTTTTCCTTTTAATCTTAAGATTTTTCCAGACTGAATTCCTTCTTCCAGCTTAATACGAACTTTTCCGTTAATTGCTTCAATATCTTTAGAAGCTCCTAAAACTGCTTCAGGGAAACTGATATATAAATCGAAATGAACATTTTCACCTTCACGTTTCAAGAATTCGTGCTCTACTTCTTCAATCGCTACAATTAAATCTCCTGGAATACTATTTCCTGGTGCATCGTTACCTTTATTGGCAACTTTCAACTGCATTCCGTCAACAACTCCCGCAGGAATTTTGATTGACACCGTTTCGTCTTCTTGAACCATTCCTTGAGCATCTGCTTCAGAAGGTTTTTTATCTAAGATTTGTCCAGAACCACCACAAGTATGACAAGTAGATGCAGATTGCATTCTTCCCAAAATAGTGTTAGTTACACGCATTACTTGACCTTGACCGTTACAAGTCGTACAAGTTTTATACGTTACGCCTTTGGCCTGAACTTTACGTTTTACTTTTACTTTTTTCTCAACTCCATTTGCAATTTCTTCCAAAGTCAATTTTACTTTGATTCGAAGATTGCTTCCTTTCGCACGGCGAGGGCCACCGCCTCCACCTCCGAAACCGCCAAATCCGCCACCAAAAATATCACCAAACTGGCTGAAAATGTCATCCATATTCATACCGCCATGACCACCGCCAAATCCGCCAGAACCATCAAATGCTTGATGACCGTATTGATCGTATTTCGCTTTTTTCTGCGGATCACTTAAAACTTCGTAAGCTTCTGCCGCCAATTTGAAGTTTTCTTCTGCCTCTTTGTCGCCTGGATTTTTATCAGGATGGTATTTTAAAGCGCTTTTTCTATATGCTTTTTTAATTTCGGCAGCATCAGCATTTTTTGAAATGCCTAGTATTTCGTAAAAATCTTTTTTCATAATAAGGTTAAATTCCAAATTTTAAAATTCCAAATTCCAAAAATGCATTTGAAATTTTTATCTGCATTTTAGTTTCCAGTTACAACTTTAGGGTAACGAATAATTTTGTCTCCTAATTTGTACCCTTTTTCAATAACGTCAACAATTTTACCTTTTAATTTATCAGAAGGAGCGGGAATTTGAGTAATTGCCTCAGCAAAATCCGCATTAAAATCATCGCCTGCTTTTACATCAACCTGCTCTAAACCTTTAGAAACTAAAGTACTTTTCAGTTTTTCGTGAATTAGCTCCACTCCTTTTTTAAGATTTTCGTCATCAGATTTATTAATTTCTACAGCAGCTCTGTCAAAATCATCTAAAACTGGAAGCATAGCCAATAAAACTTCTTGGTTTGCTGTTTTAAATAATTCAAGACGCTCTTTTGAAGTTCTTTTTTTGTAATTTTCAAATTCGGCGAATAATCTCAAAAACTTATCTTTTTCTTTAGCTAAGTCTTGAGCTAACTGCTCCTCAACACTTAATTCTTCAACAATTAATTGCTCTCCATTAGCGTTAGTCTCTATCGTTGCATCATCTAATTCCTGATCGAATTCTGTATTTTCCGTAGTCATATTACTTTTATTTTTAAAAATATTTTTAAACTTCATTTTTTATTTCTTTCTGTTAGATTGCAAAAGTACTGCCAAATCTTATAAAATGTCAAATTGTCACTTTATTAATTATGAGACATTTAAAAAACATAATTACGCAGAAAAAATTTATTATAATTTTAAGACTATTACGTTTTAGTTTATCTTATCTTTGAGACCAATAAACATTAATTATTACCACCAAAAATTGAATTTAAGGGTTGGCTTCTGCCTCTAAATAATTATTAATTCAAATTTACCTTATATTAAAAAAAGCTTCGCCTATAGAGACGAAGCTTTTTTTTATGCTTGAGCTTTTTTATCTGACAGAGTTGTCATCTACTATGTTTTGCACGGGCGGAGGGATTCGAACCCCCATCAACGGTTTTGGAGACCGCTATTCTACCCTTGAACTACGCCCGTAACTTGAGGTCGCAAATTAAAAGCTTTTTTTCTTCTCTACCAAGTTATTTTCCCCCGATTTAAACCAATTTAAGCCAAGTCACTCTGAATCTTTAGATTATAGATTCAAATTAATTTTTCTAAATCTGTAAAATCTACTTGAAACAAGAAAAACATTGCGTTCCCACGGTTGAAACCGTAGGCTATATTTAAAAAAATTCGCGAAAATTTGTGTAATTTGTGGCTAAAAAAATCTTTTTAATCTTTTAATCTGTGGCAAAAAATTCTTTGCGTTCCCACGTTTGAAACCGTGGGCTATGTTAAAAAAATTCGCGAAAATTTGTGCAATTTGTGGCAAAAAAAATCTTTTTAATCTTTTTAATCTGTGGCAAAAAAAAATCTTTGCGCTCCCACGGTTGAAACCGTGGGCTATGTTTTAAATCAATTCGTGAAAATTCGTGCAATTTGTGGCAAAAAAACTTTGCGGCCTTTGCGTAACCCCTTGCGCTCTTTGCGGTTAAATCTTACCCCAACAAAGCATTCTTCAAACCTTCAAAATCGACAGTTACCTGCTCTCCTGAAACTAGATTTTTTAACGCATACGAATTTGAAGCAATTTCCTGATCTCCAACCAATACTGCAAACGGAATCAATCGTTTGTCTGCGTATTGAAATTGTTTTCCAACTTTTACACTATCAGGATACAATTCTACTTTTATGTTTTCTTGTCTCAATTTCTGAATCGCTTGCGAAGCATATAAAGCTTCTTTATCTCCAAAATTCAAAAATATCGCTTTTGAGGTAGCTGCAACGGTTTCTGGAAATAATTGTAATTCTTCAAGAACTAAATAAATTCTATCCAATCCAAAAGAAATTCCGACACCACTCATATTCTTTAAACCAAAAATACCAGTCAAATCGTCATATCTTCCGCCGCCGCCGATAGAACCCATCGCTACTGTTTTAGGAGCCGCAACTTCAAAAATAGCTCCGGTGTAATAATTTAATCCGCGAGCAAGTGTCACATCCAAATCTAAAGTAGCTGTCGAAAGTCCTAAAACAGCAACGTTGTCACAAATGAATTTCAATTCTTCAACACCTTTCATTCCTTCTTCAGAAGATGACAATAATTCCGAAAGCTGTGCTATTTTGTCTGTAAAAGTTCCTGAGAAACTAAAAAGTGGCTGTACTTTTACTAAAGCCTCTTCAGAAATTCCTTTTTCGATCATTTCTTTTTTAACACCGTCTTCACCGATTTTGTCCAGTTTATCCAATGCAACTGTAAAATCAATTAATTTATCTGATGCGCCAATTACCTCAGCAATTCCAGATAAAATTTTACGGTTATTGATTTTGATTGTAACCCCTTCTAAACCTAAAGCCGTAAAAACAGTATCGTATAATTGAACCAATTCCACTTCCTGCCAAAGCGATTTTGAGCCCACAACATCGGCATCGCATTGAAAAAATTCTCTAAAACGCCCTTTTTGCGGATTATCTGCTCTCCAAACTGGTTGAATCTGATATCTTTTGAAGGGAAATTCAATTTCACTTTGGTGCTGCACTACATATCTTGCAAACGGAACGGTCAAATCGTAACGCAAAGCTTTTTCAGAAATTTTTCCTGTGAATTTATTTAATTCAATTCTCTGTTCTAAAGATATTTTTTCTGCAGAATTCAACTGTAATTCTTCAATTGATTCTGGCAGTTCAATTTTACTTTTATTGTAGAAAAAATTTCCTGAATTCAAGATTTTAAAAATCAGACGATCTCCTTCTTCTCCATATTTCCCCATTAAGGTATCTGAATTTTCAAACGAAGGCGTTTCGATTGGCTGGAAACCAAATTTTTCGAAATTCGCTTTTATAGTTTGAATAATATATTGACGTTTTGACACCTCTGCTGGTGAAAAATCTCTTGTTCCTTTTGGTATACTTGGTTTTGAAGCCATCTTATTTATTTTAGATTGTTGATTTTAGATTTTAGATTTTTTTCTGAATCTTAAATTCTAAAACACTTTGACATTTATTTATTTGATTTTTTGATTTTCTGCAAATGCTAAATCGCCTGCAAATATCTTACTTTTTAAAATAAATATTAACTGTTCGAAAACAAACTTGTAACAAAAAACGTATTTTCGTGACAAATTGGTCATGATGCTAAAATTATTTAAAGAAAATATTCGAATTGCGTTTGGTTCTATAAAAACCCAATTGCTGCGTACTATTCTTACCGTTTTAATTATTGCTATCGGGATTACGGCTTTGGTCGGAATCTTAACCGTTGTTTCGGCCTTGGACAATACCATTTCGAACGATTTTGCTTCAATGGGCGCCAATACTTTCAATATTAACCAATACGAAAATAAAGTTCGAAACCGCGGCGGGAATGAACGCGAAGTCATCAACCCGATTATTTCTTATCCAGAAGCTGTTGCTTTCAAAACAAAATACAAATATCCTTTTACAGAAACTTCTCTTTCTTTTACTGCAACCACAACTGCAGAAGTAAAATATTTAGGAGAAAAAACAGACCCAGAAATTACTGTAGTTGGAGTTGACGAACATTTTATTACCAATTCTGGACTTGAAACTAGCTTAGGAAGAAGTTTTAATCAGTTTGACATTGAAAACAATACTTATTCTTGTGTTGTGGGTTCCGATTTTGAAAAAGGACTTTTAAAAGACATAAATCCGATTGACAAAATCATTTCTATTCGAGGTGCACGTTTTAAAGTTATCGGAGTATTAAAAGAAAAAGGTTCGACGTTTGGAAACAGCCAAGATTTGCGTGTTTTAATTCCGATTCAGGTAGCGCGATCTTTGTTTACTGCGCCAAACATAAATTATACCGTAAGCGTTATGGTTTCTAAAAAAGAAGTTTTAGACGAAGCCATTGACAATGCCACAAGCACTATGCGAAGAGTTCGCAAGCTAAGCCCAGTGCGCGATAATAATTTTGGAGTAGTGAGAAGCGACGATTTAATTAACCGTATTCTCAGTATAACGCAATATTTAAGTATAGCCGCTTGGACTATTTCTGTAATTACGATTTTAGGATCCTCTATTGCTTTAATGAATATTATGGTCGTTTCGGTTACAGAACGCACTCGCGAAATTGGTGTTCGTAAAGCTTTAGGAGCAAAAAGATCTACCGTTGCTTTTCAGTTTTTTATCGAAACTTTATTGATTGGTCAAATTGGAGGTCTAGTCGGAATCGTTTTAGGAATTTTGCTCGGTTTTGCTATAGCAACAGCTATGAGTTTTGCATTTGTAATTCCGTGGATGGCAATTTTTGCTGCTTTTGCGACGAGTTTTTGCGTGGCCTTGGTTTCTGGTTTATATCCAGCTATTAAAGCATCAAAATTAGATCCGATTGAAGCGCTGCGCTACGAATAGATTTATTTTCGCTTCAGTTTAAACCTGAGCGTTTAATACCTTTTTCATAAGTTTTCTTTTTTCAACTCCTATTATGTCGAATTCAAAATAATCCTCATATTCTATAATTTCATGAGGCTGCTCGTTCTGAATTGCATCAATTGTTTCTCCATAAAATGTTAAAGTTTCAGCAAACAAATCGTCCACAATTAAAATACAATTTTCATGTAAATAAAAAAATGGAAAATCTAGACTCCCAGCAATTACATTTCTTTTCAATTTTCTGTTTTTAAGATCAATAATTCCCCATTGGTAAACAAATCTAAAGAAGATTAAATCTATATTTTTGAAATAAACGAAACTAAAATTATTTACTTCCGAATTATCTTCATGTAGAAAAAATTTTGCAGTGATATTATATTGTGGTTGTTCTGGAAACTCAAAATCAACATACGAAGCCTTCAAATCTGATGAACCTCCCGAAGGAATTACAATATCAAATCCCTCAGATATTTGATTCGAATCATAATTCCTAATCCTTAAATCCATTTCTTTTTTTTATACCTATAAACCTTTTAAAACCTTACCCGAAATCATACGATCGTTGTCGTAGATATCTTTTCGAAGCTCTACGTTTTCGAAGCTCATATTTTCGAGCAAATCGATCATTTCTTTTCCAAGATATTGATTGATTTCAAAATACAATTTTCCTTTTTCTTTAAGTCCATTTTGAGCTAAAGAAGCAATTTTTCGATAAAAAATAAGCGGATCACTATCTTCTACGAAAAGCGCTAAATGTGGTTCATAATCCAACACATTTTTTTTAATCTCTTCTTTTTCTAAATTTCGAACATAAGGCGGATTCGAAACAATTATATCAAACTGACAGGTAAACTCTTCTGTCTCTAAAATATTTAGAAGCATAAAAGTAACATCAACATTATTGGTGATAGCGTTTCTTTTTGCCGTTTCAATAGCTTTTTTAGAGACATCAATTCCAAAAACTTCTGCGTTTGGAAGATTTTTTGCCAGCGAAATAGCAATACAGCCACTTCCTGTTCCAATATCAAGAATTTTTATTTTTTTAGATTTTTCTGAACCAGCATTCTCATTAATAATCCATTCGACCAATTCTTCCGTTTCTGGTCGCGGAATCAGCACATTTTCATTTACTTCAAAATCCAAACCGTAAAAATTTGTTTTCCCAAGCAAATATTGAATTGGAACTTCTTTTTTAAGCTGTTTCAGCAGTTCGTCCCATATTACAAAATCATTCTCCTCAAATGTTAATTCATGATTTAAAGCCAAATCAATCTGACGAAGCTGGTGTTTATCTTCCAAAATCAGATAAAAAAAGCTCTCCGCTTCGTACGCATCGTAAAAAGGAGCTAATTCTTTAATAAACTGAGTACGATATTGTTTAATCTTCATTTTTAGTTTTTGAGCATTTTATATCAGCAGAAAACTGACATTTTTATCTTCAATAAGTCTTGCTAGCTTAAAATTGTTACATTTTAATTACAAAACTTTCAGCATCCATACAGGGCAAGAACAATGTCCCGTCGAACCTAACGGAGCATCTAAATATTCAAAACCAGATTTTACATATAGCTTTTGTGCAGCATGCATAAATGGCATGGTTTCGATATAACATTTTTTGAAACCAAAAGCTCTGGCTTGATCTAAACATTTTTCCATCATTTGCGTTCCAATTCCCAAACCTCTTGTTTTTGGAAGAAAATACATTTTCTGCAATTCACAAATTTCAGGATCTCCATTTTCCAAAGGCGCAATTCCCGCACAACCTACAATTTCTCCTTCATTTTCGACAACAAAATAAACCGATTTGGGCTTGCTGTATTCTTCAAACATCAAATCCAGATATGGATCTTCGTATGCAGTTCCTACTTTTGGAATTTCCATTTCATCAAAAACAGATCGTATCAAACTTGCAACTGCTTGATTGTCTTCTTTTTTAATTGCCCTTATTAGCCAATTTACCATTTTTTTATTCTAATTCATTATAAATACAAAAATAAAGATAGTTTTTTGATACCGTTACAACTTTTAAGATTGTTTCATAACAGACTTTTTTACGCTAGCGATCAACTCAAAATTAACTACTTTTGCACTGTGAATATACATGAAAAATACATAAAACGCTGTATAGAACTTGCTCAAAATGGTTTTGGAACAACTTACCCAAACCCAATGGTTGGCAGTGTAATTGTCTATGAAAATCAGATTATTGGCGAAGGCTGGCATAAAAAAGCGGGCGAACCGCATGCTGAAGTAAATGCAGTTAATTCTGTCAAAGATAAATCTTTGCTAAAAAAAGCAACTATTTATGTGAGTTTAGAACCTTGCAGCCATTTTGGCAAAACTCCTCCTTGTTGCGATCTGATTATTGCCAATAAAATTCCGAATGTTGTTGTGGGAACGGTTGACCCTAACGAAAAAGTTGCTGGAAGAGGAATAAAAAAACTGATTGAAGCCGGTGCTAATGTTACGGTTGGGATTTTAGAAGACGAATGCAACGAATTGAATAAACGTTTTTTTACTTTTCATCAAAAAAAGCGACCTTATATTATTTTAAAATGGGCAGAAAGTCAAGATGGCTTTTTGGCTCCAGAAAAAACCATCGGTCAAGATCGAAAACCAATTTGGATTACGAATGAATATTCCAGACAATTGGTTCACAAATGGCGAACTGAAGAACAGGCTATTTTAGTTGGAACACAAACTGTTGTTGACGATAATCCAAAGCTGAATGCCCGAGATTGGTTTGGAAATAATCCCACAAGAATCGTTATCGATCAAAACAATCGAATCGAAGAAAACAGTTTTATTTTTGATGAAACGGTAAGAACAATTGTTTTTTCTAAAATTTCAAAACCTTCAAAAGAAAATACGCAGTTTGAAGCAATTGATTTTGGCAAAAATGTTATTCCACAGATTTTGGATGTCTTATATCAGAATCAGATTCAATCTGTAATTATTGAAGGTGGAAGACAAACACTTCAATCTTTTATAGATGAAAATCTTTGGGACGAAGCCCGAATTTTTATCGGAAAAGCAAATTTTTCAACAGGAACAAAAGCGCCTGTTATTTCGAGGAAAAATAGTTCAAAAACCAATATTTTACGTGACGAATTAATACTGATTAGAAATTATGATTGATGCTATAATTTTTGACTTTGGAGATATTTTTATCAACTTGGATAAACCTGCCACAATTTCTGGTTTGCAAAAACTGGGAATGACGGAATGGAATTCTGATTTTGACCAATTGAATCTTTCGTTTGAAGTTGGAGCAATTTCGCCAGAAGATTTTGTTGGCGGTTTTCAAAAACAATTGCCAAATGCTTCTAAAGAAGAAATTTTAAAA
This sequence comes from Flavobacterium erigeronis, assembly GCF_054075165.1. Classification (NCBI taxonomy): domain Bacteria; kingdom Pseudomonadati; phylum Bacteroidota; class Flavobacteriia; order Flavobacteriales; family Flavobacteriaceae; genus Flavobacterium; species Flavobacterium erigeronis. The sequence goes on along the minus strand of NZ_JBSKGP010000013.1, from coordinate 22,809 downwards.
GCTTGGAATGCTGTTCTAGCAGATTTCCCTTTTTATCGATTGGAGTTTCTTCAAGAATTATCAAAAAAATATCGTTTATTTCTGCTCAGCAATACCGATTCGATTCACATCAATACATTTGAAGAAAAAAGTGGCGTTTCTTTTTACAAAGATTTTTATGCTTGTTTCGAAAAAGTATATTTTTCATTTGATATCGGAATGAGAAAACCAGATCCAAAAATCTACCAATTTGTTTTGGATGAAAATAATTTGACTGCCGAAAATACTTTGTTTATTGATGATAAAACCGAAAATACCGACAGCGCTGCTGCTTTAGGAATCAAAGTCTGGAATCTTCAAGTTGGCAAAGAAGATGTGGTTGATCTTTATAAAAAAAATATACTTTAAGAAAAAATAAGCCACAGATTAAAGGATTCATACAGATTTTCATTAAAAAAAATCCTTAAAATCTTTTTAATCTGTGGCTAAAAAATAAAATATAAGATTATCTCTTTTGGAAATTAACGACACTTATCAAACTATTGCATCTGCATCTGAAGAAATACTGTTTAAGGAAAAAGGCAGTAAATTCTTTGGCTATGCATTTCCGATAGATCATGAAGACGAAGTAAAACCCATAATAGAAGAACTCAAAAAACAGCATCCGCACGCTGTGCATTATTGTTACGCTTACCAAATTGGTGTTGGAAATAAAATTTCGTATCGCGCCAACGATGACGGCGAACCAAGCAATACGGCTGGCGCGCCAATTTACGGCCAAATACAATCTTTTGGATTAACTAACGTTCTTGTTGTAGTGGTTCGTATTTTTGGAGGAGTAAAATTAGGCGTTGGCGGTTTAATAAGTGCTTACAGAACTACAGCCCAAGAAACATTACAGATTTGTGAAATTGTTGAAAAAACCATTGATGTCGAATTTTTAATTTCTTTTGATTATAAAAACATGAATAAAGTAATGCGTGTTATTAAAGAAAAGAAATTAGAAATCGTATCTCAAGAAATGGAAATGGATGAAGATTCTGGTTTGCCAATTGGCAAAATTGTGACGAAAACACGAAAAAAAAATGCCGAAACGGTGTTCAGCATTTTTGATTTAATGTTCGAAATCGATATTAAATTAGTATAAAACGTTAGAAAAAAGCATTGCGTTTTAACAATTATTCAAGCGTTTTAAATATATCTAAAATGTATTCTGGAGGAGCTGTTGGACGACCCGTTTTTAACGCAACAAATACTAAAATAAACGTCGCAGTTGTTAATAACTCATTTGCTTCATTATAGATTGCGCAGTCAAATTCAATCTTGACAGAAGAGTGACTTTTAAAAGTCGTATGAATTGTTAAAAGTTCGTCATATCTTGCCGACTTTTTATAATTGATATTCATGTTCACAATCGGAAGGCCAATTCCGCTTTCTTCCATGCTTTTATACGAAACCCCTTTATTTCTAAGCCATTCCACGCGTCCAATTTCAAAATAAGGAACATAATTGCCGTGATAAACGACTCCCATTTGGTCAGTTTCTGAGTAACGAACTCGTACTTGAGTCTGGTGATTTTTCATTGATAAAATATTAAAAAAATTCGAATTTAAAAAGCCTCTTTACAACTTTTTTTTATAAAATTAGATACCAAAATATTTTTTTTTACAGAAATTTGTTCACATATTTGTTATCCCGAAATACGGAATAAAATTGCTCCTCTTTTATTAGGAGAATCTTTATAACAATAATAAAAATTTATCTGAATCTATGACTAAAACTGCTCAATCGGTATGGGAAAACTGTTTGTCCTTTATAAAGGATAATATTCAAGACCAAGCATATAAAACTTGGTTTGAACCAATCAAATCAGTTGAGCTAACCGATAACGCATTATACATTCAGGTTCCAAGTAAATTTTTCTACGAATGGCTCGAAGAGCACTACGTAAAATTATTGAAAGTTGCGCTTACCAAAGAACTGGGAAAAAACGCAAAGTTACTCTATAAAATTAAAATGGAGAACACTTATGGCAATAAACAGCCGTTTACCGAGCAGCTGCCAAGCGCCAACAGAGTGCCAATGAAACCGCAAGAGGTTGATGCTCCGTTTAAAAACCTAAATCCTGAACTTAAAAATCCGTTTGTAATTCCTGGAATTAGAAATTTAAAAATTGAGTCTCAGTTAAATCCGAACTATAGTTTTGATAATTTCTTAGAAGGAGATTCGAACCGTTTGGCTCGTTCTGCGGGTATGGCGGTTGCCAACAAACCTGGAGGAACTTCATTTAACCCATTATTAATTTTTGGAGGAGTTGGTTTAGGAAAAACGCACTTAGCGCATGCTATAGGCGTAGAAGTAAAAGATAAGTATCCGGAAAAGACTGTTTTATATATTTCTGCAGAGATTTTTACACAGCAATATATTGATTCTGTCAAAAAGAATAATCGTAACGATTTCATTCATTTTTATCAGTTAATCGACGTATTAATTATTGATGACGTTCAGTTTTTATCTGGAAAATCTGGAACACAAGATGTATTCTTCCATATTTTCAACTATTTACACCAAAACGGAAAACAAGTAATTCTTACTTCAGACAAAGCTCCCGTTGACATGCAGGATATTGAACAAAGATTATTATCTCGTTTTAAATGGGGATTATCTGCAGAATTACACCAGCCTGATTACGAAACTCGTATCTCAATCTTAAAAAACATTTTGTACCGTGATGGTGTAGAAATGCCAGAAGATATTTTAGAATACGTTGCAAGAAACATCAAATCTAATGTTAGAGAATTAGAAGGTGCTATCATTTCGTTAATCGCTCAATCTTCTTTCAATAAAAAAGAAGTTACGATTGAATTGGCTAAAAGTGTTGTCGAGAAATTTGTTAAAAACGTAAAGAGAGAAATCTCTATCGATTATATCCAGAAAATTGTTTCAGACTATTTCCAATTGGATATTGAAACACTTCAATCTAAAACCAGAAAGAGGCACGTTGTTCAAGCAAGACAATTAGCAATGTTCTTTGCAAAAAAATTCACTAAGGCTTCTTTGGCAAATATTGGTTCACAAATTGGAGACCGCGATCACGCAACTGTTCTTCATGCTTGTAAAACAGTCGACAATTTAGTTTCTACAGACAAGCAATTCAAAAAATTTGTCGAAGACATTAATAAAAAACTAACGCTATAACGCGATCATGCCAATAAAAGTTTTAATGGTTTGTTTGGGGAATATCTGCCGATCTCCTTTAGCAGAAGGAATTTTAGCTTCTAAATTACCTCAAAATAAATTCTTCGTTGATTCGGCTGGAACAGGCTCTTGGCACGTTGGCCATTGTCCCGACAAACGTTCTATAGAAGTTGCCAGAAAAAACGGAATTAATATCAGCGCTCAAAAAGGCAGACAGATTCAAGTTTCTGATTTTGATGAATTCGATTATATTTATGTAATGGATGGTTCGAATTTTCGCGATGTGCTGCATTTAGCCAAAACTCCAGAACATAAAAACAAAATCCGCATGATTTTGAACGATTTATTTCCAGACGAAAATGTCGATGTTCCAGATCCATATTATGGAAGTGTAAATGGTTTTGACAACGTATATCAAATGCTAGACGAAGTAACCGATATCATTGCAGATCAACTTCTTAAAAAACATTCTTAATACAATTCAATTGTTTCTTAAAAAGAGATAATTGAATTTTTTAATTTAAAACAAAAACACATTATGAAATCTTTCGGAAAACTATATTTAATTCCAACCACAATGGGCGAAAGCGATCCGATGGATGTTTTACCTCAAACTGTTAGAAGAACTATAGAAGTTATAGATCACTATATTGTTGAAAACGACAAGACTGCCAGAAAATCTATTAAAGCAGTTTATCCAGAGAAAAAACAATCAGAATTGGTTCTTTTTACTTTAAATAAAAGAACCGAAACTAGCGAACATTTAGATTTCATCAAACCTTTATTAGAAGGAAAAAATATGGGTTTAATGAGCGAAGCCGGCTGTCCAGGCGTTGCTGATCCGGGCGCTGTAATAGTAAAGTTAGCACATGAAAAAGGAATTCAGGTGGTGCCTTTGGTTGGACCTTCTTCTATCCTATTGGCTATGATGGCTTCTGGAATGAACGGCCAGAGTTTTACTTTCAACGGATATTTACCAATTGATAAAGACGAAAAAAAATCGGCGATTCGTCATTTTGAAAGATTATCTCAGGATAAAAATCAATCGCAACTATTTATAGAAACTCCCTATAGAAACAATAAATTAATTGAAGATCTTTTGCAGATTTTAAATCCGTCAACACATTTATGTATTGCAACCGATATCACTTTGCCAACTGAGTTTATCAAAACTTTGAAAGTATCAGATTGGAAGAAATTAAAAATTGATATTGATAAACGACCTACAATTTTTATTATTCATAAAATGTAACTAAGATAAAAAAGACTTATTCTATTATTTTACAAACCTTTAAAGCAAAATAAGTAGTTTACCTATTTTTAATTTTGTCGATATTACATAATTGTTTCATATAGCTCTTAAATATGAATCAACTTAATATCTACTTAATCATGAAAAAGTTCTTAGTTATAATTTTTATTTGTTCTTTACAAAATCTATTTTCCCAAACTGAGAAAAACAAACATCTTATTACCGAAGATGATCATGTTTATAATAATTTACGTATTGTGCCAAACTTTCCTGGTGGTTTTAATGTCTTATATGAATTTGTCCGTGCAAATTTTAGATGTCCAGACGAAAACCCTAATATCAAAGGAAAAATTTTTGTAAATTTCGTAGTTGAAAAAGACGGAACACTAACTAATTTTAAAATATATCGTGATCTTGGATATAACACTGCCGAAGAAATTATTCGAGTTTTACAATTGGCTCCAAAATGGATTCCCGGCAGACAAAATGATGAGCCTTTACGATTTTCATACACAGCAGTTTTCAATATAAACAATTGATTTAACACGCAAATTTCCCCAAATCAAACTTTATTATGAGTAAACTCCCAAACGTAACCACAAGCATTTTCACTGTCATGTCAAAAATGGCAGCTGAATATAATGCGATAAATCTTTCGCAGGGATTTCCAAATTTTCCTGTTGATAAAAGACTCACCGATATTGTTGCTAGGTTATCAAAGGAAAACGTTCATCAATACACTCCAATGGCAGGTTATCCGCCATTGATGAATAAAATTGCTAAACTAACTTTTGATTCTTATAACAGAACAATCAATCCAGAAACTGAACTTTTGGTTACGGCTGGCGCTACTCAAGGAATTTTTACTACAATTTTAGCATTAGTAAAAGAAAATGATGAAGTAATTATTCTCGATCCGAGTTACGATTCGTATGAATCTCCTGTTTTACTTTGTAAAGCAAAACCTGTTCGAGTTCCTCTAAACGATGATTATACGCCAAACTGGGAAAGAATAGAGAAAGCCTGTTCTGCCAAAACCAGAATGATGATCATCAATAATCCGCACAATCCAACTGGAAAAATTTTAACCGAAAATGATTTTATTCAATTAAAAAATCTTCTTGAAAAATATCCTGACATTATTATTCTTTCTGATGAAGTTTACGAATACATCACTTTCGAAGAAAAACATATTTCGGCACACACCAAAGATTTTCTTTTAGATAGATGCGTCATGGTTTCTTCTTTCGGAAAATCATTTCATATTACAGGATGGAAAATCGGCTATACGATTGCGCCTGAGCATTTAATGAAAGAAATCAAAAAAGTGCATCAGTTTTTGGTTTTTAGCGTTAACAGCATTTCTCAATTTGCTATTAGCGAATATTTGGATGTTGTTGATGTAAATTTACTTGGAAAATTCTATCAAGAAAAAAGAGATTATTTTCAGAAATTGCTTCAAAACAGTCGTTTCGAATTAAAACCTTGCGAAGGAACTTATTTTCAAGTTGCTTCTTATATCAATATTTCAAATGATGACGATGTCACTTTCTGTAAAAACCTTATTATAGATCATGGAGTTGCCGCAATACCAATTTCAACTTTCTATTCCGATCATAAAGACCAGAAATTAATTCGTTTTTGTTTCGCTAAAGATAACTTCACGCTTGAGTCTGCAGCAAAAAAATTATCTGATATATAAAATTTCTCAAAATTTTATAACATTATTATGCGTGCATCCTATTTTATTTAACTAATATTGTAAAAAAGAAAAAGTATGAGCTATACAGATAAAATGTTACGTGACGATGCTTTACAAGGCAAAGTTATTGTCGTTACAGGCGGCGGAAGTGGTTTAGGTAAAGCTATGACCAAATATTTTCTCGAATTAGGAGCTCAAGTAGCGATAACTTCTAGAGATTTAGAGAAGTTAAAAACTACAGCTGCCGAATTGGAAAGCCAAACTGGAGGCAAATGTCTTCCTCTCCAATGTGACGTTCGTCATTACGAAGAAGTAGAAAATATGCTTCAGGAAACTTTAAAAGTTTTCGGCAAAGTAGATGTTCTTTTAAACAATGCGGCAGGAAATTTTATTTCGCCAACAGAAAGATTGTCGGCAAATGCATTTGATACTGTGATAGATATCGTACTTAAAGGTTCTAAAAACTGTACGTTAGCCTTTGGAAAACATTGGATTGACACCAAACAAACATCGGCTACGATTTTAAATATCGTTACTACTTATGCTTGGACAGGTTCTGCTTACGTTGTTCCTAGTGCTACTGCAAAAGCTGGAGTTTTAGCTATGACTAGAAGTCTGGCTGTAGAATGGGCAAAATACGGAATCCGTTCTAACGCTATTGCTCCGGGGCCATTCCCTACAAAAGGAGCTTGGGACAGATTATTGCCTGGAGATCTTTCAGAAAAATTCGATATGGCTAAAAAAGTGCCATTAAAAAGAGTTGGAGATCACCAGGAATTAGCCAATTTAGCAGCTTATTTAGTTTCTGACTTTTCATCTTACATCAACGGAGATGTAATTACGATTGACGGAGGCGAATGGTTAAAAGGCGCTGGACAATTCAACTTATTAGAAGCAATTCCAGAAGAACTTTGGGATCAGCTTGAAATGATGATAAAAGCAAAAAAGAATAAATAATTACAAGTGCTTACTAAATTCAGAATATTTTTTTAAACTATACTGATTGCACGAAATCCCGAAGGTTTACTTTCGGGATTTTTTTTTAGTTTTTTTACCATGTAAGTTCATATAAGGAATTATAAGTTAAGAGTTTATTTTAAGTTTCATTTAAGCTTAAAGAATTACACAGCTTATTATATAAATATGCAATAGAAATTATCTATTCTTTTCTCATTATATGTGCTATAAATTCAGTGAAAAACTATTTTCATTATCATCCAGTGACTAAAATTAACTTACATCGCTTATATGGTTTAAAACAAACAATATGTTTATTCAATTCAGTTAAATTATTATTTTTGCGGAACAAATTATAACATCAAATTTATGCTCATTATAGGAATTGCAGGAGGAACAGGAAGTGGAAAAACAACGGTAGTACACCAAATCATGAACGAATTGCCACATACTGAAGTTGGGGTGATTTCTCAGGATTCTTATTACAAAGAAACTACCAATTTGTCTTTTGACGAAAGAGCATTAATCAATTTCGATCACCCGAGAGCAATTGATTTCGAATTATTGGTAAAACATTTAAAAGCGCTAAAAGCAGGAGAAACAATTGACCAGCCGGTGTATTCTTTCATTCAGCACAATAGAACCGACGATACCGTTTCGACACATCCAAGAAAAGTAATGATTGTAGAAGGAATTTTAATTCTAACAAATCCAGAATTAAGAGATATGTTTGATATTAAAGTTTTCGTTCATGCCGATTCTGACGAAAGATTAATTCGTCGTTTAAAAAGAGATATTTCAGAACGTGGACGTGATATTGACGAAGTTTTAAATCGTTATCAAACAACTTTAAAGCCTATGCATGAGCAATTTATCGAACCATCTAAAGCTTTTGCAGATATTATTATCCCGAATGACAAATACAATACGGTAGCAATTGATGTAGTTCGTGCTGTAATTAATCAGAGAATTTCATAATTTTTATCGTAAATTTAAACCATAATAATTAGGAGCTGATTCCCGCTATTCGTTACAATCTTTTGTGTCTCGTTAAAGAAACGAGACACAAAAGGATTTTCACTACTATCGGGGCTAGAGACAACACTCAAATTCAAAAGAAATATTCGTTTAGAAATGAAATTTAAAAATCCATACAAAGACAAAAAATGGTTTAAATACCTTGGTAACAAATACGTTTGGGTTTTGCTATTTTTTATAGTTTGGATGTTATTTCTAGACAATTACTCCTATTTTGACCATCGTTTTTTAGATGGACAAATCAATGAACTTCAGGATAATAAAAAGTATTATCAGGAAGAAATCAAAAAAGATCAAGAGCAGATCAAATTGCTCAAAAATCCTGAACAAATTGAGAAATACGCACGCGAAAAGTATTTTATGAAAAAAGACAGCGAAGATATTTACATCATTCAATTTGAAGGAGACACGATTCAAGAAAAAGAATAATCAAACAACATAAAATGGCCACTAACCTATTCGACGATTTTAATCCGATTTCATCCAAACAATGGAAACAAAAAATTCAGTTTGAATTGGATGGAGCCGATTACAATCAGACTGTTATTTGGAATTCTCCAGAAGATATTCAGGTAAAACCTTTTTATCATAGCGATGAATTTACAAAAGCAGCAAATGTAAATACGCAAGCCTCAGATTTTAAAATCTGCCAGAATATCTTTGTTTTCGATATAGAAAAATCTATTGAACGCGCTTTAAACACTTTAGAAAGAGGTGCAGAAAGCCTTCGTTTTACTATTCAAAACGAAAAAATCGACATTGAAAAACTATTGGAAAATCTTCCTTTAGAAAATAGCGTTTATTTTCATTTGAGTTTTATTTCAATCGATTTCGTAAAAAAATTAGATAATATTTCGCTTCAGAAAAAAGCACATTTTTACTGCAATTTTGATCCAATAGGACAATTGGCACGTGAAGGAAATTGGTTCTCTACTTCTGAAAAAACAAATTTTGATACTTTAAATCTAGTTTTTAAAAATACAACTAACCTAAATATAGTAAGTGTAGATTTAGGATTGTATCAGAATTCGGGAGCAAATATCACACAACAAATTGCTTATAGCTTAGCGCATGCAAACGAATATCTAAATCGTTTTTCTGATAATGCAAAATCAATTGTTTTTCAGGTTTCCGTTGGAACAAATTATTTTTTCGAAATTGCTAAACTGCGCGCACTTCGAATGCTTTTTGATTTAATTGCTGCAGAATATAATTCAGAAATTAAATGCCATTTATTGGTAACGCCAACCAAACGCAACAAAACGATTTACGATTATAACGTAAACATGTTGCGTACAACAACTGAATGTATGTCGGCAATTTTGGGTGGTGCAGATGCAATTGCCAATTTGCCATATGATGCTTTATATCATAAAGACAACGAGTTTGGCGATAGAATTTCTAGAAACCAACTTTTAATTTTAAAGCACGAAAGTTATTTTGATAAAGTAAACAATCCAGCTGACGGAAGTTATTACATCGAAAGTCTAACCATGCAATTGGCCGAAAAAAGTTTAGCTTTATTTAAAGATATTGAAGCAAACGGCGGATTTTTAAAACTTCTAAACGACGGTACAATCAAAAAGAAAATTCAAGAAAGCGCCAATAAAGAACAGGAATTATTTGATTCTAAAAAAGAAATTCTTTTAGGCACAAATAAATACCCGAATAAAGAAGATCGAATGAAACATGATTTAGAATTGTTTCCTTTCGTTAAAATAAAACCAAGAAAAACATTAATTACACCAATAATTGAAAAAAGATTGGCGGAGAAAATGGAGCAAGAAAGATTGGAATTGGAATAAATATTATAATCTGTGGAGTCAATTAAAAAAAATACAATTACCAATAGCAGCTCATTAGCAATTAATGAGTGCGAGATTCCTTTGTGGCAAATCAATCAAGTGAAAAAACGAACAGAGGAGTATTTAAAAAATCCTGAAAGTGCAACTGATATTAACGATTTCTTAAAAGAAATCGATGTTGAACTAAACCAATTTTAAATAATATTTTACAATTGAGAAAAGACCTTAAACATATTACTCTTCAAAGTCAAAAGTTGAAAGTTGAAAGTCAAGAATTAGAAAACTTGACCGAAAACTTTACAACTGCAGAAGGAATTGAAATTAAAAAAAACTATTCAGAGAAAGATATCGAAGATTTAGAATTTCTTGATTTCGGAGCTGGCTTTGCACCTAACTTACGCGGGCCTTACGCCACAATGTATGTGAGGCGCCCGTGGACGATTCGCCAATATGCTGGGTTTTCTACAGCAGAGGAAAGCAATGCTTTTTACAGAAAAAATTTGGCTGCAGGTCAAAAAGGACTTTCCATTGCGTTTGACCTTCCAACACATCGCGGTTACGATTCTGATCATGAAAGAGTTGTGGGCGACGTTGGAAAAGCAGGTGTTGCGATAGATTCAGTCGAAGATATGAAAGTGCTATTCGATCAGATTCCGCTAGATGAAATGTCTGTTTCAATGACTATGAATGGTGCTGTTCTTCCTATTATGGCTTTTTATATTGTCGCTGCTGAAGAACAAGGCGTCGCTCCTGAAAAATTAGCTGGAACCATCCAAAACGATATTTTAAAAGAGTTTATGGTGCGAAATACCTATATCTATCCTCCAACTCCTTCCATGAAGATTATCGCAGATATCTTTGAATTTACGAGCAAAAAAATGCCAAAATTCAATTCGATATCAATTTCTGGTTATCACATGCAAGAAGCTGGTGCAAGTGCAGATATTGAGTTGGCTTATACATTGGCAGACGGTTTAGAATATATCAGAACTGGATTATCTACAGGAATGACAATTGACGATTTTGCACCGCGATTGTCTTTCTTCTGGGCAATCGGCATGAATCATTTTATGGAAATTGCCAAAATGAGAGCTGGACGTATGATTTGGGCTAAATTATTAAAACAGTTCAATCCGAAAAGCGATAAATCTCTAGCATTGAGAACACATTGCCAAACCAGCGGGTGGAGTTTAACCGAACAAGATCCGTTTAATAACGTCGCTAGAACTTGTATTGAAGCTTCTGCTGCAGTTTTTGGAGGAACACAATCTTTGCATACTAATGCACTAGATGAGGCTATTGCACTTCCAACAGATTTCTCAGCTAGAATTGCTAGAAATACACAGATATTTCTTCAGGAAGAAACTAAAATCACTAAAACGGTAGATCCTTGGGCTGGCAGTTATTATGTTGAAAGTTTAACCAATGATATCGTTGAAAAAACTTGGAAACTCATTGAAGAAGTAGAAGAACTCGGCGGAATGACAAAAGCCATTGAAGCTGGAATTCCGAAACTTCGAATTGAAGAAGCTGCTGCAAGAAAACAAGCAAGAATTGACAGCGGACAAGACATTATTGTTGGCGTAAATAAATATCGTTTAGAAAAAGAAGATCCGTTAGATATTTTAGATGTAGATAATCAGCTGGTTCGTAAACAGCAAGTAGAGCGTCTTGAAGAAATAAAGCGAACACGAGATTCTGAAAAAGTAAATAAGTCACTAGAAAAATTAATCCTTTGTGCGCAAACAGGTCAAGGAAACTTATTAGAAAATGCCATTGAAGCCGCTAGAAACAGAGCAACACTAGGCGAAATAAGCAATGCATTGGAAACTGTTTTTGGCCGTTTTAAAGCGCAAATTAAATCTTTTAGCGGAGTGTATAGTGCAGCAATAAAAAATGACGAAAATTTTGAGAAGGCAAAACAACTAGCAGATGTTTTTGCCAAACAAGAAGGAAGACGTCCTAGAATTATGATTGCAAAAATGGGACAAGACGGACACGATAGAGGAGCAAAAGTAGTCGCAACCGGCTACGCCGATGTAGGTTTTGATGTTGACATTGGCCCTCTATTTCAAACTCCCGCAGAAGCAGCAAAACAAGCTGTAGAAAATGATGTTCACATTTTAGGCGTTTCATCACTTGCGGCGGGTCATAAAACATTGGTTCCGCAAGTTATAGAAGAACTAAAAAAACACGGACGAGATGATATAATGGTAATTGTAGGTGGTGTAATTCCGTCTCAGGACTATCAGTTCTTGTTTGACGCTGGAGCATCGGCTGTTTTTGGTCCAGGAACTAAAATAAGTGAAGCAGCAATAAAAATCTTAGAAGCTTTAATAGATTAAAAAAGAAAATCCCTTTTAAAGGGATTTTTCTTTTTTTAGTTTAGTCATTAACTGTTGCGTTACTATCAGCTTCTATAAAAGAAAGATCGTAACCTGCAAAATCTCTCATATAGCTTTTCAAAGAAGTTCCAAAAGCATCTCTAAAATGTCTGCTTCCTTTGTTTTTGAAAAAGTTCTTTACAGAACCTGCCCCGCCTAAATGCGCTGCAGCTAAAATTCCAGATTCGGTAATTTCAATACCACTGATGATTTTGCCTTCATACTTTTCGATTTCGTTTCTTAAAATCCATTTGTTTTTGGCTAACAAAGCCATGAAAGCTTTTTCTTGTAATGCAGGATCTTTTAAAAAGGCTTTATTATCATTAATTCCGATCGCTCTTAAAGCTTTAGAACCAAATTGATATTTGCCCATATAACCAAGAGAATTCACTAATCTGTATTTCCCTTGTGATTCTTTAAAAGCTACTGCTTCTTTAAATCCTATAAGATGATTGCCTGTGTATGGGACGTTGGTGTTCGGATAATCATCCTTTTCTTTTGATGGAAAAATGTATTCTGATCCATCTGTTTTTTCAATTAAAAACCAAGGTTTGGTTTCGTGACTAGAGGGAATAAATCCCAAACTTAAAAATGTAATAATAACGACTAAACTCGCATAAAAATACCATTTCTTTATCATAAATTGTTTTTCTTCAAGACACTGTCACTCTCTTGAAATTTCTACGGTGCAAAGATAAGACATTTTCAAAATATACTAAAAACCAGCACTTTAGCATTTTTAAGAGAAATTCTAAAATCGCTTTCATCCCAAGTATACTAATAGATTCCGAAAGATTTTGGTAACGATTTTTTAACCTTAAAAATCAATTTTTAAGGCAAAAAAAATTCTAATTTTATATAAATTTTAAGCATTTTTTATTAAAAAGAAAGAATTGACTTACGGAATAAGAGCGCTTTTTTATGTAGATCTTGAAATTCAGTTTTTGAATTTTATAAAATTCAACTTCGAAAATTGCTTATTTTTTTTATTAATAAAGATTAAAAAACACACAAATTAACAATTCCATATTTTTTGCGTTTTCGAAAGTATTTTGCAATAAAAAAACCGAAGCTAAAATTCACTTCGGTTTCTAATATTTTATTTAATGCAAACTTATCTTGTCACTCCTTGACTCGCGATCCAATCTGAATATTTTTTCGCATTTACATTATGTTCTGCCAACGTTGCTGCAAATTCGTGATATCCGAAACGTTCAACACTTGCACAGAAATAAATATAATCGTTTTTCTCTGGGTTTAAAACTGCTTCTAATGCTGTAATATCAGGCATCGCAATTGGTCCTGGAGGAAGTCCTTTATTTACATAAGTGTTATATGGAGATCTCATTACCAAATCATTATAAAAAACTCTTTTAATCACTTGATCAAAATTATTGTCTCTTAGTTTCAAAGCATAAATAACCGTTGGGTCTGCTTGCAATGGCATTTCTAAACGTAAACGATTTAAATAAACGCCAGCAATACGAGGCCTTTCGTCTTTTTTAACCGATTCTTTATGAACGATCGAAGCTAAAATTGTAGCTTGAACTGGAGTCAAACCTTGTGCTTTTGCTTTTTCAATTCTTTCTGCTGTCCAGAAATTATGATATTCTTTAATCATTTTATCACGAAACTTCTCTGCAGAAGTATTCCAATAAACCTCATAAGTGTTTGGAATAAACATTGCAAAAACATTTTCTTCATTAAAACCATTTGCTGCTAAAAAAGTAGAATCTCTAAATGCTTTTACTAAAGATGTGCTGTCAGCTTCGATTTCTGCACCAATTCTTCCAGCAAAATTTTCTAAACGCTCTTGATTATTAAAAACCAATTTAACTGGAATATTAGAACGCATGGCACGAACCAAATCAATATTGTTCATGTCTTTCTTTAAAAGAAAACGACCCGATTTTACATTTTCAGGGTAATCTCTTTTTTCTGCAACCATTTCAAAATTGTCAAAATTCTTGACATAAGGTACTAAAATCTTTTTTACATCAGCATAATTCGCGTCTGTTGGCACATAAACGTATACTTCTTTTTCTTCAAATTTAGTATTAGAACTAAATATTTTACTGATTAAAATAAAACCATAAATCAGTAGAGCTGAAATTATGGCTACGGCACTTATTGTGATTATTTTTTTTAGACTCAAAGCTTAAGTTTTAAATTTGTTTATTAATTAGCTGAAAAATTGCTTCATCTTGATAGTGGTTATGATACAAAATCCAATCTTTCTTTATTCCGATTTTCTTAAAACCAAATTTAGTAAAAAGTGCAATACTGGCTACATTTTGCACACCAATATTTGCATACAATTGATGAAGATTTAAATTATAAAAAGAATATTTAATTAAAAGTTCTAAAGCCTCAGAACCAATATTTTTCCCTTGATTTTCCTCTTTCTGAATTACAATGCCAATTCCCGCCCTATTATTTCTAGGATCAAAATCAAACAAATCAATCAATCCAACAGCAGGAAAATCTTCGTCTAAACAGATTGCCAAACGAAGCTGTTTTGCTTCATAAATATCTTGATGGGCATTTTCTAAATATTGTTTAATCAAAAAACGGCTATAAGGACTCTGCGTATTACTGACTTCCCAGATATTCTCATCATTTTCTATAGAATAGATGAACTCTAAATCTTGAGGTTCAAGTGCACGCAAATAAATGTTTTCGCCTTTGAGTGTGATCATTTACAATTTTAGATTTTAGTCCCGATAGCTATCGGGATTGGAATTTGTGATTTTAAAAAATTAGAATTTTACTTTTATATCTCAATTGTTCCTTTAAAAACAAATTTTGCTGGTCCTGTCAAGAAAACATTCGTGTAACCATCATTCTCTTTATCGAAAGAAACTACCAATTTTCCGCCTTCAACATTTAAGTTTATCGAAGTTTTATCGGTTTCTCCAATCGCATTCATAGCAATTGCAACGGCTGTAGCGCCAGTTCCGCAAGCAAGAGTTTCGTCTTCAACACCTCTTTCGTATGTTCTCAAAGAAAAAGTATCATTATCTACTTTTTTCACAAAGTTGATATTACTTCCTTTTTCTCCATACAATTCTCCATAACGAATTGCGGCTCCGTTTTCTTTTACGTTATAATGTTCTAAATCGTCAACAATTTGAACATGATGAGGCGAACCTGTATTTAAAAAAGTATAAGAATCTTTTTTCTGAATTTCATTTACATCAATCATTTGCAAAGAAACAATCGAATCGGCATTAACAGAAGCATGGTGTAATCCGTCAGTTGCGATAAAAGTCGTTTTATCATCAATTACACCCAATTGATTGGCAAAAGCAACCAGACAACGGCCGCCATTTCCGCACATCGAACTTTGGTTTCCATCAGAGTTATAATAAACCATTCTGAAATCGGTTTCAGAATCATTTTCTAAAAGAATTAATCCATCAGCTCCAATTCCGAAACGTCTGTCACACAGTCGTTCAATAAGTTTTACATCGTCTTTTGGAAAGAAATTTGTACGATTGTCAATCATTACAAAATCATTTCCTGTGCCTTGATATTTATAAAATTCTACTTGCATTTTTTAGTTGTTAGAAGTACAAAAGTACGAACTATTAATTAATGAAATGTTAATCATTGTTAAAGAGCGTTAAACCGTTTTTACAAATAATTTTTTGAAGTAATTTTACGTTAAATAAAACATGAAACGTAAATCCTAATAACTTAATTACAAATTCTAATATGAAAAGATTTTCAGCCTTATTTTTAGTGTCATTATTAAGTGGTGCTATTACTCTTGGTGCTTACAAGTTATTATTTGAAAGCAACAATTCTTTTTTTGGCAAAGGAAATTCTGTTGTAACTCTTGCCCCTAACTCTTACGGAAAAAATGTTGGTTTAGGAGCTGAAATACTCGATTTTACTGAAGCCGCAGACAAAACAATTCATACTGTTGTTCACGTAAAAAATGTTTCGAGAAGAACTGTTAGCAACCCAATGCTAGAGTTTTTCTACGGATATGGCGGACAGCAGCAACAAGAACAAGTTGGAACTGGTTCTGGCGTAATTATTTCTGAAGATGGATATATCGTTACGAACAATCACGTAATTAAAGATGCCACAGAAATTGAAATTACTTTAAATAACAAAAAATCATACAAAGCGAAGTTAATCGGTACTGATTCGAAAATGGACATTGCCCTTTTGAAAATCAATGCTGACGAAAAACTTCCTTACACCGCTTTTGCGAATTCTGACAGTGTAAAAGTGGGTGAGTGGGTATTGGCAGTTGGAAATCCTTATAACTTGACTTCGACTGTAACTGCCGGAATTGTTTCGGCGAAAGCCAGAAATTTAGACCAAAGCGGAATCCAATCTTTCATTCAAACTGATGCTGCTGTAAACCCAGGTAATAGTGGTGGAGCGTTAGTAAATGCTCGCGGTGAATTAATTGGAATTAACACCATGATTTCGTCAATGACTGGTTCTTATGTTGGGTATTCTTTTGCTGTCCCTTCTAATATTGCACGCAAGATTATTGAGGACATTATGGAATATGGAAATGTGCAAAGAGGAATTCTTGGCGTTGAAGGTGGTGAATTAAACAGTATGGCATCTAAAGAATTAGGAATTACAGAAACGCAAGGATTCTATATTAATAGAGTTTCTAAAAATTCTGGTGCAGAAAAAGCTGGTTTGACTAAAGGAGACATTATTGTAAAACTTGACGAGCAGAATATTTCTACTTATGCAGATTTATCAGGTTACATCAATACAAAACGTCCAAACGATGTGGTTAAAGTAACTTATATCAAAGACGGTAAAACAAAAACTGTTCCTGTAACTTTAAGCAAAAACGAATTTTACAGTGCTGAAGTTAAAGGAATTGAATTAGAAAACATTGATGCTGCTGACAAGAAAAAGTTTAGAATTGATTATGGTGTAAAAATTAAAAACATCACCAACGAGAATTTAATGCAATATCAAAACGAATTGTTAGGAAACATCATTTTGAGTATTGATAACGTTAAAGCAACAAATGTTGAAACAGTTTCAAAACTTTTAAGTAAAAAAGACGAAGGACAAAGTGTTCGAATTGAAATGATCAACAGAAATGGAGAGATTTTCAGAATCATAATTTAATGGACAAATTACAGTTCTTGAGCTAAGATTAAAAAACTTTAAAAAAGCTATTTAAAGAAATTTAGGTAGCTTTTTTATTTTCAAAAATAAATGCTAAAATAGTTTACGAAATCGATTGAAATAGATACTTTTGCGCAAAATTTTAAAATAGTGAGCATTTTATTTTTTCAATTATGAGTAACAAAACATTGTACCAAAAAGAGGTAACATTACAAGTCGACCGACGAAAAGCCGGAGTCGAATTAATCAAAACCATAAGCGATTTATGGTATGACAAATCAATCGAAATGGTTTTATTCAAAAATCAATTATTGGATAAAAACGTAAGCGATATTATCAATCTTCATCAATATGCTGGTGAATTTGTAGGCAAACCAATAACTATTTTCGATTCGGTTGAAATTGCAAAAGTGGTTTTGTCTTTAGATCTTCCGCCAGCAAAAATAGATTTAGGAAAGCTGACGTACGAGTATCGTTTAGAAGATGAAAAATATCCTGATGCAAGATATTTTGTTATTGAAAAATTGAAAAAAGCAAAATCATCAAAAGAAATTCAGCCGAAAGATGTTGTCTTGTATGGTTTTGGAAGAATCGGACGTTTATTGGCAAGAGAGCTGATGTCTAAAACTGGAAAAGGAAATCAATTGCGTTTGAGAGCAATTGTAACACGTGATAAAAATGACGCATCGAGTTTAGAGAAACGAGCTTCTCTTTTAAGATACGACTCCATTCACGGAGATTTTCAAGGATCTGTAATAGCCGATTCTAAAAATAATGCTTTAATTATTAACGGCACAACAGTTCATATTATTACCGCAAATTCTCCTGAGGAAATTGATTATACTTCTTATGGAATTAATGATGCTTTAATAATTGATAATACTGGAGCATTTACAACCGAAGAAGCACTAAAAAGACATTTAACCTCAAACGGAGCAAGTAAAGTTTTATTGACTGCTCCTGGAAAGGGCGTACCGAATATTGTTCATGGTGTAAATCATAATGATTTTAATCCTGACGAAATCAATATTTTTTCTGCTGCGTCTTGCACAACAAATGCCATTACTCCAATTCTAAAAGTAGTTGAAGAAACACTTGGCGTTGTAAAAGGACATTTAGAAACCATTCATGCTTATACCAATGACCAAAATCTGGTTGATAATATGCATAGAAAGTACCGTCGTGGAAGAGCTGCTGCTTTAAATATGGTTATTACCGAAACTGGTGCAGGAAGTGCGGTGGCAAAAGCGTTACCAACATTAGAAGGAAAATTAACTTCAAACGCTATTCGAGTTCCTGTTCCTAATGGATCTCTCGTTGTTTTAAATTTAGAGGTTAAAAAAGCAACGTCAATTGCAGGAATCAATAAAATTATGAAGAAATATGCTCTTGAAGGAGAATTGGTTGAGCAGATAAAATATTCTTTAAACAATGAATTGGTTTCGTCTGACATAGTAGGAACTTCTGCTCCATCTATTTATGACAGCAATGCTACAATTGTATCTAAAGACGGAAAAAACATTGTATTATACATTTGGTATGATAACGAATATGGATATAGCCATCAAGTTATTCGCTTGGCAAAATATATTGCCAAAGTAAGACGTTATACTTATTATTAATTCAACCAAACTAACTGTTTTTTAAAACCATCAAGTTAATCTTGGTGGTTTTTCTTTATATAGGAAGTACAGTTGTGCTTTTTACTTCCGAAATAACAAAAACAGTATTTATTAAAGAAACTTCAGGCAGGACCGATAGTTTTTTCTGATGAAAATGATGATAACTTTCCATATCAGGAATTATAATTTTAAGCATATAATCAAAATTTCCAGAAACGTAATTGCATTCCACAACTTCAGGCAAATCCAAAATCGACTGATTAAACCCTTCCGAAGTATCGTAAGTTTGCTTAGTGAGTGTAACTTGGCAGTAAACGGTCAAATTATTTCCCAGTTTTTTCTTGTCTAAAAGAGTGACATATTTCTCTATAATCCCATCTTTTTCAAGACGTTTCACTCGATCGTGAACAGGAGTTAAAGACAAATTTATTTTGTTTGCGATGTCTTTTAAAGTATAATGCGCATCTTCCTGTAAAAGACGTAGGATTTTTTTGTCAATTTCATCTAAAGCCATAACGAAAACGTTTTATTAAAATTAGTCCGATTTAGTCTTTTTTTCTTTTTTAAGAATAAATTCTAAGTCAAAACAGAATATTTTTCTGTAAAAATAAAAAATAAAATAATATTTTCTTATTTATCAAGCATTAAACCATAATTTATTCTCTATCTGTAGATTTGTAAAACAATTTCAATAAATAACAAAAAATATAACAAAATGATAATAGGTGTTCCTAAAGAAATAAAAAATAACGAAAACAGAGTTGCCTTAACTCCTGCAGGTGTTTCTGAAATGAAAAAACACGGACATACAGTTTATGTTCAAGCTACTGCTGGTTTAGGAAGTGGTTTTGCTGACGCGGAATATGCTGAAGCTGGAGCAGTTGTTTTACCAACAATTGAAGAAGTTTATGCAATTGCAGAAATGATCATCAAAGTAAAAGAGCCAATTGCTTCTGAATATCCATTGATCAAAAAAGATCAATTATTATTCACTTACTTCCACTTTGCTTCTTCTGAAGAATTGACTCATGCAATGTTAGAAAAAGGAGCTGTGTGTTTAGCTTACGAAACTGTAGAAAAAACAGACAGAAGCTTACCATTATTAGTTCCAATGTCTGAAGTTGCAGGTCGTATGGCAATTCAACAAGGAGCTAAATACTTAGAAAAACCACTAAAAGGAAGAGGAATTCTTTTAGGAGGTGTTCCAGGTGTACCACCAGCAAAAGTATTAGTTTTAGGCGGAGGAATCGTAGGAACTCAAGCTGCTAAAATGGCTGCCGGATTAGGTGCTCAGGTAACTATCATGGACTTAAGCTTACCACGTTTACGTCAATTAGATGATATCATGCCAGCAAACGTAAATACAGAAATGTCAAACCACTACAATATTACAAGAGCAATTAAAGATGCTGACTTAATTGTTGGAGCAGTTTTAATTCCAGGAGCAAAAGCACCTCACTTAATTACTCGTGATATGCTTAAATTAATGCGTCCAGGAACTATTGTTGTTGACGTAGCTGTAGATCAAGGAGGATGTATCGAAACTTGTACTCCAACTACTCACGAAAACCCAACTTTTATTATTGACGATATCGTTCACTATTGTGTTGCTAATATGCCAGGAGCTGTACCTTACACTTCTACTTTAGCTTTAACAAACGCAACTTTACCTTATGCTGTACAACTAGCAAACAAAGGATGGGAAAAAGCGTGTGCAGAAAATGAAGAATTGAAAAAAGGATTAAACGTAGCTAATGGAAAAATCCTTTACAAAGGAGTTGCAGAAGCTTGGAATCTTCCTTTTAACGAAGAAATAGTGTTAGCAAACGCATAGGCTAATACTTAAACAAGTGCTTACTAAATCACTTTTACAAAAGGCTTTTCTTTATTGAAAAGTCTTTTTTTTGCATAAAAAAACCTGTCGCGAAGACAGGCTTTTAAAATATAATTGATGCTTATTTTTTGTTATCTAAAACTTCAGTCATTACTTTAGCTTCAGTTCCATTCGGAAAAGTAACTTTAATTTTCTGAGCTATAGTTGGAGCGATTTCTGTAATTGCTTTTTTATCATAAGATTCACCTTTTTTAATGTGCCATCCATAAAAAATTGCTGGAACATGTGTATCATAACTATAAATAGTTCCATGAGATGTACCTGTAGCTGTATATTCAATAACTCCAGGTTTATCTACAATAACCAAGTCTCCGTTTTGCGTAACGTCATAACCTTTCGCTACAAAATTTAAAGAATAATCATTTCCAGCATTCACCAAAACTTCTTCTTCTGTATAAACCTTCTTAACTTGCGG
Source organism: Flavobacterium erigeronis (assembly GCF_054075165.1). Lineage (NCBI taxonomy): Bacteria > Pseudomonadati > Bacteroidota > Flavobacteriia > Flavobacteriales > Flavobacteriaceae > Flavobacterium > Flavobacterium erigeronis. Next base: position 1,445 of record NZ_JBSKGP010000013.1, on the reverse strand, counting down.
TTGAGTAATTAAAAACTCTTTAAAAGCTTTTTTAACATTCGCTAGCTCTAAACCTTTATCTTTTATAATCTGCTTATTAAAAAACACATTAAAATTAGAATAGTTTTGAATCAAATCTACACCAAAAGTTTTAGTTGAAAAATCCTGTAAACTTTTCTTAACCTCTTTAGAAGGATAATTGTCTACATTATATTTACGATCTTTCAAATAAATTACGTTTTCGGCTCCAGCATGGTCTGCAGTTAAGAAAAGTAAATAATTCCCTTTACCAACTGTTTTGTCCAGATAAGCCAAAAAATCAGCAATTGTTTGATCTAATCTCAAATAAGTATCTTGCAATTCCATTGAGCGAGGCCCAAGTAAATGACCTACGTAGTCTGTAGAAGAAAAACTAACTGTTAGGAAGTCTGTAATATTATCTTTTCCTAATTCTTCCTTTTCGATTGCTTTTTTTGCAAATTCAGCCAGCAAATCATTACCAAAAGGAGTAGCTCTAATTACTCCAGCATCATTCTTCTCATACATTGATTTCAAATCGTATGGAAAAACAGGAGCTGCACTTCCATACAATTTCCCTTCATAAGGATTATTATCTGGAAGGCTTTCATTATAAACAGAAGCCGGCTTATACAAATCCCAGCCTTTATTAATATATTTTAGGTAGTTTTTCTCATTATTGAATTCTGTAACCCAATCAGGCAATTTTTCGCCGTAAAAACTACTAGAAATAAAAGATCCTGTTTTACTAAACCAAAAAGCCCAATTAGCAAAATGACCTGCTGGTAATATTGCTCCACGATCTTTTAAACTCATCCCAATAACTTTTCCGTTAAAATTGGTAGCCATTCTAACTTCGTCAGTAATTGTAGTACTTTGAAGGTTTTTTGGAGACATTGCACCTTCTTCTGCAGTACCGTCACCTACAGTTTTAACTCCTGCATCATCTGTGCAATACATTTCTTTTCCAAGAGTTCTACTAAACCATTCATTACCAACAATTCCGTGAGTAGCAGGTGTAGTACCTGTGTAAATTGAAGCATGTCCTGGAGCTGTGTAAGTTGGCATATAATTATAATGCATATTCTGGAAAGTAAATCCATCATTCATTAACCTCTTAAAGCCATTTGGAGAAAAATCGTCTGAAAAACGATATAAATATTCCATTTTCATCTGATCGACAACTATACCTACAACCAACTTTGGACGTTGTTGCGCACTTAAGCCTGTTACAGCAAGAAGTGCTAACAATAAAATATTTTTCTTCATGTTTAAATAAAATAATTGAAATACAAAAATACTCATTCAAATTCAAAAAGTCTAAAGTATCAATATTTACCTCAAACAATTGACTATAATTTAACACTTATAAATTAGTGCAATAATAGTTATAGCGTTCCAAAAACGGTTATAAAACAGAAAACCCCATCCGGTTCGGATAGGGTTTT
>NZ_JBSKGP010000012.1:0-184500 GCF_054075165.1 Flavobacterium erigeronis | reverse complement strand
TCGAATCTTTTTTCTGAAAATTTCTTTTCTTTTTTATCCTTAAAGCCTGCCAGTATTTCGATGAGCGTTTTCGCTGTTGCGGGTGCAAAAGTAGCCCCTTTTTCCAGTTATACAAGCTTTTTTATCATGTTTTTTCAATCTTTTTGCGTTCTTTTTCTTAACGCGCTGGTAACATAGGCTTTGCGTTTTAATTATTTTGAGATCTTCGTGGGTTTTTTCTTAGTTCAGTTCTAGATTCCATAATTTACGCTTTTATTCTTTCCCATTTTTTGGGGAGTTTTCAGTGTTTAGCTTGTTTTTTACACTTAACAGACACAAAGCTTCTTCTGGAAGCGGCTGCCCTAGCCCCGATAGAAGCGGAAATCCTTTTTGGGGCGGGGTTCGCCCCAAAAAGATTGCAGCGGATAGCGGGAAATGGCTCCTTATTTTTATTAAATCCCAAATCTTTTATCCCGAAGCTTCGGGACCAAATTCCAATTCTGACGGCTTCGCTGCGCTCAGCCTGACATTCGTTCTTAAATATTATGGTTTGCGTGAATAGCGTTGCGCGAGACGCACTGCGGTGCGCCTCTACAGGGAAAATTGGGGTTTTGAAAATTATACTATTATAAAGTATGTAAAAACAAAGCCGACAGGTTTTGGAAACCTGTCGGGTTGCGAAGCTACTACAATGGGCACGTGACGCACTGCGGTGCGGCTTTACAGGAAAAACTGGGAGCTGAAAACTTATACCATATATATTGTGTAAAAATAAACCCGACAGGTTTTGGAAACCTGTCGGGTTGTAGGGGTCAAAATAGTTACCTTTATATATGTATCGAATTATTTCTTGTTTAGTTCTTTTGCTTTTTGTTGCCATTTTTCTGCTAGATCTTGGTAATCTACTGGATTGGCGGGTTTTTGATTTATGAGTCGGCCTGATTCGAATGCTCGAACTAAGATGGTTTCTATTAAATAGTCTTCGTTTACATCGTATGGTTTATATTCTTCTTTTAAACTAATATCAAATAAATTGGCGGTTGTATTAGATACAAAGGCTTTGAATCCGCTTTTTAGTGTTTTTATTAATTCGTAGGTTGTAATACCAGTCTGGCGATGAATCAGCTTTACTAAAATCTGTCCTTGCTTTCTCGATAATTTTTTTAGCCTTTGTTCGAATTCGTTATTTAAGTAATCTTCTACGATCTTAAAATACTTCTTCTTTTCGCGACTAGTTTTCAATCTAGCCATTCCGTTGTTTAAAGCTGTTAATCTTTCTGAAGCTAGTTTTGCATACGGATAGACTTTATAAACTCGATTTTGCAGAATTTGGAATTGCTTCATTTCTTCTGGGCTCATCTTCTGCCCCTTAGAAATAATTATTTCGGGAAGCTGAATGGTATCACCTAAAATTGAATCTCTCTCTGTGAGAATGTACCCCATTTGTTCGTTCTCTTTGGGAGTAACTTGGGCTTTGGAAGAAAAACAAACTAATAGTATAAATAAAAAGGTGGTTAGTCTCATTGAATCATAATTTAAGTGTAAAATTATATATTTATACACAACTCTAATACCAAATTTCTATTTTAGCAAAAAAATATTTTTATGAGTACAAATTCTATCTTAAATGATAACTCTATAGCTTTCTTAGAAAGTTACTTAAATAACGCTTCTCCTACTGGTTACGAGAGTGAAGGTCAGAAACTTTGGATGGATTATCTAAAACCTTATGTGGATACTTTTATAACTGATACTTACGGAACTGCTGTTGGAGTAATTAATCCTGACGCTCCATATAAAGTTGTTATTGAAGGGCATGCTGATGAAATTTCATGGTATGTAAATTATATTACGGAAGATGGTTTAATATATGTAATACGAAATGGTGGTTCTGATCATCAGATTGCTCCTTCTAAAAGGGTTAATATTCACACTAAAAATGGGATTGTAAAAGGTGTTTTTGGATGGCCAGCGATTCATACTCGTTTACGTGACAAAGAAGAGGTTCCAAAATTGAGTAATATTTTTATTGATTTAGGATGCGAAACTAAGGAACAGGTTGAAGCATTAGGCGTTCATGTTGGCTGTGTGATTACGTATCCAGACGAATTTATGATTTTAAACGAAAATAAATTTGTTTGCCGTGCTATTGATAATAGAATGGGCGGTTTTATGATTGCTGAAGTTGCACGTTTATTACACGATAATAAAAAAACGCTTCCTTTTGGTTTGTATATTGTAAATTCTGTTCAGGAAGAAATTGGTCTTCGTGGAGCTGAAATGATTGCTCACCGAATTAAACCAAATGTTGCGATTGTGACTGATGTTTGCCACGATACCACTACTCCAATGATTGATAAAAAGGTGGAAGGCGATCTTAAAATGGGTAAAGGCCCTGTTATTGGTTACTCACCGGCAATTCAGAATAAATTGCGCGATTTGATTGTAGATACAGCATCAGAAAATAAAATTCCGTTTCAGAGACATGCTACATCAAGAGCTACGGGTACAGATACAGATGCTTTCGCTTATAGTAATGGCGGTGTACCTTCTGCATTGATTTCGCTTCCGTTGCGTTATATGCACACAACGGTAGAAATGGTTCATAAGGACGATGTTGAAAATGTAATCCAACTTATTTATGAAGCTTTATTAAAAATTGAAAATAACGAAACTTTTTCTTATTTTAAATAAAAATATATTTCTAATGTAAATCCAGATCAATACACAGATCTGGATTTACAAATAATAAACAACATGAAAATATTACTGCTCGAAGACGATTTTACTTTGTCTAAAGAAATTTCGGCGTTCTTTGTTTCGAAGGGTTTCGAGTGTTTTCCTTATTATGATGGCTCGCTTCTCATCAAAAAGTATTTTCCTTACGATTACGATTTGATTATTCTGGATATTAATGTTCCAGGAACAAACGGAATTGATGTTTGCAGAGATATTCGTAAAGTTGACAAAAAGACTCCAATTATAATGCTGACGGCTTTTAGCGAAATTGAAGACAAATTATCTTCTTTTGATAATGGCGCAGACGATTATTTGGTAAAACCTTTTCATTTTGAAGAATTGTACGCGAGAGTTCAGTCGCTTTTAAGGAGAAAAGAAGTTCCGCAGCAGATTGAAAATAAAATTGTAATTGACGATCTTGAAATTCTGGAAGAAGAAATGAAAGTTTTTAGATCTGGAGAAGAAATAAAACTAACGCCAAAAGAATTCAATTTAATTTTAATTTTGGCACATGCTAAAGGAAAAGTGCTTTCTAAACAGTTTATTGCCGATAAGCTCTGGGATTATCATATAGAAACCAATCAGAATACTATAGAAGTGTATATAAACTTTTTGAGAAAGAAAATCGATAAAGAACACGAAACAAAACTTATCCGTACTAAAGTAGGTTACGGATATTATTTAAGCGATAAGGAATGACATTAAAAAATCGGATATCACTTTTGGTTAGTTTGCTGTTTACCATTCTTTTTGGTTTGGCTTCTACTGTGATATTCGTTTTGTATTCTAATTATAGAAAAGAAGAATTTAGAGATCGATTAGAGATTAAAGCTTTATCTAACATCAAATTGCTTGTTAATGTAAAGCGTGTCGATAATCAGCTTTTAAAAATAATTGACCAAAATTCTATCAATAAACTTTACGATGAAAAAACGCTTGTTTTCGATTCTAATTTTAAATTGATTTACAGCAGTATCGATGATGCTAAAATAAATTGGTCAATTGAGGATTTAAAATATTTGAAAAAGAATAAAACCTTTTTTAAACAGCAAGGCGACTATGAAGTTTATGGTGTTTTTTACGATACCAACGATAAGGATTTCTATGCGCTTATTTCCGCAACTGACGATTACGGCAAAAAGAAATTGCTATTTTTGAGATATACGTTGGTTATCTCTTATTTGTTCTTTACTACTATTTGCTGGCTTTTGACTTCTTTAGCTGTAAAGAAAGCGTTGAAACCTCTGGATGCTTTTCATCAGAAAATAAAAAATATTAACGAAAATAATCTTGATACTCGAATTACATCACATCGAAGTAAAAACGAAATTGATTTAATTGCAGATGAGTTTAATTTTATGATGGATCGAATTGAGATTTCCTATCAAAAGCAAAAAGAGTTTACAGCACATGCGTCTCACGAATTGCGAACTCCACTTTCTAGAATGACTTCTCAGATTGAAAACGCTATTACTGATCCTGAAATTAATCCCGAAAAGAAATCTTTCTTAAATAATATATTAGACGATGTCAATCATTTGAGCGAATTGATTAACTCGTTATTGATTCTTTCTAAAATTGACAATCGAAAAACGGATCATAATGATGTTCAGCGTATCGATGAAATTCTGTTCTCTTCGATTGAAAAAATCAATAAAACATTTCCAGATTTTGTTATTCTTTTTGAAATGGAGGAAAGTGATGATTTGGATACAGCATTAGAATTTAATGGCAATAAAAACCTTCTCGAAATTGCTATAACCAATGTTTTAAAAAACGCCTACATTTATTCTGACAACAAACAGGCAAAGGTAAAAATCGGTACCCAGAACGGTCAGTTGATTTTATCGATTACAAATTCTGGCCGAACTTTAAATGATTCGGAACAAAAAAATCTTTTTCAGCCTTTTATGCGTGGTGAAAATGCTAAAGGAATTACTGGTTTTGGACTTGGGCTTCGAATAGTAAATCGTATTCTTAATCTTCACAACTCATACATAACTTACAGTATTCCAAGCACTAACATTAATTTATTTAGTATTATTTTTCGTAGATAATTTATTTTAAGCTATTTTTAAGGTAGATTTTAAGGCGTCTTAAAGTCGGCTGATAGCATATTTGTATAAAATAAATTTGATACAATGAAAAAACTATATGCATTCTTACTGCTTGCATTGCTCAATCAGGTAGTTATGGCTCAAAAAACAGTCACTCTTCAAGACTGTGAAAGCCAATTCTTAAAAAAGAATCTTTTTTTACTGGCGTCGCAATATAATATTGATGCCGCAAAAGCCCTAACTATTCAGGCCAGGATTTGGGACAACCCCACTATAACTGCCGAATTGAATGCTTATAATCCTGAACGTGACAAGTTTTTTGACATTGGAAAAAACGGACAGAAAGTATTTGCAATTGAACAGCTTATTTATCTTGGAGGTAAAAAAAGAAATGAAGTTAAACTTGCTCAAGCTAATGCACAATTGGCAGAACTGCAGTTTAATGACGTATTACGCACTTTAAAACTGCAATTGCGCAAAAGCTTTTTTACTGTTTACTACAATTCCAAAAATCTGGAAAATACAGATAAACAATTGGCACACATCGAAAACTTAATCAATTCGTACTCTATTCAGGCTCAAAAAGGGAATATTCCTTTAAAAGATGTGGTTCGTTTGCAGTCGTTGTATCTAAATTTCAAAAATGAAAGACTGGAAGTTATTAATGATAATATAGAAGAACAGGCGAATTTGAAACTTCTTTTAAATGAAACTGAAAACGTAGTTCCGACAGTAAGAAAAGAAGATTCAGATAAATATTTAAAGATAATCACTTTTGACCTTAAAGGTTTTGAAGAACAAGCAATAGCAAACCGACCTGATTATCTGGCCAAACAAAAAGAAATTGATGCTAATGAACTGAATGTAAAATGGCAAAAATCGCTTTCGGTTCCAGATATAACTTTGGGCGCCAACTACGATCAGCGAAGCGGGGCATTTAATAATGAAGCTAACTTAAGCGTAGGTATTCCGTTGCCTTTATGGAACAAGAATAAAGGAAATATTAAATACGCCCAATCTATTCTGGAACAATCGAAAGTTGAAAAACAAAATTTCGAGTTGCAATTGCAAACTGAAATTACTTCTGCTTGGACCAAATGGGATGAGTCTAGACAAAACTACAGCGTGATCAAGCCAACTGTAAATTCTGATTTTGAAGCGGTTTACAACGGAATGCTGACCAACTTTCAGAAACGAAACGTAAGCCTTTTAGAATTTACCGATTTCATGGAAAGCTACAATCAGGCAATAATTCAGTTAAATGAATTAAAGAAAAAAGTCGTTATCGCAGGCGAAGAATTAAATAGTACCATCAACAAAGATTTATTTTAAAAAATTATAGAAATGAAACATATATTCTTAGGAATCGCAATAGTTAGTTTGGCTCTGACAAGCTGCAAAAAGGAAGTTGAAAATCCTGAAACCAATACTTCGTTTGTTTTAAGCAACGATATGCTAAAAACGACTACAACAGCCGAAGCCAAAACGGAGCCGGTAAAAAATGAGCTAAGTTTTTATGGAAAAATTACGGCAGACAATAACAAAATGATCGACGTGTATCCGCTTGTTGGCGGGAACGTAATGAAGGTAAACGTTGAGCTTGGAGATTATGTCAAAAAAGGACAAGTTCTTGCCACTATAAAAAGTACTGATGTTGCCGATTTTGAAAAACAATCTATTGATGCCAAAAGTGATTTACTTGTTGCAAAAAACAATTTAAAAGTAGCTCAGGAATTATTTGATGGAAAATTAAATTCTGAAAGTGATGTCCTTCAAGCAAAATCTGAAGTAAATAAAGCGCAATCTCAATTAAGCAAAATTCAAGAGACTTATAAGATTTACAACATCAAAGCTGGATCTATTTATGAAGTAACAGCTCCGATAAGTGGTTTTATTATTCAAAAAAGTATCAATCAGGATATGCTTTTGCGTAATGACCGTTCTGAAAACATATTTGATATTGCAGAGATTAGTGAGGTTTGGGCAATGGCTAATATTAATGAAATTGATATTAATAAAGTAAAACTGGGAACTAATGCTGCGGTTACCACTTTAAGTTATCCGGATAAAACCTTTTATGGCAAAGTAGACAAAATCTACAATGTGATTGATCCAGAAACGAAAGCCATGCAAGCCAGAATTAAATTAAGCAATACAGATTATATGCTTAAACCTGATATGAATGCCAATATCAAATTGTCTTTTAATGAAAATCAATCTATGATAGCCGTGCCTAGTAAAGCTATTGTGTTTGACAAAAGCAAAAATTTTGTAGTAGTTTTTAAAGACCGAAATAATATCGAAACCAGACAAGTAGAAGTTTACCGAGTTGTTGGAGACACAACTTATATTTCGAGTGGTTTAAAAGAAAATGAAAAGGTAATTACAAACAACCAGCTATTCATTTATGGTGCTTTAAACAATTAAGACATGAACAAATTCATTAAAAATATTATTGCTTTTTCGCTAAAGAACAAAGCATTTACTTTCTTTTGGGTTGGATTATTAGCTGTGGCTGGATTTATTTCATTCAAAAATATGCCAATCGACGCCTTCCCAGACGTTACCAATACACAAATCATTATTATAACACAATGGAATGGAAAAAGTGCTGAAGAAGTAGAGCGCTTCGTGACCTCTCCTATTGAAATTGCCATGAACTCTGTTCAGAAAAAGACCAGTGTTCGAAGTATTACGATGTTTGGTTTGTCTGTAATAAAAATCATTTTTGATGACGGCGTTGACGATACTTTCGCCCGTTTTCAGGTAAACAATTTATTAAAAAACGTTTCGCTTCCCGATGATGTCGAACCAGATGTACAGCCTCCGTACGGCCCAACTGGAGAAATTTTCAGATATATCGTAAAAAGTGACAGCAGAGATAGTAGAGAATTATTGACTTACCAAAACTGGGTAATCGATAAACAATTACGTTCACTTCCTGGTGTTGCCGATTTGAATGTTTTTGGAGGTCAGACTAAAACTTATGAAGTTGGGGTTGATCCGATTAAATTGGCTAAATATAACATTACGCCATTGCAGGTTTATAATGCAGTAAACTCTGGAAACTTAAATGTTGGTGGTGATGTAATTGAAAAAAACGGACAAGCTTTTGTGGTTCGTGGTGTTGGTTTATTAAAGTCAAGAGAAGATATTGGAAATATTATTGTTGATGATGCTGGAGGAAATCCGATTTTGGTTAAAAATTTAGCCGATGTTTACGAAAGTTCAATGCCTAGAGTTGGACAAACCGGTCTTGGAAATAATGACGATGCTGTAGAAGGAATTGTTGTAATGCGTAAAGGAGAAAATCCGCAGGAAACTCTGGCATTGATTAAAGCAAAAATCAAAGATCTTAATGAAAATGTTCTTCCGAAAGACATTAAAATTGAGACTTTTTACGATCGTGATAATCTGATGAATTTTACGACCGAAACGGTAATGCACAACTTATTTGAAGGTATTATTCTGGTTACTTGTGTTGTATTCTTATTCATGGCCGACTGGCGAACCACTTTTACAGTTTCTATTGTAATTCCGCTTTCGCTTTTATTTGCTTTTTTATGTTTAAAAATGATGGGGATGAGTGCCAACTTATTAAGTTTAGGTGCTGTCGATTTCGGAATTATCATTGACGGAGCCGTCGTAATGGTCGAAGGATTGTTTGTAGTTCTCGATCATCGAGCGCATCAATTTGGAATGGAGAAATTCAATAAAATTGCTAAAGGAAGCTTAATCAAGAAAACGGGAACAGAAATGGGTAAAGCTATTTTCTTTTCTAAATTGATTATCATTACGGCTCTGCTTCCTATTTTCTCTTTCCAGAAAGTAGAAGGAAAAATGTTCTCTCCTCTAGCCTTTACTTTAGGTTTTGCTTTATTGGGAGCACTTATTTTTACGCTGACTTTAGTTCCAGTTCTTTCTCATATTTTATTGAATAAAAATGTAAGAGAAAAGCACAACCCGTTTGTAAATTTCTGGGATCGAATTGTTTCTAAAGGATTTGCTTGGACATTTAAACATAAAGTTCAAACCTTAATTGCTTCTACAGCGTTACTTGGAGCAGTTTTCTTTTCTGCAGGTTTCTTAGGAACAGAATTTTTGCCACAATTAAATGAAGGAGCCTTATGGGTTACGGCTGAATTGCCAATGAGTACTTCTCTACCTGAAAGTGTGAAAACGGCGGCGATGATTAGAAAAGACTTAGAAAGTTTTCCTGAGGTTAAAAAAGTATTATCTCAAACTGGACGAAGCAATGACGGAACCGATCCGAATGGTTTTGGGTTTATTCAGCTTCAGGTTGACTTACTTCCAAAAGCAGAATGGAAACGTAAAATTTCTATGGACGATCTGATCAATGAAATGGATAATAAACTGAAAATTCATCAGGGAATTACGTATAATTATTCTCAGCCCGTAATTGATAACGTTGCCGAATCGGTTGCTGGTTTTAAAGCATCGAATGCAGTTAAAATTTACGGTGATGATTTGAACAAACTCGACGAACTTGCCAATAAAGTTCTGGCTGAAATAAAAGATATTCCGGGAATAAAAGATGCTGGAATTCTTAGAAATGTTGGACAGCCTGAAATAAGCGTAATCTTAGATCGTGAAAAAATGGCTGCTTACGGTGTAACTTTAAGCGATGCTCAAGCGGTTTTAGAATTGGCGTTTGGAGGAAAGACAGCGACCGAAAAATATGAAGATGAAAAGAAATTTGATGTTCGTGTCCGTTTTTCTAAAGAATACAGAAAAGATGAAAAAGATTTGGAAGAAATTAAAGTTCCAACGATTAGCGGAATCAAAATTCCTTTGAAAGAAATCTGCGATATTAAAACCATTACGGGTCCCGCGTTTATTTACAGAGACAATACCAAACGTTTTATTGGAGTAAAATTCTCTGTTCGTGATCGAGATTTAGGTAGTACAATTGCCGAAGCACAAGCAAAAGTAAATAAACTTAAACTACCTGCCGGTTACACAACGGGTTGGACAGGTGAATTTGAAAATCAGGTTCGTGCGAGTGCGCGTTTGGCTCAAGTTGTGCCAATCAGTTTAATTGGGATTTTTGTCTTGCTGTTCATTTTATTTGGAAATTTTAAAGATTCGCTTCTTGTTTTAGCTAACGTTCCGTTTGCGATTATTGGCGGAATTATAGCGCTACATATTACAGGAATGAATTTCGGAATTTCTGCTGGAGTTGGATTTATCGCTCTTTTAGGAATCTGTATTCAAAATGGAGTTATTCTGATTTCGGAATTCCATCATAATCTGAAGGCTAAATTTTCGCTCGAAGAATCTATTTTTAGAGGAGTAAAAGCCAGAACAAGAGCCGTAGTTATGACTGCTTTAATGGCTTCTATCGGATTATTGCCAGCAGCAATTTCTACCGGAATTGGTTCTGAATCGCAAAAACCGCTTGCCATTGTAATTATTGGCGGATTAATGACCGCAACAGTCTTGACGCTATTAGTATTCCCGATCTTATTCTGGGTATTCAACAGAAAGAAAGATGTACCAATAGAATAAAAATATTTAGTTTTAAATCATTTGTTGGGATTTAAAAAAGAAGAAGCATCATTAGAAATAATGGTGCTTCTTTGTTTTAGAATGCAAAATCTAAAGCAAAAAAAATGACCTTTTGCTCAGAAAGGTCATTTTTATACTAACTCAAAACTTTTTTAAACTGTTATTTCAAATCTTTCAAAAGTGCAATTGCATCTGAAGCATTTGATCCTTGTGCATATTTCAATGCAGTATAACCTTTTTCATTTTTGGTACTTGGATTTGCTCCGCTAGCCAATAAAACTTTAATGATTTCATGTTTATTGTAAAGTGCAGCGATCATTAAAGGAGTAAGATCTTCAGACATTTGGTTAACGTCTGCGCCATATTCAATAAACTTTTTAACCGTTTCAAGATCTCCTTTGCTAATTGCAACATTTAATGGATTTGCTGCATAACCTGTACGTTCAACTGGATTTTTAAAAGTTGAAATTTTGTTTGAAGCCATTGCTACATTTCCAAATGTTACTAAGGCTAGTCCTAAATAAATAACTGATTTTTTCATAATGATTGATGTTTGTTAAATGATTGATGATGATGATGATTTTTTAATTCTGATGTAAAGGTAAATTATTTTACTGTATTATGCATTACAAAGTACCATGTTTTAACTAATTCTTAACATTCACTTAATAATACGATAATTAAAGAACCTAAACGTTACCAAATTAATGGTTTTACTATAATAGACTACAGAAAACCAAAAATGTTACAATAAATCTTATTGATTTTTCAACTAGCATGAAAAAGATAACATTACAACAGAAGCGCTCTTTTCTAAATCTTATTTTTATAGATAAAAATTAAGAAAAGAGAAACCTGATTCTAAAGCCTGTAAATAGAAAAGTGCAATTCAGTATTTTTTGAATTGCACTTTATTTTTTCTTATTTACTACTTCTGCGATTTTCTTTTATTACTTTCAATAACGTAATAGAATCGGTTGCTTTTGCATACTCTGCGTAATTTAAAGCTGTAAGTCCATGCGAATTTTCAATTGACGAATCTGCGCCATTTTCAATCAAAATTTTTATGATTTCACAATAATTAAATCGTGCCGCAAGCATTAATGGCGTCATATTATTTACCATTTTATTGACATTGGTTCCATACATTATAAATTTCTTGACGGCCTCAATATCGCCTTTGCTTACTGCAAGATGAAATGGTGAGTTTCCATAAGCAGAGAATTCAACTTGGTTTTTAGCTTCTAAATCAAAGTTTGATGCAAACGAAGCATTTCCTAAAAAGAAAACTGCTCCTAAAATAATTACTGTTTTTTTCATGATGATTGTTTGTTAAATGATTGATGATGATGATTTACTATTTAGACGACTCAAAAATGAATTTGGTTGCATGATTTTGAAAAAAAAAAAGCGCAATTCGGTTTAATCCAAATTGCTCTTTCGCATAGACATAAGAATAGTCTAAATTTTAAACTTCTTGCTATAAATATTCTTTACATCTTTTTCAAATAAAGTAAACGGATCATAATAAAATTTTAGAAAATTACTTTCGCTAACCTGCTCAGGAAAAGGCGCATAATAATGCGTTGGACTTACAGCATCATTTCGCCATACTAAAACGTAAGCCAATTCTAAATTTTGAGATTTTAATGTTTTCAGCAAAACCTCTGTCCACCAATTTTCGTTTGGAATAGATTCTAATCCTGTTTCTGTAAATGCAGCGAGTTTTTTCTTTTTTAGAGCCAAATCAGAAAATATTTTAAGCTTTTTTATTCCTGCTTCTAAATCATATTTTCCGTCTCTGCCAAAATCTCCATAATCATCCATCCCCAACAGATCAACAAATTCATCATCAGGATAACGTTCCAAATATTCCGATTCAGAGTTAAATCGATTGTCTGGGGAAAAAGCGTAAATAAAATTGTGGACTCCCAAAGTGTCTTTCAAATAAGAAACCGTAAACTGCCAAACTGCAATAAAATCTTCTCGAGAAGCATGCGATTTTCCCCACCAGAACCAATCGCCATCAAATTCATGAAAAGGTCTGAAAATCATTGGAGAAAGTTTTCCATCTTTTGCTTTTACCGAATGAGCAAAATCGGCAATTGTTTTTAAAATTTCTTTATACTGCTCATGATGAGAACCTCCGGGTTTTATTAAAGACATTGAAGCTGTTGAAATTCCGTCTTTCCAATAAAATCCGCCTTCAGAAGCGGGATTATTAAAATGCCAAGAAACCGTTGTAATTCCGCCTCTTTCATAAGTGGCAATTACATTTTTTCTTAAAACTTCTTTAGCTTTTTCAATCTGTTCTGTAGGTCGTCCTGAAAAATCACTAAAATCAATCCCAATAACCGCTGGATGAGAACCCGTAACTGACTTTACATCAGAACGATTGGGTTCATTACTCCATCCGTGACCGTATTCGAGTGCGTGCTGATGCCCGAAAAGAATATGATTTTTAGAAATCGTTTTTAAATTCTGGTAAAGGTTTTTCGTTTCTTTTGTCGCATTTTTATCAATTTGCGCAAAAAGAAAATGCCCTGCTGTAAGACATACAAATAACAGGGCATTTTTTTTCGGTATAAAGTTCATGGTTTAAATAGTTCGTTTAAACCCAAAATTACTATTTTGAAGAAAGGTAATCTAATACATTTTTTTCAATACGTTGATCAATATTGTCAATATCAGCTTTTACAAATTTTTCTCCTAAAATATTCTCGTACAATTCGATATATCTTTCAGAAACAGATTCGATATATTCGTCTGTCATATTAGGAATTTGCTGCCCTTCTTGACCTTGAAAACCATTTTCGATTAACCAGCGGCGAACAAATTCTTTAGATAATTGTTTTTGCTCCTCACCTTTTGCTTGTCTTTCTGCATATCCTTCAGCATAAAAATAACGAGAAGAATCTGGTGTGTGGATTTCGTCTATTAAAACAATAACACCATCTTTTGTTTTTCCGAACTCGTATTTTGTGTCTACTAAAATCAACCCTCTTTGAGCTGCGATTTCAGTTCCTCTTTGAAATAAAGCACGAGTATATTTTTCTAAAACTAAATAATCTTCTTCAGAAACAATTCCTTTTGCTAAAATGTCTTCGCGAGAAATATCTTCGTCATGAGAACCATTATCTGCTTTTGTGGTTGGCGTAATAATTGGTTCTGGAAATTTATCATTTTCTTTTAAACCTTCTGCCATAGTAACACCGCAAATTTGTCTTCTTCCTGCAGCATATTCGCGTGCAGCATGTCCAGAAACGTATCCGCGAATAACCATTTCTACTTTAAAAGGCTCGCATAAATGTCCAACAGCAACGTTAGGATCTGGAGTTGCAATCAGCCAGTTTGGAACGATATCTTGTGTCAATTCCATAAATTTTGTTGCAATCTGATTTAGGATTTGTCCTTTGTACGGAATTCCTTTTGGTAAAACTACATCAAAAGCCGAAAGTCTATCGGTAGCCACCATTACTAAAAGTTCGTCGTTAATATTATAAACTTCTCTAACTTTTCCGCGGTAAACTGATTTCTGGTTCGGGAAATTAAAATTTGTAGTTGTGATCGTATTACTCATTATCCTTTTGGTTGTGTTGTTTTTTATGAATGCAAATTTAAAACTATTTGACAGAGCAAACAAAGAAAATATCACTTCAATTTAAAGAGGTATTATTTAAAACTTAAAATGCCTTTTCCAAATGATTTTATGGAGTTGTCTAAACTGCCAAGTGTCGTTTCTGGCAACTTTTTGATATCATGTGATGAAACAATCAAAATTTGTCCGTGATCTTTGGATGGCGCATTGGGCACAAAAACGACAGCGTTTCCGTTTTGATCTTCTTCAATTAAATGGGCTGGCTGCCAAAAATTTCCATTTTTAAGTAAAATTGGCAAATCTGTTACAGGTTTTGGAATAACATTTCTCTTCAATAATTTTTCTTCCGCTTCTTTCTTATTCTTTTCATAACCTGGCAAAAAAATCATTAATTTTTCGTCTATCCATTCTGTAAAGTGTTTTAAAACAGCCAAACGCATCAAAAAACCACTAAAATAAATTAAAGCCAGCAAAATTATTCCGCCAGCTATATCGGTAGCATATTTTCCTAAAACAAGATCCAATCGCAGCAAATGCGCAAACTTTTCTCCGTAATTCTGAAAGAACTTCCAGACTTTTTCCAGCAAAACAAAAAAAACTAAAAGCGGCAATAAAACCAATGCTCCCGAAATACAATTTCGTTCAACTTGAAGTAAAAATCTTTTCATGGTTTGAAAATTAAGGTTAAAAAAATAAGAGCTAATTCACAGAGAATTAGCTCTTATAAAAATAACTATAATTTATTATCCAGCAATAAAACTGAATATAAAACATTATGAATTAGGTTGTTGCAAATTCTTTATCTAGAATTTTAGAGGCAATATATTTTGCTACTCCATCT
Source organism: Flavobacterium erigeronis (assembly GCF_054075165.1). Classification (NCBI taxonomy): domain Bacteria; kingdom Pseudomonadati; phylum Bacteroidota; class Flavobacteriia; order Flavobacteriales; family Flavobacteriaceae; genus Flavobacterium; species Flavobacterium erigeronis. The sequence continues at coordinate 169,757 of NZ_JBSKGP010000012.1, read as the reverse complement.
TCGGCGTTGGTTTCAATAACTTCTAAATCGGAAAGCTCTTCTTTTAGCGAAGCTGGTGCATTCCCCATAATAAGTCCTTTTCCAGCTGCAGAAAGCATTTGAACATCATTGTAGCCGTCTCCAAAAGCAACTGCTTCTTTTAAAGTGAAACCTTCTTTTTCTAAAACTCTTTCAATAGAAACCGCTTTGTCGATCGATTTGTCCATAAACTCTAAACAAGTCGGCAAGCTAAAAGCATGGTGCAAATGTTCTGAAGAATTCGCTAAAATTTCGTCTTTCAACTTCACTAATTTCTCATGATCTGCGCAAGAGAAGAAAATTTTAATGGCAGCAAAATCATCCAAAGCTTTATAATCAACCAATTCTGGACGGTATTTTAATTCTTCTTGAAAAGAATTCAATTTTTCATTCCATTTATTGGTTTGCCAAGTATTTTCTTTAAACAATACAACTGTAATTTCTGGATCGATTTCTACATTTAAAGCCGCTTTTACAATATCACTGTTTAAGTTGAATGCAAAAAGTTCTTCTTTATTTGGCGAATGAATTCGAGCTCCGTTTGAACTCACTAAATAAACGGGAATTTCAAGTTTATCAATGATAGCCATTGCATCCAAATGATGGCGGCCAGTTGCTACCACAATTAGATAGCCTTGATTGTGAAGTTCTTGAAAAATTGTTTTGGTATAGTCTGAAATTCTGTGCTGTGGATTAAGTAAAGTTCCGTCAAGGTCACTTACTACCACTTTTATATTTTTAAGTTTTGTCATCTTAATATTCAAATAGGTATAATTGCAAATTTACGGTTTTAAGCTCGGAAGAACAAAGTTTGAGCCATTTGAAAGCATGAAATACGGCAAGTTTATTATTTATTTAACTATTTCGTTAAATATTAAGTTTTCGATAATTAAACTTTAATAGTTCCTGATTTATATAAATTTAACGCTTTTTGAATAACCGTTTCAATTTGTTCTAAAGGCAAATCTTTTTCTGAATCCATTAAAAAAACCTTCATTCTTGATCTATTTTCTTGAATTAAAAATGGCTCATCAAAATGCTTTCCTTCTACAATTCCGATATAAGGCTGATTTAATTTTTTATGAATCCATAAATAGCAGAACATTTTCTTTTTATAGCAAAAAAATGGCATTCCGTATTTTAGAACATTTGTAATTTCTTTATCTTGACGAAGAATGATTTCGCTTAGAGCTAACAAAGTTTCTCTAAATGGTATTTTTGAATTCTCATAAAAATCATCTACTTCTTTCATTTCCAATTAAAATAAAAAAAATATTCGTTTTGCACTTTTTTTAAAACGTACAAAACGAATATTATTAAATGTTAAAACACAATTCACGATTTACATTTAACATTTCACTAAAATTAGTATTAATCGTGATTTTCAATCTGCTTATAAGCATCAATTACCTTTTTAACCAATCTGTGACGCACGATATCTTTATCATCTAGATAAATAATTCCAATACCATCAATGTCTTTTAAAACCAAAAGTGCTTCTTTAAGTCCAGAAATTGTTCTTCTCGGCAAATCGACCTGACCAGGATCACCCGTAATCATAAATTTGGCATTTTTTCCCATACGGGTCAAAAACATTTTCATTTGCGAATGCGTGGTATTTTGTGCTTCATCCAAGATTACAAAAGCATTATCCAATGTACGTCCGCGCATAAAAGCCAATGGCGCAATCTGAATAATTCCTTTTAAGATATAATCTTCCAATTTTTCATTCGGAATCATATCTCTTAAAGCGTCATAAAGAGGCTGCATATAAGGATCGAGTTTTTCTTTCATATCTCCAGGCAAGAATCCCAGATTTTCTCCTGCTTCAACCGCAGGACGCGTTAATATGATTCTTTTTACTTCTTTGTCCTTCAGCATTTTTACTGCCATTGCAACACCAGTATAAGTCTTACCAGTTCCAGCGGGACCAACTGCAAAAACCATATCGTTCTTTTTGATCGTATCCACCAGTAACTGCTGGTTGGGCGTCATGGCTTTAACTATTTTTCCGCCAACACCATGAACTAAGATTTTGTCATGATCGTAAGCTCTTTTTTCATCCTGACCGTCACTCATTATAACACGTTCAATCACATTATCATCAATATTATTGTAACGTGTAAAATGAAGCATTAATCGCTGAAATCTTTTTTCGAATTCGTCTAAAACTTCTTTTTCGCCAAATGCTTTTAAAGTTGTCCCTCGCGCTACGATTTTAAGCTTCGGGTAATACTTTTTAATAATTTCTAAATGGCTGTCTTGCGCGCCCCAAAACTCTTTTGGTGCAATATCTACTAGCTCGATTATTCTTTCGTTCAAATGAAGTAGTTTTAAATTAAATAATTCAGTTATTATTTTAGAGTTGTCGGGTTCTTTTTGTTTCAGTATTCCGTTTTCAATTGTTCTAATTTTCTAAACAAATATAACTGAATACTTAAAGCTATAAACTGATAGTATTTTAACAAATTGTGTTTTCTTTCTTTCAATTTGCGTTTACTATTATTAGCTTTGCATTTCTCAAATTTAATGAAATTTAGATTTAAATACTATCAATAGTTATAAACAAAATTATGTCAATAATTACCCTTACTACAGACTACGGCTTGAAAGATCACTTTGTGGGGTCGCTGAAGGGTAAAATACTTTCTGAAAATCCAGAGGTTCAAATCGTTGACATTTCTCATGACATTGATCCCTTTAATACTGCCGAAGCCAGTTACATCATTGGCGCTGCTTATATGAGCTTTCCAAAAGGAACGGTACACTTGATTGGCGTTGATATTGAGCGCAATAAAGAGAATCAGCACATTGCCATGCAGTGGAACGATCACTACTTTATTTGCGCCGATAACGGAATCTTGAGTATGCTGACGCAGAAAATCGTTCCGCAGAAAATTGTCGCGATCAATATTCACGATCGTTTCCCGATTGAAGCTACAGATTTGGATATTTTCATTCAGGTAGCTTCTCACCTTTCTAAAGGCGGTTTATTGAATGTAATTGGAAAAGAAATTTCAGCCATTAAAGAAGCTACCGAACTGCAAGCTCTTGTGGCTGACGACGGAAATTCTATAAAAGGCAACATCATTTACATTGATCATTTTGGAAACGTAGTTACGAATATTTCTAAAAAGCAATTCTTAGAAATTTCGCGTGGGCGTCCGTATGAAATCCTGATGAAACCAAAAAGCATCAAAACCATTTTGCCCAATTATTCGGCAATTGCAACTTCTGATAAATATCCGATTAAAACGTATGAAGGCGAAAAACTGGCGATTTTTAACGAAGCTGGTTATCTTGAAATTGCCATTTTTAGAAGCAATCCTTCTAAAGTTGGTTCTGCAAATAGTTTGTTAGGATTGAATTATCGCGATGTGATTACGATTAAGTTTTCGTAACGAAATTTTAGATTTTCAATAGATTTACCATAAAGTTTGTCATCCTGAGGAACGAAGGATCTCCATAAGTAACTCTGCAAAAATTGGAGATATACTTTATGGAACATATTGCGGAGATCCTTCGTTCCTCAGGATGACAAACAAGACTTAAAAAAAAATATAAAAACAACAATCAAATTTGGTATTTTTGCGCACCTGTAAGACTTTAGACTTTCAAAAAATCTAAAATCTGCAATCTCAAATCTAAAATAAAAAGAATGTTTGTTCGAATAGTAAAAATGAGTTTTCACGAAGAAAATATTCCCGCTTTTCTAGAGAATTTTAAATCTATAAAACACAAAATACGAAATGCTGAAGGAAATCGTTTTTTAGAATTATATCAAGACAAAAACAATAAAGAAATATTTTTCACATACAGCTATTGGGAAACTGAAGCTGATTTGGAAAATTATAGAAATTCTGAACTTTTCGATTCGGTTTGGACTTTTACAAAAAAGTTATTCAATGCAAAACCAGAAGCGTGGAGTGTTGATAAACTTGTTAGTTTAGATTAAAATTTAACCGCAAAGCACGCAAGGATTTTATCTTTAGATGCTTTTTAAAAACGCTAAGCTCGCAAAGCGTTGAGTAAAAACTTTGCGAACTTTGCGTAAAACTTTGCGTTCTTTGCGGTTAAAAAAATTAAACACAAAGTAAGGCAACTTGAAACTTGAAACAATAAAAAACTTGAAACAAAATATTTAAATGAAATCAATCATTTTACGAGAAATAAAATCCTTTTTTGGCTCTCCAATTGGCTATTTGGTCATTGCGATTTTCTTAATCAGCAACGGACTTTTTTTATGGGTTTTTAAAGGAGAATACAATATATTAGATACAGGATATGCCGATTTAACTCCGTTTTTCACTCTAGCGCCTTGGATTCTAATTTTCTTAATTCCAGCCGTAACCATGAGAAGTTTCTCTGACGAAAAAAAACAAGGAACTTTAGAATTATTATTAACCAAACCTTTATCAATCTGGGAAATCGTAAATGGTAAATTCTTTGGTTCATTTTTATTGATCATTTTGGCTATAATCCCAACTTTAATTTATGTAAAAGTGATTTCCGATTTAGGCTCGCCAGAAGGTAATATTGATATGGGAAGCACAATTGGTTCTTACTTCGGTTTATTGTTTTTAATCGCTTCTTATTCAGCAATCGGGATCTTTACTTCTACCCTTTCAGAAAATCAGATTGTGGCTTTTATTATTGCCGTATTCTTATGCTTTTTCTTTTATTTTGGTTTTGAAGGATTAAGTTCGCTAATTCCAGGATCAAATGGTTTTATTTCTACTTTAGGAATGCAAAATCACTTTAAAAGTATGAGCCGCGGAGTCATTGACACGCGTGATGTTATTTACTTTCTAAGCATTGCAATCGCATTTTTGTCTTTTACTGTTTACCAATTAAAATCTTATAAAGCTTAATGAAATCTGCTACCAAACATAATTTAAAGACATTAGGCATCACTATTTTTATTTTAGTTGTTTTAAATGTTCTTGGAACCCTATTTTTTCATCGTTTTGACTTAACCAAAGACAAACGATATACCTTATCTCCAACTTCATTAGGAATTCTAAAACAAGTTCAAAATCCGCTTTCTATAAAGATTTATATGGAAGGAGATCTTCCAGCAGATTTTAAACGTTTACAGCAGGAAACAAAACAATTATTAGAAGAATTTCAAGCTTATAATAAAAATATAGTATTCGAATTTGTTGATCCGTTAGAAAATGAAGAAGAAAGCGATGAACTTACAAAATCGCTTTTTCAAAAAGGATTAACCCCAATAAATATTACCGTTGACGACAAAGGAAAACAATCTCAGGAAATGGTTTTTCCGTGGGGAATTGCCGTTTATAACGAAAAAGAAGTTAAAATTCCTCTTTTGAAAAACATAATGGGCGCTTCGACTACTCAGAAAGTAATCGGATCGATTCAGCATTTAGAATATTCTATTGCTGATGCGATTAATAAAGTGACCAAAAACAAGCAGAAAAAAGTTGCCATTATTAAAGGAAACGGTGAATTAAGAGAAAGACACATTGCAAAAATGTTAGAGCAAATTCACGAAAGTTATCTAATTGGACCTTTCACTTTAGATTCTGTTGCCAAAGATCCAAACGGAACTTTAAACGCATTAAAAAAATACGATTTAGCAATTATTTCTAAACCAACAGAAAAATTCTCTGACGAAGAAAAAGAAGTTCTGGATCAGTTTATTATAAATGGCGGAAAAACGCTTTGGCTTATCGATCAGGCGGCTGCCGATATGGATAGTTTGTACAACGACATGGGCGCAACGCTAGCTTACCCGAGAGATTTAAATTTGAATGATATGTTCTTCAAATACGGATTCAGAATTAATCCTGATTTGGTTAAAGACGAACAAGGAAGCCCAATAAAACTAGCCACTGGCGAACAGGGAAGCGCTACGCAATATCAAGATTTTATCTGGAAATTTGCTCCGCAAGTCTATCCGACAAGCCAGCATCCGATTGTAAAAAATCTGGGCGGAATTAGATTTGATTTTGCAAACCCTATTGATACTTTGAAAAACGGAATCAAAAAAACGGTTTTATTGCAATCTTCTCAGTATTCTAAAACCATTGGAACTCCTGTAGAAATTAGCCTGAACATGGTTACCGAAAAAACAACTCCACAAGAATATTTGAACAAAGGCAACAAACCGCTTGCTGTTTTATTAGAAGGTTCTTTTGATTCGGCTTTTGAAAATCGAGTTTTGCCTTTCAAAGACAATTCATTTGCTGCAAAAGGAAAAGCAAATAAAATGATTGTGGTGGCTGATGGAGATATCGCGAGAAATCAATTAGACAAAAATAGAATGCCGGTTGAATTGGGTTACGACCAGAGAACTGGGCAATTATACGATAATAAAGACTTCATCATGAATTGCATTAATTACCTTCTTGATGACACAGGACTTATTAACATTAGAAGCAAAGATGTAGAACTGCCTTTGTTAGACAAAGAAAAAGTTTACGAAAGCTACACTTTTACCCAATTCATAACTATCGGAGTTCCAATTCTAATTTTAGCAGTTTTTGGTTTGGCATTTACTTTTGTAAGAAAAAGAAAGTATAGCAAATAGATGTTAATAAAAAAATGTAATACTTTGAATAGTTTAAGATATATTTGTAATCCGTATATTTAGCCCTTTATTTGCTAATACGGTCCATCAAAAAATAAAATAAAACAGATGAAATTTATAGTATCGAGTTCTTACTTATTAAAACAATTACAAGTTTTAGGTAGTGTAATCAACAGTAACAATACGTTGCCTATTTTAGACAACTTTTTATTTGAACTAAACAATAATGAGTTGACCGTTTCGGCTTCAGATCTTGAAACGACAATGTCGGCTACATTATCTATCGATTCTACAAGTAAAGGAAGCGTAGCAGTTCCTGCTAAACTTTTGCTTGAAATTTTAAAAACTTTCCCAGAACAGCCGTTAACTTTTACTGTAGAAGATAACAATACAGTAGAAATTAGTTCAAATTCTGGTAAATACGCTTTAGCTTATGCTGCAGGAGAAGAATTTCCTAAAGCAGTAAGTCTTGAAGATCCATCTGTAACGCTTGTTCCTGCAGAAGTTTTGGCAACTGCGGTAAGCAAAACGATTTTCGCAGCCGGAAATGATGATTTACGTCCGGTAATGTCTGGAGTATTCTTCCAGTTCTCACCAGAAGGATTAATTTTTGTTGCTACAGATGCTCATAAATTGGTAAAATATGCACGTACAGATGTAAAAGCTTCTCAAGTTGCAGATTTCATCATGCCTAAAAAACCTTTAAACATTTTAAAAAGTATTTTAGGAACTTCTGACGCAGAAGTGAAAATTGAATACAACGATTCAAATGCGACTTTCTCATTTGACAATTATATCTTAATGTGCCGTTTAATTGATGGAAAATATCCTAACTACGAAGCGGTAATTCCGAAAGAAAATCCAAACAAATTAATGATCGACCGTTCTTTATTCTTGAGTTCTGTTCGTCGTGTTGCGATTTTCTCTAACAAAACTACACACCAGATTCGATTAAAAATCGCTGGAGCTGAATTAAACGTTTCTGCAGAAGATATTGACTACTCTAACAAAGCAGAAGAAAGATTGACTTGCGATTATCAAGGTGATGATTTGCAAATTGGTTTCAACTCACGTTTCTTGACAGAAATGCTAACCAACCTTCAGTCTGATATGATTATGCTTGAAATGTCTTTACCAAACAGAGCTGGAATTTTAACCCCAGTTGATGGTTTAGAAGAAGGAGAAACAGTTACTATGCTGGTAATGCCTGTAATGTTAAATAGTTAACATTAAAGTTTCTTTCTGTTACAGGGATATTTTTTAGTTTCGAATTAAAGATATATCATTGTAAAAAAAAAAGATATCGCTATTAACCAACCATTTTTTATACCTAGAAACCGCAATTCCTCTAAAGAGTTGCGGTTTTTTATTTAGGCTTATTTTTGTTTTTTTGTTTCCGTTTTCATGTTTCAAGTTGATATGCTTTATGTTTTTTTATACCGCAAAGAGCGCAAAGTATACGCAAAGATCGCAAAGCTTTTTGAGAAGCTTTGTAAAAGCAAAGTGACGCAAAGCTTTGTGTTCTCTGCATTCTTAAAAAAAATCAAAATAAACTCTTAGCGACCTTTGCGTATACTTTGCGCCCTCTGCGTTAAAATCTCACAAGCCAAGAACTGAAACCTGAAACAAAACAAACAAAAATCCGTACCTTTACAATATGAAAATAGAAATTTGGTCGGACATCATGTGTCCGTTTTGTTATATCGGAAAAAGACAATTGGAAACTGCTCTTGCGGTATTTCCTAATGATGAATTTGAAATTGAATGGAAAAGTTTTCAGCTTGATCCAACGATAACTTCTCAGCCTGATACGGACGTTTACACGTTCTTAGCAGAAAGAAAAGGCATGTCGGTTGAACAATCTAAAGAAATGCATAAAAACGTGGCAGAACGTGCAAAAAGCGTTGGTTTAGATTATAATTTCGACAAAGCCGTTATCTCTAATTCTTTAAACGCGCACAGAATCATTCAGCTTGCTAAGACCAAGAATATGGGCGACCGAATGGAAGAAATTTTCTTTAAAGCTTATTTTACAGATGGACAAGACTTAAATAATGGTCAAACCTTGATTAAATTAGGAACTCAAGCTGGTTTAGAAGAAAATGAAATTAGAGAAGTTCTAGAAAGCGAAAACCTTTTTATTAAAGAAGTGCAAGCAGATATTAAAGAAGCTGCCGAAATTGGCGTTCAAGGAGTTCCTTTTTTTGTATTTGATCGCAAATATGCTGTTTCGGGTGCCCAGCCTATAGAAACTTTTGTAAAAACAATTCAAGAAGTTTTGAAATAAAACTTCAAACTTATAAAAATCTAAAAGCGTGCTGTTTACATTTAAACAGCACGCTTTTATTGTTTAGCTCTACTAAGAAACTAAAAAATTAATGACTTGCTCTACCTTTTGAATCGTTAGATTTTGTTGTAGCGCTTTTTCCTCTAGAACCAGTAGTTGATTTTTGAGTTTTTCCAGAATCTTTCATTCCAGATTTCGAATCTTTTCTTGAAGTTTCCATAATGTTATAATTTTTTAAATTATTAGTATTACAAATTTGCAAAATACGTAAGTGCTTATTTTACAGAATTATATTTCAGTTTTACAAAATAAGAATTAGGAATAATAGGCCTTATAAATAAATCATGTAAGATTAAAAGTAAATCCTATAATTTTTTTAAGCGTCTAATTTTCAAATTTGTATATAGCTTTTAAAAAAAACTTACTAATTTAAAATAAGCAGCCATGAGAAAAGATGCCAACAGCCGATATACTGCAGAAATAAATGATTTTAGATGCAGTAAACCTGATCATATTGACACTGCACATGAAAATGAAGCAATGGATACTGAATTTACTTCTGGAGAAAATCCTGATACAAATTACAGATGCAATGACTTATCTGATGACTGTTACGAAATCATAGAAAGCGGATTAAATCTGGCTGAAGACAATACGCCTTTTTCTTCTCATGACGAATCAAATCCGTATGACAGTTATAATCTAGATCATGAAGATGATAAATACAATTGTCCTCCTTATAGAAATTTTGATCACTACTAATTTGAAAAAACACTATGTCTCCAAAAAATGATCAGGAAATTATGAACGAATACTTGTCTAATGAAAGAACTTTATTAGCATGGATTCGTACTGGAATCGGAATAATGGTTTTTGGATTTGTAGCGGTTAAGTTTTCATTATTTCTAAAACAACTTCCCGCTAAATATATTGCCGAAACTGTTGCACCAAATAGTAATTACACCATTTATTTAGGAATTGGATTATTGATTTCTGGTGCGTTAACGATTTTGCTATCCTATCTGCGTTATATTCACACGATCAAACTATTAAAAGCAGGAAGGTATCAGTATTCAACCGCAATGCTTACCTTTATTACCATGATGCTGTTTGTACTAAGTATATCGCTTATAGCCTACTTAATAATAGCAGCCACTGCATAAAATATAATTATCTAATTGTCCAAATTTTCTAATTCTCTAATTAAAAAATGAATCAGCCACTTTTACAGTTTAACGATAAAGGAATTTACTGCCAGCAAGCAGATGTTTATCTGGATCCGTGGCGTCCGGTAAAAAATGCGATTATTACACACGGACATTCTGATCATGCGCGCTGGGGACATGAAAATTATATTACGCATTATTCTAATGTGCCTATTATTAAATATCGTTTGGGCGAAATAAATGTCTCAGGCAAAAACTGGAACGAAACTTTTACCATAAATGGAGTGAAATTTTCTTTTCACCCAGCTGGGCATATTATTGGCTCTGCTCAAATTAGGGTTGAATATAAAGGTGAAATATGGGTTTTTACAGGCGATTACAAAACAGAAGATGACGGGATTTCAGTTCCGTATGAAGTGGTAAAATGCCACTCTTTTATAACCGAATGCACTTTCGGACTTCCCGCTTTTAAATGGGAACCGCAAACCGATGTAATGACCGATATTAATAATTGGTGGGCCGAAAATCGTGCGGAAGGAAAAACGTCTGTTTTATTTGGCTATTCTTTAGGAAAAGCACAGCGATTATTAAAATATCTTGATCCAAGTATCGGGCAAATCTACACTCATGGCGCGATCGAAAATATGACCAATATTTTACGTCCTCAAATTGATTTGCCACCAACAACCAGAGTTACTGTCGAAACTAAAAAAGAAAATCTGTTAGGCAGTATTGTCATTGCACCTCCAAGCGCACACGGAAGTTCTTGGATTAGAAGAATGACTCCTTTTGTGACAGGAACTGCAAGCGGGTGGATGGCTTTTCGCGGAGCAAGACGCAGACGAGCTGTAGATAGAGGTTTTGTTTTGAGTGATCACTGCGATTGGACAGGATTACTCGAAAGTATTAAAGCAACTGGTGCCGAAAAGGTAATCTGCACACACGGATATTCAGATATATTTTCGAGATACCTCCGAGAATTAGGTTATGATGCGCGAACAGCTCATACACAATATGATGGAGAAACGAATGACACTGATGAATTATGAGTTATAAATTATAACTTCAACTAGAAATCAAACCGATAGCAATAATTCATAACTAATAACTCAAAATGAAAAACTTTGCCGAACTTATAAAAACCTTAGATAGTTCTAATAAAACATCGGTAAAAGTTGATGCGCTGACTCATTATTTCCTGAAAGCAAGCGATGAAGACAAAGTCTGGACGATTGCTATACTTTCGCATCGCCGTCCTCCCCGACCGGTTAACACGACTTTATTGCGTTTATGGGCAAACGAACTTGCCAATATTCCGCTTTGGCTGTTTGAAGAAAGTTATCACATCGTAGGTGATTTGGCCGAAACTATTGCGCTTGTTATTCCGACTACAAAAGAACATTCCGATAAAAGTCTTACGGAATATTTACAAGAAATAATTGCTTTAAAAAAGAAAACAGATTCAGAGAAAAAAGAATATTTGCAGAGTAATTGGCTGAATTTAAATTATTATGAACGCTTCGTTTTCACTAAATTAATTACTGGCAGTTTTAGAATTGGTTTAAGTCAGAAGTTGATGACGAGAGCACTTTCTAAAGCTGAAAATATTGACGAAGATACGCTTGCTTACAAATTAATGGGTGATTGGAATCCGAATACGGTTACGTTTCAAGAATTGATTTTAGACGAAAAAAGTAGCGATTATTTATCTAAACCTTATCCTTTTTATTTGGCTTATCCGATTGAAGGCGAACTAGAAAATTTAGGAAATCCTGAAGATTGGAGCGCCGAACATAAATGGGACGGCATACGTTCACAAACCATCATTCGCGATAATGAAATTTATGTGTGGAGCCGCGGCGAAGAATTGGTTACCGACAAATATCCAGAATTTAGCTCTTTCTTAGGTGTTATTCCGAACGGAACTGTAATTGATGGCGAAATTCTTCCTTTCATAGACAATCAAATTGGGACTTTCAATGACTTGCAAACTAGAATTGGACGCAAAAATGTTTCTGTTTCGGTTTTAAAGAAAACTCCAGTAATTATTAAAGCTTACGATTTATTGGAATGGCAAGGAAATGATATTCGAAATCTTCCTTATGAAGAACGCCGAAATTTATTAGAAAAACTTATTACGACTTTATTAGGAAAAGATATTCCGTTACAGCTTTCAGAAAGAGTTACTTTTTCGACTTGGGAAGACATTATAAACGAAAGGCTTAAATCTCGCGAAATGAAAAGCGAAGGTTTGATGCTGAAACGAAAAGATTCTCCGTATTTGGTTGGAAGAAAAAAAGGCGATTGGTGGAAATGGAAAACCGAACCTTTAACAATCGATGCAGTCCTCACCTATGCCATGCGCGGCCACGGACGACGTTCCAATTTATTTACGGATTATACTTTTGCGCTTTGGCAGGAAAACGGAAACAACGAACGCGAACTCGTCACTTTCGCGAAAGCGTATTCTGGTTTAACAGATGCTGAATTTAGAATGGTAGATGATTTCATCAAAAAAAATACTTTAGAGCGATTTGGACCCGTAAGAAGCGTAACACCAAAATTGGTTTTTGAAATTGGTTTTGAAGGCATTGCTCTTTCGAAAAGACACAAAAGCGGTGTTGCAACCCGTTTTCCTAGAATTTTAAGGTGGAGGCATGATAAAAAAATTGAAGAGGCTAATTCTATTGAGGATTTGAAAAGTATGATTGTTTGATGATTTTTTTTAAACACATAGAGACATAGTATTAGAGGATGGTTAAAAGGCGTTTCACTGGGTTTGAATGCACATAGTACGCTTGTCCTCCTGAGCGGAGTCGAAGGACACGTTAGAAACTCCACAATCAAAATCGCCAATCTTTGTAGAGCTACTTGCGTGTCCTTCGACTCCGCTCAGGAAGACAAAAAATGAGAATAAATCAGTGTAAAACAAAAACTTTGCGACTTAGCGACTTTGCGAGATTAAAAAAAATCGTGCCTTAGCGACTTTGTGGCAAAAAATAAAACTCTGTAAAGATTGTCGACTTAGATTGTAGAGCTAATTATGTGTCCTTCGACTCCGCTCAGGAGGACAATAAATAAGAATAAATCAGTCTGAAACAAAAACTTTGCGACTCAGCAACTTTGCGATTAAAAAAAAACTTCGAGCCTTAGCGCCTTTGTGGCAAAAGATAAAAGTCTATAAAGATTGTCGACTTAGATTGTAGAGCTAATTATGTGCCTTTCGACTCCGCTCAGGATGACAAAAATGAACAAAAAAACTTTGCGACTCAGCGACTTTGCGAGATTTAAAAAAATTTCGAGCCTTAGCGCCTTCGTGGCAAAACAAAAAAAATAAAAATGAATAGAGAAGAGTTATTTACGATCGCCAATAATTGGTTTAAAAGTCAGGGATGGAAACCTTTTCCGTTTCAGACTCAGACGTGGACTGCTTTTCTACAAGGAAAAAATGGCTTATTAAATGCTCCGACAGGAAGCGGAAAAACCTATGCGCTTTGGCTTCCGATTATTTTAAATTATATTAAAGAAAATCCGAATTATAAAGCGAAACATAATCCTGGCCTAAAAGCCATTTGGATTACACCGCTTCGCTCTTTATCGGTTGAAATCAAACAAGCTGCAGAAAGAGTTCTTAATGATTTGGATATTCCAATGACAGTTGGAATACGAACAGGAGATACTTCTACAGCTGAAAGAGCCAAACAAAAAGGAAAAATGCCAGATTTGCTTATTACTACTCCAGAAAGTCTGCAATTGCTTTTGGCTTCCAAAGGGTATGCTAATACATTTAAAAATTGCACTTCAATTGTAATTGATGAATGGCACGAATTGCTTGGGACAAAACGTGGCGTGCAAATCGAATTGGCGTTATCCAGATTAAAAACCATTGCTAAAAATTTACGTATTTGGGGAATCTCAGCTACGATTGGCAATTTACAACAAGCCCAAGAAGTTTTGCTTGGTGTTGATTCTGAAGCTTTCAACAACTCTGTTTTGATCAAAGCAGTGATTAATAAAAAAATAAAAGTTGTTTCTATTATTCCCGAAAAGATGGACACTTATCCGTGGCGCGGGCACATGGGACTGCATTTGATTGATGAAGCGGCAAAAATTATCAAAGCCAGTAAAACCACGTTGATTTTTACGAATGTTCGTTCGGCTTGTGAAATCTGGTATCAGCGTTTATTAGAAAAATATCCTGAATTTGCTGGCGAAATGGCTATGCATCACGGAAGTATCGATAGAGAAACCAGACTTTGGGTAGAAAATGCCATTCGAAATGAAGAATTAAAAGTCGTTGTCTGCACTTCAAGTCTGGATTTGGGAGTTGACTTTGCCCCTGTCGAATCGATTATTCAAGTTGGCGGACCAAAAGGCGTGGCGCGTTTCATGCAGCGTGCCGGACGAAGCGGACATCAGCCTGGTAAAGAAAGTGTTATTTATTTTCTAGCAACGCATGCTATCGAACTTATAGAAGCTTCTGCTTTAAAAAAAGCGGTGGAAAACAGTGTAATCGAAGATCGAGTTCCGTATTTAAATAGTTGGGATGTTTTGGTGCAATATCTCAATACTTTAGCCGTTTCTGACGGATTTTATCCTAATGAAATTTTCAAAGAAATCAGCGGCACTTTCAGCTATCAGACCATTACATCAGAAAACTGGAATTGGATTCTCAATTTTATTACCCAAGGAAGCCAAAGTCTCCATGCTTATGACGAATTCAAAAAAGTTGAAATCGACGAAAATGGCTGTTATAAAATCAACAGTCGAATGATTGCCATGCATCACAGAATGCAGATCGGAACTATTGTGGGAGATGCTGTTATGAATGTTAAATTTCTTAGTGGCGGTTATATTGGAACAATTGAAGAATGGTTTATTTCGAAATTGAAACCTGGCGACACTTTTATTTTCGCTGGAAAAAAACTCGAATTGTTCAAAATCAGAAATATGCAGGTTTTGGTAAAAAAGGCAAGTCCGAAGAAAGAATCAAAAATCGCCAGCTGGATGGGCGGTCGACTGGCTTTATCTTCTCAAATGAGCGAATTACTTCGAAAAGAATTATATCGCGCCAACACAGATAATCTTTCCCCAGAATTAAAAGCTTTACAACCTTTATTTCAAAGACAGCGAAAAGAATCTATTGTGCCAAGTTCCGACGAATTTCTGATTGAAACTTTCAAAACCCGAGAAGGATTTCATGCTATTTTTTATCCTTTTGAAGGCCGTTTTGTACATGAAGCCCTAGCAAGTTTACTGGCTTTCAGAATTAGCTTATTGCAATCGATCACTTTTTCTCTTGCTTATAACGATTACGGATTTGAATTGCTTTCAGATCAAGAAATAGATATAGAAGCTGTTTTAGACAATAATCTATTTTCAACCGAATATGTACATCATGATTTGCAGAAAAGCTTAAATTCGACCGAAATGGCGAGAAGAAAGTTTCGAGATATTGCGGTAATTTCGGGATTAGTATTTACTGGCTTTCCAGGAAAAATGGTCAAAACCAAACATCTTCAGAGTGGTTCTCAATTGTTGTTTGAAGTTTTTAGAGATTTTGAACCCGATAATTTATTATTGCATCAAGCTTATCGCGAAACATTTGAACATCAGTTGGAAGAAGGGCGTTTAATTTTGGCTTTAGAAAGAATTGCCAATCAGAATATCATTTGGAAGCAATGTTTAAAACCAACACCTTTCAGTTTCCCAATTATCACAGACCGATTGAGAGAAAAATTGTCGAGTGAAACTCTAGCGGAAAGAATCCAGAAAATGACGGCATCCTACATGAAATAACAGCTTATGAAAATTCAAATACAAAACGAAATATTTATACTTGACGCAAGCGGAGCTGTTTATTGGGAAGATCAAAATATCTTAATTATTTCTGATGTTCATTTGGGCAAAGTATCTCATTTTAGAAAACACGGAATCGCAATTCCACAAAATGCTGTTGCAGAAAACTTTAAAAGATTAACTGATGTGATTGAAAATTTTTGTCCTGAAAAAGTCATTTTTCTCGGAGATTTATTTCACAGTGCCAAAAACACAGAATGGAATTTGTTTGAAAATTGGGTTACAAAGTGTAAAAGCCAATTGATTCTTGTTGCTGGAAACCATGATATTATTGATGAAAAACATTATCATCAAATTGGAATTTGTGTTGTACAAATCATTGAAATTGGCAATTTCTTCTTTACACATCATCCGACAGAAAAAGACGATTTATTCAACTTTTCGGGACATATTCATCCCGGAATCATTCTACGCGGATTGGGAATGCAAAGTTTAAAACTGCGTTGTTTCTTTCATAAATCCAACCAGATGATTTTGCCTGCGTTTGGAGAATTTACCGGTAAATTTATCTTGAAGCCAGAAACAGATCATATCATTTATGCTATCGCGGGTAATGAAGTTATTTTAATAAATAGGAAACAAACATGATGTAATCAAATTACTTTTTTCTAGAACGGAAAAACATTTAAACTAAAATTAGAAATATAATTATGTAAACAACAGATAATAAGCACATTCTAAAAACAGATTTTTTTTCTTTATTGCTAATTCATTTTAGTAATTCTTTTCTTCTCTTAAAAAATAATTTTTATATTTGATAGAGAAAAATCCAAATTACAGCAAAATGCAAAACAACTTACTAGGCGTGCTAAAAGAGCACGAAAACAAATTATTAACTATATGGTCTCAAATTCTTTTAGAAAGCGGATCTGGTGATGGTGCAATGGAAGAAGAAGAGTCAAAAGAATTTGCTTCGCTATTTTTAAACGCACTAGCTAAGTCGGATGAAAAATACGACTCTCAAGAATTTGAAAAAGTTCAAGATTTGATTGTTGGAATTTCTTCTTCTAGAGGTAAACGCGGATTTTCGCCAAGAGAAAATGCACAGTACTTAATTTCGTTTAAAGAAGCTTGCTCTCAAATATTATCTGATTTGATTAATGATCCAGCAAAGCTTTATGATGCTAATCTAAAATTAAATGTAATCATAGACGACATGACGATTATGACTTTCGAAGCTTTTATGAGAGGAAGAGAAGATATTATCTCAAGACAAGTAGATGAAATCAGCGAAATCTCTACTCCTGTAATCACAGTTTGGGACGGTATTGTAGCTCTGCCAATTATCGGAACGCTAGATAGCTCGCGTACCCAAGTGGTAATGGAAAGCCTTTTACAGCAAATTGTAGACACAGGAAGTTCTATTGCGATTTTAGATATTTCTGGTGTTCCTGCCGTAGATTCTTTGGTAGCGCAACACCTTATCAAAACAGTAAGCGCAACACGTTTAATGGGAGCAGAATGCATCATTAGCGGTATTCGTCCAGAAATTGCACAAACAGTTGTCCATTTAGGAATTGACTTAAGCGGAATTACAACTAAAGCATCACTTGCAAGTGCATTACAGACAGCTTTCGACATGCTTCAGCTAGCTGTTGTAAAAAGAAAGAAAATTGTAGAATAAAGATTAAAGGTTTTTTATGGAAAGAATTCCTATACTAAAAATGGGAGATTTTCTGCTTGTTACGATACAGGTAGATTTATATGATCAATTGGCAGAAAATCTTGAATCAGACTTAATAAATACCATCAGTAAACATAGTTCAAAAGGTGTCTTAATTGACATCTCAGCCGTTTCTATTATAGACTCTTTTATGGGGCGAATATTAGGAAACATTGCCGTTATGTCAAAAATACTAGATGCTCAAACTGTTGTAGTTGGAATGCAGCCTGCTGTTGCTATTACATTGGTTGAACTAGGACTTTCTTTAAACGGGGTCTTAAGCGCCCTAAATGTTGAAAGAGGAATGGATTTACTTCGCTCAAGAATGCACACAAGCGATAACGAAGAGCTGGAGTATGACGACGATAACGAATAACAAAGAAGAATCCCTTATCGTAAGAGAACAGGACGTTGTGCCATTGCGCAATCGTGTCAAGGAATATGGCGTAAAGATTGGAATGAGTATTTTAAATCAGACCAAACTCATTACGGCCACTAGCGAACTTGTACGTAATTTGCTCAAATATGGCGGAGGCGGAAAAGTCATTATCGAATCTGTAAGCAAAGGAAAAGAAAATGGCGTACGAGTTACTTTTATTGATAATGGTCCTGGAATAGCAGATATAGAACTGGCAATGAAAGATGGCTACAGCACAGGTAAAAGCTTAGGGCTTGGCCTGCCCGGAACAAAAAGACTTGTCAATGAATTTGACATAAAATCAGAACTAGGAAACGGAACAACCGTTACTATAACAAAATGGAAAAATGGATAATACGTTTTCCACTTATAAAATAGATGACAGAAGTCTCATTGCTTTTATAAAAAGAGAAATACACAACCTAGCCCTTCAGTTGGGCTTTACTCCACATAGAGCTGCAGAAACAGATATTATTGTTGCAGAACTTACATCAAATCTAATGAAATTTGCGAATGGCGGTGAACTGCTTTATCGCGCACATTTAAATGGAGGATATAACGAAATCGAAATCTACTGCCTTGACAAAGGCGTAGGTTTTGATAATGTGGCCAAAATTATGAATGATGGCTACTCCTCTACTAATACACTTGGTCATGGCTTGGGTTCTATTAAAAGGCTGAGCAATGAATTTCAAATCTATTCCATCAAAAATTGGGGCTGTGTTCAATATGTACGAATTTGCGAAAAACCAGAAATTCAATTGCCTGCTTTAAAAAGTGGTCTTAATTTCACTACAATTGCTGTCAATTATCCAAGTGAAAAACTTTGCGGAGATGGGTATTATATAAAACAAAACAGCAAAGGTTTTCAGATATTTGTAGGCGATGGATTAGGTCATGGAGAAAGTGCCAACGAAGCGGTTGAATCTGCAATAAAAGTTTTCAGGCAATCACTCGAAACTAATCCTACAGAAATTCTTAAAGATATTCATTCAAAAGTAAAAAAAACACGAGGATTAGTTGCCACAATTGCAACAGTAGATTACAAATCAGAGCTTTGGAATATTTGTGGTATTGGCAATATCAATACCCGAATTTATAACGGACTAGAGAATAAAACTTATACTCCGTATAATGGAATTATCGGTCACAATATTCCGCGAACTTTGAACAATACTATTGTGCCTTATAAAAAGCATCAGATTATAATAATGCACAGTGACGGCTTACGTACGAGATGGAATTTAAATGATTTAAATGGCGTTTTCAAACAAAGTCCCGGCATTATTGCATCGGCTATTTATAAAGAAAATATTAGAGGTACAGATGACGCAACAATTCTTGTAGGCAAAATAAATTAAGGCGTATGAAGGAGATTATTCAAATAAATCTTGATAACGAAATGGACTTGATACTGGCTCATAAACGATGCATGAAAATTGCGGAAATGTGTGGTATGCCTTCTTCATTTCAGACAAGATTTTCTACTGCTGTATCTGAAGTGGCAAGATGTGCTATTGCAAAAGGCAAAAATTCGCTGCTCGTTTTGGGAGTTAATATTATAAAAGCTACCCAGAAAGAAATTATTGCGATAATTACAGATACAGAAGATTTAAAAAGCTCCAGCCCAGAAGCATTCATTTACGCCTCAAAAATATCAGGCAACATTGATTATAATTATTCTAATAATCAATCTACTACAACAATCAGCCAACCCATTTCATCGCCAGGCCTTCTATCAGAAACTAAGATAAAAACGCTGATTGATTATTTCAAATTTGAGCCACCTTTGTCTCCTTATGACGAAATAAGAAAGAAAAACATTGAGCTTATTGCGCTTTCAGAAAAATTGGCTGAAAGTGAAAACAAATACAAACAGTTAGCCAATACTATTCCGATTTTAATCTGTGTTATTAATGATCGAAATAATGTTTTATTGGTAAACGAATCTCTAGAAAATTATTTAGAAAGACCATTATTAGTTTTTGACCGCAAAACTCTAATCAGTTTTATTCACCCAGAAGATATTGACGCCATTTTAGAAGGCTGGAACCGAGCTAAACAAAACAGATCTAATTTTTTGGGTGAAACCCGAATAAAAAATGGAGAAAGCTATATTTGGCATTTGGTTTCGATTATACCAAACAATGCCGAAGATGGCAGTTTTAATAGCTGGCTGGTTTATTTTGTAGATATCAACGCTCAGAAAATGATGGTTGAGACATTAAAAGACAATACCGAATTAAAACTTATTCAGCGCGAATTGGAAAGTGCTAACTCAAAACTTCGCTTCAAAAACAAAGAACTGGAGCAGTTTGCCTATATTGCCAGTCATGATTTACAAGAGCCACTTAGAAAAATCATGATTATGCTTTCTCGTGCCGGAGAGCATTTAAGCGAAGACCAGAAGAAAAAATATTATTTTGACCGAATTACGCTGGCGGCTGGAAGATTGTCAAATTTAATTGCCGACGTTTTAAATTATTCGAGAATCGATAATCATGAACAATACTTTGAAGAAGTCGATCTTAACCAGGTTCTTATTGAAGTTTTAGGGGATTTGAGTTTAGTTATCGAAGAGAAAGACGCTGTAATTAATGTAAATCCGCTTCCTAAAGTTTCGGGTCTTGGCACTCAGCTTCGTCAATTATTTTATAATTTAATTAATAACGCCTTAAAATTTAATGCAACCCAACCTTCTGTAACAGTTTCTTTTGAAGATCTTCCTAAAGATGAAAACAAACCAATAGCGACTGAAAATTATGATATAATCGCCATTTCTGATAACGGAATTGGTATGGATAGCAAATATTCGAATAGAATTTTTGATATGTTCCAGCGTCTTCACGAACGCGATCAGTATGGCGGAAATGGTATTGGATTGGCGCTATGCCGAAGAATTATTGAAAACCATAACGGAATAATCAATTTCAGCAGTAAACCTGGAGATGGCACTACTTTTTGGATTTATTTTCCGAAAAAATAATTACCAAAGAATCCGAAGGATTCAAATATTTATAGAATTATATGCTGTATGGTGAGTATGACTCCTTCGGAGTTACATAACTTAAGCGCTATAAACATTTTAATCCTTCGGATTCTTATGAGCGGAATGCAAAAAATATGCGTATAAATTTATAACTTTTGAATAAACCAAACGGATTCATTTCTTACTTATTGAAGATTAAGAAAGTCCCTCTAATTGCTGAAAAACAGGTATTAGCGCTTTTCCTTTTTCTGTCAAATTGTATTCGATATGCAAAGGCTTGAGATTAATTGTTACTTTTTCTAAAAGTCCCTCTTCTTCCAATTCTTTTAAAGCCGTAGATAGAGATTGTTTGTTTGAACCCTGAATTTGCCTCAGTAAACCATTAAATCTTAAAGGAGATTCTACAGCGAGACGAAAAATCTCAGCCTTCCATTTTCCAGATAAAATCTTTAATAATCTTTGTGCTGGGCAGGTTTCTTTTTCTTCCATAATTATTGCGGGTAGTCAAAAAAAATTGACCTATTGTTTTCGAAAGTTTTTTGATTAAAATTTGTTCTGATTCTAAAGTAAAAATATAAAATGAAAGGAAAGAAACCAAGCGAAATAAGTACTGAAGACCTCTTAAAAACTCAGAAAACAATTCAATCTGCCATTAAGATCTTAATTCTAATCGCTATCTTCTTATTTA
Source organism: Flavobacterium erigeronis (assembly GCF_054075165.1). NCBI lineage: Bacteria > Pseudomonadati > Bacteroidota > Flavobacteriia > Flavobacteriales > Flavobacteriaceae > Flavobacterium > Flavobacterium erigeronis. The sequence goes on along the minus strand of NZ_JBSKGP010000012.1, from coordinate 148,113 downwards.
TCATCATTGTATTTGCAATTCTTTAGAAAATAGATTTTTAAGTTTAATTATTTTTCTTAAAAAAAAAAGGAAATTTCTGCAAAATATTTGAAGTAAAAACTCAGAAATAGAATAGGCATAATTTCTTTTAAATTTAATTTTTCTTAACTGAAAGTCTTTCAAAAAAAATTAAATTTGGCTTCCCTAAATAGCCCTTAATTATGATTATTCAAAAAAAGACTTTTTATTTATTCCCTCTATTTGTATTTCTTTTTTTCTCGCAGTTTAATTACGCCCAACAGCAGAAAACGGTCAAAAAAGAAAGCCGAGGAAAACTATTTAATGATACTACAGCCACAGACAGTGACTACTTAATGGCTATTGAAAAAGCTGGAGAAGTATTAGAATCTGCTTATAACGATATTGATTTTGCCGGCGACACTCGTCATCTTTTTGGTGAAATGAAACGAACGGAAAGCAAACTAGACTTGATTTTAGCCAGTTTAAAAGGAGCAAATCCGAATGTGCGAAACCAGCAGATGTATCGTATCGTGCTACAAGAAATCGAGCAAGAACTGGAAGAACAAAACAAATCAATCGATGCGCGAAATCTGAATCTTGAAAGCATAAAAAAACGCGTAATCGATCTTCGTAAAGACAAAACGTTGATTACGCTATTAAAAGATACAATTCGTCGCAAACAGTTTAAGAAAGAATTTGGAGATCTTAGGAAAAGATACGTGGCTACTGATAGTCTGATGACTAAAAACCAAACGACTTTAAACAACAAAAAAAGACTTACTGTACAGCGAAAAATTTCGGTTTCTAATGCTTTAGTTGCCGTTGAAAGTAAATTGGAAAAATCTGGAATTAGTATTTTCAATAAAGAGTATCCTTCTTTATGGCAGATTAATGATTCTGTCTCAAAGAAAAAAGTGACGCATAATATAAAGGCAAAAATCATAATTGAAGAAAATGTTGCTGCTTATTACCTGAGTTACAAAGCTGGCGGACTTATTACCCTTTGTTTCTTTATGGGACTTTTGTTTTGGTATATTTCTCGAAATATCAAATATCTAAAAACAAACGGTTATGCCGAAAACCTTCAGCTTTTAAACTTTAAATATTTAAATAGAGGGGTTTTAATGCCTGTTCTAGTTATTGCATTAAACATTGCTGTGGTTACCAATTTGTATGCTCCTGCCCTATTTTTAGAGTTAATTCAGCTTTTCCTGGTTGGCGTTTTAATTGTACTTTTCAAAAATCAGTGGTCTGGCGTTGCAATGAGAAACTGGCTTTTCCTTTTAGGATTATTCTTTGCACTTTGTTTTCTAGACTTATTTATCACAATCGGATTATTGCAACGTTTGGCTTTTGTAGCGATCAATCTTTTTGGTATTCGCTACGGATTAGTTCAAATTAAAACACTTAAAGAAGAACTTTATATAAAAGGCTTTTTTAAATGGGCAAGTATCCTATTTATTGGCTTAAATGTTTTGTCTATTCTTTATAATTTATTCGGAAGAGTTTCTCTTTCTAATATGTTAAGTCTTACTGCTTTTATATCGCTTACCCAAATTGTTGCTTTAAGTGTTCTTTTAAAGATCATTTTAGAGATTATTTTACTTCAAATCTACACCACTAGAGTAAAAAGAGGTATTGAAAAAATGTTTGATTACGAAAGTTTATCAGACACCTTAAAGAAGCCTTTCATCATTGCAATCAGTTATATGTGGGTAATTGTGATTGCTTCAAATTTGAATATTTGGGAATCGCTTCGTGGGTCTTTAACAAAATTATTAAGTCATCCAAATACAATTGGAAGCATTACGTTTACTTTGGGTAATGTTGTTTTATTCTTTATTATTATTTGGGCTGCGCATTTACTGCAAAAATATGTGGCCTATTTCTTTGGCGAAATCGACGATGAAAACGAAGAAAACATCAACAAAAGACAGCATTCTAAGTTGCTTATTACTCGATTAGTAGTTTTAATAAGCGGTTATCTGCTTGCTGTTGCTGCGTCTGGAATGCCATTGGACAAACTGAGTATTCTTTTAGGAGCTTTAGGTGTCGGTGTCGGACTTGGACTTCAGAATGTGGTAAACAATTTTGTATCGGGAATTATCTTGATTTTTGATAAACCAATTCAGGTTGGTGATGTTGTAGAAATTAGTTCAGAATCTGGACGAATCAAGTCGATGGGACTTCGAACGACCAAAATTAACGCTCCAAACGGTTCCGAGATTATTATTCCGAACGGTAATTTATTGTCTCAAAATATTACCAACTGGACGTATACAGACAACTTCAAATTGGTTGAAGTTACTTTTGAAATTACTGGAGAAACAATTCCAGAAGAAATTAATTTAATTGTAAACGAAACGCTAGGTAATCTTCCGCTGGTAAACAATTCAAAACCATCACAAATATACTACAGCTCAATTTCTGATGGAAAATATAAACTTTTAATCAAGTTTTGGTGCAGTATTTACAGGACAGAAGAAACGATAAGTTCAGCCAGACAAGAACTCTATATCAGTTTTAAAAACAAAGGTTTAACATTCTCAAGCTAGAGCAAAATAAGAAAGACGGTAAATTGATTACCGTCTTTTTTTTATGATACTATTTCTATTTTTATCATGTTTTCGCAGTAATGTGTTAAATAATAGCATTTTAGTAAAAACAGGTAAAAACCCTCGTACCCATAATTTAGTTATAAAGTAATTTAGCCATGTAGTAAAATACTACTAAAACTAACATTAACTATTAAATCTTAAAAATTATGATGGAAGTCTACATGGGAACAATTCTAAGTTTCGCATTTAATTATCCCCCAAGAGGATGGGCTTATTGCAATGGTCAAATCATAGCAATCTCTACGAATAGTGCTTTATTCTCATTACTTGGAACAACTTTCGGCGGTAATGGTGTTACTACATTTGCCCTTCCTGATTTAAGAGGAAGAAGTCAGATCCACTTTGGGCAAGGACTTGGATTAAGTCCAGTAGAAATGGGTCAAATTGCAGGAACTGAAAATATTACTCTAATCACAACAAATATTCCTGCTCACGTACATACCCTTGCAAGTGGTACAGCATCAGTAAATGTAAATGTAACTGCCACTTCTATTGTAGGAGGAACAATAACAAATGAAACTGATAATGGAAATAACTCTTTTGCATCAGGTACAGCTACCGCAAATATCTATAGTGAACCAGGCGGAACTGGAACTGCAACTATTAAAGGCATAACTGCTGTTGCAGGCGCAACATTAGGCGGCAACACTGGAATAACCGGAAGTGGTCTGCCTTTTCCCTCTCGTAACCCATATCTTGGTGTAAATATGTGTATTGCACTAAATGGACTTTTTCCTTCTAGAAACTAAATAAATTTAAATAGAGGCAACTTTTGCCTCTATTTTTTTAATCTCATTTTATGGATAACGACATTAAAATAGGAGTTTTAATACCAAAGTCAAAACAGTATCCTTCATTAGATAAAGATTTTATAAGGGGGTTAAAACTTAATAATCTGAAAGTGAATTTTTTTATCGAAAATATTGGTGTTGGTGCAGATGAAAAACTTATAATTGACAAAATACAAAAGCTTAATTTCCAAGAAGAAGTATCAATCATAATTGGTTTTTTAGGACATCATAATATGTCTGAAGTTTATAAATATGCCTCTAATAATGACATTTTATTAATAGCAGCAGATTTGGGAGCAACAACTCCTTACCAAACATCTGCACTGAAGGGCATATATATTAACTCATTGGGACTAAATGAATCTTGTTACCATTTAGGCCAATATTTTACAAATAAGCAATATCAAATAGCCACATCTACTTCATTTTATGATTCAGGATATGGCTTGCTGCATGCGTTAGAATATGCATTTAAGGAAAAAATCCATTTTACAGGACATTACATCACTCCTTTTATGCCTAGAGAAAACGAAGCTTCATATATGGACCAGATTATAAATGTGCAACAACCAAATGCTGTTTTTGCTTTTTATAGTGGTTTATATGCAGAAGAAAATGCTGATTTTCTAAAAGAAAATAAATTGACTCAAAAATATCCTTTTTATGTGACACCTTTTTTTATCAATGATAAAATTTTGGACGAATATAAAAATAATCCTCACGAACTTTATGTAGTTAGTAGCTGGATGCAAAACGATACGGATACTACGGATTTTACTTCTAGATATAATGATACATACGATGAGAATCCATCTATTTTTTCCATTTTAGGTTATGAAAATGGTCTGACATTAAAGAACATACTTTTAAATACTGCTAATTTAAAAACCAGTTCTTTAATTGAAGAAATGCACAAATTAGATATTGAAGGCCCTAGAGGCAATATCAAATTTGATAAAGATACCAACAGAACAATATTCAATCATTATATATACCAATTGAATTTGGATTCATCTAATAATACGAGCTTTAAAAAAATTGAAACATTGATAAACAATGGAGATTTTGTTAAAGCTTTTGCCTCATTGCCAAAACCTGACCATATAGGAGGTTGGGACAATGCTTACTTATGTCATTAACTAAATTGTATGTTATGAAAAAAAAATTACTCTTATTTTTTACGTTCTTTTGCCTCTTTGGTTTACATCAAAATATAAAAGGACAGAATTTAGCGCCTGGTGATATTGCCTTCATCGGCTATAATAGCAACCTGCTGGATGGTTTTTCTTTTATCGTACTAAAAGAGATACCAGCGGGAACCGAAATTTATTTTACAGAAAGAGGATGGAATGCCACAGCTTCAACTTGGGTATCAGGAAGTACAGAATCTCATCTTAAATGGACAGTTCCTAACTTAACACCTGTCGGTACAATTATTTCGGTAATGGAAACCGCTGCTGGTGATACATTTACGGTTACTGGTACATCTGGTATTGGTCTTGCGCCTGGCTTCACTAACTTCAATCTATCCTCAGGTGGCGATCAAGTATTGGCATATCAATCAACAACTGGAACCGCTCAACCATCATCTCCAATATTTATTGCCGGTGTTAACGCAGATTATAATTCTGGTGACTACAATATTGATACCACATGGAACAGTAATGATACAAGCGGAGGAAACTCAAGTGCTAAACCATCAGGTTTAAAAAATGGTGAAACCTGTATCTCTCTATTTCCTAACCCACCTGGTCAAGAATATGCTAATGCAAAATATAATGGCACTTTAACAGGTACAGTTACTGACTTATTACTTGCAATTAATAATCCTGCAAACTGGCTTAAAGACACAACTAATAACACCAATTACCCAATAACAAATACTAATTATCCTACACCAAGCGTGACGCTTATCCAAGCCCCAGCCGTAACCACCACTACCCCAGTAACAAATTTTGGAGCAAAAACAGCCACATTAGGAGGTTCAAACGACAATGGTGGTGCAACAATACTTAATAGAGGAATTGTATGGTCAACAACACCAAATCCAGTATTAGCTGGCGGGGGTGTTACAAATGTTACGACAAGTAATGGGACTGGTGCTTTTACTGTAAATGCAACTTCATTGCCTGAGGGAACACTTATATATTATAGAGCTTATGCCGAAAATTCTGCAGGGACATCTTACGGAAGTAACCAATCATTTACAACCAATGCTGCCCTATCTGCAACGCAGTCGCAAACAATTGCTTGTAATGGTATTAATAATGGTACCGCTACCGTTGTACCTTCAGGAGGAAAATCACCATATTTCTATTCATGGTCTCCATCAGGAGGAACTGGAGCAACTGCAACTAACTTATCCCCAACTAATTATTCTGTTACAATAACAGATAATGAAGGAACTTCAATACAAAGAAACTTTGTAATAAGTCAAAACCCCGCTATAATAACATTGGTTCAAATTACTGATGTAAGTTGCAACGGCGGAAATAATGGAGCTATAGATATATCACCATCAGGCGGTAGCGGATCTTACACCTATAACTGGGGAGGCGGAATAACAACACAAGATAGAGCAAATCTTACTGCAGGAACTTATTCTGTTACCATTACCGACACTAACTCTTGTAATTCCACTATAAACAATATTGTCGTTGGTCAACCTGCAGCAGCACTTAACGGAATAGCACTAATTACAAATGTACTTTGTAATGGCGAAAGTACAGGAGCAATTAATCTTACTCCAACTGGAGGAACAGGCCCCTATACTTATCTGTGGAATGACAATATAACTACAACTCAAAATAGAACAGGACTTCCAGTAGGTACATATTCTGTAACTATTACGGATTCAAAAACTTGCACAAAAACCATTACTGACCTAACTATAACTCAGCCTTCTCTAATTGAAGGGACAGCAGCTATAACTAGTGTTGCGTGTAATGGCGGAAATACAGGTGCTATAAACCTTGTTCCGAGTGGAGGAACAAGCCCTTATACTTTTCTATGGAATGACGGAGTAACTACAGAAGATAGAATGGGGCTTATTGCAGGTACCTATACTGTAACAATAACCGACAATAGATTATGTACAAAAGAATTTAGTTATACAATTACTCAACCTAGCGCACCTTTAAGCGCATTGACAGGAGGTGGCAAAACAGATGTGTCTTGCAATGGCGGTGCTAATGGTACTGCAACCGTTGCGCCTACTGGAGGAACTCCAGGCTATACATATACGTGGAATACAAATCCTGTTCAGACAACTGCTACTGCAGTAGGTCTTACACAAGGTACTTATACCGTAACAGTTACCGATGCCAATAACTGCCAAACAACTAGAAGCTTTACCATTAACCAGCCAACTGCGCCTTTAAGCGCAGCCACTGGAGGAGGCCAAACAGATGTATCCTGCTATGGAGGCATGAATGGTACTGCAACGGTTTTTGCAACTGGAGGAACTCAAAATTATACCTATTCATGGAATACAACTCCTGTTCAGACAACTGCTACAGCAACCGGACTTGCTGCAGGCAATTATATTGCGACAGTAACCGACGCTAATGGATGCCAAGCAACTAGAAGCTTTACCATTAACCAGCCAACTACAGCTTTAAACATAGCTACTGGAGGGGGCAAAACGGATGTATCATGCTATGGAGTTGCAAATGGTACTGCAACAGTAGTTCCAACTGGAGGAACTGGAGCTTATACATATTCATGGGATACAAATCCTGTTCAGACAACTGCTACTGCAGTAGGGCTTACTGCAGGAACTTATACTGTGAGTGTATACGATGCGAACAGCTGCCTAAGAACCAGAAGCTTTACCATCATGCAGCCGACCGCGCCTTTAAGCACAATTGAAGGAACTAAACAAAATACAAGTTGCTATGGAGGTGCAAATGGTGTTGCGCAGGTTATAGCAAGTGGAGGAACACCTACTTATACGTATTCTTGGAATACAGCTCCTGTTCAAACAACTGCTACAGCATCTGGACTTGCTGCAGGCACTTATACTGTAACCGTAACCGATGCTAATGGATGTCAAACAACCCGAGACTTTACTATATCAGAACCACCTGCACTTGTTGCAAGTATAGATGCTCAATCTGATGTCTCTTGCAATGGCGGAACAAATGGTTATGCAACAGTAGATGTCGTAGGAGGAACTGGAACTGGAACTTATACTTATTCATGGGCTCCATCTGGAGGAACTGCTGCTACAGCTTCTGGCCTTGCTGCGGGTACTTATACTGTAACCGTAACTGATGCTAATTTATGTATGACTACACAGAGCTTTACTATCTCACAGCCGTCAATTTTATCAGCTACAAAATCACATACAGATGTACTGTGTAATGGCGGTGCTACAGGAACTGCTACAGTTACTCCAGCAGGAGGAAATGGTGGATACACCTATTCTTGGGCTCCATCTGGAGGAACGGCTGCTACAGCTACCGGACTTACACAGGGTGTTTACACCTGTACAATTACTGATGCCAAAGGATGTTTTCTCACTGAGTCTTTTACAATTAATCAGCCTTCTGTATTAACAGCTGCTACTTCTCAAATAAATGCTACTTGTACTATCGGAGGACAAGCAGGAGTTACGCCAGCTGGAGGAGCTGGAGGTTATACTTATTTATGGACTCCAGGAAATGAAACAACCCAAACTATTAACAATTTGGCTGCAGGAAATTATAGCTGTCTTATTACAGATGCTAATGGATGTACTATTACTAAAAACTTTACAATAGGTACAACCAATACTTTAGTTGCCAGTACTTCACAAACTGATTTAGCTTGTAATGATGTAAATACAGGATCTGCTTCAGTAGTTCCATCAGGAGCAACTGGACCTTTTACTTATGCATGGTCTCCTTCTGGAGGAAATTCAGATACAGCTACTAATCTAGCTGCTGGAAATTACTCCGTAACCATTACTTCAGGAAATGGATGTTCTATTGTAAAAAACTTTACAATCAACGCTCCACCTGCAATTGTAATTACCAAAAATTCGCAAACAGATGTTAGTTGTAATGGAGGTTCTAACGGCTCTATAGGCGTTACTGTCGCTGGAGGAACTGGAGCTTATACGTATTCTTGGGCACCTTCTGGAGGAACTGCTGCAACTGCAAATGGTCTTCAAGCTGGAACTTATACTTTAACTGTTACAGATGCCAATTCATGTATTCAAACACAAACTTTTACGATCACAGAACCTGATGCACTTAACACAACAACATCTAAAACTGATGTTTCTTGCAACGGAGGCACTAACGGATCTGCAACAGTAAATGTCACTGGAGGAACAGGCGCTTATACCTATTCTTGGGCACCTTTTGGAGGAACTTCTGCAACTGCAACCGGACTTTCTGCAGGAACTTACACTGTTACTGTAAAAGATGCCAATTTATGCCAAACAACAGCGACTGTAGTTATAGAAGAGCTACCTTTACTTACTGCAACAATAGCTAAAACAGATGTTTTATGTAATCAAGCAAATAACGGAACAGCTACAGTAACTCCTGCTGGGGGAACTGGAACGTATACCTATTCTTGGTCACCATCTGGAGGAACTGCTGCAACAGCAACAGGATTAAGTCCAAACACTTACACTGTTACAGTTACCGATTCAAACGGATGCTTCACAACAGCAACTGTTTCAATTACAGAGCCTACTCAGCTTTCAGCAACAGATTCGCAAACTAATGTATCTTGTAAAGATGGCAATGACGGTACTGCTTCAGTAGTGGCTACTGGAGGAACTGGCAATTACAGTTATTTATGGGCACCATCAGGAGGTACAGCTGCAACGGCAACTGGACTAAGTGCTGGAATATATACAGTTACTGTTACAGACGAAAACTCTTGTTCTGTGGTAAATACTATCACCATTACGGAACCAGATCAGTTATCTTTAACAGCAACCCCTACAGAAGTTTCATGCTATAATGGAAATAACGGATCAGCTACTGTTAGTGTAACTGGTGGTACAGCTCCTTATTCTTACTCTTGGTCTCCATCTGGAGGAAATGCAGCAACCGCAACTGGTCTAGTTGCTGGAAGTTATACAGTAACTGTTACAGATGCTAACTCTTGTTCAGCTTCTGCAACTGTCGAAATCGTTCAGCCAGCTAATCCTGTAACATTAAATACTTTAGCAGTATCTGAAGTCGGTGTTACTAGCGTATCTTTATCTGGTACAGCGTCTTCAAACGGAATAAATACGGATAAAGGAGAATGTTTAACAGAAGTTGGTTTTGTATACGCATTGCATGCAGCCCCTACTACAGCCGATACTAAAATAAATGTTACTGCTTCTTTAGGAACGTTTACAAACACACTATCAGCACTTAGAGGAAATAGAACGTATTATGTTAGAACATATGCAATAAACAGCAATGGAGTAATCAATTATGGAAATGAAGTTAGTTTTACCACACAAAAATATACGCTTACTATAACTGCAGCTGCAGGACATACTAAAGTATATGGTACCACTGATCCAATATTCAACTATACACCGCTAGGTTTTGCTAACGGAGACACAAGTGCTATCATTACAGGTCTGCTTTCTAGAGATGCTGGCGAAAATGTTGGAAAATACAATATCAAACTAGGAACAATCAGCGCAGGTGCAGATTATACCATTATCTTTACTGGCGCAGAGTTTGAAATTACTAAAGCTAACCAAATAATTACTTGGAACCAGACTTTAGAATTTGGATGTTCTGATTCTAACACTGTAGCATTAACAGCAACCACAGACAGCGGTTTACCAGTTTCGTATACTATTGCAAATGCTGCTATAGGAACCATTTCAGGAACAACTTTAAATATCTCTGGATCAGGAAGCTCAACAATTACAGCTGTACAAAATGGTGATCAAAATCATAATGCTGCAACAGCCGTTGTGAAACCAATTGAAGTAAGCCAATCAGGACTTGTAATTCAGCAATGGGCTAATGTTTTATTCTTTGATAATAAATCGAACAATTATGTGGCTTGGCAATGGTACAAAAACGGAGGGGCTGTTTCTGGTGCAACCCGCCAATATTATAGCGAAATTCTACCTTTAAATGGGACTTATTATGTAATTGCAAAAGATAAAAATGGAAATTCAATCAAATCTTGTCCAATTGAGACTAGCGGAACGATTTTCACTAAAAAAATCAAAATCTATCCAAACCCAGTTAAACCAGGAGCTGAATTTACTTTAGAATGTGATTTTAGCGAATCTCAACTAAACGGATCTGAAGTGGTAATTTATGATATTACTGGAAAATTAGTTCAGACTATTTCTAACGTAAAAAATCAAAATAAGATTATCGCTCCATCGCAGGTAGCCTTATATGTTGTCGTTCTTAAACTGGCCGATGGTCAGCTAAAAACAATCAACTTATTGGTTAAATAAAAATGAGATTCAATTTAAAATTACACGCAATGAAGATTAAAATCACTATAACTATACTACTGCTCTGTAGTGTCACGATAAAAGCCCAGGAACTTAATTTTAAGATTAATGGGGGGCCTTCAGGAATTCTTTATGATAGCAATATCGGAGAAGGTAAATTAAAATTTGGTGGAGGAATAGGTGTTGGATACACCTATTTCTTCAGCGATCACTGGGGAATCTCAACAGGAGTTGATGTTACTTATAATCAGAATAGTTTTGAATTAAATAACGGAACGACAATTTCAACTTATGAAGTTGATGACCAAACTTCTGCATTTGAATATCAAGTAACCCCGACCAATTATAAAGAAGACCAGCATTTTATTGGTGTGGCAATTCCGCTTCTTATGCAATACAGAACTTCGATAGCTTCTCAGACACAATTGTATTTTGGTTTTGGAGGAAAAATTATGTTTCCAGGAAAACAAACTGTAAAAGCTTCGGCATCAGAACTACAATTGAGCGGCTACTATCCTGATATTAATCTTTTAATTGATGACTTGCCTTCTCATGGATTTGGTCAAGTAACAAACTGGCAGGATAAAACAACGGTAAGCTTAGATCCTTCTTTTTTATTAAGTGCTGAAACCGGACTTACTTTCAAATTAAAAGAAAACACACAGCTTTACACTGGAATATACGTCGATTACGGCTTAACCGAATTAGCAAAGGAGAATATAGATGTTAATATCGTTGCCTACAATCCGAACGGACTTGACAATATTCAGGCAAATGGCACAAGCGGAAACAGAAAAATTGTTCAGGAAAGCCGTTACTTCTCTGCAGGTATTCAGCTGAAATTAGGTTTTATGCTAAATAAAAGCAAACCAGAACCTGTAGCTGCAGCTCCAAAAGCAGAACCAGTAGCTCAGACTGAAGCACCAGTTCAAAAAACAGCTCCGGTAGAACAAAAAGCTGTTGCAACTGAACCAGTTAAAAAAGATCTTACACCAACTGAAAGAAGCATCGTTGAAAAACCTCTTGCCTTTCAAGAAATTGGAAATACAAATGTAACTCCAGAATTGGCAACAAGATTAGACGAAATTGCTAAAATTCTAAAAGCGAATAAAGATACCGACTTAAATATTACAGGCTACACTTGTGATATCGGAACGGAAGCCCGCAATCTTGAAATCGGTATGAAACGAGCTGAAGCAGTTTCTGATTATTTGAAGAATAAAGGAATAGAATCTAATCGTATGCATTTGTTTTCAAAAGGAGAAAAAGAACCTTTAGTTCCAAATACTCCAGACGAAAATAAACCACTAAACAGAAGAGTTACGCTTACGCTGATAGACGCGAAGTAATCTTATTAGTTTCCTAAAATTAAAGCCTGAAAAAAGAGAAAATCTCTTCTTTCAGGCTTTTTCTTTGAAAACACAAAATCCTTTCTTTCAGCTACTTTTATAAATTAATCATCCGCGTAATATAAAAAAACAAATCTAACACACTATGATTAGAATCATGTTTTGAACAAAATGATGATAATATATTTACCCTATTAAAATGATGTACTTAAATATATTTTAAGTAAGCAGAAAATCAAGAATTAATATGGACAAGAACTTTTTAGCACAGGAGATAATCCGATTGAAAAAAGAAAAAAATGCGGTTATTCTGGCTCATTATTACCAAGATGAGAATATTCAGGAAGTGGCAGATTTTATCGGAGACAGTCTCGAATTGGCAAAAAAAGCTCAGGATACCGATGCCGATTTAATCGTTTTTGCAGGCGTTCATTTTATGGCAGAAACAGCTAAAATTCTAAACCCAGAAAAAAAAGTAGTCCTACCCGATTGGAATGCTGGCTGCTCACTTGCAGACGGCTGTCCGCCAAAAGATTTTAAATTATTTAAAGAACAGCATCCCGATCATGTTGTTGTAACTTACATCAACTGTTCTGCCGAAATAAAAGCAATGAGCGACTTAGTCTGCACTTCGGCGAATGCCAAAAAAATAATCGGGTCAATACCTGCAGAACAAAAAATCATATTTGCTCCAGATGAAAATTTAGGCAAATATCTTCAACAAGAAACCAAGCGCGAACTTGTCTTATGGAAAGGCTCATGCGTTGTGCACGAAGCCTTTTCATTAGACAAACTTATCGAAATATACAATAAAAATCCAACAGCCAAAATTGCGGCACACCCAGAATCTGAAAGCCATATTTTAAAAGCAGCACATTATATTGGCTCGACTTCGGGAATTATTAATTTCATTAAAACGGATCCTGCTTCCGTTTTCATTGTGGCCACAGAAGCCGGTATCCTGCATGAACTTGCTAAAGCAGTTCCCGATAAAACGCTGATTCCGGCTCCTACCACAGAAGACAATAGCTGCGCTTGCAGTGAATGCGCTTTCATGAAAATGAATACGTTAGAAAAACTGTATTTGTGCCTTAAAAATGAAAGTCCAGAAATGCTGATTACAGAAGAATTGAGAATCGAGGCGCTGAAACCAATAAAAAGAATGCTCGAATTATCCTAAAAACGCAATAAACTCTAAATCAAAATAACATGCTTAAAACAGATATACTAATCATCGGTTCTGGTATTTCGGGATTATTTTTTGCTATGAAAACAGCAAAAAAACGTCCAGATCTATCGATTGTTATAATGACGAAAGAAACAGCCAAAAACACCAATACAAGACTGGCTCAAGGCGGTATAGCTGTGGTAACAGAAAATTTGAATGACAGTTTTAACCAGCATATTGAAGATACACTTAAATCTGGAGGAGGTTTATGTGATGAAGAAATTGTGAAAATGGTTATCAGCCAAGCTCCAGATAGACTGAATGAATTGCTTGAAATAGGAACTTCATTTGACAAAACCGAAGACGGACAATGGGATTTAGGCTTAGAGGGTGGACATTCACAACACAGAATATTACATCATAAAGATAGCTCTGGACAGGAAATTGAGCGTAAACTGCTCAAAATGATTAAAAAGATGCCCAACATTGAACTTTTAGAAAATCATATGGTCATCGATATCAATACCGAAACAAAAAAAGCTAAAACTACTTGTACCGGAGCTTTTTTTTATGAAAAAAAATACAATCGCATTAAATACATCAGAACCCGAACTATTGTTCTAAGTACTGGCGGATGCGGACAGCTTTTTGAAAATACGACAAATCCAAAAATAGCAACTGGAGACGGATTGGCAATGGCAGCGCGCGCAGGTGCGGAAATTGCTGATATGGATTACATACAGTTTCATCCAACGGCTTTATATACAGGAAAAGAAAATCAGCTTTTTTTAATTTCAGAAGCAGTTAGAGGTTTTGGAGCGCATATTGTCAATGAAGAAGGAAAAAGATTTTTATTTAAATACGATTTACGCGGCGAGCTCGCGACTCGAGATATTGTTTCTAGCGCTATAAGCAAAGAACTTCAATCGAGTTCAAAAGATCATGTGTATTTAGACTGCAGACATTTGGATCACGAAGCTTTTTCAGAACATTTTCCTATTATTACTGCCCATTGTAACCAATTAGGCATTTATCCAGAAAAAGATCTGATTCCAATTGTTCCTGCGGCACATTATCAGTGCGGAGGTATTCGAGTAGACCAAAATGGAGTTACAACGATTAAAAATCTTTATGCTATTGGCGAATGTGCCAGAACAGGACTTCATGGAAAAAACCGCCTGGCATCCAATTCCCTTCTCGAGGCTTTGGTATTTGCGCATCAAGCTTCAGAAAATGTAGATAAAACTATAGCAGAATTTCTTTTTTCATCCAAAATATTAATTCCAAAATTCCCAAAAGCAGAACAAACCGATGATTATCATGCTTTTGAAATACTAAAAAAAGAATTGCAAAAATTGGTTACTTCTTTTTATACCAGTGAAGAACGCGATGCCGATTTGGCCTTCGAAAAAATAAAATCACTGCATAATCATGCTATTTCGCTTATAGAAAAACATGAAATAACGATTCCGTTTATAGAATTTTCGAATATGATTGCCGCTTCATTACTTATAGTTAAACAATGTAAAGCTTCGGCAAACAAACAAATGTGCTGAAACCAAAATTAATCTATACCCCCTACCACTATGAAACTAACAAGCAATACCACAATTGGTGAAATCGTAGCAGACGATTTCAAAACAGCGGCCATTTTTACCAAACTGCATATTGATTTTTGCTGCAAAGGACATCGCACAATCGAAGAAGTCTGCAGAAAAAGAGATATTGAAGAAAGTGTTTTAATTGAACATATAGAAAAAGCAAGAAACGGTTCTGCCAATCAGTCTTTTGATTATAAAAGCTGGACTGCAGACATGATAGCAGATTATATTACTAAAATCCATCATAGATATGTTGAAGAAAAATCCCCAATAATTCTTCAATATTTAGATAAATTATGCGGTGTTCACGGTGCGATCCATCCGGAGCTGCACGAGATCCACACTATTTTTTCAAAATCGTATCTGGATCTGACAGCTCACATGAAAAGAGAAGAGTTGGTTGTTTTTCCTTTCATCAAAAAAATGAAAATCGCCCACAGTAAAGGTACAGAACTGGAAACACCGCCTTTTTTATCTATAGAAAATCCAATTGCAACATTAAAAGACGATCATGTTACCGAAGGAGAACGTTTTAGAAGAATTGCAGCGTTAAGCAACAATGATATTCCGCCTATTGATTCATGCAATACTTATAAAGCAGCATTTGCCATGCTCGAAGAATTTGATAAAGATTTGAAAAAACATATTCATTTGGAGAACAATATCTTATTCCCAAAAGCAATTGAGCTTGAAAAAACATTTGAAAAAGTATCTTAATGGATCTTGCGTAAAATTTAACCGCAAAGGACGCAAAGGTTTACGCAAAGAGCGCGAGGCTTTTTTTTAAGGTTATTAATACTGAAAAGTTCGTAAAGCTTTAATTGAAATAAAGTTTGTGTAGAGAAAGCTTTGCGAACTTAAAATAAAGATTCTGCTCAGTTTCTTTATAAAATAACTTTGCGGACTTTGCGGTAAAAAAAAATGACCCCAAAGAAAAAACAACTTGAAACCTGTCATAAATAATGGAAAAATATGTAATCAAACGCAATGGAGAGTATAAGCCTTTTGAAGCTTATAAAATTCAGGATGCAATCTCAAAAGCCTTTCAAAGCGTTAATCAGCCAGTAGACAAGAGAATCTTTAAAGTTGTTCTTGCTGGTCTTGAGGCAAAATATTCGTGGCCAGTCGAAGAAATTCAGGACATAATAGAAAGAGTGCTTTTTGAGAATGGGTATTTTCAAGTGATTCGTTCGTTTATAATTTATCGCCATACGCGAAAATTACAGCGAGAACATATTAATGGTTTAAATGATGACACTACATATATAGACAGTACACAAACTGTCGAAGAATACATCAATCAATCCGATTGGAGAATTAATGCCAATGCTAATATTTCGTATTCAAATGCTGGTTTAGTCAGTAATACTGCAGGAAAAATTATTGCCAATTATTGGCTCGATAAAATATATAATAAAGAAGAAGGTTCTGCTCATAGGAATGGCGACATACATATTCATGATTTGGATTGTCTTACCGGATACTGCGCTGGTTGGAGCTTGCGTGTGCTATTAAATGAAGGTTTTAATGGCGTGCGTGGCCGTGTCGAGAGCAGACCTCCTTCTCATTTTAGAGAAGCATTAGGGCAAATGGCTAATTTCTTGGGAATTTTGCAAAGCGAATGGGCAGGCGCTCAAGCTTTCAGTTCTTTTGACACTTATTTGGCTCCTTATGTTTTTAAAGATCAGCTTACTTATGATGAGGTTTTAAAAGCCATTAGAAGTTTTGTCTACAATCTAAATGTGCCAGCGCGTTGGGGCCAGTCCCCTTTTACGAATATTACTCTGGACTGGAATGTTCCAGAAGATCTAAAAGAACAGATTCCGACTCAAAACGATCAGCATTTATTTTTAAATAGCAATAGTGAAAACCTGATTTTAGAAGCTCAGAAAAGAGGTGTATCGAAACTGATAGATTTAAAATATGCCGATTTTCAAATCGAAATGAATCTTATCAATAAGGCCTATTATACGATCATGACTGAAGGAGATGCCAACGGGCAGCCGTTTACTTTTCCAATTCCGACAGTAAATATTACAGAAGATTTTGATTGGCAAGGAGAAAATGTCGATTTATTATTTGAAAACACAGCCAAAATTGGTTCGTCTTATTTTCAGAATTTCATTGGAAGCCAATATATTTTGGACGAAAATGGCAATCGTATCGAAAATCCAGACGCTTATAAACCAAATGCCGTTCGAAGCATGTGCTGTCGTTTACAGCTCGATTTGCGAGAATTGTTAAAACGAGGAAACGGTCTTTTTGGAAGTGCTGAGATGACGGGAAGTATTGGCGTAGTTACCATCAATATGGCGCGTTTGGGATATTTTCATAAAGGGAATATTATCAGCCTATTTCAACATTTAGATGAATTATTGCAAATTGCAAAATCGACCTTAGAGAAGAAAAGAACCTTTATACAGCAAATGTACGACCGCGGACTCTATCCGTACACGCAGCGTTATTTGAAACATTTTAGAAACCATTTTTCTACAATTGGCGTAAACGGAATGAATGAAATGGTTCTGAATTTTTCTGAAGGAAAGCAGAATATCACTTCAAATTCAGGAATTCATTTTGCTACAGAAATTCTGGATCACATTCGATTGAGAATGAAAGAATTCCAAGAAGAAACAGGAAATCTATACAATCTTGAAGCGACTCCCGCAGAAGGAACAACGTATCGTTTTGCTAAAGAAGACAAAAAACGTTTTCCTGAGATTCTGCAAGCGGGACAAAATGAAAATATTTATTATACGAATAGTTCACAAATTCCGGTAGATCATACCGACGATCCTTTTGAAGCCTTATTGCTTCAAGACGAATTGCAATGTAAATATACTGGCGGTACAGTTTTACATCTTTATATGAGAGAAAAAATAAGCAGTCCTGAAGCCTGTAAAAACTTCGTGAAAAAAGTTTTAACCAATTTTAAACTGCCTTACATAACAGTAACTCCAGTTTTCAGCATCTGCCCTATTCACGGCTATCTTAACGGAGAACATGAATATTGTCCAAAATGCGACGAAATTTTACTCAATACAAACAATGAAAAACACTTGGCTTATGAAAACGAAAACGCATAAAGTTCTAGAAGAAAACAAATCCCAAAGAAGCAAATGTTTGGTTTA
Source organism: Flavobacterium erigeronis (assembly GCF_054075165.1). Taxonomy (NCBI): domain Bacteria; kingdom Pseudomonadati; phylum Bacteroidota; class Flavobacteriia; order Flavobacteriales; family Flavobacteriaceae; genus Flavobacterium; species Flavobacterium erigeronis. The sequence continues at coordinate 130,032 of NZ_JBSKGP010000012.1, read as the reverse complement.
CACACGTGTAATGGGATATCATAGACCTGTAGAAAGTTTTAATATTGGAAAAAAAGGTGAACACCAACAGCGTACACATTTCGAAGAAACCATTATCTAGTAAAGGAATATTTAGCCTCACGCCTTTTACTTTATTAGATTATCCGCACAAAACAGCCTGCATAGTGTGGTTTGCGGGCTGTAACATGCGGTGTTTGTACTGCTATAATCCAGATATTGTTTTAGGAAAAGGAAAGATAAGTTTTGACGATGTTCTTTCGTTTCTCAAAACCAGAAAAGGATTGTTAGACGGTGTGGTTTTAAGCGGTGGCGAATGCACTTTACACAAAAAAATAATTGATTTTATAAAAGAAATAAAAGCAATGGGATTTGCGGTTAAAATTGATACCAATGGTTCAAATCCAAAAATATTGAACAGCCTGATTCATGATCTATTAATTGATTATGTCGCGTTAGATTATAAAAGTCTTCCTCATACCTTTGAAAAGCTAACGCAATCAGGCTTATTTTCTGAATTTGAAGAAAGTCTCGAGCTTTTAATTCGTTCGGGGATTCCGTTTGAAGTCCGCACCACTTTTCATTCTTCCTTAATTACAGAAAATGATTTTGTGAAAATGATTGAATATTTGGAAAAACAGAATTTTGAAGGAAATTATTATGTCCAGCATTTCATGAACAATGTACCAACTCTTTCAAAATTAGACGATTCGAATAAAAGAATACAGCTTAAAGACTTTTCAACTCCAAAAATAAAAGTTATTTTTAGAGAGTAACAAACTTAAAAATCAAAATATTACAACTATAAACATTCCGTAGGAATGTCTCATCGGTAGAATTCATAGATTAGACGTTCCAGAGGAACGTTTGACAGGCAAAAGAATTATTTGGATTCTATAAAACAGGTGTCCCTACGGGACACTTTCTCGAATCGTGACATTGGCTTACCAACCAAATATCCCTACGGAATATAAAATTTATCGACTTTTAATTTGAAAATAAACATATTATGACTTTACATCATTATGTACTTATAATTCATCTATTGGCAGCGACAATTTGGGTTGGCGGTCATTTGCTTTTAGCTATTTGTTATCTTCCGACAGCATTAAAAAAAAGAGATCCGCATATTATTTTAAATTTTGAAAAGAGATTCGAAAAACTCGGAATGTCTTCTCTCGCTTTATTAATTATAACTGGAATTTGGATGGCATACGATTTCGGCGTTACAGCAGAAACCTGGTTTCGTTTTTCTAGCGGATTTGAAAAAGTAGTTTCTATAAAACTTATTCTGCTTCTCTGCACTTTTATCTGTGCAGTTATTGCACAGCTCTATGTTATTCCAAAACTCAATATATACAATATCAAAAATATGGCCGTGATTATTTTAACCGTTACTTCAATAGGAGTTGCAATGCTAGTTTTAGGATCAACATTGCGTTATGGTGGGATTTAACTTTAGTTAAGTATAACCATTTTACAGTAGATTTTTTTGTTCCTAGTTTTTTACGGGCGGGGTTAAAAATAATAATTGATTTTTAAATTGTAATAAGGCGTCATGTTGTGTCAATCATTTTTTGAAAAGTAGCAATATTACTTTTAGTATAATTTTGGTTATTTTTTAAATCTTGATAAACTTTATCAGATAAATCTTTTTCAAAACCTTGTTTGTACATATTCAACAAATGCTGAAAAGTTATATCAGGATAAATAAAATGTTCAGCTCCGTTATTATCATCTATATATTTTTGAAGAAGAGACTGAACTTCCAAATGAAGTTTTTGAGTAGTTAGAAAAGTGCCTAAAAGATTATCTTTTTCCTCTTTAGGTTTAGAGTAAAATGTCTTTTGAAATGTTAACCAAGCAATTATAAGTCCTGCTATTGCTATAAATATTTCCATACTTGTTTTTATTATTCAAATATAAGAAATAATTAATCCTCTAAATTGCTAGAGTCTTTTTTGCATTTACTTACGCAACCTTAAATAGAAGCCGTAATGCCTTGCGTAAGCAAGAATTAAGACATCATCCCTACAAGTATTGGTCCGAATGCGGTCAATAATATATTTGCTAACGCGTAAGGAATAGTGTAGCCCAAAACTGGAAATTTACTGCCTGCTGCATCTTGAACTGCTTTTAATCCAATTGTTGATGTACCTGCGCCTGTTTGCGCGCCAAGTAAGATTAAGGGGTTTATTTTTAATATGTACCTACCAAAATAGAGTCCGATGATGTGAGGGATTAGGGCAACAGCTACGCCAGCAAACAAAATACCAAAACCGGTTTCTTTAAGACCTGAAATAAAACTTGGACCGGCAGCTAGACCAACAAGTCCAATAAATGCAGCAAGACCAACGTTGTCAAATATCCATAGAGCAGGTTCAGGAATTCTGCCAAAAACTGGAGTTCTAGAATGCAGCCAGCCAAAAATAAGCCCCATAACCAATGCACCACCGCTTGTTGTTAAAGTTACTGAAATTCCAAATAATGTTACCGACAGCAAACCTAAGAGTCCTCCAAGGACAATACCCAAACCAACAAAAATAATATCTGTCTCTGGGCTTAAACGATCCAGATAACCAATTTCTTTTGCAGCCTCTTCCAGTTTTGCAAATCTGCCCGAAAGATTCAAAATATCACCTCTGTTTAAAACCGTATTCGATTCGAGCGGTATCTCATGGTTTTCTCTAGTTATGCTGTTAAGCATTAATCCATGATAAAAACTGCTTTTTCGAAGAAACTTTACCGTTTTTCCTTCAATAGCCTCATTGGTTATCGTAACATCTAAATGCGCTAACGGGAAATTCAACAATTCTTCATCCAAGACTTCTGGTCCTATAGAAAAGAGGCTGTCTAAAATGATTCCGTGCTGTGCCATAATAACCATGACATCGTCTTTTTGAATGATTATATCAGGTTTCGAATCTAGCAATTGATCTTTACGGCGTATTCTTTGAACAACAATATTTTTGTTCGAAATTAATTTTTCAAAATCACTTACACTGATTCCAATCCATTTCTCATTGGTTATTCTATACGCACGAATAATCCATCTCTGATAAGCACTTTTCATTCCTGGGCCATATTCCGTTTCTCCTGAAATGATTTCAGCCAGTTTATCACTTTCTTTAACTAAATCAACACCAAGCAATTTTGGAGCAATTCCAGTCAGAAAAAAAACAAAAGCTGCTGCTCCTACCAAATAAGTTACAGAATAAGCCACCGGAATATTATTGATTAATCTGATTTTTTCTGCTTCATCAATATTTAAGTGGCTGATAGCATCTGAAGCGGTGCCAATAACAGTAGATTCAGAAAACGCTCCTGCTAATAATCCCGCTGCGGTTCCTACATCATAACCTAAAAAAACAGAGATAGAATAGGCTACTACTAGACACGATAAACAAATTACCAAAGTGAGCAATAATTGCGGAAAAGCATTTTTTTTAAAACCTTGAAAAAATTGAGGTCCTACTTTATATCCTGTTGAGAAGAGGAAAAGATCAAAGAAAATGGTTTTTACAATATCAGGAATTTGAATATCCAACTGACCAATGAGCACTCCAGAGAATAAAGTTCCTAATACTACACCGATTTTAAATGTACCTATTTTAATGCGCCCGATTAAGAATCCAAGAGCCAAGCATAAAAAAAGTGCCAGTTCAGGATGTTCTCTAAGTATAGTTGTAAACATATTGCTTTATTTTCAGATAAATTTAATCAAAAAAAGAACACGCCACACCTAAAACACTCACAAACAATTAATTACATTTTTATTTTTAAGTAATTTATCCGTAAACATTCAATCTTTGTTGATTACAGAAAATGATTTTATTTACTTTTCATTAAATATTCTTCAGCCATCTTTTTTGTTTTTTCATCTAAAAACTCCTTATCGGTCATTAAAATGTCATACACATCAAAAGAAGCTCGTTTATAATTGTACTTATTTGACATTATTAAGGCGTAATATAAAAAACCACTAAACTTCTGTTCTCCAATATAATGAATGCCTTTTAATTCATTATAAGCCAAGGTATCACCTTTATTTATAACAAGATAATTCAGACTGTCCATAAGTTTTTTATCATCCAACTTCCTTCTAAAATAACTTCCCGAATTATCTGAGGTTACAGCTACATCTTCATTCTTCTTATTACAAGAAATTAGCAAGAAAATAAAAATAATAATGTTCCATTTCATAAGTTGCTATTTTAAAATTTTAAAGCACTAATTAAAAACTATCTAAACCACTCACTAACCAATTTTCTATACGTCTCCCCAATAGGCAAAGTCACTCCACTTTTCATTACAATCTGATTCCCGTCAATCACTTTAATTTTATTTTTTGGAATAATGTACGAACGATGAATTCTAATGAATTGATTGGAAGGCAGTTTCTCCAGAATATCTTTCATGTTTTCTAAAGCCATAATTTTTTCGTCATTCGTATGAATTCGGATATAATCTCGCAAACCTTCTATATATAAAATATCTTCAACCGCAATTTTATAATGTTTTCGGTCTGCTTTTACGAATAAGAAATCTTCGGAACTTTCATTCGTTTGGAAACTTTCCTGCCAACGAATAAACTTTTCCACACTCTGATAAAACCTATTAAAAGTAATCGGTTTCAATAAATAATCAATTACATGAAACTGAAACGCTTCCAACGCATATTGCGGATAAGCCGAAGTAATAATAAAATTATATTTCTGATTGAACATTTGCATCAATTCAATTCCCGTTAACTGTGGCATTTGAATGTCGATAAAAATCAAATCAACCGATTCGGTATTCAAAACTTCAATAGCTTTAAAAACATCACTGTCGGCATATAAAACATTTAATCTTGAGATTTTAGAAGCGTAATCGGCAATCAGTTTTACAGCAAACGGTTCGTCGTCTAGAATAATGCAGTTTATTTTTTTATTCATTTTAAATCTATTTCAAGTTCGGCTGTAAAATGGCTTTGGTCGTTTTCTATTTTTAACCGATGTTTTTTAGGATAATGAATCTCAAGACGTTTTTGCAGATTGTCCAAACCTATTCCGCCAAGACTGTCTTTTTTCTGTGTTCCGATTTTATTTTTTACTTTAAAATTCAATTGGTTTTCTGAAACTTTCAATTCAATATGTATCGGTTCGACATTAGAAACTTCTCCGTGCTTTAAAGCATTTTCTACCAAGGGCGATAAAATATAAGGCGGAATTTCTTCAAATTCATTTTTTACTTCGACCTTAAAATCAACCAAAATAGTATCCTGATGTCTTAGTTCTTCGAGTTCAATATACGCTTTTATATAATCGATTTCGTCTGTTAATTTAATCTTTTCCTTCTGTGATTCGTAAGTCGTAAAACGCATAATTTGGCTCAGTTTATCAATTGCAGTTAATGACTTATCTGACTGAAAATAAACCATCGAGTAAATGTTATTTAAAGTATTGAATACAAAGTGCGGATTGATCTGTGCTTTCAAAAATTTGATTTCGGTATTCTTATTTTCTTCCAAAATTAATTGGTTGTATTCGAGAAGACGAATCGAATAAATGACAAACCAAAGAAGCGAACTCAAAATAATGGTCATACTGCTATACTGAACATTATCGAGCAAATAATTGACAAAATCTGGTTTAGTATAATTGATACGATCAAATAAAATTCCGGTAAAAACTTGCTCAATTACCCATCTTAAAAAAGTAAAAACCAAATACGAAACAAAGACTCCTACGAATAGTTTTTTCCAACTAAAGGATTTAAAAACCTGTTTCATTACAATTAAATAATGAAAATAGAACGTTAGAATAAAAACAATAAAGTACGTCCAAATGAATAAATCCGGGACAACAAACTTGGTTTTGATTGCATTTTTCACGAAAGTGAAATAAAAAATTAAAAGCCAATAAATGATATGAATTATGAATTCGAGTTTTTTGGTTAAAGTGCCTTTATACATTCGGTTTGATTTTAAAACAAAGATATGCATTCAGAAAAAAGCATTTGAACGGGTTTGCAGATTAATCGAAGGGGTTTGTCGATAAAAGTGGTTTTTGGGTTGTAAATGAAACAGTTTTGCTCTGTAATTAATTTTTAAACCATGAACAGAATCATTTTATTATCTGCTTTATTTCTATTTCAAATCACTGTATTTGCCCAACAGTTTTCTGTAAAAGGAAAAATTATCAACCAGAATAAAATAGCGTTGGAATTTGCCACAGCAACTTTATTAAAAACAGATAAAACCTTGTATCAGCAAGCTTCGACAGATAGCTTGGGAAATTTTATTTTAAAAGCCGAAAAAGGAAATTATCAATTAATAATAGAACAATTTGGTACTGAATTCAGCAATAAACCAATTGTCGTTGATCAAAATATTGATTTGGGTGAATTGGAAGTTAAAGAACAAATTCAGCTTGATGGAGTGACAATCCAATCGAAAAAGAAACTCGTAGAACAAAAAGTAGATCGTTTGGTTTTTAATGTCGAAAATTCGGTTACAGCAACTGGCGGAACAGCTTTGGATGCCTTAAAATCTACTCCAACTGTGCGAGTTCAAAACGAAACGATTTCTATTGTTGGAAAAGGAGAAGTTCTGGTGATGATTGATGACCGTTTAAATAAAATGACGCAGGAAGATTTGGTTGCTTTTCTAAGGTCGATTCCAGCCGATAACATTAAAAGTATTGAAGTAATTACAACGCCGCCGGCAAAATACGAAGCCGAAGGAAACAGCGGTTTAATCAATATTAAATTGAAAACTGCAAAAGCCAATTCGTGGAATGCAAATCTTGGAACTACTTACACGCAAAGAAGTTATGCAAGCGGAAACATAAACGGATTGTTTATTTACAATTACAATAAACTTTCGCTCCAGGCTTCTATAAATAAGGGAACAGATCAGTTTCGAACGACTTCCGATAACCGAATTTATTATCCTAATGAAGTTTGGAAACAAGATATTACAACCAAATCAAAAACCAATTTATTGAGCATTAGTTTTGGTGGAGATTATAAACTGACCGAAAAATGGACTTCTGGCATAAAATATTTAGGAAGTTTTAATGATCGAAATTCATCGAATAATCCGTTAACGACGCGTTTTGATAATTCAGCACAAATCAATTCTTATATTTTGTCTGATGTGAATGCGCAGAACAAACCTCAAATGAATTCGCTAAACTGGAATAATGCTTTTACTTTAAACAATGAAGGGAAAAATATTACTATCGATTTAGATTATTTCGATTATCAAAAAGAGGATTCTCGTACATTTTCAGGTAATGAAATGGACAATCAAAAAGAAAATATTGAAGGGACTTATTTTTCTGCCATCAATTCTAACTTAAACCGATTGAAAAATTATTCGGCTAAAATTGACGTAGCACTTCCCTATTCTTGGGCGAATATCAGTTTTGGCGGAAAAGGATTTTATACAAACACAAAAAACAATTTAAGCGTTTTTGATAACGAAACTGGAACTCCAATTTTGAATACAAATTATTCTAATGTCTTCACTTACAAAGAATATAATCAAGCTTTATATTTTTCTGCGAATAAAAAACTAAACGAAAAATGGGAAACGCAAATTGGTTTAAGAGCCGAAGCCACGCAGACAGAAGGTTATTCTGAAAACTTGAATCAAACCAATAAAAACAACTATTTAAAGCTATTTCCAACGGCTTATGTGACTTATAATGCGAACGATAACAATTCGTATTCTTTAAACTACAGCCGAAGAATCCGCAGACCCGATTTTGAATATTTGAATCCGTTTGTGATTAGAACGAGTCCGTTTTATTATTCTGAGGGAAATCCGTTTCTGAAGCCTTCGCTTATTGATAATCTTCAATTTACTTATATCCGCAATCAAAAATGGGTGAATTCGGTTTACTTTTCTCAGGTTTCAGATTTCGGACAGGAATTGGCAATCATTAATCCAGAAACTAATATTACCAAAAGCACGCCGATTAATTATGCCAATACCTATCAAATCGGACTTTCGACTTATTACAATTTCAACAAATCCAATTGGTGGAACAGCTACATGGGATTCAATTTAAACTATCAAAATGTAAAATCTAAAACTAATCTTATTGCTTCTGTAGATGGTTACAATGGTTATATTTATGCTAATAACGATTTTACCATAAATCAGTCCAAAACTTTATTTCTGGGATTGAATTACGGATTACAGCTGCCGGGTCGTTATCAAGTTTTTAATATTTCGACTTTGAATATTTTAGATTTTTCTGTGAAAGTTCTGGCTTTAAAAAAGAGTTTATCGATTACGTTAACTGGAGAAGATGTATTGAATGCGCAAAAACCGTTGATTTCTTATAATTCAAACGGAATTAAAAACACGATGAAAAATTACAACGATTCAAGAGGTTTCAGAATTGCTCTAAGTTACAAATTCGGAAATGAAAATGTAAAATCTAAAGAAAGAAACTTTGGAAATGAAGAAGAAAGGAATAGAGTAATTTAATTTCTCTGTTTTATTCTTTTAAAAAAAAAATCTCTTGAAGCCCTTAATTTTAAAGGATTTTCAAGAGATTTTTATTTGAAGTAAAAAATTAAATTGAAAAAAAATAGTAAAACATTTGCAGAAATGACCAATCGGTCATATATTTGCATCGTAAATACAATGTATCATGACAAAAGGTGAAGAAACCAGACAGTTCATTATAGAAAAAGCCGCTCCTATTTTTAACACAAAAGGAATTGCAGCCACTTCTATGAGCGATATTATGGAGGCAACCAAATTGTCTAAAGGAAGCATGTACGTTCATTTTGAAAACAAAGACGTTTTGGCTTGCGCCGCTGTAGATCATAATATGAAATTGCTGAACAGCAAGCTTCAGGCAGAAGTAACTCAGGGAAAAACTGCTGAAGAACAGCTTTTTGCTTATATCGATTTTTTCAGTAATCCGTTAAATCCACCGGTTACTGGCGGTTGTCCATTACTAAATTTTGGTACAGAAGCCGATGACACCAATCCTATTGTGAAAGAAAAAGTAAACAACGTGATCAAACGCGGACAGCATCTTTTGACTTCTATTATAGAAAAAGGAATCGAAAATAAAGAATTTGATCCAAATTGGGATGCGGCAGAATTTGCAACTGTCCTTTTCGCCATGCTGGAAGGCGGACATTTAATGTCTAGAATGTCTGGCAATAATGACAGCATGAAAACCATAGTACAATCACTCAAAAAAATTATTGCTGAAAGAAAGCTGTAATTTTTTTTACCATAAAAATGACCGATTGGTCATATTTTAAATTTATTAATAATTATAAAAAACAAATACAATGTCAAAAACAATTTTAATTACAGGAGCATCAAAAGGATTCGGGAGAGCTTGGACCGAAGCATTTTTAGCAAAAGGATACAATGTAGCAGCTACGGCCAGAAATTTAGAAACTTTAAACGACCTTAAAGAAAAATATGGAAAATCTATTCTGCCTTTAGCATTAGATGTAAACAAAAGAGAGGAATCTCTAGAAGTAGTTCAGAAAGTAAAACATCATTTCGGAACTATTGACGTTTTGATTAATAATGCTGGTTATGCGCTTACAGGTGCTGTAGAAGAAGCAAGCGAAAGCGAAGCCAGAGAACAGTTTGAAACTAACTTTTTCGGAACTTTATGGTTAACGCAAGCCGTGCTTCCAATTATGAGAGAACAAAAAAGCGGACATATTATTCAGGTTTCTTCTATTTTAGGTTTGGCGACTTTGCCAACTGCAATGGGACTTTACAGCGCTTCTAAATTTGCGATCGAAGGTTTGAGCGAAACTTTAGCTTCAGAAGTAAAACAATTCGGAATCAAAGTAACTTTATTAGAACCAAATGGTTACGCATCGAACATTTGGCATACTGGAATTGCCAGCGAAAGTTTACCGTATTACGACGAAATTAAAAAAGCGCAAGCCGAAAGAGAAAATATCTTCGGAAAAGTTGAAGCTACAGCTCCAATAATTGTAAATCTTGTTGAAAACGAAAATCCGCCGTTACGATTACTATTAGGAAAAGTGGCGCTTCCATTCGTAAAACAAAGCTACGAACAACGCTTAGAAAGCTGGGAAAAATGGAATGATGTTTCTGTTGAAGCTCATGGATAATTAATCACATTTTCAATTCAAATATAGCCCAAGGTTTCATCTTTGAGTACGAGAAGGAATTTCTTCTGTTTGTGTACCCAAGTTGAAACCTTGGGCTATGTTTAATCTTCGAATCTTAAAAATTCCCAAAAGATTGAATTCTATTTTCTATTTTCTATTTTGATTCAAATTATCTAATTGACGAATTACCTAATTATCTAATTAAAAAATCAACCAAAAGTCTTTCTATACTTATCCATTACAGTTTTAAACAAATCCTTATTGGACGGCGGCGAAAGTACAATTGCTTTAGAACCAGAATTTATCGATTCATTAATGCTTTCCAAATTTTTACCGCCAGTTGCCATTACAGGAAAATCAGGAAATTGAGCTGTTATTTCTTTTACAATTTCATTTGTGTTCGCTCCGCCTGAAACATGGAAAATAGTTACTCCTGCTTCGATTCTTTCTTTTAAAAATTTATAATTAGAAGTAGTAACTGTTGATATAATTGGTATTGCGACTTTCTCTCTGATTTTTTTGATATCCTTATTTTCAAACGGAACATTTACTATAATTCCTGCCGCTCCGGCTTCTTCCGCATAAATAGCCATTTCTAAAGACTTTTTGCCTTTTGTTTTCCCTCCTCCTACGCCACAGACAATAGGTTTCCCTGCAAATTCAATTAGTGTTTTAATGATTTTTGGCGAAGGCGGAAAAGGATAAACAGCCAAAATTGCATCGGCGTCGTTGTTTTCGATAAGCGCCATATCGGTAGAAAACAAAAATGATTTTACATTATGATTCCCAAATTGCAATCCATCACAATTTTTATTTATAATTTCTGGCGTAGTTAGCTCTTTCTCTTGGGCTTTATTTCTTCTGAATAATCTTTCCCAGAAAGAAATTTTCCTTTTATTCTCCCAAATTGATTCTGTAATTAAATTGATTTCCATGGCCGTTTATTTTGTATTATGACCAAATTTAGGAGATTGAAATTTATTATTTTTATAATATAAATTAGAAAAATTACATCTTGTAATGAGTTAAGGAAAATTTGTAGTGAAATGAAAAATCGAAACTTTTAAATGCAAATTCTTATAATTATTATGTAACGGAATTCGATTAGAAACCAATTAAATTTGACTTTACATTAAAAATCTCAATTATGAAAAATCTAACCCTTCTCTTTTTTTGTATTTTCTGTCTTTCGTGCGGAAAAAAAGAAAATAAAATCGATAATTCTTTAGAAACTGCTCAAGACACCACAGAGCAACTTAAAGTCACCGAGAAAGATCCACTTGTTGAAAAAAACATGCAAGAAGGAGACACCATTTTTATGAATGTAAAAAATGACAAAGGCTTATATACAGCTGAAGGAACTTTGAGTTCTGCTACTTCGAAAGTTTACATAAAATTTAAAAACGAAAATTCTGCAAACCTGAAAGCAAAAATCGTACTTCCTGAAGGCGGAAACATTCGCTTTAATCAAATCATAGCTCCGGATAAATCTTCAGACGGGCCATTTGGTATGGATTTAGAAAAAAAACTGGAACAGAAAGGAGATTATATTTTAGTTATTGGGCATTCTCAAATGGCCGATAATCCTTATGTGGGGAAATTTGAAGTGCAGTTGGAGATAAAATAATACTTCCAAAAAACAATAAAAGCGCAAAACCATACAGATTTTGTGCTTTTCGCTTTTTAAAACTGGTGTAGATCGATAATAAAACCATTAGAAACCAAATATCTAATTTTCAGTATTTTACTACTTAAATTTTAATCCATTGTAAGTTAAGGAATCGTTTCTTAATAAAAAACGGGTTGCATAAACCGTCAATCTTTTCTATTTTTATAAAATCGGAGAACCACTTTTTATCCGATTTAATGTTTTAAAACGAGAAAAAAATTAAAATGAGCCACGACAAAAAACTAAAAGCTGTCGCTTTCGGAGAAGTACTTTGGGATATTTTTGAAAATGAGAAAAAAATTGGCGGAGCGCCTTTAAATGTGGCTCTTCGAATGAAAGCTCTAGGCGTTGATTCTAATATGATTAGCTGTGTAGGAAATGATGAAGATGGAAAAGCGATTATAAACGAAGTCAATAAATTAGGCTTAGAAACCAATACGATTCTACAATCTGATGATTTCCCAACAGGATTGGTAAACGTAACTTTAGACGAAAGCAAATCGGCTACTTATGAAATTCTCTATCCTTCTGCTTGGGACAAAATTATGCTGAACGAAGAAGCGAGAGAATTAGTCGTAAACTCAGATGTTTTAATCTACGGAAGTTTGGTTTGCAGAGATCAAGTTTCGAGAGAAGCACTAGACGAACTGCTCCACACACACACCTATAAAGTTTTTGATGTCAATCTGCGAAAACCGCATTACGATTATGAAACGTTGCAGCACCTAATGCAATCTGCTAATTTCATTAAATTTAATGATGAAGAACTAACCGAAATCAGCGCTGCTTTTGATTCTCCCTATACTACTTTAGAAGAAAATATGAATTTTATCTGCTCTTTAACCAATGCCACAGCAATCTGCGTTACAAGAGGAAAAGATGGTGCACTATTATTATGGGACAAACATCTTTATGAAAATGAAGGTTATACGGTAAAAGTTCAAGATACTGTTGGTGCAGGAGATTCATTTCTGGGAGCTTTAATCACTTCTCTTCTAAATGGAAAAGAACCGCAGGCTGCTTTAAATTTTGCTTGTGCAACGGGAGCTTTGGTAGCGGGATCAGCAGGCGGAAATCCTGAAATTTCAATTTTGGATATTGAGAATCTGATTAATAAAAATTAAAAATATATTTTAAATATATCCATCAAAATATACATCGAAACCCGACAGGTTTTTAAAACTTGTCGGGTTTATTATTTTTAATGAATTGCCTCCAGCTTTAGCTGGAGGTACAGTTTTTTTTAACAACAAGGCTTTAGCCAAATCGCAATTTTGGCTAAAGCCATTCACAAATTGAAATTCAAACCTCCAGCTAAAGCTGGAGGCAATTGAATATTCCATTATTCATATAAATTTTTAATAGACATCACATTTACACTATAAACACCATCTTCAACCTAAAAACATGGGAACTATGTAAATTTAAAATGGAATTATTTCTTCTTAATCGATGTGGGCGCTGTAACTTGCATTTTCATATAATTAAGGAAAAATGATGAAAAAATTACGAATTTCACTTATCAATATACACGGACTCCTAAAAGGTTCTGGTCTAGAAATTGGACGGGATGCCGACAACGGAGGACAGACCAAATACATTTACGAATTAGCCGAATTTTTATCCCAGCACGAAGATGTAGAGCATGTGCATCTTTTTACCCGATTAATTGATGATCCCGCTCTTTCTCCCGAATATGCGGTGCCTGTAGAAGTTATCAATGACAAATTAGACATACGCCGAATTCCATTTCTCGGAAAAAAATATAAGGCAAAAGAACAGCTTTGGGAAGGCCTAGACACTTTCGTGAATGGAGCGATGCAGCACATCAAACAGCATAATATTTTCCCCGATTGGATTCACTCTCATTATGGTGATGCGGGATACGCCGCAGCCGAATTATCTGCCGTTTTAAATATACCTTTCGCCCATACGGGACATTCTTTAGGTTTTTACAAAAAGAAAAAACTAATCGAAAGCGGAGAAACAGAAGAAGAACTAGAAAAAAAATTCAAATTTAAAGCCCGAATTGCTGCCGAAGAAAAAACCTTAGAACTCGCAGAATTCATTGTAACTTCTACCGAACAGGAAATTGAAACCTACAAAGCATATAAAAATTTTGAACTCGGAAAATACCACGCTATTTCTCCAGGAATTGATACTAGAAAATTTGTTCCGTATTATTATCAGGAAAATGATTCGGACAAACATATGGAAGAAGCGCAACGAAAATATTGGGTTGCCGAAACCATTTCTAAATTCTTAACTAATCCGCATAAGCCTATTATTCTGGCACTTTCGAGACCAGACAGACACAAAAATCTGCATACTTTAATTGACGTTTACGGAAAAGATAAAGAGCTTCAAAGCATTGCCAACCTCGTTATTTTTGCCGGAATTCGTAAAGACATTGCAAAGATGCCAGAATCGGAAAAAAATGTTCTGACTGATTTGCTTCTGCTAATGGACAAATACGATTTGTACGGAAAAATGGCTATTCCGAAGAAACATGATGTGGAAAATGAAGTTTCGATTATCTATCGTTATGCGGCAGAGAAAAGAGGTGTTTTTGTGAATTTGGCTTTGCATGAAAACTTCGGCCTGACCGTAATTGAATCAGCTAGTTCGGGGCTTCCTGTTGTCGTGACCAAGAACGGCGGACCATCGGAAATTATTCCTGTTTGTCAGAACGGAGAATTAGTAAATCCGCAAGAAGAAAGCCAAATTAAAAAAGCGCTTCGAAACATTCTAACCGATGAAAATCAGTGGAAATATTATTCGAACAACGGCGCCATCAATATTCAGAAACATTACAGCTGGGTTAGCCACGTTAATCAGTATGTTGATTTAGTAAAAGAAAATCTATCGCTTTCCTCTGGTGCGGGAATCAAAAAACAGCATTATCCTAATATCAATATCAGCCGATTAAAACGTAAAATCGATCATTTATTGGTTTCAGATATTGACGGAACTTTAATAGAACCTAAACTTTTAAATCCAGGTCTGAAAGAATTAAAATCGCATTTAACCAATCGTACCGATAAAATGGCTTTTGCAATGGCTTCTGGACGAAATTTAGCTTTAGTTAAAAAAGTAATCGATGAAGAAGAATTTCCCCTGCCGGACTTTATTATCTGTTCTGTCGGAACCGAAATTTATTACACCAATGGAGAAGATTATATTCTAGATAAAGGCTGGGCAAAATTCCTTTCGGGAAGATGGAAAAGAGACGAAATTGTCAATAAATTAAAAGCCGTAAAATGGATTAAACTTCAAGAAGATGAAGCTCAAAATCCGTATAAAATCTCCTATTATTATGAAGCAGAACATTACGATCACGATGAACTAATTGAGGTTCTTGGAAAAGAATGGTATAAAGTAAATATCATTCCGAGTCACGGGCAATTTTTGGATTTTATTCCGAAACGTGCTTCCAAAGGAAATGCAATTAAGTTTTTATGCCGAAAATGGTCTATTCCGTTAGGAAATGTAGTCGCCGCAGGAGATTCTGGAAATGATGTTGATATGTTTAGAGGTCCTGTAAAAGGAATTATTGTCGGAAACAGAAGCGCAGAACTTTTGGCTTACGAAACCACAAAAAGCATTTACGTCGCTAAAACGTCAGCTTCAGAAGGAATTTTAGAAGGCTTAAAACATTATAAAATTATTAAGTAAAAAGTTTAGCAGTTGAATAGCCACGAATTCACGAATTTTATTTCAAAAATACTATGCCTGTTGGATTAAAAAAAACGAATTACACGAATTTTTGCCAATTTTTAAAGTTTTAAAAATTCGTGAATTCGTGGCTAAAAAAAATATACTAACAGTTTAAAATAAATAATAAAATGTATTCAGGTTCAGGATTTAGCAACTGGGAAATTGGAGATGTTGATGTATTTATAGATGAAAAAGGAATTCATCATTTATTTCATTTAATTATTCCCAATCACGATTATATTGCTCATGCAGTTTCAAAAGATGGTCTTTCGTGGAAACGAGTAAAAAATGCCTTATTTGTAGGCGATCCAGGCGAATGGGACGATGACATGCTTTGGACGATGCACGTAAGCAAAAAATCGGATGGCGAAGGTTATGAAATGTATTATACTGGTTTGAAGCGTCAGGATAAAGGAATAGAACAAAAAGTAGGAAGAGCCGTTTCGACCGATTTAATTACTTGGAAAAAAGAAAATCTATACGGACTTCCTTTTAAAAGTGAAGCGCCACATTATGAAGGGCAAAACAATAATCCCAGACAATGGATTAGTTTTAGAGATCCTTTTAAATACCAATACAAAGGCGAAGATTATCTATTAATCTGTGCCCGAAGTGCCTCTGGACCAACATACCGCAGAGGCTGTATTGGTGTTGCCAAAAGAGAAAAAGAAGGTTTTGTACTGCAAAAACCGCTTCATATTCCGTACGTATATGACGATGTGGAATGTCCGTGCGTTTTCGAAATTAAGGGAACACATTATCTTTTAGGTTCCATTCGAGAAGATATTAAAGTCCGTTATTGGTCGGCTCCAGAATTTAGGGGCGAATATTGCGCTTTTCATAATAACGTTTTAATGCCTCAGGGAAATTATGCGGCGAGAGTGGTAAAAGAAGGAAAGCATTATTTGGTTTACAACTTCTATTTTGCCGATGGAAATGTAAATACACATCGTGTGATTCCGCCGCCAAAAGAACTGGATACCGATAAAAGCGGAAGGCTTCGTTTAAAAAGCTATTACTTCTGGGAAAAATTATATCAGAAAACGATTCAGCAAAAAGACCTGCCACAACCCATGCCCATTCTGGGAAATCCGACAGCTGAATTTCTACAGGAAAATGAAAATAAATGGCGTTTTGGCTGTCGTAGCGGTTACGAAATTTACTGCTTCGAAAAACCGTCAATGGATTTTGTTTGGGAAGGAACGCTTGCTGTGGAAGGAATGGGAAAAACGGGTTTTGTAATTGAATGCGATAAAGAAGGAACTGGATATTATATTTCCATTGATTTCATGAATGGTTTTGTGCAGTTTCGAGCTTGGGGATTTAATGAAAAAGATGTCAAAAACAATTTCATATTCCAAAACATACAAACGAATCAGTTTGAAATTAGTGAAGAAAAACAGATTTATTTCAAAATCATACGCTACGGAAATTATTACGAACTTTCGATAAATGATATTGTAAAACTGACTTTATTGGATTTTAAATACAGCGAAGGAAAAGTCGGAATCTACGTTTGTTCGGCTGTGATTTCTATAAGTGATTCTAAAATTCACGCCATTCCAGAACCTGAAAACGAATATGCCGCTTCTGATCCAGAAAAATACGAAAAAGATCATAATAGAATTATCCAAGTTCAGGGTACGGGAACACTCTAACTGAATGGAACACTGATGACACGGATTCGTTATCACGAAAACGCGGATAAAACTGATTTTTTTATACTTTTAAAAATAAATTCGTTTTTATCTGCGTCTTTACGAAGTAAATCCGTTTCATCAGCGTATACGACAAGATTTAGGATTATGTGTTAAAAAACTACACACAAAAACAACAGCCATGATAAAAAAAATCGCAACTTCATTACTATTTCTTTTGGTTTTCAATTTTTCGCAAGCACAGAAAAATGATGCAGAAAAATGCCGTTATACCAAAACGGCTCAAGGCTTTCTGATGGTTCTTCGCGAAGGCGATAATGTTTTAGAATTAATTGAAAAATTAGCCAAAGAGCAAAAAATTCCGTCGGCCAATTTTACTGGAATTGGTTTTGCGCAAGATGCTACTTTTGGTTTTTATGATTTTAACGAAAAGAAATTTCATCCTAAAACATTCAATAAAGTCGAAATGGGAAGCATAACAGGATCAATCGCTTGGAGTGGTGACAAACCTTCAATCCACATGCATGGCGTTGCTACCGATGACAAATTTGATGCTTATGGCGGTCACATTCTCGGACTAAAAGTCGGAACGGGTTCTATGGAAATTTACGTTACAGTAAATGCTGAAAAATTGGAAAGAAAAGTAGAACAGCCGCTGAATGCGAATGTTTTGCAATTGCCTTGTATAAAATAATTTCAAAAGACTCCATTTACTTTTGTAATTTTAGTTCATCAAAATTATTTTTGAAATGAATTATTTTATAAAAGAACAGAATTCTAATAGCACTAAAGTTACTTTGCGTTTGTTTGCGAAAAGGATGTTTAGACTTTTATTAATGTGTACTGGTTTGATTGGAATTAAATTTATTTTCAATTCTTTTGAACCACTTGATAGATTTGATTTTTTTATCACATTAGCTTTTACAATTTTTCTTTGGGTTCTTTTAATAGCAAAAAATAAAATTTAAACACATAGAAACATAGTTTTAGCATACGCATAAAGGCGTTTCACTCACATCAAAACACATAGTTATCTCACGGTGAACTTTGTCAAAGTTTTGAACTTTGACAAAGTTAGCTTGACGCATAACTATGTGTTAGAAACTAGTTTCTTTTTTTCTTCTTTTCGACATAAAAAAAAATCTATGTTTCTATGTGTTTCAAAAATTGAAGCAACGAGTTGATACAGTTGTTTTTATTTTGAGAGATAAACCTTATATTGGCATTCCAAACTGATACTTCATAAAATGCCACAAAGTCCGTCTCCAGAAGAGGTAAAGCTAATTTTCGAAAACTATTTTACCGCCGACATGAATATCTGGAAAGGTTTTTCGGAGAAAATTAAAGTGCGTGAATTCGATAAATCTGATATTATAAAAGATTACCACGGCGTCGAAAAATACCTGAACATCATCATTAAAGGATCGGCTGGATTATTTGTTTGGGACGGCAAAAGAGACATTTGCATTAATTTGCTGTACGAAAATAGTTTTATAAGCGATTATATGTCTTTTTTAAATCAGCAGCCGTCTGTAATTAAAACCGAAGCTTTGGAAGATGTAACGCTTTGGTCTATTTCGCATCTCGATTTAAAAGAATTGTATCAAAGATCTGAAACAGGTTTGCGAATTGGAAAAGCAATTTCTGAAATGCTTTACGTGCGCAAACAGCAGGAACAGATTAATCTTTTAACGCTTTCTCCTCAAGAACGTTATATAAAACTTATAGAAGGCCGTCCAGAAATCTTTCAAAGAACACCGCTAAAAATCATTGCTTCCTATCTCGGATTAACGGCTGAAAGTTTAAGCCGAATTCGAAAAAGAGTTATGGAAAAATGATTTCTTACCCAAAGTCAATTTTATTTTCATTTTCGCTCACTAAGTTTGCTTCACTAAACCAAACAAATTTAAAACGATGAAAAATAAAATCAACTTCGCCGCTATCCTAGTTTATTACGTAATTGCTGTAATCTGCAGATATGCAGCTACAAAAACTAACTTATTATCTGGAATCGAAAATCCGTATTTGGTAATTCTGCTTCGTGGTGCTGGTCCCGCTTTGGGCGCTTTGGCTGCCATTAAAATATTTTCTCTTCACAACCCAATGTCTTTAAAAGGAATATACAAAAATGCAATTGTTCCTTTTGCCGTTTACTGGATTTTACCAGCTGTTTTAATCGCTGCAGTTTACTATTTCACAATCGGGAAATTTCCAATTTTATTAATGTTTACTGTTTTAGCTTACGGACTTTTGGAAGAAATTGGCTGGCGAGGTTTTCTACAGGAACAATTAAAATCACTTCCTAAATTTACTTCAATTTTAATTATTGCAGTTCTTTGGTTTGCTTGGCATCTTAATTTCGAAACCACGCCAAGCAATATGATTTTCTTCGGAATCATTTTCTTCGGATCATGGGGAATCGGAAAAGTATATTCGTCTACAGGATCATTGTTAGCCGTTGCTGGTGTGCATTCTTTAAATAATTTCTTCCGTGACGGCCTTCATGAAACAGAACTTACTTTAATCGCCATTTTATTAGCAATATGGATTGGTTTTATCATTCTTTATAACAGAAAATATAGAACAAAAACTGTAGCAACTCAAACCACTTAATATAACCACATTTTGTTTTGCTTTTGTGTTAAATATTGAAACACATAGAAACATAGATTATATAGCGTAAAAAAGGCGTTTCACTCACATCAATACACATAGCGATCTGAGCCGTAAACTTTGTCAAAGTTTTGAACTTTGACAAAGTTATCTTGACATAAAACTATGTGTTTAAATTCATTAATTCAATCGCTCAGTAGTTTCCATTCTCAAACAATATTCGCTTCCCAAATAAAGCGGATTTCCATGTTTCTCTGACCAAAAACCATCAAGAACATCTTTTGTGATGCATCTGTAAACCGCAACACCTTTATAAGTCTTATTATCGTCGCCTTTGTAGCTGAAATTGATTACTAGAATATTATCCTTAAAAAAACCTGTTCCTTTTTGTTGATGCGAATTGATTAGCCAGTCCGCTTTGATACGGTTGTTTTTGTCTAAAGCTAAGCTCAGAACACCTTGGTAGGTAATCTCATTACTTTCGTCCTGATTGCTTCCTGAAATGGAATAATTTCCAACTAAATCTTGTATTGTCATTTATTTTTAATGCTAAATAACTCATTCCGAAACTCGGAATTTGAGCAGACTGCAAATTTAGAAAAAAACAACAATAAATTAATGCAACAAAGTTTCGTTAGTAAGGAAAATATTTTTACTTTACATCGCATTAAAAACAATCAAAAATGAATAGGCGTAAATTTTTAAAAGGCTCAACCGCGTTAACCGGACTTTTCACTCTAGGTCCATCAGTGCTATTTGCAAATAATTCAGAAGTTATTTCTAAAAAAAGCAAAAAAGCGAAAAATATTATATTCATGGTCAGCGACGGAATGAGTTCTGGCACGCTACAAATGGCCAATTTATATTCTCAGTATATTTTAGGCAAAAACGGAAACTGGATTACGCTTTATGACGAAAATAAAGTTTCGAGAGCGTTAATGGATACGGCTTCTGCCAGTTCCGCAGTAACCGATTCTGCAGCAGCAAGTTCTTCTTTTGGAGGAGGACATCGGGTTAAAAATGGTGTTTTAAACGTTGGTGCTAATGGAGAAAAATACCTTCCGATCTGGCAAAAGTTTAAAAATGCGGGTAAAAAAGCGGGCTGCGTGACAACCGTTACCATTACTCATGCCACTCCCGCAGGCTTTTGCGTGAATTCTGATAGCAGAAATGCAGAGCCTGAAATTGCCGAAATGTATGCTGACCTCGGAATCGATGTTTTAATGGGCGGCGGAGATGAGTTTTTCAATGCTGCAAAAAGAGCCGACAAAAAAGATATTTACAGCAAATACGAACAGAAAGGATATCAGATTCTAAAAAATGGTGCTGATTTAAATAATTTAAAAAAAGGAAATAAAACGCTTGGCATTTTTTCTTCGGGCGCACTTCCCTATTCTATTGACCGCACCAATATTGCTGAATTGCAAAATACGCCGACTCTTGCCGAAATGAGTACAGCAGCCATTAACCAAATGAAAGATCATGATAATGGTTTTGTTTTAATGATTGAAGGCGGAAAAGTGGATTGGGCGGCTCATGCCAATGATATTTCGGCATTGCTTCACGATCAGTTGGCTTTTGATGATGTTATAAAAGCAGTCATAGATTTTGCAGAAAAAGACAAAGAAACGCTTGTCATTATTACAACAGATCATGGCAATGCCAATCCGGGGCTTATTTATGGAGCAGATGCCGTAAAGAATTTCAAAAGCATTGCCAATTATAAATACACAAACGAATACATTTTAAATGCCATTCATAGCGATTTTAATTTGCAGCAAATTAAAGATTGGATTTTTGAAACCAACAAAATAAGTCTGACCGACGAAGAAGCAAAACACTTGCTGGACTTTTATTCGGGACTCGAAAAACAAGAAGGCGGACTGTATAATTATAAAAAATTGCCTTTTAAAGCCTATTCAGAAATCCAGAAAAAACACAATAATGTCGGCTGGATCAGCATGGATCATTCTGGCGATTATGTCGAACTTGCCGCTTTTGGGCCAGGAAGCGAACTTTTGAAACCTTTTGTAAAAAATACCGATATGCATTATTTAATGCTAAAAGCTTCGATAGAAAGCTAAAAATTAATGAATTATAAATTATGTAGTTATGAGTTGTGAATTTTAAACATATAAATCAATTTTTATATGCGTAACATCATAACTCATAATTTATCATTCGCATTTCTTTATTCATAATTCATAATTCATAATTCATAATTCATCATTCATAACTTATAACATACTTCCCCACGTTGATATTTTGTTAATTTCTTATAGAATTTAATAAATCCATATCAAAATTTATAGTTAAATTGGTAGTATGAGAACAAATCCTGATGTACTTATTATTGGAGGCGGGCTTGCTGGTCTGGCGGGCGCTTTACACTTATCCAAAAAAGGATTGAAGGTTATTCTTATTGAAAAAAATACTTTTCCAAAACACAAAGTCTGCGGAGAATACATCTCAAATGAAATTCTTCCCTACTTATTCTGGCTGGACATAGACGTTTCAAAACTTCATCCAACAGCCATTTCAAACTTTGAATTTACAGCGCAAAATGGTAAAACAGCAAAAACCAAACTTCCGTTAGGCGGTTTCGGAATCAGCCGTTACGAATTGGATCATTTTTTATTTCAAAAAGCAATAGAAAATGGCTGTACCGTTATTACAGAAACGGTGACCAATGTTTCTTTTCAAAACGACATTTTTACGGTAACCACCTCTGAACAAATGCTCAATGCAAAAATAGTTTTGGGCGCTTTTGGCAAAAGATCCAATATTGACCAAATCCTTTCTAGAGATTTTATTTCTAAAAAATCTCCGTGGCTGGCTGTAAAAAGTCATTACTCTGGAAACTTTGACGAAAGTCTTGTCGCTTTATACAATTTTCAAGGCGGTTATTGCGGGGTTTCAAAAGTCGAAAAAAACATTATAAACATTTGCTATCTGGCCGATTTTGAAACTTTTAAAAAGTATAAAAACATCGAAGAATATCAGAAAGCAGTTCTTTATAAAAATAAAAAACTGAAAGCTGTTTTGGAGAACAGCACTTCCCTATTCGAAAAACCTTTAACGATCAGTCAGATTTCGTTTGATAAAAAAAAACCTGTAGAAAATCATATTCTTATGATTGGCGATACCGCTGGATTAATTCACCCGATGTGCGGCAACGGAATGGCAATGGCGATTCACAGTGCAAAAATAGCTTCAGAATTAGTTTTGGACTTTTATTATGGAAAGATCGAATCCAGAAATGAATTCGAAAAAAAATACCGCAAAGAATGGAAAAAACATTTCGGAAAAAGATTATTCTTCGGACGAATACTGGCCAAAGCGCTAACACATAAAAACCTTACTCATGCCTTGACTACCATCGCTGCATCGATGCCGTCATTACTTTCGGTTATTATAAAACAAACGCACGGTCGTCCCATAACTAGTGAATAAATGAGTGTAAATACCAAATATAGAACAGAAGAAATCGAAATGATGGATGATTTTTCGCTTCAAAGCGAAGAACTTATCGGTGCGCTAGATCAGATTGCTGCTATCAATCAATTGCTTGGCGGAAACAAACTGACGCTTCACGGCATAAAAGAACTTTTAAAAAAGACCGATACTTCTAAAACGATTACCATTGCCGACATTGGTTGCGGAAATGGAGATATGCTGCGAATGCTTGCCAAATATGGAAAAAAACATAATCTAAAATTTCAATTAATCGGAATAGATGCCAACGCTTTTACGATTGATTATGCCCAGAAACTTTCAGCAGATTTTCCAAATATCGAATATAAATGTCTGGATGTTTTTAGTGAAGATTTTAAATCGCTAAAATACGATATTGTGTTATGCACGCTGACCTTGCATCATTTTACCACAAATCAGATAAACGATCTGATGGAAACATTAAACGATAATGCTTCGATCGGAATTGTTGTGAATGATTTGCATCGCAGCAAAGTCGCGTATAGATTATTTCAGCTAATTGGTGTGGTTTTCAACCTTAATACAATGTCTCGCAACGATGGTTTGATTTCTATTTTAAAAGGATTCAAAAAGAAAGAATTAGAACATTTTTCTAAAAAATTAAATTTAAAAAACTATTCCATCAACTGGAAATGGGCTTTCCGTTACCAATGGATAATTACAAAAATATGAGTGTAAAGATAGTTACAGCTGTAAAGCAGCTTCCGCAATATTCCCGTACGACCGAAGAAATCCTTCCGCTAGTAGAAGTTTGGCTTGAAGGTCAGGAAGAACGTTTTGTCAAAAAAGTAAAAAAGATATTTGAAGGCGCTTCTGTAGATAAACGGTATTCTATTATGGAGCCTACAGAGGTTTTTACAGCCACTTCATTCGAAGAAAAAAATGACATTTACAGTCGCGAAATGATTGTTCTCGGAGAAAAAGTTTTAGAAAAAGCGCTCCAAAAAGCAGATTGGGATCCGCAGAGCTTAGATTACATTATTACGGTAAGCTGTACCGGAATTATGATTCCGTCGCTCGATGCGTATCTTATCAATAAAATGAAATTAAGACAAGATATCGTTCGCCTTCCCGTAACCGAAATGGGCTGTGCTGCAGGAATATCAGGAATTATTTATGCGAAGAATTTTCTAAAATCGAATCCTGGGAAACGCGCCGCGGTAATTGCGGTAGAATCGCCAACAGCCACTTTTCAGTTGAATGATTTTTCGATGCCGAACATTGTCAGTGCCGCTATTTTTGGAGATGGAGCTGCCTGTTGTTTATTGTC
The DNA here is from genome assembly GCF_054075165.1 of Flavobacterium erigeronis. Taxonomy (NCBI): domain Bacteria; kingdom Pseudomonadati; phylum Bacteroidota; class Flavobacteriia; order Flavobacteriales; family Flavobacteriaceae; genus Flavobacterium; species Flavobacterium erigeronis. Next base: position 105,494 of record NZ_JBSKGP010000012.1, on the reverse strand, counting down.
GTCAAGCGAAAGTGATAATGGTCCCGAAATTCTGGACGAACAGATGTATCATTTTTATGATGCCGAACACATGATGGGTTTCAAACTAACCAACGGCGGCTTGCAGATGGTTCTCGATATTGAAGTTCCAGATACAATTGCCTCTCATTTTGGCGATATTATTCATCCGTTTTTAAAACAAAATAATCTAGAAATCAAAGATATTGACCACATGATTTTTCATCCCGGCGGAAAAAAAATTGTAACTACTGTCGAAGAACTTTTCGCAGGATTACATAAAAATATCGACGATACAAAAGAAGTGCTGAAACAATATGGAAATATGTCGAGTGCAACTGTTTTGTACGTTTTAGAAAACATTATGAACCGAAATCCGAAAAAAGGAGAAAAAGGTTTAATGCTGAGTTTTGGTCCGGGTTTTTCGGCACAAAGAGTTTTATTGCAATGGTAATTTGAAAGCTTATGGAATTAAATGAAATCATCAAACAGCTTCCGTACAGTGAGCCTTTTCTATTTGTAGACGAATTGCTTCATGCAGATGAAAATGGCGTGACGGGAACGTATACTTTCAACGAAAATTTAGACTTTTATAAAGGGCATTTTAAAGATAATCCAGTTACTCCGGGCGTTATTTTAACCGAAACCATGGCTCAGATTGGAATGGTTTGTTTGGGAATATTTCTGTTAGGAAATGAATTGGGCGAAAATACCGTAATTGCTTTTACTTCGGCTGAAATGGAGTTTTTAAAACCCGTTTATCCAAACGAAAAAGTAACCGTAACTTCTGAAAAATTGTTTTTTCGTTTTGGAAAATTAAAGTGTAACGCCGTAATGAAAAATGAGGCTGGACAAGAAGTTTGTCGCGGAATTCTGGCTGGAATGATAACAAAAAGATTATGAAAAAGCGAATCGTAATAACAGGTCTTGGAGTTGCTGCGCCAAATGGTGTAGGCATTTCCGCATTTACAGAAGCGATAAAAAACGGCATTTCGGGCATTCGTCATGATGCTCAGCTCGAAGAATTGCAATTTTCCTGTCAGATTGCAGGTCAGCCACAAATTTCAGAAGAATTAAAAGCGCAATATTTTACCGAACTCGAACTTCGCGGATTTAATAGCACGGGAATTTTGTACGGCGTTATGGCAGGTATGGAAGCTTGGAACCATGCAGGATTGCCACTAAACGAAACTCCAGATTGGGACAGCGGATGCATTTTTGGAGCGGGAACCTCTGGCATAGATAAATTTCGCGAAAGCATTTATAAAATTGACGAATTGCAAACCCGCAAATTAGGAAGCACCGTCGTTGCTCAAACCATGAACAGCGGTGTCAGCGCTTATCTGGGCGGCAAAATCGGATTGGGAAATCAAGTTACTACCAATTCTTCGGCTTGTATTACGGGCGCAGAAGCGATTTTGATGGCGTATGACCGAATACAATCTGGACAAGCCAAACGGATTTTAGCAGGAAGCACTTCAGATAGCGGGCCTTATATCTGGGCAGGATTTGATGCGCTTCGTGTCTGCTCTTCTAAATTTAACGACAATCCCGAAGAAGGCTCAAGACCCATGAGTGCTTCGGCTTCAGGATTTGTTCCCGGAAGCGGTGCCGGAGCTTTTGTGGTTGAAGATTTGGAAAGCGCTCTAGAACGTAATGCCATTATTTATGCTGAAATTTTAGGCGGAAATATCAATTCTGGCGGACAGCGCGATGGCGGCACTATGACGGCTCCAAACAGTACTGCTGTGCAAAGATGTATTAAAAGTGCAGTCGAAAATGCAGGAATAAACCCAAATGAAATTGATGCCATAAACGGACATTTGACCGCGACTACAAAAGACAGTTTGGAAATTGAAAATTGGACCAAAGCTTTAGAAAGAAGTGGTTCTGATTTTCCGTACATTAATTCGCTGAAAAGCTTGACAGGTCATTGTTTAAGCGCTTCTGGAAGTATTGAAAGTGTTGCTGCTATACTGCAACTTCATGAAGGATTTTTGTTTGGAAATAAAAATTGCTCCGATCTTCATCCTGAAATCGCTTCTCTTATTGATCCTTCGAAAATGCTTTTAGAAACAATTAAAACGAATCCCAATATAATTGCTAAAGCCAGTTTTGGTTTTGGCGATGTGAACGCATGCATAATCTTTAAAAAATTTGAAAACTAATATGAACAAAACCGAACTTATCGAAAAATTAAAAGGAATTATAAAGCCTTTTACAACAAACACAGAAGCGTTTGACAATCTTACAGAAGAAACCGATTTTATTAAAGACCTGAATATCAATTCGGCTAATCTGGTTGATATTGTACTGGATATCGAAGAAAATTTTGATATCGTGATCGACAATGCCGACATGGAACGAATGCTTGACGTAAAAACCGCAGTTGAAATCATCGAAACCAAACTAGCCGAAAAATGATTGGCAATGACATTGTAGATCTTGCGCAGTCACGTATAGAAAGCAACTGGCAGCGCAAAGGTTTTTTAGAAAAGCTTTTTACAGCCGAAGAGCAAGCGTTTGTAAAAGGTTATTCTGAACCAGAAATAATGGTTTGGCTTTTATGGAGCATGAAGGAAGCGGCGTATAAAATCTATAACCGTCAAACCAAAATACGTGAATTCAGTCCGAAGAAGCTTTGCTGTTCTTTAGATTCTTTCAATCTTAATCAAGCATTCGGAAAAGTAATTTGCAATGAAAATGTTTATTATACCAAAACCACAATTTCTCCTGAAAGTATTCATACCATTGCTGTAAACAATCCCGAAAACTTAAATCATGTGATTGAAGTTGAAAACGTCGAAATTATAAAAGACGAAAATGGTATTCCGTATTCAAAAACTTCAAATTCGCTTCAGGATATTTCAATCAGCCATCACGGAAGATTTGAAAAATGGGTAATGATTCAACAATGAAAATTTATTTCTAGCTTTGAATATGAAAACAATTATCGATGATATTCGTCAAACGCTCAAAGACAGTGTTGATGAAAAAACAAAAAACGGCTCTCAGCATTTCTTTAAAGAAGAAATTAATTCGTATGGAGTTAAAATTCCAGTTGTACATCAAATCAGTAAAGAAATTTTAAGTGACATAAAAGGCAAACCGAAACAAGAAATTTTTGATTTGTGTGAAATTCTTTGGCAATCTGGCAATTTAGAAGAATCTATTATCGCGTGCAATTTATCGTATGCATTACGTAAACAGTACGAGCCTTCAGATTTTGATACTTTTGAAAAATGGGTAAAAAAAGATGTAAACAATTGGGCTTCGTGCGATACGCTGTGTAATCATACTATTGGCGATTTTCTCCAAATGTATCCTGCACACATTGCGAAACTGAAAAAATGGGCACTTTCATCTAACCGTTGGACGCGTCGTGCCGCTGCTGTAACCTTGATTATTCCCGCCCGCAGAGGACTATTTTTAGAAGAGATTTTTGAAATAGCCACAATCCTACTTCACGATAAAGATGATTTGGTTCAAAAAGGTTATGGCTGGATGCTTAAAGCGGCAAGTGAAGCAAATCAAAAAGAAGTGTTCGATTTTGTAATCAAAAATAAAGCGACCATGCCAAGAACCGCACTTCGATATGCTATCGAGAAAATGCCACCCAATATGCGAGCCGAAGCGATGAAGAAGTAGTATCCCTATTTCTTCAGCTCTGCAAAATTCAGTTACTTATTTTTATTCGAATGCGTTTTTTCTTTATTTTAGTTATTTATAAAACATTAAACTACAATTAATTACACTTTATCAGTTTCTATAATTATATAAAAATAAAATGCATCAAATAAAAACGACTCTTTTTTTGTGTGTAATCCTTATCGGTTTTTCAATTCCGTTTTGTTACGGGCAGTATAAAATTTCGGGATATATTGACGCAGAGCAGCAAAACAAAACGGTTTATTTGAGTCTACTGAAATATGACGAAGAAACAATGATTACTGAAAATCAGATTCTTTTTTCGACCCAAACGGACAGTTCGGGTTATTTTGAGTTTAAAGGGCAATTGTTATCAGAAAAAGACAAACTCTATCGCATTCATTCCAACATAAATACCAATAAAGGACTTCAATTGGTTCAGGATAATGAGAAAAGCAATTATCATAATTTTATTTTCTCTAACCGAGATACTATTTACTTTTCAAAATCGGGAAATAATTGGTTTAGTCTGTCAAAAAACAGCAATTTGATTGATAATGAATGGAAAAAGCTAAAATCTTTTGAAGAACAATTGGAGAAAAACAATTCTCAAATCAAAAACAAAGAAGCACAGCAGCAGGCTATAAATGATTTTGCCGAAAAAGTGAAATCGTATAGCGAAAAGAATATAAAGCATCCGCTTCTGAAACTTTTAGCTTTTTGGGATATTAAAAAAAGTGATTTTGATGTTAAAACTGATTTTGAAAAAAATCTGGAGTTTTACGAAACGATATCAAATTCGCTAAAAGACTATTACGGCGAAACTTCTTATTATCTTCAATATCAAGATGAAATCTCAAAAATATCGAATGTCATTTTACAGCAAGAGTATGCCTTCAATAAAAAACTAAATTATTTCTTAGGCTTTTTAGTCTTCATTTTGATTATTGTTGCTGTTTTTCAATTCAGAAAATTGAAACTGCTGAAACCAAAAGAAAACCATGTAGATTTTTCAAACTTAAGCTTGACAAATCAAGAAGAGAAAATCACCAGATTGATCTTGGCAGATAAGACCAATAAAGAAATTGCTAATGCGCTTTTTATTTCTTTGAGCACGGTAAAAACGCACATCCGAAATCTTTACGCCAAATTGGATGTGGCAAATCGGCATGAATTGGCAGAGAAATTAAAAAATCATCCTAGGGATTAGTCCTAATTTCAGCCCTTTAGTAACTCATTTTCAATACTGGCAATTCTAATTTTGTTTTCGAAATCTTAAACATCAATCGAAAATGAAAAAGAATTTTTTATTGCTAATCTTCACGATGCTTTTACAATTTGCCACAGCACAAGAAACAGAAAAAGCTTTAGCAAAAAGGCAAAACATTCAAACAAAACTTCTGGAAGCCAAAGTCCTCTTAGAAAAAGATAATGGAAAACTTTGGGGAAAACCAATTTGGAATGACAGTATTATTGTAATCGATTTTGATTCTTCTATTTACAGTTTGGCAAACTTACCAAACAGTAAAACCGATAATGATACTTTACATTATAAAACAATGGAACGCAATTCTCTGGTTTTTGTCAATACCACTCAAAAATATGAAGGAAAAGAATATGCTACAGTTTTGAATAACTATCTGGATGATAAAAGCGCTACAGTTATTCATGAATTGTTTCATTTACTGCAGATGAAATCTCGAAAATTTAAAGGAAATCCGATTGAATATTTGGACGAAACTAATGCCCGTATTTTATTGCGATTAGAATATCAGGCATTAAAAAATGCTTTGAAGGCTATTAGCGAAAAAAGAAAAAACGTTGAAGTCAAAAACCATCTGAAAGATGCCGTTATTTTTAGAAAAGAAAGACAAAAGCAATATGCAAAATGCCTTAACGACGAATTGGAAATAGAAACCTTAGAAGGGTTAGCCAATTACACTGGTTTCGCTTTATCTTCTTATTCTAATAAATACGAAAAGGCAATCGAGGAAATTAATGATCGTGAAGAGGCCAAAACATATACCAGACCTTTCCCCTACGCCACTGGCCCAGCCTACGGATTAATTTTTGATTACTTAAATATTCCTTGGAAAAATGGCTTAGACAAAATTTATAATTTTGCCGACATTTACGAAAATATGGTTCTTAAATCGGCATTAAATGTCAATAAAAAGACTTTAAAATCTACTAAACTCAGAAACAATTTTGAGGAAATAAACAGACAGGAAATTGCGCGAGAAAAAGAACAAAAGAAACTAATTGACTATTACGCCGATTTACTGTTTAATAAACCAACCTTGAAAGTCGCCATTACTGACATTGAACATTACGGACGCACTTTTAATATGAATGGCACTTTAACTTTAAACGATAAAGGAATTGTGTATTCTAGTATAAAAGGTCGTGATAAATCGGGAAAAAACTTTGGGAATTTTGGCACAATTGAAGGAAAAAACCAATTGGGCAAAGCTGGAATTCTAAGTTATGAAAAAGAGGGAAAAACATATTTTGTTTTTCCGCTTCCTTCTAAAATTGAGGGCAGAAAAATTATAAGCGAATTTTACGAAATAGAATTGAATCCCGATTGGAAAGCGGTAAAGCAAAATGATGGGAATATGGAAATTGTGAGAGAACCCGAAGAACATTAAAGAGGTTTTGGGGATTCTAAAACTCTTCGAGAAAATTATTTATATTTTTATAAGTTGGCTATAAATAGATTTTAAGTATATTTAATACTTACTAAATCAAATCCAACCAGCCAAAACCTATGAAAAAAAGATCCATAGTTGTTGCGTTACATTTTTTTGCTTTAACCACCTTTGCGCAAGAAAATTTTCCGTACAAAAACCCCAATCTACCTACAGAACAGCGTGTTAATGACTTAGTATCTAGAATGTCATTAGACGAAAAAATAAATCAATTAATGGATTCTGCTCCAGCAATTGACCGCTTAGGAATTCCTGAGTACAATTGGTGGAACGAATCGCTGCATGGCGTTGCTCGTGCGGGATTTGCCACTGTTTTTCCGCAATCTATTTCTATTGCTTCTTCTTGGGATCGTCAATTAATTTTGGATGTCGCCACTGCCATTTCTGATGAAGCCCGTGCCAAACATCATGAGTATTTGAGAAGAGGACAGCATGGCATTTATCAAGGATTGACATTTTGGTCGCCAAACGTCAATATCTTTCGCGATCCACGCTGGGGTCGCGGACATGAAACCTATGGCGAAGATCCGTTTTTAACGGGCCAGTTGGGACTCAATTATGTAAACGGACTTCAAGGCACAAATGATAAATATTTAAAAGTCGTCGCTACTGCCAAACATTATGCCGTACACTCTGGGCCAGAACCATCACGCCATTATTTTGACGCCAATACAAGCGATATTGATCTTTACGAAACCTATCTGCCTGCTTTTAGAACTTTGGTAAAAGAAGGGCATGTTTACTCCATAATGGGCGCTTACAACCGTTTTCGTGGAGAATCTGCCAGTGCGAGTCCGTTTTTGTTTAATATCCTTAGAAAGGACTGGGATTTTAAAGGTTATATAGTATCCGATTGTGGCGCTGTAACGGATATTTGGAAATACCATAAAATAACAACTGATGCTGCAAGTGCTTCGGCTCTAGCGGTAAAAAACGGGTTAGATTTAGAATGTGGAAGCAGTTTTAAATCTTTAAAAGAGGCCGTAGATTCCAAATTAATTACTGAAGCTGACATTGATATTGCTGTTAAACGTTTATATACCGCTCGTTTCAAATTGGGAATGTTTGATCCAGACGATATTGTTCCTTATGCTCAAATTCCGTATTCTGATAATAACAATGCAGCGCACGATTATCTTGCTAGAATAGCTTCTCAAAAAAGTATTGTGCTTTTGAAGAACCAAAATAATATGCTGCCACTTTCTAAAAACATTAAAACAATTGCCGTAATTGGACCAAATGCAAATGATATTCAGTCTTTATGGGGAAATTACAGCGGAGTTCCGAGCAATCCGGTTACGGTTTTAAAAGGAATTCAAAACAAATTGGAGCCAAATGCTAAAGTTTTATATGCAAAAGGAACAGACTTAGCCAAAGGAGTTGAGGCAATGAAAATCATTCCTTCCATATATTTCCAAAACGAAAACGGAACTCAAGGTTTAGTTGGAGAATACTTTAATAATTTAGAATGGAAAGGAAAACCGTTATTTACGCAAATAGATGATAATATCGATTTTGAATGGGATATTAACACGCCAGATCCTCGATTAAAAATGGGGCATTACAGCGTAAAGTGGACGGGTTATCTTTCGGTTCCTAAAACGGGAATTTATACTATTTCGGAATGGTCGAAACCTTTTATGACTGTTCAAATTGAAGGCGGAAAAGCTGAAGGCGGAAAAAACGATCATCACCCACGTTTTCGTCCGCAAAAAATTAATTTGGAAGCAGGAAAGAAATATAAAATAGAAATCAAGTATCAGAATTACTACGGAGACGCCATTGCAAAACTGTTTTGGGCAGAACCAGAAGAAAATTTAGTGCAAGAAGCAGTTCAGACTGCCAATCAAGCCGACGCTGTAATTTTAGTTTTAGGATTGAATGAGCGTTTAGAAGGAGAAGAAATGAAAGTTGAAGCAGATGGTTTTAATGGCGGTGACCGAACAAGTTTGGATCTGCCAGCAAATCAGGAAGAATTAATGAAAGCCGTTAAAGCTACTGGAAAACCTGTAATTTTGGTTTTAATAAACGGAAGCGCGCTTTCTATCAATTGGGCAAATGACAATATTCCCGCAATTTTAACGGCTGGATATCCTGGACAGCAAGGCGGAAATGCTATTGCAGATGTTCTTTTTGGAGATTATAATCCAGCGGGAAGACTTCCTGTTACGTATTATAAATCGGTTGACCAATTGCCTAAATTTGAAAATTATGATATGGAAGGCAGAACGTATCGTTACTTTCATAAAACGCCTTTATATCCTTTCGGATTTGGTTTGAGCTATACCAATTTCAACTATTCTAATTTACAGCTTCCAAAAGAGTTAAATTCCGAAAATGATTTTAAAGTATCTGTTGATGTAACGAATACTGGAGAACGCGAAGGCGACGAAGTAGCTGAACTGTATCTGAAAGATGAAAAAGCCTCTACTCCACGTTCGATTTTGCAATTGGAAGGTTTTGAGCGCATTCATCTTAAAAAAGGAGAAACCAAAACGATCAATTTTACTATCACGCCAAGACAGCTTTCTATTATCAATAAGAAAAAACAACGTGTGGTAGAACCAGGCTGGTTTACGATTTACGTTGGAGGAAAACAGCCTGATGGTTCTAAAGATGTTCAAAGCGGCAGAATAAACTTTACAGGTAAAACTATAACTCTAGAGAAATAGTTCTGAAATTATAAATTACAATAAAAAAATAGGCTGTCTTTTGAACAGCCTATTTTTTATTAAATTATAGTCATATCCGTATCAGGATTAAAACTTCCATCGTCTGGATATTTAATGCTTCCCTTTAAGTTCTCTACCCTTTTCGGATCAAATTTAGGAAGTTGCAATTCATTATTTTCCTTCCACTTTTTAACTGTTTCTGCAACTTCCTCTGCTTTTTCAGTTGAAAAAGGAGTATCTCTCGCCATATATAATGTCTGCGATGGATAAGCCAAAGAAGTACCACTTTTTTCTATAATGTCCATCATTCGCAATAAAAGATCTTCCTGAACTTCTTGTGAGGTTTCAAAATTAACCGCTTCGATGTATGATGTAATTTCAACTTTTAAAGCATCGGCTGTAATGCCCGTAAAACGGACTATTGGAGGCGTATTGATTACTCCGGGATGTGCGTAGAGCAAAGATCTTAATTCGACAAGCAGATAACGCATTTGATCTGGAGTAGTTTCCATTCTAAAACCAAAAATCGGATTAAATATAAATCGATCGCGATGGGCATAATTTTCTATTTTACTAGCCGAAAGCTGTCCATTCGGAATCGTAACAATACTTCGGGCTGCCGTACGAAGTGTCGTAGAACGCATTCCGATAGATTCTACGGTTCCTTTAATATCATCAACACGACAATAATCGCCAACGCGTAAGGGCTGATCGGCAATAAGGCTGACACTACCTACAAAATTTTCTATTGTTTTTTGTGCTCCAAGAGCCAATGCAATCCCCCCTATTCCCAGCGCGGCAAGTCCGGCTGTTACATCAACTCCAATTATTCCTAATATGGCAATAATTCCGATAACTACAATCGCTGCTTTCATGGTGCGACTTAAAAACAAAACCGCAGATACGGCAGAAGCACGACCTCGCCTATTCATTCTGCTGCGGGTAAACATGCTCACAAAATCGGTCATTCTCCAAAGCAGTATTAAAAAAGCTAAGATTCCGATTGTAATTATGATGATGCTAAATCGCTGGCGCACAATTATCGAAATTCCCATGCGCTGTGTCGTTGCCACAAATAAAATTACTGTGAGATACATTTGCACCGGCAGCGTAAAAGCCTCGATTATAGCATTACCTTTCTCGCTGTCTGCTTTCTTCCATATTTTTTGAAGCAGAAATATAAAGACGAATATAAGCAGTCTGGAAAGCAGGTAGGATACAATCGTCATTATCACCACTACTCCCCAATGTCCAATAGGAACATTTCCAAATTTCTTTTCTTTTAAGACTTTTGGCAATACTCTATCCAAAAATGTTTTTTCTCCGCTAACATCTGCTGAAAGAATGGCTTCTATAGTTTCTGCCGAAAAAAGCCATAGCGCCGGCTCACTATCATCTGACTGATTTTCCAGATAAAGCTGTATGTTTATTTTGTCTGTCGATATATTTCCGACTAAATCGATTCCCGTTGCCAGATTATCATCTATACGTCCTAATTCTTTATTGCTAAGAATAGATGAGGGCGAAAAATTTCCTCCCTGATCCAAAAGCTGCTGAAAAGTTTTTGCAATTCGCACCCTTTCGGCTGTTTTGCGATACGAACGTTTACTAAGCATAAAATACTGGCTGGCGCGCAGATAATTCTGATCGCCAATCGCTTTGATAAATCCGTTTACGGTTCCTTGAGGTGTTCTTCTCCCTAATGAATCATCTGGAATTTTTGCTGGTTCTTCGGCCGTAGTTTTGGCTGCACCCAAAAGCTGCGCTTCCATTCTTAATGGCGTTATCAGTACTGCCGACAACAGCAATAAAAAAGACAATAAACGTTTAGTACCTAAAATCATATTTTTAGCTTTAGTAACTTAGACTATTAAAAATAAGAAATCTAGCAGAAAACAACTGATTTAAACTCGGTTTTTTTCTAAAATTCTGCACAAAAGCCTTCTTCAGATTTTGTAAGTGCAATTCTGGAGCTTTTTATAAATTCTATAAGCTTCAATTGTTTTAATTTTTCAGTCAAGCTGATGATCTCTTCATCTGTTCCTGTGGCTTGCAATACGGTGTATTCTTTCTGAATTTCTGAAACCGTGAGATCTTTTTCACGAAGTACACTTTCCATTCGTGGATCTGACATAAATACCGCAGTCGAGATCTTAAATAATGCGGTCTGTCTGTAAACGATTTCATCTTTCGAAGAATAACTGCATTTAAAAACTTCTATAATTTTCTCAATCTGTGCAGCTAAGTTTATTACGGTATCTAATGTTTCATTTACTACAATGGTGTGCCTGTACATTTGATCAATTTCACAAATAGACATATTAAGACTCAAAATAGCTACTTGTTTTCGTATAAACATCGAGCTGAGTTTATTGATTAATCTTATTTGATCTTCGGAATAAATGGTAAGCGTAAATTCGTTTTTCATGTTGTGATTTTATTTTTTTTATTGGCTTGAAGGGAAATAAAAAAAGCCTTTCGCATGGACTGAGAAAGGCTTTTTTGAATAGACAATATAATCCTGACTCGTCATGTAATGCGAATAATGATAATTGAAATAATAATGCTATTCTGAACTGATTTTTTCATAATTGCTGTAAACAAAAAAGCCTCCCGATTATGGGAGGCTTTCTAAATTGTATCTTTTACTTATTTATATAACACCTCTCCATCATTATCGAATGATAATCATGATAATAGAAGCGATGTTAATTGTGTTTTTCATTTGCTTGATTGGATGCGCAAATATATTGATATTTTTTAATCTGCAAATAGTATTTATTTCTTAGAATTAAAAAATTCGCCTCTGCTGAGACGGATTCCTTTTCTTTTTTAGTTTTAAGGTACTAGAACGGCTCTGCCTTTTATTTTTCCCTGTCTCATTCGATCATACACTTCGTTAGCATCGTCAAGTTTATGTTTTTCTATTTCGATATGAATTTTCTTTTGTCTAGCGAGACCGACAACTTCCATCAGTTCTGTTCTTGATCCCCAATACGGATTGGTCATACTGACTCCGAAAGGCAAAACATTCATACTGTACTGATAATGTCCGCCGCCAAGACCAACAATCGTAAGATCTCCATCTAAGCTTACAACCTTTGTTCCTAAATCTATGGTAGAAGTTGCTCCAACAAAATCTAGAACAACTTTAGCTTTTTTGATTCCGGTAATTTTCTGAATTTGTTCTGCTGCATCGGCATCTTTAGAATTAATGGTAAATTCGGCCCCTAATTCTTTTGCAAATGCTAATTTATCTTCGGTAACATCGCAGGCAATAATAGCTGCTCCGCTTATTTCTCTTAATATCTGAAGTGCAACGTGACCCAAACCTCCAACACCAATGACTACAACAAACTCGTCTGCCATCAATTTAGGAAGAGAACGTTTTATGGCAGAATATGGTGTAAGTGCCGCATCTGTTAATGGAGCTGCAATTATAGGATCTAAATCGAAAATAGGCACTAAAAGTCTCGAAGACGGAACCAACATATACTCTGCCATACCGCCATCTAGTCCTAAACCGCCTCCGTAAGCTTGCTCCGACTGATGATCACAATAATTTTCTTTTGACTGCTGACAGGGCTTACAATGTCCGCAACCCCACGGACCGTATACCAAAACGGCATCTCCTTTTTTATAACCTTGCACATTTTCACCAATTTCTTCAACCCATCCCGCATTTTCGTGTCCTAGAGTAAAAACGGTTCCTACAACTGTTCCCTCGTCTATAATGTGCAGGTCTGAGTGGCAAACACCAGCTCCGCCAATTTTTAATAAAACTTCATCACCTTTTGGAACAGGTCTTTCAAGATCATTAACAACGCGGACATCTTTGTGCCCAAAAAAACGTACTGCTTTCATAAAATAAACTTTTGATTACTATTCTACTAATTTACAACTTGTATTTTCTATCTAGTTTATCACACAAGTTAAGTTTATCCTAATTTATTGCTTTTACTGAGCATTTATAGGAACTTAGAGATAAAGGGCAAAAATTTTAAACGGCAGAAAATTTAATTTATCGGCATAAAAAAAGAGAACCTAAGTTCTCTTTTAAATTTATTTTTACTGTTCAAAATTCTAATGGAATTTTAGTTTACTCCAAACTTATTACTCCATCTTTTAATAATAAACAGACAATAAGATTTTAGAATTTGAACTTTCTATATATTTTTCAAGTCTTTTGAAGAATGCTTCGTTAACCATCGGGCAGCCGTGGCTGTTGATGATATAATAACCTTGTTCTTCTGACGGAACTTCTTTGTAATGGTGCAATACAATGGCACGTTTCATGGCATTGTTGTTACTCTCATCTAGTCCTGCCAATCTGAAAGCTTTTCCGAAAACACCTTTATATGGCTTTTCTACTGAATATCTTCCTAGCGAAGTGCAATTTGAATTTGGAGTATTGCTGAATTGCAGGATATCTCCTTTTATTCCTGTTTCAGAACCAGAGCCGTGCGCTACCAATCCTTGATCTAGAATCTGATTGTTTTCAAGATCGTAAACAAAAAAGCGATTTTTTCCTGATTTAATTTTCATATCAACAAGAAAAGCAATTTTATTACTGTACTTGTGATTAGTTGATGTGTAAGCCTTAATTTCACTTACATGCTCGGTAAGTCTTGCGAATTCAACTTCGCTTAAAATTTCATTCTCTTCCCATACATTTACAGCAGTAAAGGAACTTAAAGAAAAAAGCAGTGCCATTAAAAATATTCTCATATCAGGCAAAAAGTTAGGTTAAACGTAGTTTGGGGTTCGATAATCTAATGCTGCAAAATTATGTAGAAAGATTATACAATTCCCATCTCATAAGTTAAAGATATTATAAATATCTGAAAATAACAACATTAAACGTTAAGATTTAATTAAAATACGTTAATGTGCAGAAATATCCGTTAAAGCAGAAGTTAATTTTTGTTCGGCCTATAGCTACCTAAAAATCATCTACTTATAATCTTATTTTATATTTCAGAAACTGTTTAATCTAAAAAGACAGTTCTTCTTGAAATAATTCCTACTGAATCTTCAATTTCAACCCGGACCACTCATAATCTAAAAACTGGTACATTTTAGTGATACGGCAAAACAATACATTTGGCTAAAAATAAAAGTATATCAGATAAAAATGAATGGACAAATAAGACACGACTGGAGCAAAGAAGAAATTCAGGCTATATATGATAAGCCTCTTTTAGAATTGGTTTATCAGGCTGCGACTGTACACAGAAACTGGCACAAACCTTCAGAAATACAAGTATGCACCTTACTTTCTGTAAAAACTGGAGGTTGTCCAGAAGACTGTTCTTACTGCGGACAGGCAGCGCGTTATCACACCGATATTAAAGTACAGGCTCTTTTACCAACTGAAACAGTTCTCGAACACGCCCAAAAAGCCAAAGATGGAGGTTCTTCCCGTTTTTGTATGGCTGCGGCTTGGCGCGAAGTCCGTAATAATAAAGACTTTGATCGAGTTATTGAAATGGTAAAAGGAGTAAACGACCTCGGACTAGAAGTCTGCTGCACTTTAGGAATGCTGACCGAAGAACAAGCTATACGTTTACAAGAAGCAGGTTTATATGCTTATAATCATAATTTGGACACTTCTGAAAGTTATTACGATGAAATCATCAGTACACGCAAGTTTGATCAGCGTCTAGATACGATAAATAATGTGAGAAAAGCGGGAATAACTGTCTGTTCTGGTGGAATCATTGGTTTAGGAGAAACTCCTGCCGATCGTGTTTCTATGCTTTTAACCTTAGCCACAATGCCTGTTCATCCTGAATCTGTTCCTGTAAATGCGTTGGCCAGAGTAAAAGGAACTCCATTAGAAAACAATCCGAAAGTGCCTCTTTGGGATATGGTTCGAATGATTGCTACCGCGCGTATTGTTATGCCTGCAGCTGTTGTCCGCTTAAGTGCAGGACGTATCGAAATGACGGAAGAAGAGCAAGCTTGGTGTTTTATGGCAGGCGCTAATTCTATCTTTACAGGTGAACGCGAAACTTTATTGGTAACACCAAATCCAGGATTGTCTGAAGATATGCAGATGTTTCAAAATCTTGGATTGAAACCTTTGAGTAAGGAAAGTAAAAGTGTTTGTTCGGTGGTGTAGTGCGTCAAATTTATTATGCCTAAAGTAAGAAGCTACAGAGTTGTACAGCTTCTTGCTTTTCATTCTTTTAATGCCAAAAAAATACAACATTCCTCTTCCTGTCTTTGTTTTTGAGAATTATTATAAATGTTTCAATTGCAGAAAGAATACCAATAAAAAAGCACAAGCTTTTAAACCCATGAGTACTGTTAAATATAATTTCAGTTAGATAAAAAAATAACATAAAAATCCAAATTTTACTTAAATATGAATTAGTTACAACAACATTTTTATATTTTGCATAATTATAAATTAAAACAAATGATTTTAGGAATAAAAGAATTGCAAATGAATTTAGAGTTATAAAATTCATTTTTTTATACATAACAATTAGCAAATACATTATTATCCAAAAAAAATAATTTGAAATTGTATCAAATATATTTTCTGTTGTTTTATAATTCAAGATTAGACCTGCCAACAATAAAAAAACAACCACGAAGTCATTGTATCTAAATTCCTTTAAAACAAAAAAGATAACCACTGTTGCGATTATTAAAAATGATCTAAAAATGAAATTTCTCATATTTAAGTCCCAAGTAAAGATTAATAATACTTCACAAACTCCTCCTTCTTATCATGAGGAATATCATTATGATAAGATTTTAATTCCATAGTATTCCAAGATTTCCATTCGTCAGCAAGTTCAATATTAGTTGATTTATGATGTTCTAAAAATCCTTCAATAACATAATCTTTCAGAGGTATATCTAGGATTCGTTCTTTTCCGTTTTGGGTCAGCAATATTGTATGTTCTAACTCTCCTTTATCATTAATATGGAAAGTGAATAAACCGCTGTCCCAAGAACTTAAATATTCCAAATCTTCATCGTCATCATATTGAGTAGGAACTAGATCATTTTCTTTTTCATATTCAAAAATCATAGACATCATACGATCATTTGCCCATCGATAAAAGACTTCAGCATAATCTAATAAATCTTGCTTTTCTACAGAACTATCCCACCAATAAACATCTTTGAAAGTATCATTGCTATCAATTTCTATTTTAACACGATTAAATTTTTGGTCAGAAGATTTATTCTTTTGAAATTTTTCCGCCATCTTTCTCGCTTCATCTCTAATTGCTCGATTTGATTTCTCTGACTCTGTTAATTCATCATTTTTCTCATAATTTACTATAAAATTGTAACTGCCTTCTAATGTAAAAATGTATTCCACAATTAATTTATCGTACTCAAATTCAGTGTATTCTTTTCTAATCTGAGAAACTAATTCGTAAATATTCATATTCTAATTTAAATATATCTAACAAACTATCTTGTTCATTCATTTTTTAATGCTTAACTAAATATATCTCACAAACTCATCCCTCTTATCATAAGGAATATTATAATGAAGGGATTTCAATTCCATCGTATTCCAAGATTTCCATTTATCAGCAAGTTCAGTATTGGTTATTTTATGATGCTCAAAAATTCCTTCTATGAAATAATCTTTTAATGGCATATCTAGAATTCTTACTTTTCCATCTTTTGTAAGCGATATTTTATATTCGAGCTCACTTTTATCGTTAATATGAAAAGTAAATAAACCGCTATCCCAAGAACTTAAATATTCTAAATCTCCATCATCATCGAATTGAGTCGGAACAAGACCATTTTCTTTTTCATATTCAAAAATCATAGACATCATTCGATCATTTGTCCATTGGTAAAATACTTCGGCACATCTTAATAAATCCTGTATCTCTTTTTCATTGTCCCAAAAGTGCTTTTGAGAATACGTTTTGTCATTATTTAACTCTAAAATAAAACGATTAAACTTTTTATCAGTATGAATTGTCTCTTCAAAATAGTCTGAAATGATTTCTATTTCATCGTCAATAGCTCTTGGACTTATAATAGTTGGAAATATTTCCCCTGACTCTGTTACATATCTTACTAAAAACTTATAGCTTCCCGATTGAGTAAATTCATACTCAATATTTAACTTTACATAGGTATGCTCATTATAATAATTATATAAAGCATCTATTAGAGAACTTATGTTTATACTCATTTTAAAGATTTAAATTTCTTTCAGATTTAGCAAATTACTGGAATTGTCATCGGTAAATATATTAACTTTAAAAATATTCTTTCTATGCCATTTTAAAAAACATTTCATATCTTTATTAATAATTTTATAGCATTAAAAGAAAACAAAAAATGCTCAAAAAAGCCCTGACCCCATTAATCGACAATTTCACAACCATTCTTATTATGGGTACCATGGCGGGCGAGCAGTCTATTGCTAAGCAGGAATATTACGCCAATAGAGGAAACCTTTTTTGGAAGATTCTGTTTGCTATTTTTGAGGAAGAATTTAGCAGTACTTACGAAGATCGAAAAGCACTAGTCAGAAAGTATAACATCGGACTTTGGAATGTTTTAGAAAGCTGCAAAAGAGAAGGAAGCAGTGATGCTAAAATAACAGAAGAAACGATAAACGATTTTGAAAGTCTGCACAAACAATACCCGAGTATAAAATATGTCTTTTTTGAAAGTAAAGCTGCTGCAAAATACTTCCAAAAACTTACTGTTCCACAAGAAGGCATCATTTATACAACATTACCTTCAACTAGCGGACTAAATGCGGGTTTAACTAGAGCAGAAAAAATGGAACAATGGAAAGCTGTATCGCAAATAGCTCTTTGCAAATCTATTGAAGATCAGCAATAAAATTTATCTGTTTCTCATAATGTAAAAAAGTATTTCTTCTTCTAATTCTCTTGACAAATTTTCAAACTTCATCTTGCGTTTGTAGTTTTTTTCGCTTTTATCCTTATAAAGCTCAGTTTTTGCAGTACTTATACAATAAGCGTCGCACATAACCTTAAATTTTTCGTCGAGTATGTACAATTCTTTCATAGAATCAAAGTACGCTGCAAATTTAACATTATACAATTCGTCAGGAATAGCCGCCATAGGTTCTGTTGCGTTTAAATTAATACTGTATTTTACCTTACAGGTTCATTTTACAATACTCATAATATAATTATAAGTGCTAAGCATTCTTCAGACAGCTCCTCGATCAACCGATTTAAAAAGCTGCATTTTCATAATATTAAAATTAGAGTGAAAAACTTTAATCTTTTTTGTTTACCCCTCTGTAAATGGTTTCAGTTTATAATCTGAAACCAGAAATAGTAAAATGAACCATCAATATTTTAAAATGAAACAATGCTGAAATGAGTTGTTTTGTAACATCGGCCACATAATTCATTATGCTTTCTAGATTTTAGTATTAAAAATCGGCTTTTAGTTAATTTTCAATGTCTAAAGTGATGAAATTGTTAATTAACACAAGAAATGCAAAAACACGTAATAGTACTTATAGTAATATTCTTATGATTAAATAAATTTACATCCCTTTAATTTATAAGCCACAAATCATCAAAAATAGCTGCAATTCTATTTTATTCAAATCAAGTTATCAATACTGTCTGGAGAAATGAGTTTTATTTTATCTGATAAACTCTGTCAATGTTAAGAGCCGTTTTTAACGAGAAAAAATGTTTATTTCATTTTGATATGCTGTCTTAGAAATTAAACCGAAAACGCATAAAAAAAGCAACATATAGTACCCCAAAAAATGCTTGAGAAAAAATCTATAGTAATCGGATGTGACGATATTACGATATTGACTATGATATTAAACGCAATATCAATAGTATCTGATTACGCCTTTTCTACAGTTTCTGTTTCGAGAGGAGTAGATTTGAAAAACACCATAAATTCTTTAAATCCTGATTTAGTCATTTTAGGATTCAAACAAAATCAGTTTGTTTTGAATGATACTAATTTTGATTCTGATAAAAGGAATATTCCCATTTTATACTTGACACAGAATTATGAATGCGAATCGTTATGCTGGTCCAAACAAAGCATTGTTTTTACTTTTCCTTATCAGCAAATTAAAAATACCGACTTTTTAATTTACAGAATCCGATCTATTTTTCTTCTAAAAAAAACAGAGTCGCAAAGCAAAGCTCCAACGTCTTTTGCAGAAGCTGCGATTCAGAAGAATGATCCTGATAAACTGAGTCATTATGTAATGGAACTTGATCAAAAGGTTGAAGTGCTTTTGAAAGTAAAAGAACGTATTTCTTACCTGTATCCCAACGTCGATGATGCTACCAGAATTGAATTGATGTCTATTGTAAATTCTATAAAAACAGTTGCAAACGACAATAAGCTCTGGGATGATTTCAAAATTTATTTCGAACAGTCAAATCCTAATTTTCTTTTGGCTCTTGCCAAAAAACATCCTTCTCTAAGTTCTCGAGATTTAAAATATTGCTGCTATATTAAAATGAATATGAGTAACAATGACATTACCAATCTTCTTGGCATTAATCAAGAAAGTGTTCGTACTCATAAATACCGTCTTAAAAAGAAATTAACTCTTAAGAAAGAAGACGATATCATTTCGTACTTAAGAACTGTTTCCTAATTTCCTTTTCCTTATTTGTTATTTTACCATTGCATGCTTCAATAAATTTTAGCAATGTTAAACAGCTTTGTCCTATAAAAATGCTGTACATTTTTCTTTCCCTAAATTTTAAAATCTATACTTACTTTGAGAGTGTTTTTTACTGTATATGTCAAAATGCAACAATACTTTTTAGGGCTATATACACCAAACAGATACAAAGCGTAGACAAAAAAAACTTTGTCTATACTTTGTCTATAAAAACATCGATTATCTACCAAATTTGTCTATGAAAAGTACATTGCTAATTTTTCGTACAAATCTAATTCTCAGTTACTTTTACAATTAATAAGAGCTAATTTATTAGCCATCACACTTAATTAATTTAAGAGTTAAAAACGATGATACACCAATCACTTCAATTTACGAATAAACTATTGGGACAGTTTTTAAAAAATCGTTTTGGTCTAACCGAAGACAAAACGACTGTAAACTATCTCATTGAACCAAGTGGCACTTTGCCAAAAGTAAATCACAATAAAGTGGTTTTGTCTCTTATAAATATTGAAAAAGAAACCAATCAGCCTTTTTATATCAGAAATCAGAAATTAGAAAGCGGCAACTACTCTAATTTCAATCCAACAGAAAGATACAACATTGACTTATTGATTAGCAGCAATTTTGAAGATTACACAGAATCCTTAAAATTTCTGGATGCCATTATCATCTTCTTTCAGATTAATAATTATATCGATGCATCGTCCTCCTCTTCTATTCCAGACGGTTTAAGCAGATTAGAATTTGAGTACGAAAAGATTTCTTACCATCAGATGCACAGTTTATGGACGGCGATGGGCGCAAAATACCAGCCTTCGATTATTTATAAAATGAAACTGATAAAAGCGCAAGGACATGAAATTATGGAAATTATACCGTCTGTAAAAAACACTAGTAATAATATCGTAAAATGATACAGAGCAATTACATAAAAATCTTTACTACGGCCGCTTATCATACTTTTTTTGATAACGGAAAATGCAATTGCCTTCATTTTGCTCCAAATAATAAAACTGATAAAATATTCAAGAAATTCGGTTTCAAAACCAATCACATTTCAAACGGATTCGATTTATATTCAAACACAAAATCATCACTTTCAGATCTGTTAGATTATATTTCTAAAACTACACAGCAAGATTATTTCGAGTTTAATATCAGATGCAGTAATCCGAATTTTATTCTCTTTACGACTTTGCCAATTAATTGGATCGGAACCGTTAATTATTCTAGCCAAGATCCTAAAAATCTAAACAATGAGGGAAAAATTGTATTGAATCAGACTTTAGAAAACAAATCTGCGTCATCTCATTTTGGGCATTTAAAAGTCTATTTTGAAGATATATTGAAAGAGCAAAACACTGCTAATTCTATACTTTTTGAAATCAATTTTACGGCAAGAGCCACACAATGGCAATATTATTTTATCAATAAAAATGCTGTGCAGCTAAACAATCCTTCGATCACTCAAAAAGAAAACATACAATTTGACGGGCCGCAGCAAGTCACGATTCAAACTGGAGAATCGGCTTTGCTGTTTACTTCCAACAAAACTTACATTACGCTTAGCGAAAAACCGAAATATAAATTTGATTTAATAAACAGTTCTGTTTCAAATCAAAACAATGCCAAACCTAAAGTAATTATAAAAGGACTTCCGTGTCCAGATGTATCCCGAATAGGAATAATCGAGAATAGCGACCAAAATGAAGTCGCCTCACCAATGTATATCTACTTATAAAAAACTATTAAAAATGAACACTAAAAACTAAAATCAATGAATTTATCTACCATTCAAACTCCTGGTGTTTACATTCAAGAATTAAATGCTTTTCCCAATTCTGTTGTTGGAGTTGCCACAGCAATACCAGCATTTATAGGGTACACACCACAGGCCGCATACGAAGGAAAATCGTATACGAATGTGCCAGTAAAAATCACATCTTTTGCTGATTTTCAGGCTTTTTTCTGTTTGCCAGATCCACCTGCACCTGCAAGTCCGTCGAAACAGTACAATCCTGAGTATTACTTGGTAGCAGAAAAAAGTCAGCCCTTAAAAGGCGACTACATGCTAATTGCAGGAACTTATTATTCTATAGTTCCAGACCCGAACACCGTTTATTATCTGTACAATAGCGTAAGGCTTTTTTATGAAAATGGCGGTGGAGATGCTTATATTGTTTCTGTTGGAAGCTACGGACCTCCGTCGCAAAAACCAGCAGCTCCAGGCGTTCCTGTTGTAAATCCGAATGTACAGCTGAATGATTTGACTAAGGGACTTGCTTTATTGCTAAACGAGCAAGAACCAACTATGTACATCTGCCCTGAAGCGACTTTGCTAAGCGTAGAAAACAACGGTACATTAATGCAGTCAATGCTTTTGCAAGCTACACAAATGCAGACAGCAATGTGTTTGTTTGACATTATTGGTGGTGATGCCCCAGATCCTATTTTATACACCCAAGACATTACCAATTTCAGAATGAATACAGGTTCTGTTGGGTTAAATTATGGAATGGCATATTATCCTTTTATCGGGACTACGATAATGCAAAATTCTGATATTGATTATACGAATTTATTTGGCGGAGATGTAAAACAATTAGAAGCAATTCTTAATCCTGCTAGCGCTCCAAATCCAGCAGCGGCGGCAATTATTGCAAATATTCAAAGTCCGGCAAGTACTTTAACTGTTACTCAAAATCACAATGCCTTACTTATTGCAAGTCAGACCTATTCCTTAATGATCAAACACATTGTAGCCGATGCTAATATTCTTCCTCCAAGCGGTGCTATGGCAGGAGTAATTACAACTGTAGACAATGCTGTCGGTCCGTGGGAAGCTCCTGCAAATACTTCGATCGTAGGTGCAGCTTCATTGCCAATTTCTATTTCTGAAAGTCAGCAAGCGAACTTAAACGTAGATGCTGTTTCGGGTAAATCGATCAACGCGATTCGAACTTTTAACGGTTTAGGAATCTTAATCTGGGGGTCTAGAACATTAGACGGAAACAGTCAAGACTGGAGATATATTCCGGTGCGCAGAACCATGATATTCTTAGAACAATCTTGTAAACTGGCCGCTCAGGCTTATGTGTTCCAGCCGAATGACAAAAACACTTGGGAAGCCGTGATTTCAATGATCAGCAGTTTCCTTAGTTCGATCTGGAAACAAGGAGGTTTACAGGGAGCCAGCGCTTCCGATGCCTTTTCTGTAGCCTGCGGATTGGGTTCTACCATGACAGCAGACGACATTTTAAATGGGTTCATGAATGTTACGGTTAAAGTTGCAGTTGTTCACCCAGCTGAATTCATTGTCTTGACATTTCAACAGCAAATGGCAACTTCTAGTTAATCAAATAAATACTCAATTAAGTAAAATTTTAATTTAAAAATAAAAGAATATGGCAACAGATGACGGAAGCGTACAAGGCGCAACATGGCCCATGCCAAAGTTTAGATTCGAAGTAGACCTTGGAACAGAATTAACAAAAGTAGCTTTTCAGGAAGTTACCGGAATGGACGTCGAAAATCAAATTATAGAATACCGTAAAAGTAATAGTCCGCTTTTTTCTGTGGAGAAAATGCCGGGAATTACCAAATACGGAAACGTAACCATGAAACGTGGAATCTTTGTAAATGATAATACTTTCTGGGATTGGCATCAGCAAGTCGTAATGAATACGATTAAAAGAAGAACGGTTCTGATCAAATTATTAGACGAAAAAGGCGGCGTAACCATGCAATGGACTTTAAATAATGCCTGGCCCACTAAAATTACCAGCACCGATTTAAAATCTGATGGTAACGAGGTTGCGGTAGACACTATAGAAATTGCACACGAACAACTGATCATTAAAAATGGCGGTAAGTAACGATTATCCTGTTAGCTTTTATTTTACACTTTCATTTGCGGGTGTAGATGCGGCTTTCAAAGAGGTATCTGGAATTTCTAAAGAACTAAGCGTAGAAGAAATTGTTTGTGGAGGCGAAAATAGATTTAAATATCGCCTCCCAACCATTTCCAACAGTCAGAACTTAGTGCTTAAAAGAGCAATGGTGCCTGCAGGATCGCAGCTGGTAAATTGGTGCGCCAACTGCATTGATCAAGGATTATCAAATCCAATTCAACCCAAAAATGTGATTCTGAAATTGCTTAATGCCTCTGGAGTGGTATGCATGCAATGGACTTTTAACAATGCTTATCCCGTAAAATATGCCGTTTCCGACTTAAACTCTCAGGAAAGCAATATCGCGATAGAATCTATTGAGCTGGCTTACACCTATTTTGACATTTCTAAGGATACCAAATTTGATAAACTTTTTACGTAAACCATTATGCCAATCGAAATAAGAGAACTCGTTATCAAAACAGAAATCGTAACAACAAATGCAAAGAATTCGGCTCTAGCCAAAGAAAGAGAGCTGTCTATTTTAAGAAAACAATTGCTGGAAGAATGCAAAAGATTAATTGCTGAGAAAAATCAGGAGAATAGCTATAAACGTTAAAGCCACAGATTAAAGAATTTAAAAAAAAGTTTCACGCAGATTTTGCAGATTAAAGCAGATCTAATTTTAATGCAGTTACAATAAATCTGCGAAATCTGCTTAGATCAATTTAAAATCTGCGTGAAATAATTTGAGACACAGATTAAAAGAATTAAAAAGAAAAAATCTGCGTGAAAAAAAAATAGACTTAAAATAGTAAACAAATGGCCAGCTTGGAATTAATGAAAATAACGGGTTATACAGACGAAGAATTTCAGAATAAATTCTCTGGAAATCCGTATGCTTTCATGATTAATCCTGATAATATCAAAATACAAAAAAGCATCGAGTACAACGAACAGCAAGCGCCTGCCACAAGCTCGGCTTCGCAAAAATATAAAAGTACGCCAAGCGATAAATTAAGTTTTGAAATGGTAATTGACTGTACGGGAATCGTAGACGCGAAACGTACCGATATGGCCAAAGAAATAACCGCATTAGAAACGATCATTTATACTTACAACGGTAAAATACACCGTCCTAATTTTGTAAAAGTGCAATGGGGTCAGAATATTACATTCAACGGAGTGCTTGATTCTATTGACATTTCGTACACCTTGTTTAAACCCGATGGAAGTCCGCTGAGAGCCAAATTATCATTGTCATTTAGCCGTTACATTTCACCAAAAACAGTAACTAGAACAGACGCTCCCGAATCTCCAGATCTTACGCACATTGTAACCGTTTCTGAAGGAATGTCGTTACCGCAATTGTGCCAAAAAGTCTGGAACGACGATTCCTTTTATATACAAGTTGCCGAGTATAATAAACTCAACAAATTCAGAAACCTTAATGGTATCGACAAATTAATATTTCCACCTATAATCCCTTCCAA
Source organism: Flavobacterium erigeronis (assembly GCF_054075165.1). Lineage (NCBI taxonomy): Bacteria > Pseudomonadati > Bacteroidota > Flavobacteriia > Flavobacteriales > Flavobacteriaceae > Flavobacterium > Flavobacterium erigeronis. The sequence continues at coordinate 80,426 of NZ_JBSKGP010000012.1, read as the reverse complement.
TTAATGAGTGCCTCAACTGAAATAAAAAGTGGCGGAATCGCAACATTCGCAGTTAAAGTTAACGGAACCGCAATAGCCGACGAACTCAGCGTACTTTCTATTCATATCGAAAAAAAAGTAAATCGAATTGCTTCTGCTAAAGTGACTATTCTAGACGGAGAACCCAATACAGGTAAATTTGACGCCAGCTCCTCTTCTATTTTTGTGCCTGGCGCAGAAATTAGTATCGAAGCTGGTTATGACGCTACCAATACCGTAATTTTTTCTGGTGTTATTATGAGTCAGACGCTTCGTATTGACAATCTGGTCGGATCAGCTTTAGAAATAGAATGCCGTGACAAAGCCATAAAAATGATTGTGGGGCGCAAAAGCCTTACTTTTTCTAAACAAAAAGATAGCGATATCATTTCTTCTATTATAGGAACTTATTCTGGATTAAGCTCAGATGTTACCGCAACAAGCACTGTATGGCCAGAACAAGTCCAATTTTATGCTACCGACTGGGATTATATTTTGGCTCTAGCCGAAGCAAACGGACTGATCGTAACGACTTTAAACGGAAAAGTAGCTGTAAATCCTCCTGATAAAACAACAACGTCGGTGCTAACGGTAACGTATGGCGATAATCTTCTTGAATTTAATGCCAAATTGAATGCAGTCACACAATTAGGAAGTGCAACCGCCAACAGCTGGGATTTTAAAACACAAGCCGTTGTAAGCGGTAATGCTACACCAAATGTCACTGGAGCAGGAAATTTAACCACCAAAAAACTATCCGAAGCTATCGGACTTTCGACTTATCAATTACAGACTTCTGCGCCTTTGGAAACTGCAGATTTAACCAATTGGTCAAAAGCCCAGATTATTAAAAGTGAATATGCTAAAATAATGGGCGAAGCTAAATTTCAAGGCACCAGTTTAGTCGATCCTGGAAAGTATATGACTTTTGCCGGTCTTGGAGATCGTTTTAATGGCGATTATCTTATTGGTGGCGTTGTTCATGATTTATCGCAAGGAAACTGGGTTACAGAAGTTTCGCTCGGACTTTCTCCGTTCTGGTTTACCGAAGAGCCGGATGTTATGGCACCGCCCGCTTCTGGGCTTCTGCCTGGAGCAAAAGGTCTCTTTAACGGAACTGTAAAAAAGATGTACGAAGATCCTGATTCAGAATACAGAGTTTTAGTCGATGTTCCATTACTGGATCCGAAAGGTGAAGGAATCTGGGCAAGATTGACCAACTTTTATTCGACAAGCGGAGCTGGAGCTTTTTTCATGCCCGAAGTTGGAGACGAAGTCATTTTGGGTTTTATAAACGAAGATCCTCGCTACCCGATTATTCTTGGCAGCGTTTATAGTAGCACAAGTATAAAGCCTTTTACAGGATTAGATCCGAATCAGAAAAATTCGGTAAAAGCTATTGTTTCCAAATCGGGAATTTCCGTGCAATTTGATGACGAAAATAAAATTTGGACTGTGGCGACACCCAATAAAAACACCATCATCATTAGCGATAAAGACAAGAAAATTACGATTCAGGATGAAAATAACAACAGCATCGTAATGTCTAGCAGCGGTATTGATTTGACAAGCCAAAAAAACATCAATATTTCAGCCAATCAGAATGTTACGATCAAAGGAGATCAAGGCGTAAAAATAGAGTCAAGCGGCGGCGATGTAGCCACGCAAGGCTTGAACATCAAAGAAAATGCATCTATGCAATACAATGCTCAAGGCGGACAAATGGCGCAAGTAACCGGAGGAATGCAATTAACCTTGAAAGGCGCCATGGTTATGATTAATTAAAGGTTGATGGTTTGTGGTTTGTGGTTTATAGTTAATCGTTTATCGTTTATGGTTAACGACAAATAATTAATTACGATTAAACTTTGTCAAAGTTTAAAACTTTGACAAAGCCGCCAAAAACAAACAACAAACAACAAACAACAAACAACAAACAACAAACAATAAACAATAAACTTATGCCACCAGCAGCAAGACTTACCGATTTTCACCAATGTCCGATGGTTACTCCAGGAGTGCCACCGATTCCGCATGTAGGCGGACCTATAGTTGGCCCATGTGCGCCAACTGTTTTAATAGCAGGATTACCAGCCGCCAAAGTTGGCGATATGCTGGTTTGTGTTGGCCCGCCAGATTCTATTATAAAAGGATCTGCAACGGTTATGATAAACGGTATGCCTGCCGCAAGAATGGGAGATTCGACAGCTCATGGAGGATCAATTATGTTGGGAGCATTTAATGTTATGATCGGTGGATAATTCAGCACATACAGACACTGCTTTTTTAGGTTCAGGATGGGCATTTCCTGTGTCTTTTTCTGCAGATAATCATCAGCTGAATTTGTCTGCTAATGAAACCAATATTAACGAATCTATCAATGTCATTCTAAATACCCGCAAAGGCGAGCGTACTCTTGAAGCTGAATTTGGTTCTGGAATACAGCAATTTATGTTTAGAAAAATTGACAGCACACTTAAAGGCGAAATTATAGAAGCCATCAAGTTTGCTTTATTGCGATATGAGCCGAGAATACTGGTGCAGGACGTTAAAGTTGCCTCAACTGATATTGCAAACGGAACAATAGAAATTCTGATTAGCTATATCTATTCTAAAACCAATACCAGACACAATTATGTATTTCCTTTTTATCTAAAAGAAGGAACCAACTTAGATCGAAAAAAATGATTTTAATTGATCAAAATAGCGCTATACATTCTCTCAACGAAGCACTCGTTCCAAATCCGCATTTGATAGATGGAAGAACCGAGCAAGACTGGCTGTACTTTTTGACAGAATTTAGCAAATTGATCAATTTCTATAATGATAGGAATACCATTGAAGGAAACTGGAGTCCGTTTTTATTAAAAGATCCTGTTTTTCTGATGGCTTCCATTTCGAAAACCAATTATAAAAAACTGCACACTGATTATAAAAACTGCTGTACAGAAATTCAGCGATTAATCACAAACGGAAACGTTAAAATTCCTTACTCAAAAGCTTTAAACAGCTTGTTTGATCGCATTACGGCGATTTATAAAATTATAGAACGCTGGACGCATTATATGCAAAGCAATAACGAAACATACGATCTCAAAACCTATATTTTACAAGAAGTAAAAAACAAATTAAGTGTAGATTTTTGGGCAATCCAGTCTTTTAGGCAATATTTATACAAACTGGCTATCGATGGTTTGTTTATAAATTCTGCACCATTAGAAGACTTCAATTCTTTCGATAAAAACATCTGGTACATAAATAAAGATAAAACACCTTTCTGGCAAGTTTTTGGGTTTGAAACCGAACATCCAATATTACAGGAAACGGCATCTATAACGTCTTTTAGTTTAGATATTCTAACTAAAATTGGCGATAAATTATTTCAGTTTTTAGAAACGATAATTCATCACGCGGGAAAAGAATTTAAGAAATTAAACCTCAAAAAAGGGCAATTTCCAGATACAGTTCTTTTGCGTTCTTTTGTCAATATTTTAAAAATTCAGCAAGATCAATTGAACGGACTTTCTGAAAAACATCTTGATTTTTATTACAAAGATATTTTAAAGCAAACCAAATTGCCTGCCGTTGCAGATCAGACTTTTTTGTGTGCAACGCTGACAAAACCAACATCGGTTTATACTTTGCCAGCGGGAACTTTGTTTAATGCAGGAGTCGATGTGCAAAAGAATCCGATACTGTTTGCTTCTCAAAAAAATGTAAATCTAAATCCAGCAACGATTTCAAGCGTCCATAAACTTTCTTATCAGGATCAAAACAATGCCTCGTATAATTTACAGACCATTGTAAAGCCTACAGAAATTCAATTAGATCCAGAAAATAAAGCGATAAGCTGGGAAACTTTTGGATCTGATGATGCTTCGCTAAATCCATCATTAATCGGAATTGCGTTTGCTTCGCCAATGCTATTATTGCGCGAAGGGCAAAGAACTATAACGCTGACATTTGAATTTGATTCTCCAATAGATTTAAAAATCCTGCAAGAAGCCAGCTATTTTTTAAGCACACAAAAAGAATGGCTAAAACTGGATTTAAGTACAGAAAATTTTAAAGCCGATTCTACAAAACAAAATGCGATTGTAATTTCTATAAATCTTGATCAAACAGTAGCCGCAATTGAACCTTTTTTAATAAATCCCGACGGACTAAAAAGTGATTGGCCAATGATGAAGGTTTTATTTCAGAATGTTCCTAATCCGCAAGAACCTCCCAAAATTACTTCGCTCACTATCGAATTAGATGTAGAAGAAGTTAAAACATTTCAATTGTATAATGATTTTGGAGAGTTAAGTCCTAAAAATCCCTATACTCCTTTTGGACCAGTTCCTTTGGTAAATGCCAATTTTATTATCGGAAATAATGAAATCTTGAGCAAACCTCTAGATAGTTTTATAGTGAAAATAGATTGGGATAAAAGACCTAATGATTTTTCAGTGTATTACCAACAATACAATAACTATCTGAATCCGCAAATAAAAGAAGAAAATAGAAGGCTTGCAAAAACAATTAGATTTTTGCATCCACGAGAAAAAAATATTGTTGTTAAAAAAGAATTTACAAACGCCAGTTTTACAGCTGATTTTACCATCATGCAGGACAAATCATGGCAAGGGCTAAAAATGACAAAAATTGAGTGCAGTGATGTCGACAAAGTTTTTATTCCTGTTAATGAAATTCCGCAATCTGTTTACTTATTCGATACAGAACCTGTAAGCAATACCGATACTATTCTTAGTACATCTAACAGCTGTTATGTATATTCTAAATCACCTTCAGATTTAAATTCATTACCAAATGCAATTATCTGGAAGCCTGATCCGAATATTCAAAAAGAGGGCTTAAAGTTTACTGAAGAAAGTTCGTCAGGATTTATAAAAATGACTTTAGCGACTCCAGAATATGGTTTTGGTTCAGAATTATATGCTAATGTAGTGGCTAGCATTGCTTTGCAAAATGGCAATAAGCTTGCGATGGCTGGGGACAAAGAAGTAAAAGATTTTATCGCTGCTGCGAATGTTCCGTTTGCACCAAAAATACAAACCTTTTCTGCCAATTATAATGCCAGCGTAACGTACAAACTTGATGGTACAACGGGAGATTATCCGTTGCAATATTTTATATATGCGCCATTTTCAAATTATACCGTATTTGACAGTGCTACAGCCGATAAAACCGATACGGAAACATTCAATACAGAAATTATCGGAAGCGCTGAAAATAATGCTATAAAAGGTTTTCCGCTTTATCCTTCGTTTAATTATAACGGAGCATTATTTATAGAACTCGATAATTTGATTTGCAACAGCACTCTCAACCTCTATTTTGAATTGGCAAGAAATTCAACAGCGCTTACCGATCAAAATGATATTATGTATTACTATTTGAGTAATTCTGGTTGGAAAAACATTCAGCCATTATCTGATGAAACCAGTAAATTTAGATGTTCTGGAATAATCGAAATCCCGATTCCGGCAGATTGCAACAATGATAGCACCATAATGCCTGGAACCAAAAATTGGATTTCTATTGCGGCAATTGGAAATCTTACCTCTTTTTCTAAAACCACTTTTATGCAAACCAACGGTTTTAGCGTAAAAAGAACTGGAACTACATTTTTGACCAATACCGAAAGTCCGAAAATTGAAGCCAATGTTATTACAAAACCAGAAATCAAAATTCCCGAAATAGGCACTGTAATTCAACCTTTTGCTTCTTTTGGAGGAAAAGCTGCCGAGAACAAAACCGACCGAAATAAAAGAGTAAGCAACAGCATTAAAACCAAAAATAGAGCAAGCACAGCGGCAGATTACTATACCCTGATTGCCGAAAAATTTGATACTGTTTATTACTCAAAAGTAGTGACTAAAAAAAGCGACAACAGCACAAATGTTTATCTGGTAAAAAAAGTAGCGTCAGATAACGATTCAAATGCTTTTATTCCATTGGTAACAAATGCTCTTGAAATTGAAGTGGGAAACTTTTTAAAAGCCAATTCGTCGCCTTTTATAAACCTGAACCTTTCCAATTTTAATCTAGAATTTGTGTGTGTGAATATCACGATTCAAGTCGAACAGAACTATCAGACGGCATTAATCAGCAAGAATGTAAATCTTGCTCTAAAAAAGTATTTGTCGCCTTGGATTGCAAATTCTCCTTCTGAAATAGAAATTGGCAAACCGCTTATCGATGGCAAAGTCAGCACATTTGTTCAAAATATTGAAGGAGTTCTTTCTGTCGAGAAAGTAAGTTTTTCGAGTTATTACATCAATCCCATTACAGGAATACAAACGGCTTTAAAAACCGAAAAAAAAGCTTTAATGCCTTATGGGCCAGCAACACTTTTGGTTTCTGCACCCAATCATAACATTTCATATTTAGCATAAATGGATACCAATAATCAAATAACAAAAATACAGCTTCCGCCGCATCAGGATTTTAATTTCCTGAAAGACGAAGCTATTGATTATATCCAAAACCATATAGGCAATCAGTGGACTAACTTTAATCCGAGCGATCCTGGAATGACCATTCTCGATCAGGTTTGTTACGCGATGACCGAATTGGGCTATTGCACCGATTTTTCGATTCCCGATATTTTAACGGATTCTACCGGAAAGATGCAAATCGAAAATCAGTTTTATTTGCCTTATAAAATCTTGACTACAGCCCCTTATACTATTGATGATTACAGAAAATATATTATCGATGGCATCGAAGATGTTTATAATGCTGTTATTACCACGTACAAGGATAATGTTTTGCCTTTCAGCAGGGTTTATCAAATTTATCTGTACATCAATCCGGATATTACGGGTACTGAAAAATGCCAAAATATTTGCAAATCGGTTTTTTATTACCTTAATCAAAGCCGTAATATTGGCGAGCTTTTTAATATGCCAATTGCACTGCAAACTCAAAATTGCTGGATTGGCGGAAAAATTGAATTGGAAAAAAACGCTGATGAACATGCGGTTTTATTAGAACTTCAAAATAAACTTCGCGCGTATATATTTCCGAAAATCGATCAGGTAAATTATGATGCTTTAAAAGAAGAAGGCTATAATGCTGCCGAAATATATGATGGACCGTATCTTAAAAACGGCTGGATTTTAGACGAAACTTTATCCGATAAAAAAGACACTGTAAAAACCATTGATTTAATTCCGATAATCGAATCTGTAGCTGGAATTATTTCTATTTCAGGGTTACAGATTTATCAGAAGAAAATCAGCACGCAAGCATTACAATCAACTGAAAGCCAAATCTTGTCGATAGATGTAATGGCTTCTTTTAAAGAGAAAAAGCTATTATTACATTCTAACGGAAAAGAAATACAGGCAGACGCTTTTGGTCCGTTGCAAATTAATTTAAGTAAATATCAAGACACAGCGACGAGTTTAAACAACAAACCCGCTATAAAATTGCCCAAAAGCAGTTTTAGAGATATCAATAGTTATTATTCAATTCAAAATACATTTCCGCAGCAATATGGCATTGGCGACGACAAAATCGAAGACGATTCAGCACCAATTCAAGTAGCGCAATCACGTCAGTTAAAAGGATATCTGACTTTATTTGATCAGGTTTTGGCCAATCAATTCTCGCAATTGGCCAATGTTTCAAAGCTGTTTTCTTTTACCAATTCGGTATGCGGAGCGCCTTCAGACAATGAAACTTTTTATGCTTTGAAAGATAAATTCGAGAAAAAACATTTAGAATATCCTGTTCCGTACAAAATGTTTGCTCCGAGTTATTTCTATCAATCTTTATATAATGTTCCGCATATCAAGCCTTTATTAAAAAACAATGCTGTTTTTGAATACAGTTATGGCGAGGAAACTAAAAAAGAACTGAAAGAAAAAAGCTGGTTCGAATATCAGCAAGATCCTTACAATGCATACATCTTCGGAATGATGAAAATCATGGAAGAAGAAGATGTAAATTTCGATAGAAGAAACAAAATATTAGATCATTTATTGGCCAGACATGGCGAATCTCCAAAGGTTATTGATGCGATTATCGAGGATACGATTTATACCGGAAATAAGAAAAAAGATCAGATCATTTTGAAAAGTCTGTATTTGCAAAACCTCGATCTGTTATCGTACAACCGACTAAAAGGCTGTAATTTCCTGACTGCTTCCAAAATCAATCAGAATGCCGATTTTGGTTTGTCGAATATCAAAAACGAACATTTTGACCGTATCAGTGAAAACACTTCTGATTTTGTTTTTCAGTCGGATAAACTCAACAAAAAAGAAAAACTAAGCAAAACCGATTTCAATAATTTTTCGGGTTTAGAATTAAAACTGAGTTTGCTTTTCGGATTAAAAAACATCTACAACAATTTTATTACGACGCAATTTGAAACAGAACAAAATTCTATTGAAGATCAGCTGAACAGCAATAAAACAATACAAAAAGTATATTGGTTGAAAGAGAAAAGAAAAGGCTGTTTTTTAATTGAAACGTCACTTTTATTAAGTCAGTTAAAATACAATATCGAAATTTTAAATAAAAGTAACAATTTAAGTCATAAAATTCAAAATGTTGATTTTCAATCAACAGCAAATATCAACTATATTTTAAATACTACTAGTCAAGCAGTGCTAGATGCTCAACTTATTGAGGGTTATTTGGAATTTGCCAACCAGAAATATTCTTTTACTTCTGACGATTCTGAAGCTGTGACGGTTAGCGATTATACAAAAAGTAAATTATCCGATTATTTATTTAGGATTTCGATTTCATCTGGAAATGGGACAATTACAATCAATAATGAACTCTTTAAGAAAAATGCCGTCTTATTATTTCCCGACTTTATTCCGGAGTTGCAAACTCCTGAGTTCAAAAAACGCCTTAAACAGTTTCTTGCTATCAGCCTTCCCACAACTGTAAAATGCGAATGTTTGTTTGTAAGTCTTCCCGAATTGGAAACTTTTGTGCCGAATTACAGTAACTGGCATGAGAGTTTGAGATTTAAAAATGAACAAGATTTAATTCATAAACCAAAAGATAATTCAGAAACAGCAAGTTCAGATCCTGAGCAATCAGCGATTAATTTAATCAATAGTCTAACCTCAATTTTAGCAACAAAAAATGGAAGAAATAAATAGCCATATTGTATCGAGCCTAAGATGGGACACGACTTTTGACCAGAAAAATGAAGGTTATAAACTTCAGGAACGTTTAAGCGCCTGGAGCAAAATTATCCTGCCGAGAGAAGTTGCCGCTATTTTTAATGAATTATGCCCGCAAGAACAAAGCTGGAGAATTGAATTGCTGGAACTTGATTTGGGTTCTTGCGATTATAGCGATCTCGAGTTTGATTTGAGCCGAAAAATACGCAGTTTACTAAGAGAAAAAATAGCCGAATTAATTCTGTATCAAAACAATCAGAAGCAAAACGGAATTGCGGTTTACAACAAAGAAAAATCGATACTCGAGAATTTGATGGTCTTTTTGCTTGAAGGTTCTCTGCCATGGAATTATCAGAATAAAGAAGGTTCTGTCAACCAGATTATGGCAGAATTGCTTCAGAATAATCTAACCGAAGTTATAGCGATTATTAAAGAAACCGGATTATCGCATGAAGAGGTTAGAAAACGAATTGCATGGCAATTTGACGAGAAAAACATCACTAAAATAATTGCGGCGTTGGAGCCCAACAATAGCAGTTCGATTATTGAGTTCAGCTCGATTATGGTTAATATTCAGGTTAAAGAAACTATTATCCAAACTAGTACGGCAAGTTTCAAAAAGAATCTGTGGTTCTTTATTCTAAACTTTTTGCTGTTGGAACGCGGTACGCTTTTCAATAAGTTGGCTTTTATGAAAAGCAGTATTCTGCAAATGGCCAATCATTACAATATTGCTTATGCAGAATTGATTATTCTAATCGAAAATACGGTTGTAAAACTCTCTGATAAAACGTCTCAGAACAACAATTTTATTGCTTGCCTTAAAATATTGACTCAGGAATATGAAACGCAAAAAAGCGAAAATTATAAACCTGAAACAGCCACAAACTATTGGTTAGTTTTGGAGCAACTTCTAAAAAATAAAAACACTAGAAAATTTAAAACGGAGAGAGACAATCTCAATGAATTGATTTTGGCTTTGAGCAATGAGAATAAAACAAAATTCAGTGCTCTTATCCAACCTATTTTCAAAGATGAAAATCTGCTGATTTCGCTTATTGAAGATTTAAACGAAACTTCGATAAAAATACTGTATTCTAAACTGGACACTACTCCATCGCAGCTTAATACAGAATCTGTGATTTATCTGAATAAGCTGAGCCAGACTTTTAAACTAAAAACAAACAGTAAGGTTTTATGGCAAATTGGAATTCTTTTTCTCATCAAAAACAAGAATGCCGATAATACTGCATTTCTACTGTTTTGCATTAAAGAATTAAGCAAAAAAAATAATCTGAGCCATGAGCATTTACTGGCGCTGTTTACCAATGCTAAAATTCCGGCGACGGTAAAAAACAATAATTCGGCAGTTATTTATACCTGTTTAAATGCCATTTATAGCAAAGAAATCAGTAAAAACAATTCTAATTATCCTGCTGTTTATTTTAAGAATCTGGTTGCAAAAGTAGAATTAGAATTGCAGAAAAACAGTGCCAAAAGTGTCTTTTTTGTTGACTTGCAACGATCACTGACGAGAACTGTTTTACTGCATCCTAAAATGGCTTTTGAGGTTATGCTTTCTTATGGAAATAAAGAAGTTTTAAAGAAAATTTTACCGCTGATTTTGAATCGCGAAATGCTTCAATTATTAGTTAAAACAGCCAATTATAAAAAAACAAAACTCGTACAGACGATACAAGTTGTCTATGAAATTCTGAACGAAAAAGACAACTATGATTTCCCTGAAGAATTAATGACCGATAATTTATTGCTTCTTGGCATGCAGGAAATATTGTTTCATCCGGAACATAATGCTTCTTTATTCTTGGAAACGATTATTGTACAGTTATCCAAAAAAGTAACTGAAACGAGACGAAGCGATTATTTTCAGTTCATTACAAAACTGATTCAGTCCAAACGAATTAAATCTTTTGGAGTTGCGATTAAAAAGACTTTCATCAATCAATTAAAAAACACAAAATCTATTGATACTGTTGCGCTTGCGATTCTTATTCAAAATACGTCACAGCAAGATCAGCAGGAATTAGCGCAATTGTTGACCGCCAATTTTAACGATGCTGGATTTGTTTTGCTTCGAAAACAAGACAGAAAAGAAAGCGAAAATATTTTGAATTATTTGCTAACAAACGCGACTGTTCTGAAAAGAAATTGGATTCAAAAAACTTCAGCGATACTAATTCGAAGTGTAAAATCAGTTTCAAAAACTAAAATTATTGGCGAATTAAACGAGCTTTTCTGGAATTCAATTTTAAAATATTCGGAATACAAAGGCAATGAAATGCTTTTTGAAAAACTGCTTCAGAAAGAACTGAAATTATACGTAAAAAAGAACATTACGAAAGAGGAAACAGCGGTTCAAAACGAAGCAAAATCTTTTGAATCTGCCCATTCAATTACAGAACTAATGCCTCTTTTTGAGAATAATACACTATCAGATTATACAACTTCTGATAAAATTTCAGAGTCCATTAATTCTGAGATTTTGTCTGAAATTCAAAATTTATCCGAAAAAGAAAAATACAGCTGGATTTGGTCAATTGTTATAGAACGTAAGGTTTCAACTGTTTTCATCATTTCTAAAACTATCGAAATCAAAGACATTTTGAATGTCATTATTATAAAAGAGCCTAAGATTTTCTTTAGCATAATGAAGAAAGAATTTATTCCTGAAGCTCAAATGGATTGGCTTTGTCGCAACATCAATTTTCATAATCTGTGTAATGCGGTTAGCCAAGTAGATAAAAACAAAGAATTGTATTTACGAATTCTAGAAAAATTCAACCACGTTTTAGGCTCGGTTAAAATCAAAGGTTTGGCTTCTAAAGAAATGCAGCATCTTTTACTGCGAAAACTTTTAAAAGCTGTAACCAACGACAATTGGAGACTTATTACTGCCGATAGAATCTGGAATGAATTGATCTGGGAAGTGGTAACGAAAAAAGGGATTTCTAAGAAAAGCTTTTTGGCAGATATGGAAAAATATATCTATCAGTTTCCGCCCGCTTTACAGCTTGGGTTTAAAGAAATTCTAAGAACTGAAAAACAAACTGCTCCTCTTTTAAAACAACCTGAAATATTTTCGAAAATGGAATTAATTAAAATTAAAGAAAGACCAAAGAACAGTCCTAAGCTAGGAATTCCAGTTAGAAACGCTGGAATTGTGCTCTTAAACGATTATATCGCGATGCTGTTTGAACGACTGCAGCTAACCTCTGATAATAAATTTATAAGCAATGAGCATCAGGTTCGAGCTGTTCAGTATCTGCAATACGTAATTACGGGAATGCAGGAAACAGAAGAGGTTTACCTGCCTTTGAATAAAGTGTTATGCGGTTTGCCTTTGACCGATACTGTTCCAGATTTTGTCGAAATAACTGATTCTGAAAAACAATTGATAAATGGTTTGATACAAGCTGCGATTTCGCATTGGCCAGAAATTGGAGATTGCTCTACAGATGGTTTTCGAGGAAACTGGCTAGTACGCGACGGAATTCTAGTAGAACACGAAGATAAATGGGAACTGACTGTTGACAAGAGGGCGTACGATATTTTGATAAACCGCTCTCCTTTTGCTTTTTCGATTATGAAATACCATTGGATGGATAAGCCTCTGCATGTGATCTGGCCTTATTAACGAATGTCCAAACAACCTAATATACAATATTGAAATATAAATTAATTAACTAAAAGAACTATTATGAACACTTACAATGAAAATCTGCATTCTAGTGTATTGTCTTCATTAGAAAGCCAAGAAATGACCAAAAAGCAATTGAGCAACGAATTGAACAACTCAATGTTTACGCTTTATTATGCCGAAGGAGCCGAAATTATTGCACAAGAAAAACTCGATGCAACAACAAAATTATACCAAGAAAAACAGCTTATCAATACTGTTGTGGTAAAGAATAAAAACATGGCAGACAACCTGTTATTATCTGCAAATCAGCAAAAAACGTATGTTACACAATCGGTTACCAATATGGCGGTTTGTGCTTCAAACATACAAATTGCGGCCAATTCGGTTGTGCGTCTGGCGAGCGACATTGGCAGTATTTACAGTATTATAAATGCGGCCGATTATGGAACTCAAATTTACCAGCAAGCTCGCGTGGCATACAACCTCATCAATAAAACAGCTTATAAGGCAGAGCAGACTTCGCAATTTGCGATGGAAGCAACGGCCTCTATTTCTGAAGTTTCAACCTCAGTTGTAGCCGACGGAGCTAAGCTAACGAATGCTTCTGTAAACAATTTATTGCAGGTTACTACAGCTGACTTAACGTCAATTACGGCAGTGTTAACGGTAGACAACGACACTAAAGCTAAAGCTAGCATTGCGACAAGAGCGGCAGAAGGTGCGATAAAATGCAATGAAGTGGAATATGAAGCTTCTAAAAAAGCATATTGTTATAACAACGAGCAATTTAACCAGAGTTTAATTGTCGAAATTCCGAAACCTTTTGATCCTGCTGCTGGGAATTTCAATATTTCTTTTGATGCTTATAAAACTCCTTTTACTCCAGAAGATAGAGATCCAGAAAATCCAAATACTGGCTTAAAAGCGCCTGTGTTAAGCTATAATTTGATTTTGGTAAAAGACAGTAAAAAATCATTCTTTAATGTTTCTAATGCAGAAGATTTAGTTGGCAATGCAGATCAGTGCAAGAGCATTCCTGCTACTCAAACTCCAGACGCAAAAGGCAAATACAAAGCTACAATAGCTTACAAGCAATTTAGAGATGCAGACAATGATCCGTTGGTTTTGGGTCAAAATTATGTTGCTTTTCTTTTGATCACTTTTTCTGAAAACTACAAAAAAGAAATCAATACGTTTGACGATTACCTGTCTGCTCCTTCTGAAACATTTGCATTGACTTATACTTTAAAAAGTGCTCAAGGTTTCGGATTTTCAAGAAAATCATCTTCAGAAGATTTGTCTAAAGTTACTTTCAATGTTGAAAAAGAAATTTTAAAATCAAATGAAGTCGATTACAGATGTTTCTTCCTGCCTTATCCTGATGATATTGCTACAAATGAAGATTTGAACACGCTTGATTTTAAAATTGAAACTAGTGAATTAACTGAAGAAATTAAAATCGTTCAAGCAGATATTGACTTATATACTAGCGAAATAGAAGCTTTAAATACTTCTGCGAATACCGCAAATACGGATAAAAATGCCAAAGATTCGGATCAGGAAAAACAAAAAAATGCTAGTCTGAAAACAGCTTTGGCAGATGCAAAAGAGAAATTGCGTATTGCAAGAGCGCTATCAACTGAATTGAATGCTAAACTGAAAGAGCTTACAGACAAAGCTCCAAAACCGGCTAAAAACTCAAAAGCTTTTTACTTCAATTTAAACTTGGCAGAAAACATTCCAGCCGGAAACTTTACGAGTGCCAGACATCATAAAGCGGATAATAGTTATGCTGTGCATATAGATGGCACCACTACGGATAATTTCGGAAATCCGCTGATTGAGGATAAAAATTACATTCCGGTTGTATTGTCTTATTACAAAGGCAGCGAAAACAACAAAAGCCAATACACCAACAGTCTTTCAGATTGGCAAAATACGGATCCAATACCTTATTCTACAAAAGAAAATCAAAATCCATCAACTAAATAAAACTACAATTCTATGGAAACTCAAATAGCACCAGGCCCGAAATTGCAGAAATACGGGATTACAGAGAAAAAGAAAGCAGAACTAGATTTACTAAAAAATCAAGTGACAGATGCTGCTGCAATTGTACAGCAACAGCAAACGATTGTTACCTCGCTGAATGAAAAAGCGACTAGATATCAAGGCTATTTATTGGTTGCAGAAAGCAATCGTTCGCATGCGTTAAGCAATAAAAACTTAATCGATCAGGTCATTCAAAATGCTTCCGATTTAGCTTTTAACTCGAATAATGCTTTTTCTAAAACGACAATTGCCACTAAAGACGCGGGAATCGTTAGCCAAAATATTAGCGATTTAATCACTAAATTAATTTATTCTGTAGAAATAATTAATAAGCTTTCCAATCTTGTTATCCGCAAGAAAGCGCTTAATCCGCTAATTTCAGACGATTTGATTTCGAGAATCGGCACTGCTGGTACAGACGCTAATAATGCAGTTGCCCTAACATTGGTTGCTTTAAAATCTACGTTGGCTGCAGAAGCTGCAGTTCTGGAGTCTGAAGCAGCGATTACGCTTGAAAACAGACAGGCTGCTAAATTGTATCTGACTTTAACAGACGAAAAATCTATAGATGCCTCGTTGACATCACAGCCAGCTTCAGACACTTCGATTAGAGGGTTATTGTATAATGCTTACAAAGATGCTCAGATTACTTATGAAAAAGCTAATAATGCAAATGACGAAACAGCAAGACAATTGAGTATTGCGACGGCCAATTTAAATAAAGCTCAGGTTAAACTTCAGTCACTTCAATCTAGCTTAGCTGCGGCAACTGCGGCTGCTTATGCCTCTTAAAACACATTAAAATGTCCACTGTTCCAATATTGGATTCAGTGGACTTTAATCCATAATTCTTAAGGTCATGAATCATACTAACAAGAATTTTTACAGACAGTTTTATCTCAAAACTGGAGGATTTCTGCCAACAAAACCGTTGAATAAAAGCGTTTTTCCAGGCGATTATTTCCAGATTAAAAACGGAGAAATCATTCTTTTGGGAAACATTTATCGCAATGGCATTATCTCGCATCACGACGCAGATATTAGCAGTGTGATTGCTTTAAATGAAGCCAATTGGAATTTTAGCGATGGAATTTCAAAACCTTATTCAGGACGATCACAGGCACATGGATCTATGGATGGAAATTTTGAATTCAGCAAACAGATATTGGCTTTTGCCCATAAAGGAAGTTTCATCTTTAAAGCCGAAGAACCTGAATCTGTAAAAATTAATAATTGGAATGATATCCAGCAGCAGTTAATTATAAAACTCACGCAAACCCTATATTCTTTCAGGGAACTTTATGTAGTAACTGAAAGCGCTACTGCCAAAAACACCACTCTCGCTATTGCAGGAGAAACAAATGCAGAATTGGAATTGGCTTGCGAAGCAGAAAATTTTGGTTTATCAGATATTTTTGGACACCCCAATACCAAAACAATCCAATCAAAGGATATTGAATATTATCATAGGGAAACCAAAAGAAAACCCGCTTATTTTAAAGCTAAAAAATTAGTCGTTCAAGATGAAAAGCTCTCTTATTTCATCAGTGATTTTATTGCCAAAGAAAATGATGCGAACGAATGGACAGATACCTTTTTTGAATCTAATTTTCATAATGATATCGATTATAATCCTCAAATGATGATGCAAAACGCGCAAGGTTTTTACTTAGATATGCTGCAATGCAATGAGTTAAATCCTAATACAGCTTTATTGTATTTTAAATGGACCGATGCCAATCTTGACGATGTAGAAAAACTATTTGGAGCGTATGGAAACTAATTCCAATATTCTTGTTTTGTATGATGAAATGGATTGGTTGCAAAAAGTAATCGATCAAGTTATCTGCAGTTATCTCCTTCAGGAAGGCCATGAAAATCGATGGCAGGATATTCCATTGCCCGAAGCTGATGATGACTCTAAAGATAGCGTTTATTACAAAAAAATTGAAGAATGGGATTTGAATCTTTACGAAAGGCTTTGTCTTGCTTTGATTCTCGCGCCTCAGATTAAGCCTGAAGTTCTCGATATTTTCTTTAGCAAAAATGCCATGTACGATCGTGGTTTTACCGAATTTGGCGGTGTCATCAATAAAACCCACAGCGGATTTTTACCTACAGGCCAAACCTTGTCTTTTCTAATTACTGCTGTAAATCCTGAATTAAGGATCGAATTGCTTCAGATTCTCAACAACACCAATATTCTAGCAAAAGAACAGGTTTTAGTTTTAGAAAGTTCCGATTCTAATGTGCCTGTTTTAAATCAGCTTCTTTCGATTAACGAGCGCTGGTTACAATTTTTTATAACGGGAACTTTGCCTAAACTCGAACATAGCGTTTCGTTTCCCGCTCAGCAAATTTCGACCAAATTAAACTGGGACGATTTGGTTTTGGAAGAACATGTCATGGATCAGGTTATGGAAATTAATGCTTGGCTCAATCATGGCGAAACGCTGATGACAGAATGGGGTCTTGAAAATAAAATAAAACCCGGCTATCGAACGCTTTTTTATGGGCCTCCCGGAACTGGAAAAACACTTACCGCAACTTTACTAGGAAAAAGCACCAATAGAGAAGTTTACAGAGTTGATCTCTCTATGATTGTCTCTAAATACATTGGTGAAACCGAAAAAAATCTTTCTAAGATATTTGATGTTGCACAGCACAAAGATTGGATTTTATTTTTTGATGAAGCCGATGCTCTTTTCGGAAAAAGAACTACTACCTCATCTTCAAACGATCGGCATGCCAATCAGCAAACGGGTTATTTATTGCAAAGAATTGAAGATTTTCCGGGTGTTGTGATTTTGGCTTCCAACTTAAAAGAAAATATGGATGAAGCTTTCTCTAGAAGATTTCAATCGATGATTCATTTTACGATGCCAACCGCTGAAGAAAGAATTTTGTTATGGGAAAAAGCATTCTCTGGAAAATGCCAGCTTAGCCCCGATATTGATATTGAAAGCATCGCCGAGAACTATGAACTTGCGGGCGGAGCGATTATTAATGTGTTGCGATTTTGTGCTTTGGCTGCGATTCAGAAAAATGAAACGGTCGTCAATAAACAGGATTTACTGGAAGGCATTAGACGAGAATTTAGAAAAGAGAATAAAACACTTGTGGTTACTCAAATGAATTGATGGCTTATGAAAAAGGAAGAAAACATTATTCAGGTTACTATTACCAAGCCCAAATTGCACTGTCATGAAGTGAAACTTAAAATTGGGAATTGGAAGAAGCATTTCGACCTCAACTATGTAAACACCATAATTGCAATGGCTTTAAATTATTGCAGTAAAAATAATGCTGTTTTTATAAATGGCTATTTAATTACGAGTCAGAATCTTTATCTGGCCATACAGACAAATGAGAAGCATATAGACACAACCGTTAATAAAATTGAAGCTCAGATTATTATTTTATTAAAAAATAACCGCCAAAAACTAAAAGAAAACCGTGGAGAGGTTTCTTTTATAACCGATGATGAAAATCTTTTTTATGCCGCTCGAAAACCTCTATTCAAAATTTTGCCTTTAGAAAACGATCATCTGGTAAAACTCCTTACAGGAAAAAAAGTAACGCTCCCCTATTTTGATCGAGATCTTGAAAGTTTAAAAGTTATGATTCACAATCATGCTTTTTGTTCGGCAATTAATTATTTGGGCGGCGTTGGGCCTGTTGAGGTTACGCCGTTGAGGGATTAATATTAGCAAATAAACATTTCATTTTAAGTTTTTAATAGAAAGATAAAAATCATGAATAGCTATAGTAAAGTTTCAAAAGAAAATGATTTTCAAGCATCTGCAAGCAATGTGACAAACAAGAGTACCCAAAGTACTTTTCAATTAGTCGATAATCGTATTTCATCTTCAGCTATAAAAGATAACAGCACTTCTGTCAGACAATTAAAATCTAATCAAGCCATTGCCAATTTTAATTCTAATGCTGTGCAATTGATGAAATTTGATCAAAAGCAGCGCGCAAAAAAGTTAGCCGCAAACAAAAAGAAATACAAAGGCTTTCATACCTGCACTAATTGTGGATTTCAGCATGCACTAATACATTATGCTACATTTAAAGGGCGAAGAATGGGCGATGGGCAATTTCATATTGATCATATACAACCAGCTTCTAAAGGCGGCAGAAATAACATGAGAAACGGCAGAGTATATTGCGGAACCTGCAATACCTCTCGAGGAAACAGAGCATATGTTGGAAAGACTGGTAGACAAAAATATCGTGCATTACACGGAAAAAAAG
The DNA here is from genome assembly GCF_054075165.1 of Flavobacterium erigeronis. Taxonomy (NCBI): domain Bacteria; kingdom Pseudomonadati; phylum Bacteroidota; class Flavobacteriia; order Flavobacteriales; family Flavobacteriaceae; genus Flavobacterium; species Flavobacterium erigeronis. The sequence goes on along the minus strand of NZ_JBSKGP010000012.1, from coordinate 61,277 downwards.
TAGCAAAAGATTACAAACGTAAGCCAAATAGATAGTTAAGCATTTAAATCTCAAAATGATAATAACCATTTAAAATTAGTGTTTTATGGAATATTCAACCGACAAAACTGATTTAAAGTCAACCCAATCCAGTGTAAATAGCTCCAGTATAGAAATTGTTCAAAATAAGGCAATAGCATTACAAGACAATCGTCCCTCTTCTATTTTGCAAAAAAAAGAAAATAATACCGGTCTTCCCGAAAATCTCAAATCGGGAATAGAAAACCTTTCTGGCCATTCTATGGATGATGTAAAGGTTCATTATAACTCAAATAAGCCTGCACAACTCAATGCACATGCCTATGCGCAAGGAACAGATATCCACATTGCATCTGGACAGGAAAAACATTTAGCTCATGAGGCATGGCATGTGGTACAGCAAAAACAAGGACGGGTAAAGCCTACTTTACAAATGAAGGGTAAAGTAAATGTAAATGATGACATAGGTTTGGAGAAGGAAGCTGATGTTATGGGAGCGAAGGCTTTGCAAATGAAATCTAAAGAAAATACAAATACCGTAATCAATAGTTCAGTTTCTCAAAAGAAAAATAATTCTACGCAACCTATACAACGAATAGTAGAAATCAATGGTCAGACATATAGCAGTAAATTGGATGTTGCATTTCTATATCATGAAATAGCTACTAAAACTAAAGCATCTCTTAGCGCTTCTGAGCTAATTTTACTTAGAACTTGGGTAAGAGCTCCGGGACCAAGATCTATATTTGGCTTCCGACTTTCATCTGGACTACACAAAAATTATGAGGATTACGAGGAATTGGCAATGGCTTTAAAAGGAGATGTGGGTTCGCAAAAAAATTTGAAAAAAGAAACAGATTTGGCTCTAAAAATTCCTGATAGCAACAAAATAAAGGTACATATGAATAGCCTTGCCGTAAAAATATTCGATTATATCGAACAAGAAAAAGCAAATTTTGATAAAAAACATGGCGGAAAAAGATTTTGGGAAGACTCAAGCGCATCATACAGAGGACTTTGGAATTACGTAGGAACTCCATACAATTTTAATTATTATGCTTCTTTAATGGGAGCTTTTGGATCTGGTGGTGTTGCAACAAAAGTCCCTAATGCTAAACCACCATTAGAAGCTTTTAAAGAAACCCTACAAAAACCAGAAGGCAATATCACTGATATTTTTGCAAGTATGAAACAGGTCTCAAATGTATATAATGACAGAATAGGAAAAAATAAATTTACAACTCCTAAGCTTGTAACAAAACACGGACAGCTTACACCAGTTAAAGGACAAAATGAAGAATCTGGAGAAAAAAGATACAATACGCAATCTTTAAAAGAAAAAGAAGATTGGACAAAGTATGCGAGATCTAAAAATATTCCTGTTAGTGCCGGCGCATCTGGAAGCATGGATCGAATGTATCGACTTGCTCAAGATGCGGGAGCTAATGTTGATGAATTATTTGCCCTGGCATTGGCTGGTCATTATGTCTTCAATCAGGTATATACTATGTTATCAAATGATCCACACACATTTCACGAAATCATGGACCCTATGCACAAATATGTAGGTGTAAGTTTAAATTTAGGACATGCCCAGAGGTTAAAACAAATGGAAAAATGGATGAAATAGCTAAAATTTAACCGACAAAAGAGTTCCCTTAATACATCAAAATTCAGAAAACAAACACAATCTAATATTAACCACAAAAAAACAACTCACTATGAACAAAAATTTTAACGGAATATGTTATGCACCATATCCTCCTGGGTACAATCCATCAATTGCAAATCATACTTTAATCTTCTTTGGAAGTGATGTAGCCTACGACTGTATGACTCCTTTATGGGGAAAAGAATATACTTCTAAAAGTGGAAGCCACTGTGATCTCACTGGGCCTAATAAAGCCAGAAACGACATTCAGAAATTAGCCGATATGGGGGTTAAACTCATAAGATTGTACGATTGGGAGCCACGAAATAATCATTTGAATTTTCTGGATTATTGCGATTCATTTGATATAAAGGTTCTAGTATCTGTTTCATGTTATTTTGTAAAGCCAGGTAAAGATAACGGACTGAAGGATAGAGACACACAAATTCCTAAATTAATCAATTCTTTTTCTAATAGAGAAAAAACAGATTACCATAGGGCTATTTTAGGAATTGTTATTGGAAATGAACCAAGGATAAGTGGTTATGATGCTCAAAACTGTATCGATTTTACAACATCATTTGTAAATATTGAAGCATCACAATATCCAAACTATAGAGAAGTAGTTATTGGTCATCCTGTTGATTTTGCCACTTATGGAGCTAAATATCCCTGCTTTGGTTTCTGGGATCCACTATTTGCGGCTTTAGACAAAATAACAGCCAAAAACTTAAACAAACGTTTATTCCTGGCTCCTCAAACTTATAATGACCGAAAATATCTTTTTGAAAATGCAGAAGCAAGCGGAAAAGGTTATGTCGATATAGCATACGAAAAATATCAAAAACCAATACTATTCACAGAAATCGGGCATGACAGACTGAAACCAAATTATCAAAAAGTAGTAGACGGACAATTGGCAGGAAGTATTGAATACGGAGCTAAAAATCCTGATAAGCTATTAGGTATTTGCTTCTTTCAATTTGCTGACAAAGTTTGGATTCCTGGAACAACTGATGGTTCACACGGTGCACATAGCCAAAGTAATGACATAATTGGAACAATTAACTATGACAATGCAGATTTTACACATTGGGATAGTGAAGATTGTAAAAATGTCCCTTTAACCGTAAACAACTTAACTCCAACTCCGTTATATGATATTGTAGTAAAAAATTATAAGAAGAGTTAAATACAATCATTTTTTTAAGTGATTCTAAAAGAGTTAAAATATTTATTTTCAATATATTTTAACTCTTTTTCTTTTTTATCTTTCTGTTTCACTCTCTCCATAAAAAATTGATTTATCTACCTACACTTTGTACTTTTGTGCCATGAATGATAATTTTATAAACGAATACTTCGGCATCGGAATACAAAATGGTAAAACGCCAGAAAACTTAGGTGTTTTATGGCGCTCGGCTCAAAACTTGGGGGCTACTTTTATCTTTACTATTGGTAATCGTTATGCCAAACAAGCTTGTGATACTCATGATGCTGTAAAAGCAATTCCGTATTTTCATTACGATACTTTCGAAGCTTTTTTTGATAATTTGCCAAAAGGAGCACGCCTAGTTGGGGTTGAACTATCTGATAAAGCTGTAGATTTAGAAACCTTCGAACATCCTAGACGATGTGTTTATTTATTAGGCGCAGAAGATCATGGTTTACCTAAAAAAGCGATGGAGAAATGCCATCATTTAGTGAAATTTAAATCAGAAAAAAGTTTAAATGTAGCTGTGGCGGGGACTATTGTTATGTATGATAGGAATTTGTCTAAACCCCGTTCTTAATAAAATTTGAGATTTAAATCTGTAAAGCGATTTTATCTCAAAAATAAATAAAATAAAGAGTCAAATTGTTGGTAAAACAGTTTGACTTTTTTTGTTGATATGAATCTAAATTTCACAATCCACTTGTTTAGTGGGAATTATGTAACTCCAAGGAAGAATTATGTAAGTGAAATCTGATTCGATTTTTAACTTTGTCTTTTTCACTAAACCCCAAGACTTATGCTGAAAAATTCAATCTACCATCCTACTTTAATGGTTCTTCCATTTTCCGTTTTGAAAAGCTGTCCAGAATTCAGTAACAACCAGAAAAATAACGTCTTAATTATTGCTGGCGACATCAACGTAAATCCAGCAGCGTTATGAACATCAGAAAACTAACCTCCGTATTCTATTTGTTTTTCCTTTTTTCGACTGCGGTGTATGCACAGGGAGGAGGTCCGCCGCCGCCTGGTCTTCCTGATGATGATCCCGTTCTTCCGATTGATACACATTCTTCTAAGTTACTCGCTGCGGGTCTTATTCTCGGATTTGTTGTCGTGATTACGCGAAGAAAATTTTAATGCATCACATTACTTTAAAAACAGTTTAACTTATAGAAGATATTATGAAAAAACTATTTACGCTGTTTATTCTAACGCTCAGTATCAAAGGATTTCCTCAACTGCATCTGAGTACAAATTCCAGTATTTATGCTAAAAATCAAGTTCTATACGTCGGGCAAAACTTGAATTTAAATGCTAATTCCAATCTTTATTTAAGGAATGATGCCCAGCTGGTTCAGGGCGGAAACACTACTTCAGCCAACACTGGTCTTGGATCATTGTCCGTTTACCAAGAAGGAACATCTGACAATTTTGATTATAACTATTGGTGTTCTCCAGTCGGAACGCCTTCTAGCACTTCGGGAAATACCAGTTTTGGTATCGGTTTGCTCTCACGCCCAGACGGCCCAATCGCTTTTACTCCTGCTACGCTATTGCCTACGGGAAGTTATGACGGAACTGCTAGTCCGCTTGCTATAGCATCTCATTGGATTTATAAACTGATAAATGCCAATAATTATTCCCAATGGATTTCGGTTGGAACAGCTTCTACTATAGCTCCAGGCGAAGGTTTTACCATGAAGGGCACTTCAGGAACCGATATGCTCGATCCAGCTAGTATGGGAGTTCCTAATAATCCGGGCGGTGCTCAGCGTTACGATTTTAGGGGAAAACCAAACAACGGAAATATTACAGTCGCGCTCGGAGCTGGCAGTGCCACGCTGACTGGAAATCCTTATCCTTCGGTTCTGCATCTCAATGCCTTTTTGCGGGACCCTGACAATCTTGCCCTTACGGGAGGAACAGCTTATTTTTGGCAACAGGATCGTACCGTAAATTCGCATTACCTAAGCGCTTACCGCGGAGGTTATGGTTCTTATGCTGCTGTCAACACTACTGCTGAAGGGCTTTATGTTCCGCCAGCTTTTAATGCCTACAATCAGGATGGAACAGTCAATCCCGGTCCAGGAACTGGATCAGGAACAGTACAGCTTCGCCGATATGCTCAAATCGGACAAGGTTTCTTACTTAACGGAACTACTAATGGAAATGTCACTTTCAAAAATGCTCACCGCGTTTTTATCAGGGAAACAACAGGACTATCTCAGTTTGAAAAACAAGCACAGAAACAGCTTGAAACTGAAGAAACAGAAGAAGTTGAACCTCTTTCTTATTTTAGATTAAACACCATAATCAATAACCAGTTTACCAGACAACTTGCTCTTGCCTTTCTCGATGAGGCAACAGACGGACCTGATCTTGGAATAGACGCATTAAACATGACTTTAGACCTGCCCGATGACGTTAATTTCTGGATTGAAGACAAAGCTTATCTTATACAAGGTGTAAATTTTGATGCTTATAAAAAGATTCCTCTTTCTGTAAAAGCATCCAAAGCAAGCACTTTGAAATTTCACGTATCGGAAGCAGTTAATATTGATGCTTCACAATCTGTATATCTCTATGATAAATCTGATGATTCTTATCACGAAATCAGAAATGCATCTTATGAAATACTGGCTGCACCAGGCACTTACACAGACCGTTTTTTTATAGCGTTTACAGATCAGACTCTTGGAGTAGATGAAAATCTTGACGTGCAAAATTTTACAATCTATCAGGACAGCAAACGTAAGAATATCAAAGTTTCCAATCCGCAAACACTCACGGTGAAATCTTTCACTTTATTCGACATGTCAGGAAAAGCGGTGATTTCAAAAAAAGATTTAAATGTGGAGCCTTCTTATAATTTCCCAACTGATGGCTTGTCCGACGGAGTGTATATTGCCGAATTTCTGACAGATGAAAATCAGCGAATCACCAAAAAAGTAATAATCTCCAATAGCGGAAATAAATAAACTGCTGAAGCAAAATAATAAACTAAAAATAAAGCATATGTATACAAGATCTACTTTATCCTACCAGACGATTACCCTGCTGTTTTTTTTCTTACTATCGGCAGTATCACAAGCGCAAATCGGAATCGGAACTATTACTCCAGATGCTACTTCGATACTGGATATCACCTCAACAACACAAGGAATGCTGGCACCGCGAATGACTACAGCGCAACGCACGGCGATTACAACTCCTGCTGAAAGTCTGTTGGTTTTTGATACCACAGATAAGGCTTTTTATTTCTATAATACGCTTACGGCAACTTGGATAAAAATGGCTAACGAAAGTGCTCTTAAAAGAAATAATTACAAACTCGTAAAATCAGCAGCTGATCTGGCTCCTGAACTTGCAGCAGGTGGAGGAACTGCTTACCTTCTTACTAGTAACACTTTGTATGAAATCAACGGAACCATTACTCTTGCACGTCCAATTAATATAAACAATGCTTATGTCGCAGGTCTAGATGCTAACGAAGATATTTTATCCTATACAGGAGGAGCTGTTTTTCAGGGCAATACTGGAGGAAGTTTACGAAACGTTACTTTGAAAGGTGCAAGTGCCTTTGCCATTAATGGCCCTGGAGCCGCAACTGCGTCTTCATTTCTTGTGCAGAACGTTGTGGTTGACGGAATGACCACTAGTGTTGGCACAATATCAGGAATTGGGCTTTATTTTGGCAATATCATTCAGTTTGTCAATAATACAAATGGTATCACGTATTCCAATATCGGAAGCCTTTTGCTTAACAATCAAGCTTGGACGTCGAGCAATAATGGCACTTTTGAAACCTTCACGAACACTTTCGGATTAATTCAGAAAAACAGCGGTTTTAGCACTTTAAACGGTGCAGACGTCGCCATGGACGTAAGTAACGCTTCGCTAGTTGTTGGAACAGGAGTGCTTCTCGGTACAGTTTTCTCAGGCAGCACTACCAATGCGGGAGGATACATTAACCGTTACCCTGCAGCTTCCACATACACAGGATATAATTTTAGTACAGCGTGGACGGTTGATGCTCCAGGCATTCCAAGAGAAGGCGATGCTGATGCTACAGGTGATATTAATCTGGATGCTGCGGTGGGCGCTGGAGTGATCACAACATTCCCTACTGGTACTGGCACAGGAACTAGAATTAAATTAAACGGAACTACCACCTCAAATAATCTATTTCGTTTCTCTAAGGACGGTAATAACAGAATTACTTATAAAGGAAACAAGACTAGATACTTTCAAGTATCAGCTTCCGTTTCTTATCAAGGCTCTGGTACAGATATAACTTTGATTCTATATATCGCCAGAAACGGAGTAGTACTTACCGATACCAAAGTTTACGGAAAACCTTCTACTGGTTTCTTATCCACTGCTGGTATTCTCGCACTTCCAGTTGTAGGCACAGTCCAGCTAAAAACCAACGATTATATTGAAATCTGGGCAGAACGCTATGATGGATCAGGAAATATGTCAACGGTATCTTTAAACCTTAGCGCGAGATAAAATTTTAAAACAGTAAATTTACAAATGCAAAAAGCAGCTGATAAATCTATCAGCTGCTTTTACTTTTATTAATGGTTTTTAATCTGACAATATAATTTTATAACATCAGACTAAAGAACTGTAACATTTCAGCTTTATTTTAAAACTAAATTGTTGCACTATAACAAATTACAATTGAAACCATAAGATTGTCAACTTAAATTTATACTCCAATGAATGAAGCCATAGAACAATTTGAGTCGGAATTAAAAGCATTTTTGGAGTTCCGCTATAATTTATCGGCAGCGCAAGATAGTGCTGAAAGATTCAATGAAACCGAAAAGGCCGCTTTTGCTTTCGTCGATGATTATCTTTTGAAATCTTCTGAACTTATTGCAGGAGATGTGGAAGCTTCTGTTCAGCGTATCCTAAATGAGTTTATTGATTCAAGAATGGAATAAGCTTTTATAACTTTTTATTAGACATTCTCCACCAACTCTGCTAATTTAGCTTTTAAAACCTCTTGACTCTGATGACCGAAATAATGTCCTAAAATAGTAAAATTGTCATCAAAAATAATAAATGATGGCGTACCTCTAAGCTGATTAATCGTGAATGTTTCACCAATAAGAGGAATCTGAGCATAATGCGCTTTTATTTTTTGCTTTAAAATCTGCTGCTCTGTTTCAGAAAAAGAGGTAAAATCAGGAATCGAATTACACATTATATCATAAGATGGAGAATTGAAAAAATCTTCCGATTTGCTCATTCGATCAAAAGTTACTGGAAAATTTAAAGGCTCTGAATAATTGGAAACACCGTAATTTGAATTGTAATACTTTTTTGTCTCTCCCACCAGCGTACCATCAGCTAACAGTAATTTTAAGTTTTCTTCGTTATTAAACTGAAAATCTTCAAAAGCAGTAGCAACTCCAATAAAACCAGCTTTATCTGCAAACAAGCTGCTGATCTCATTCATTATGGGAATTCCGTATATAAAACAACCAGGGCAATTGACCTGAAAAACAAATGCTACATTAACTTTCTGCAATTTGAACTCTCCCTGAACTAAATCCTGAATATTAAGATGAAATTTTGACATCGCTATAATTATTTAGATATGATAAACATTCGATTAAATAAATCATTCATTGCATTTACACTGTAAAAGTATAAAGATATACGCTCTTCATAATGGTCCAGTTTTAACAATTAGATTTCTTTTCTGGCTTACAATCACATCATAATTTCCAATAAAAAAGCCTAAGAAATAGTTTTCTCAGGCTTCATTTTAGAATTTGATTTTCATTATTTCGACAGTTCCGTTTCTGTATGAAGTACACAGAGCCATTTGTTTTCTTTCTTAATCCACACCGAAGTGCAGGCACATTTTGAAGACTGTTCTCCTCCACCATCTTTTCCTAATTCTATTATATAAGCTGTTACGGCATTGTTTTCATCCAGTTGTTGCGAATGGAAATCAGAGAAATTTAAAACCTTTATTTTATCTCCTTCTCCCGACTCAAACATCTTTTTAAAATTGGCTTCATCAATGCTGTGCACGCCATTTTTTCCTGCTACAATGCAAGGAAAACTGGTGAGGTTTCTCACTGTTTCATACTCTTTATTTTCCATTCCTTGCCAATACTTTTTTTCTAATTCCATTATCTGCGTTTCCATATCATCATTTTTAAATTAAACAGTATAGTAAAGTTCAGATTTATATTACAATGCTCTTAGACTTTTAACACAGTTTTAAAATAGTTTAAAATTTAATAGATTCAGCATGAAAATTTAATAAGATTCCTAGTCGCTTGTGTAAGACAGAAACACCATAACAACTGTAATTTAGTTACTTACAAATAAAAGCCATGATAAAAAGAGAGAAAACAAATGACATTCTCTATTTTATTTTAATTTAAAAACATGCAACATGATTACACAGAATAATAAAAACATCGTTTCAAACACAAGGACATGTGATAAAAAATTCCAATCAAAAACTGTCTCATCGAGAACTAACGAAAAAATTGCATCTGAAGCAACTAAAGCTATACGGCTAAATCCATAGCTTTCTAAATTAAATCTTTAGTGCATATTAAAACAATAAAATTATGAAAGACTTTCAAACAAAGGACAATGGCCTTAAAGGAAAAAATGTTGTAATCACAGGAGCAAGCAGCGGTGTCGGTCTTGCAACTGCAGAAGCTTTTGCAAATGAAGGATGCAATGTTGTGCTCGTGGCTCGAGGTCAGAAAGGATTAGATGCTGCAACGGAAAACTGCCGAAGATATCCTATAAAAGCAATCAGCATTTCTGCAGATATGTCAAATGCTGAAGATGTTGAGAAGGTAGCTTTAGAAGCCCTTACTATAAATGGAAAAATTGATATTTGGGTCAATAATGCCGGAGTAATGGCCAGCGGAAAATTTGAAGAAATTCCGATGGAAATCCATCAGCAGGTTATTAAAACCAATCTTTTCGGATATATGCACGGTGCTTATAATGCAATCAAAATTTTCAAAAAACAAAATGAAGGCATTCTGATTAATAATGTATCGATTGGCGGATTTATGCCTGCCCCTTACAGTGCCGTTTATTCAGCAACGAAATACGGAATCAGAGGAATGATGGAATGCCTTCAGGGCGAAATATCCAATCATAAAAATATTCATATCAGCAATCTGTATCCGCAACTGCAGAATTCAACTGGCAATTTGCATTCCGCAAAGTATTCAGGTTTCGACATACAGATTCCTTTTATAGCTTCTGATCCGCGTGATACGGCTGCCGCAATCGTTAATCTGGCTAAAAATCCTAAAAAAGATCATTTTCCAGACCTAAAAGCAGCGACGCTTACCAAAACGTATAAAATGTTTCCTAAAACAGTAATGAATACAGCATCTGCGGCATTGAGGCTAAAAATGAAATTGAACCATAATAAAGAAGAGAATCCTGGAAATGTTCTGGAGAACTCGCAAGAACCGCTTCGCGTTTACGGAAATCCAAATTTAAATAAAACATCTCCTCTTGCTATAACTTTGTTTGCTGGAATAGCCGTCAGCACAGCATTACTTTTTCTAAATAAAAAGTTTTAACTAATTTCAATTACTTTTTTATAGAAACATAAAAAAATACCAGATGCTTCATTTCAAACATCTGGTATTTTTTTAAATATAACACTCTGAAAATTTCAAACCTTATTATCGGTTATCAAACTCTCTTCGGCTGTAAAAAGTATCGTCATTATCATAATTTTCATTAGGATAATAACTTCTTAATACTGCTCTTTCATAATCACGATCAAAACGCTGCTGTGTATTATAACGTCCTGTTCTTCTGAAAGTGTCGTATCCAATTCCGTTTGCCATCACGATTTTTGTATCCTTATTGATATTTACCGATCCGATTGGAATAATCAAATGACTGTCTCCGTCACGATACATAAACTCCCTACCGTTATCATTAGCTATAGTCTCATGAACCTCTTTACGGCTGTCATCCATTAGTGATTTATCTGCCTTTACATCAAGATACACGACACGCTGCATATCTTTATTCACCCAAAGGTTATCTATAGTCCCTATAGTTCGATTATCTGCGTCTACAATTTTCCAACCTCTCACATCTGGATAGTTCGAGGCAATCTTATAATCTGATAGTTCGTCCAGTCTGTATAAATTTCTGTCTTTATTTTCCATGTTAATTTCTTCTTTTATGAATTATATATTCTCACTGAGCGTTGACTGCAAAACATTATTTTGTTTGCGATACTAGTTTAATAGTTACTTGTACTGTCAACCGCTGTAGTGTTTTCGATCTCTGTTCTGTTCGGATCCTGTACATGATCTTCTCTTAAAAAGACATAATATACAAGCGCAGCAATTAGCAATACCGCAATAATCCAAGGCCATACTGGCTTCTTTTTCTCAATTTTAATTTCTGCCATAACTTAATTTTTATATGATTATTAAATTTCATATTAAAGTTACAAAGGCAGATGCAGGATAAAATATTAAATTTCAGGCAGATGTTATACAATTCCCAGTATGAAAAACTAGAAAAATTTTGTTCGAATGATCAAAAACAGAAAACTATTTTCAAAAAGAAGAAATCATTTTTTGAAGGCGGTTAATTGCAAAGCGCAAAATTTATCAGCAATCTATCTCCAGCTTTCCATTTTACTTTTCCTTTAAGAGATTCAAATGGCACATCTTCTCCCAAACAGTCTTTGTTTGATTTGATCTCTATTTCGTCTCCGTTTAGTTTCTCTACTGTAAAAACCTGACTGCTACTTTTAGGGTTTGCAATCAAGTTACAGCTTTTAAGTCGGATGTGTTGTTTTTTAATATAATCTTCCCAAGTCGAAAAATTATATTTAATGCCGTCTTTCTTTATTTTTCTTTTCTCTTTATTAATATAAATGATGAAATAATTGGGGTCTGCATTTATATCTTCGCAGTCAAAATCGAAAGCAGCAAAATCATAGATAGGAATAACTTTTCTGGCTATCACTTTTCCCGGCATTTTAAGCGTAAAGAAAGTCATATCTTCATTTAGTACAATTTCGCCAAAAGTGCTATCGTCTTCATTAAAAAAATCGAGCCTGTCGTTAATATCCATTGTAAAAGAAATTACACCTTTACCTCTCATAATATCTTCAGTATAAGATGCAAAGGTTTCTCCCTGCCAGACTAAAGATTCTTCTTTCGGGCAATCTTCAGCTCTTTGTGAATGTTTTAAAGTATCAGAAACACTCTCATTTATCGCGTCAGTTTCTTTCGTTTCTTCATTTGATTTTTCTTTACAGCTCACCATAAAAATTGCTAGTAAAGAGCAGATAAAATATATTTTTTTCATGTTTTAATTTCTAATTGGATTTGGTCATTACTTATAAAAATCAATAAATTTCTGTTTTTGTTCTTTCAAGTCATTAGAAGCAAAAAAAACTTCATCTACAAGAAGTTCCTTGTTTTCACTGCCACTGCTCTCTTCTATTCCTTTATAAGAAACCATAATTTTATTGTCTTTCTTCACAACAGTAATTTCATTTAATGGTTTTCCTTTAATTTTGTCATGCAGATTATCCATTTCAATGGTATTGAAATATTTATCCTGATACGACATATATATTTTATAACGCAATACATCATCATTGGCAACAGCATAAGAACTTCCATTATAAAAAGCCGTGGCTATTTTAGTCTCTTTGTCTCTAATCATTTCGATATTCACTTTGATATCTTTAAGTAAAGCGGAATCTCCTTTAACAATAAAATCTGGTTCTTGGTGTGAGCAGCTTGCAAACAAAATCAGCAACATTAAAGTACTGGCTTTTTTGATGACGGAGTTTAAATTGAATCGTATTTTCATATTTAAATCAATTGAGTTAACTTTAAATAGCTATAATTGCTACCATTGCGGCTGTTTTTCATTTTGCAGAGCCAATGGCTTAAATACATAATATTCTTTATAATAAGAAGGAAAATTGGAGTCAGCAAAAGTTCCTTTTCCGTGAGTTCCTGCTTTAACAATGATTAAACTGTCATTTTTAACATAGCCATATTTATAAGCAAACTGGCGCCGTTGAACTACTCTGCTCTCTATTACAATTCTGTCTCCACTAAACTTGTAATACGCTTGAAAAAGTGTTCTTTTCTGCTTAACGAAATCCTTACTTATTACATCAGTATAATCCTTTTCTGTTTTTATTTTAAAGGAAGAATCCAATGTCAGATTGCACTGTCCAGTCGGATAAAATTTATAGAAACGATGGTCTTCAGGCTGTTTGAGCTTGCCGCCATCTTCATCTGTCCAAATGGATTTCAACTCATAAACACCATCTGTTCTCAACGAAGTGGAGTTGTCAAGCTTAAAATTTTGATCGTAAAAAGTATAATCTGCTTTTTGATAAATCTCTTTTGCGCAAGAAGAAAATAAAATCAGAACAAATAGAACAACTCCGTAACAGCTGTCACAAAACAGCTTTTGGAATAAGCTAAAATTTATAATCTTGTTTTTCATTAAATCAGCTTTATTAATTAAATATATAAAAATGTTCATCCTTTTCCTATTTTTTTTCAATGAAATACCTCTTTACTAAATTTCAATAACTTATAATGTATTTTAAAATTCATAATTAGTATATAAGAAGCTGTAAATTATATAACAGCATCAAACAAGAATATAAAGAACTCATCGTCAACTATTTATATCTTTATGATTAATTTTCTATATTATGAATACTGCCCCACTACCAGTAATTCCTCATAATGAAGCTGAGCGTCTTGATGCCTTAAAGCGCTATAACATTCTGGACACACTTCCTGATAATGCCTTTGACGATGCTACAGCGCTTGTCTCGTATATTTGTGGAGTTCCTATTGCTTATATTTCTTTTATTGATGAGAGCCGCCAATGGTTCAAATCTGAAATTGGATTGGGCGTCTCTGAAGTCCCACGAGAGATTACTTTTTGCCGATATACGATCATGGATTCAGAACTGGTAGAAATTCCGGATACTCTGCTGAGTGAGCGTTTTAAAGATGATCCCAATGTAACAGGCGGCTTTAAGATTCGCTTTTATGCTGGAGTGCCTCTTACCACTCCTGATGGCTACCATATAGGAGTTTTGTGCGCGGCAGACCACATGCCCAAAAAACTAAATGAGAGCCAGCGAAATGCACTTAAAATCGTGGCTCGACATGTAATCAATACTTTGGAGCTCGGAACGAAGAATAATGAGCTTGCACGCCAGAAAAAAATAGCCGAGCAAGCAGTTGCTGCCAAAGAAAACTTTTTGGCCAACATGAGTCATGAAATCCGTACTCCGTTAAATGCCGTTATCGGTTTTACCGAACTGCTTTCTGGCACTAGACTGGACCAAGAACAGCGCAGCTTTGTGCAGGATGTACAAACCGCTGGAGAAAACCTGTTGCTAATTGTAAATGACATTTTGGATCTTTCTAAAATTGAATCTGGAGGTCTTACTTTAGAATTACAGCCATTTGATTTACCTAAAGCCCTAAGACATGTCTACGATTTGCTTAAAGTAAAGGTAACCGAAGGGGTCGAATTTAATCTGTACTTAGATGCAGATCTGCCAGTAATGATTGCTGGAGACCAAGGAAGGCTCAATCAGATACTCGTCAATTTAGCTGGGAACGCATTGAAATTTACAACTGAAGGCGAAGTGACCATTTCCGTAAAAAAAACGGGAGAAACCGCTGATAACTATCTGATTCGCTTCTCGGTGAAAGACACAGGAATTGGCATACCCGAAGAATATTTAGACACTATTTTTGAGCGTTTTACGCAAGCAGAAGAAAGTACGACCCGAAAATTTGGAGGTACAGGACTTGGACTCAGCATTGTAAAACAGCTTACAGAACTTCACGATTCGGAAATCGAGGTTAAAAGCCGCGAAGGCCGTGGATCGGAATTTTTCTTTACTATTGCCTATAAAAAAGCATCAAACGAGAACGTACAAGCAGAAATTAAACCTGTCAATGATCTTGGAAAACTTAGTATTCTGCTCTGCGAGGACAATCGTCTGAATCAAAAACTAGCTCAGAATGTAATTGAAGGTTTCGGATTTGAAATCGATACTGCCGAAAATGGCGATCAGGGTATTGAAATGCTTTCGAACAAAAAATATGATCTGGTGCTAATGGATTTACAGATGCCAGTACGCGACGGTTATCAGACAACAGAATTTATTCGTAGAGAAATGAACAATGCTATTCCGATCATCGCTATGACGGCACATTCTCTTGCTGGTGAACAAGATCGCTGTTTTAATGCGGGAATGGATGGTTATGTGCCGAAACCTTTTAAACAGTATGAACTTTTGGAGGCTATTAAAACGGTTATTAGAAAAGAACGCCGTCCGATGCGCCGCCCAAAAGCTGATTTATCACAAATAGAACAAACCGACCGCCAGAAACCAGGCTGGAAAAAAGAGGTTACTTCTCAATTCATAGAAAAAGCGCCTTCAGAACTCGAAGAACTCCAAAACGCTGTAAAGCGCGCTGACTATAATGCCGTACTCCAAACTGCAGAACAGCTACAGCTTTGGCTGCATCTTTTTCTTTTAGAAGGATTAAGCATGGATCTTAAAGCCATCGAAAGGGAAGCTATTGCCAGAAAGTTCACAGCTGCAACGGCAGATCATTTGGATATTATATACTGTAGCGTTCATGAAATAATTAAGGATCTTCAAAAAGAGAATTATTAATTGTAAACCAAACGATTTATTTACTCTTTTTCTTCCTCCCAAGCCAAATCAACAGCCCCGTAATGGGAAGTGTAAGAGCAAAAAGACAAACTAAGAATGCTAGAATTTTGGTTGGATAACCATAAATGCTTCCAGTATGAATTGGATAAATCAAACGTCTTACTTTATCTCCATTGCTAAAGGATTCATAAGGTCTCGTTTCTACAATTTCGCCTGTATATTTATCAAAATAAGCAAGACTGGAAATATTTGGTATTTCTTTTTCAAGATTCATTTTGATCACCAAAATACTATTTATAGTGTCCGATGGTATTCTGATTTGGGTGTCTCCTTTGTATTTAAAAACACTGTCTGTCTTAGAGAATATGCTTTGATAGAAAAATGTTTTATCACCTTCTGGATCAATTTTAGTTGGGTTTTCAACTTTCGCAGATTTTTTATTCGTTGTTCCGTCGGCCAATAAATAAACTCCGTCTTCAACCCAATCGTACGACCAGGTTAAACCCGTTAGCGAAATGATTAACAGAACCAAAAAAGTATAAAAACCAAAAGTGGAGTGAAAATCCCAGTTTACTCTTTTGAATGATGCTCCCCATTTTACCGTTAATCTTTGTTTTAGGTTTTTAATTTTCTTTGGCCACCATAAAAAAAGTCCCGACAAAAGCATAAAAACGAAAATAAGACAGCTAATTCCTGTGACAGCTTGTCCAAAATCGCCTAAAACCAAATGGCGGTGCAAATCAAGCACAATAGAAAAAAAACGTCTTTCTGCAGGAATAGAAGCTAGGACTTTACCAGTGTAGGGATCAATAGAAAAAAGCTGTTTTTTCTTGTCCAAATCAGTTGCGGAAATCAGTAAAGTTCTTTCTGGATCATAAAAAGAATGAACCCTATCAATTTTCTTAAGGTGAAAATCTTCTTTCACATCAGAAATAATTCCGTCTACTGGCATTTTTTCCTCGCCTATGCTAGCAACTTTATAAAATACGGGATTAAAAAACTCATCCAGTTCATCTTCAAAAACCAATATGCTTCCTGTAAGGGCAACTATAAAAACAATTAGCCCGGACGCAAGTCCGAGCCAAAGGTGCAATAAGCCAATATTCTTTTTAAGCGTTTTGTTCATTTATTATATTGTTTTCAAATAATACAAAGCTTCTAAAAATGATCTTTTTGAAATTCTTAAAATTTATAACGCAGGTTTAAACTTGTCGTCATACCGCTACCCATTACATAATCTGCATTTACAGCGCGATATTGACTTAAAGTTGAATAATAACTGTTGTTTAATAAGTTTTCAACTCCTAAGTTTACCGACCAGTTTTTATTAAATGCATAACTTCCGGCAAAATTAATCAAATTCACTGTCGAAATAGGCCCTTCACTATTATTGTATTTTCCATTCGCGTTTGGTTCAAAACGATCGCGACAGCCCGTATTTACCCAAGATAGTTGCAAAAACCAGTCAGAGCCAGGTTTGTAATTGATGAACGCCGTTGCTTTCGGAGGAGCAATACGAGATCCGTTTAAGTACACTTCGCTTCCGTCATCAAATTCTGCTTTTCCGTCTACATAAGAATAACTTCCTCCAACATTCAATTTATCAGAGAATCTGTAATCTAACGTTATTTCATATCCTTTAATTTCTTCAGGTTCGCGCTGTGCCACCAAACGGCCGTCAATTTCAATTAAATTAGCACCTAATTTTGAAGTGCTAATATAATAAGCTGCCGTTAAATTAAAATTGTAAAACTTACTAGAAAAACCAACTTCATAATTATTGGTAATAATTGGATCTGTAGCTAAACTTGCTATTGTGCTTTCTTCGGCACTTCTTAAAATCCTTCCCAATTCATTTATGGCAAATGCCTGAGAAAAACTTACGAATGGATTAAAAATTTCATACTTATTAAAACGAAGACCAGCATTAAACATCGTAGCATTATATGGAATTTTGCCTCCTTCTACAAAAATACTTCCTTGGTTTCCTGGTCCAGAAGCAATTGTATTATAATCATCAACACGAACTGTTGCATTTTCATAACGTAATCCTCCTTTAAAAATTAAGTTTTCTAAAACATCCACTTTTAATTGTGCATAAGGAGCAATGTTTAACATGTCCATTTTCGGGATATAAACACGTCCGTCTACTAAATCCTGAAAAGTAACATCATTTAAAACGTCAATACCATAAGTAATTTCAGTAGGCATTGAACCAATTTTAAAAGGCGTATTCAAGTTAATTCGCGTTCCATTTTTATTAGAATTAATCATGGTTTGGCCCGGACCGTACCAAGCTGTTCCAGACGGCACATAACGATTCATCGATTGAAAAGAATTCAAATAAGCAGACACATCCAATTGTGTGGTGTTAAATAAATTATTTTTCGAAAAAGTAAACATGAAGTTATGATTGAAAGGCGTTCCTGCACTTTTACCAGGCTCTGTACCTCTCACACCAATTGTCGGAGTCTGACCGTATACTCCCGTTTGGCTAATATATTTAGCATCTTGGGTACTGCTATAGAAATTGTAAACTACGTTAAAACTAGTATGCTCATCCATGTCATATCCTAATTTCACAAAAGCATTAGACTGGGATGAATTTGACAAACCATCTGTCTGTCCTAACGGTTTTCCGTCAGCATCTCTTTGAAGACCTGTGTAATCAAAAGCTCCTCCAATAACATAGCTAAACTTGTTTTTTCTACCATTAAAAAATTGCGATACACGGTAACCAAAAGTTTCTTTGCTATGAATCGGATTAAAAGTGGCTCCTACTGTAGTTATTCCTTGAAAACTGTCAACCAACGGACTTTTCTTGGTAATATAGTTGATGATACCTCCTCCAGAACCATTTCCGTAAATAGAAGTAGCTCCTTTAATAACCTCAATACGTTCGATTGCGTTGGCATCGACCACACGGATATCACGAGCTCCATTCATTAAAGGTGTCGATTGCGGAATTCCGTCAATTAAAACCAAAACTTGTCGCCCTCTTAAAGTTTGACCTGAGTTGGTTGCTTTATTTGTTGAAACACCAAGACCAGGAATAACATTTCCTAGAATAGACGATAAATTGGTATTAATACTGCTTTGAACCTGAATTTCTTTTTGGCTCATAATAGTGATCGAAGAAGGAACTGTAGCAATATTCTCTTGCTTTCTTCCCGCTGTAACCACCACTTCATGCAGTTCATTTTCGCTAACTAAAACAATAGAAATTTCATTTTTTTCATCCAGATTAGAAAAAACATAAGAAAGTGGCTGATATTCTGGAGAAGAAATTAAAACCGTTCTATCTTCTATATCTTGAACTGAGATCGAAACCTGACCAGCTTTATTGGTCGTTCCGATAATTTTATTGCCTGAAGAAACTGAGGCGTTTGAAATGAGACTTTTTGATTCGTTTTCAACCTTTAATCGAAGTGTTTGTGCTTGTAAATTGACGGCTAAAAAAAAGAAAATGATTAGGGTAATTGGGCGTTTAAAATTCATTTTTATGGTTTTGAAAAAAATATGCGGTATTTATTCTTATTTAGATTAATTCTTGACAAAAGTAAACATTCTAAATTGTTTCACAAATAATTAAGATTTTAAAGTGAATATCTTTCCTTTTGTTATAGCAAGTATGAAATTTTATTCGCTAGCGCGAGCGTCCCGCTCGTGACACGCAACGATGCACGAGCGCGACGCTCGCGCCAGCGGAGGAGTTTATACAAACAAAAAAAGAGACATCAAATATTATCTGATGCCTCTCTACAATTCGGTCTCCAAAATTAATCTTGACCAAAAACTTTTCCTAAATGTTCTTCCATAACAAAATATGGATCATCGGTATGCGTCATTGATCTTATATGAATTAAACTGGTTTTACTCATCATTCTGAGCATCTGCCTTCTTTCACACGGCACAATTTTACCATTTTCCTCTCTCTGTCCCGCTATAAAAGCACTTCTTCCGTGAGCACATAAATGATTATTGACAAATATCACATCACCTGAATCTGGTATATAATCGCTGTTTATGAGTTCTTTAGCTTCATTCCAGAATTCAGTTAAATTATAAAGCGCTTCTGGGGTTTGCCCTGCTTTTTCATTAAATATCTGCTCAGCCGCATCAAATCTGATAAAAGGAAGATCTTTATTTCCATATAAAACAGAAGCCAGCGGACCATTATTAGTTTCTTCATCATAATTGGCATCCTTCGGACATTGATAAATCGGATCAAAAAGTTTTTCCATTATCGAATTAACTTTTCCGTGTGAACGTACAGAGTAAAGTGTTGAAGGAACACGCTCTTCATTTCGCAGATAAAGAAAACTTAAAAAGTCGGCCTGATGAAGTAGAAACGCATCTTCGGTATGCACATACAAATTGGTTTTAGAACCTGATCCTGTTTGCGTTGCCGCCATTTTTTCGTCAGGAATAACCGCGTGAAGAATCCCTCCTCCTTTTCGCTGCGCATAATATTGAACAGGTTTTGAAGGAACTGCTCCGTGCAGCAAGGAACAAATAAAACCGTATTTATTGAGTTTAGAATAATCTGCACTCTGCCAGTTAGCTGGGGTAGGTCCCAGATGATCTTGGTCTACTTCTAGAAGACCTCTAAAAACAATAGCACCATATTGATCTGCTGAAAAATCTGTTCCAAAACGGCTTAAGATTCTGGCTATTCGTTCTGGCAAAAGCTGGAAAGAATGAAGATGAAGCGCCTCTATATAATCTGGATTTTCGTAGCTCTTAAATGCCTTCTCAAGCAAAGCGCCGACATTGGATAAAATATTTCTTTCCTGGGGCGTAACCTCCACTATTAGCGGGCTTGTAGGAATTTGATAAACATAATTTTCTTTTACTGGTATTTCATCTTCAATTAATGACTGTGATTTCATTTTATTAGTTTATTTAATAGTTAATAAAAATTGAGGCAAGCATAAAACACAAACTACTGAAATCAAACATTATACAAATAAAGCATCGTTCAAATACACTTTGAAAATGTACAGAATTTCGTATTTATTTTTTACTGTTTTATTTTTTTTATAAAGATTAATTTCTACATTTGCTTCTACTGTTTTTATTCATTCTAAATAAAATCTACTTACAAATATATTTGTTTTAAAATTTAAAAAAAGAATTTTCTTAAAAAATTTATTAAAAAAATATGAATAATACCACGAAACCCAATGAAATCAGTACCTCAGATTTTGTGCCCCGGAAAAAAAAGATTTCAAAGATCATTCGGACCAGACGAAGTATTTATGCAGATGAATTTGTAAAGCGAAATATACCGGAAGAACTATTAAATGAAATTTTGACAAACGCAACCTACGCTCCTACGCATAAAATGACGGAGCCATGGAGGTTTATTGTTTTTAAAGATCATTATTTGGAACAACTCGGATCTTTTCTGGCTGAATATTACAAAGATTTTTATTTTGAAAAGTTTTCTGCGGAAGAAGCTATTGAAAAGTACAATCTGCTAAAAAAATATCCTCTTAACTCGGCCTGTGTTATTGGAATCGTGATGGTTCTCAATCGCAAAATTAACCTTCCAGAATGGGAAGAAGTTGCCGCCGTATCCTCTGCTGTTCAAAACATGGCACTCACCTGCACTGCCCATAATATCGGGAGCTACTGGAGTACTTCTGCCGGTGCAATTGATTATGTAAATCAATTTGGTCTGGCTGAAAATGAAAAATCTCTGGGTTTAATGTATGTCGGGTATTATCCAGATGATCTTGAACCGTCCAAAAAAAAGAGAACGCCTATTTCTAGTAAAGTAACTTATTTCCAATAAACTCAATTCTAAAAATTAATCATTATGCAAAACCTATTAGACAATGCCCCAGATGTCTTAGTGAAAAATTCTATAGACCCATTTTATCAGGATATTTTTCATGAAAATTCAGGCGAAGAATATAACAATGCAATAGCCTTAGTGCAAAAACGTGTAGGCAGTTTTCTTGAAAATACTAAAATTCCGTTTAGCGGCATTAAACCTGAGGAAATTAAAAGCAAAGTAGAAGCTGTAAACTTAGATCAGCCTGTCACAGATTATGAAACACTTTGGGATGAGATCGATGAAATTTACGTAAATCATGCTACTGCTTATCATTTACCAGAATATATCGCCCACTTAAATTGCCCTGTTGTAATTCCTGCTTTAGCTGCCGATGTGTTGATTAGTGCAATCAATTCCTCGCAGGATACTTACGATCAAAGTGCTGGAGGAACATTTATAGAAAGAAAATTGATTGCGTGGACGGGTGAACAAATTGGATACACTGCAGATTGCGACGGAATTTTTACGGGCGGAGGCTCACAAAGTAACCTTATGGGATTGCTTCTAGCAAGAGATTATTTTGCTTTGAAATACCTAAACTGGAATATCAAATTAAATGGCTGTCCAACAGACTCTAGCAAATTCAGAATTTTTGTTTCAGAGAAATCACATTTCAGCAACCAGAAAAACGCTTCTATTTTGGGGCTTGGCGAACAGTCAATTGTTCAGGTTATTACAGACAGCCGTTATAGAATGAATGCCGAAAAATTAAAACAAGCCATTATTGAAGAAAAACAAAAAGGCAACATTCCGATTGCAATTGTGGCTACAGCGGGTACAACAGATTTCGGTAATATCGACCCATTAGCTGAAATTTCAGTTCTGGCAAAAGAACACGAATTATGGATGCATGTTGACGCTGCTTATGGCTGTGGTTTATTGCTAACAGATAAACACAAATATCTGCTAAACGGTATCGAACAAGCTGATTCTGTTACGATAGATTACCATAAATCGTTTTTTCAGCCTATTTGCAGCAGCGCTTTTATGGTAAGAAACAAACAGCATCTTCACATTATAAAACATCACGCCGATTATTTAAATCCTAAAGAACAGGATTATGATGAACTTCCAGCTCAAATCAACAAATCGCTGGTACAAAGTACACGCCGTTTTGATGCTTTAAAACTATGGTGCACACTGCGTTATATGGGCAGAACCAAACTTGGCGATTATACAAACACTATAATTGAAACTACGAAACAAACAGCTGAAATCTTAGAAAACGACAACGATTTTGAACTTCTAACCGATTCAGATTTAAGCGTTTTGGTTTTTAGATATAAACTAGACGGCTGGCCTGGAGATACTTGCAAAATGAACTTACACATCAAAAAGAAAATGTTTTTTAATGGTGAAGTTTTAGTCGCAAGCACAAAAGTAGACGGCATTTTTTACTTGAAGTTTACCATTTTGAATCCATTAACTACAGTAGATCATATTAATAATATCCTTTCAATCATCAAAAAACACGGAAATGAATACATCTTCTCCTAAAGAAATCGCTCAAGAAGCAGTCGATATTACGTTTACTATTTTATTGAATTGTTGCGTGCGCGAATTGGGCAACAGCAGTTTTTATGAAGGGGTTCCTAAATATGATCCTGTACTAAGATCTTATATGTCAAAATATAATCATGAACTTCATCTAAAACTGGATTTTCCTGTAGATAAAGTCGAAGTCTACGCTCCTATTCGCTACAGATCTGAAACCTTCAGACATATGTACGATTTTCCAGTAATGGAACGTGATCTTACTACTGAAACTATAAAAGAAATAGATGCAGACCGTCTTTTAGAATTAATTACTAATCAGGTAAGACTTCAGTACCCGCTGGCAGATTCTAAAAATGTAAAAAAGAGAATGCAACTGAGCACCGAAAAAATAGCGCAGTTTTTAGAGCATTTTCAAACTTCGGGTCAAGATTTTAATAAAGCTAAAATGACTTTCATTGAAGCGGAACAATTGTTTCCTGCAGGACATTTATTGCATCCGCTTACCAAAGGACGCGAAGGTTTTACAGAAGAAGAAGTTTTACAATATGCTCCCGAAACAGGCGGCCGTTTTCAGTTGTATTATTTTTTAGTGCATCCTGATTTGGTTACCGAAAAATCTGTAGATAACGTTTTGCCTTCAGATTTTGCTAAAGACGAGGTTTTGAAAGCAAGCAAAAGAGATCAGAAAACACAGGATTTACTAAAGAAATATCCAGATTGGAAAATGATTCCGGTTCATCCGTGGGAAGCTGCGTATTTTAAAAAACAAACCCAATTTGATACGCTGGTAAAAGAAAATTTATTGATCGATATGGGTGAATTCGGAAAAGAATTTACAGCAACATCATCGGTAAGAACGGTATTCAATAAAGAAAGCGATTATATGTATAAATTTTCGCTTCATGTAAAAATTACGGGAGCAGAACGCATTAATCATTTTCATGAATTGTACAGAGGTTATGAAGTTTCAAGGCTGATGCAAACCGCTTGGGGAGCTAATGTAAAGAAAACCTATCCTGATATTGAATTGATCTGCGATCCTGGCTTTATAGCAGTTTCTTATAACGGAAATGTACTGGACAGTTTTTCTACAAGCGTAAGATACAATCCGTTTAAAGTTACTGCAAGCGAAAAAGAAAATAACGTTTGTTTATTGGCTTCTTTATGCCAGGACAGCATTTTGGGAAATCCTTCAAGAATGCAGAATGTAATCGAAAAAGCGTCACAGCAAACGGGATTATCTCTGGAAAAAATCAGTGAACTTTGGTTCAAAAAGTATATTGATATCATCCTTACAGGTGTAGTAAAAATGTTTAACGAGCAGGGAATGTTCTGCGAATGGCATCAGCAAAACACATTGGTACAATTAGATGCAGCGTTTATGCCAGAAAAACTGTTTTTCCGTGATAATCAAAGCTTTTTATTTAGAAAATCCTTTGAAGATCAGTTAGACAAAATTGTACCCGGCTTATCTGAAAACGGAAAAATGTTTATTCCAGACGATCGCTTGTATAATCTAATACTTCACTATTTCTGGGTAGGAAATATTTTGGCAGTTGTCAATACTTTTGGCGCTAGCGGACTTGCTGACGAAAAAAATCTTTTAAATATACTTTACGACAAATTAGAAGATTTACAAAAAGAAGACGAAAGTGATTTAGTAACGTTTATTCTCGAAAGCCGTCATTGGAAAGTAAAAGGTAATTTGCTTACGGCTCTAAATGATATTGACTGCGGTGGAAATCCTGCTGGCGTGACCCGCATCAATTTCCCGAATGTTTTGCACAAACGCTTTTTCTCCGAACAATTAATTAATCCAAAAGGAAAAGAATTGGTGTACAACCGCTATTTCCCAAAAGAAGACGTGACGATCAGTTTGCGTCCTGTTGATTTGGAAAATGATTTGGAAATGATGCACGAATGGTTTCATCGCGATCACGCCAAAGCCAACTGGAAAATGGACTGGCCGTTACGCGAACTGGAAACGTATTATAGAACCCTGCTTCCGAGTGACGGTTTGTACAGTTATATCGGAATGGCAAACGGAGAACCGACTTTTAATATCGAAGTATACTGGCCAACCCGTGATGTATTGGGCGATTATTATGAGGTACTGCCGACTGATTATGGAACACATCAATTTATTGCGCCGACAGATCCAAAACAAAAATTTGTTTCACCATCGACACAATGCATGATCGATTATGTATTTGCACAACAAGAAGTGGGCAGAATGGTTGGCGAAGGTTCTGTAGATTCGAGAGCTTCAATGATGAACAAAGCTTTTCATGGCTTTAAAATCGATAAAGTCATCGAAATGCCACACAAAACATCCAATCTTAATTTTTGCTACCGCGAATGGTATTGGGAAAAATTCCCTCAAAACAAAGACATTGTAATCAACTCTGAAGCAGAGCATAATCTTATAAACCAATAATATGGAAGATCGTAAAATATATTCATTAATCGGAATCGGAATCGGGCCTTTTAATTTGGGTTTAGCCGCTTTGTTAGAACCTGTAGAAGACGTTTCATCACTTTTCTTTGACCAAAAAGAACAATTCAACTGGCATCCAGGTTTGCTTTTTGACCATGTTACACTGCAGACTCCTTTTTTATGCGACTGCGTTTCAATGGCTGATCCAACAAGCAAGTTTAGTTTTTTAAATTTTCTTAAAAAGACAGATCGTTTGTATAAATTCTTTATCCGAGAAAACTTCTTTGTCCTTCGTAAAGAATATAATATGTACTGTCAATGGGTAATTAAACAATTGAATAATTGCCGTTTTTCATCGAGCGTAAAAGAGATTTATTATAAAGACGGACTTTATGAACTGCATGTTTTTCATAAAGATGAAAATCAGACCAAAGTTTATTATTGTGAAAAACTAGTATTAGGAACGGGCACTGTACCGATACTTCCAGATTTTGTCGATTTGCAAGAAATGGAAAAAGTCTGCCATACATCTAGCTATCTTTTTAATAAAGAAGAAATTCTGGAACAAGATACTGTTACCGTAATTGGTTCGGGCCAGAGTGCTGCCGAAGTATTTTTTGATCTGCTTCAAAACAGACGTAAAAACCTAAAACTGAATTGGTATTCGCGCCCCGACCGCTTTTTTGCAATGGAATATTCTAAGCTTGTTTTAGAACATACCTCGCCAGATTACATCGATTATTTTCATCAAATGCCGGCTTCGACTCGTAAGGTTATGCTCGATCGTCAGAAATCACAATTTAAAGGAGTCAACTTTGATTTGCTCAACGAGATTTACGATCACATGTATGCGCTTAGCGTAGACAACGACGACATTGGCGTAAAAATCAGGCCTAATATTCAATTGGATGATATAACCGTAGGGCTTCATGGCAATTATGAATTGCATCTGGAGCAGATCGAACAGCAGAAAAAATTTACTGATTCTACCGACTATGTAATCTTAGGAACTGGATATCATTATCAAGAACCTCAATTTCTGAAAGATATCCAACACCGAATTAGCAGAACTTCGACTGGCAGTTATGATGTTAAGAGAAACTACACTATCGATAACAATGGCAGCGAAATTTTTGTACAAAACGCAGAAATTCATACGCACAGCTACATTTCATCAGATCTAGGAATGGGTGCTTATCGCAATTCTTATATCATTAACGAAGTCGCTAAACGTGAGGTCTATAAATTAGAAAAGAGAATTGCTTTTCAGGATTTTGACCTCTCGCATATTGCCACAGAAAAAGCAGCCGAAATTAGTATTTAATCCCTCAAAAATGAATCTAGAAATAATACCACACTTCGAAGTTTTTACCGCTCCCGTTTGGGAAAAGGTAAATCTTAATTTGCTAGCCAAAAGTTTAGCAGAATTAATGCATGAAGATGTTGCCAAACCTACTATCACTGGCAGTGAAAAAGATGGTCTTAAACATTTTAAACTGGCTACAGATCGTCCAGAGGTTTACTACACTTTTTCTGCTTATCCTAGACTTTTGGAATATTGGCATATTGAAAAAGAAAGTATCCAGAGATGGGAAAATAATATAGCCGCTTCCGCGAAAGATGTTCTTTTGTTTTTTATGGAATTGCAGCAAACCTTTGGCATCGACTCTTTTACATCGGCAAAATACACCGAAGAACTTCTCAATACCTTATATGCAGATGCGCATTTGTACACAAGAGAAAAACTGAGCGCGGCTGAGTTGACAAAAGCCGATTACCAGACTATCGAACATCAAATGGAAGGTCATCCGTGGGTTATTGCCAATAAAGGACGCGTTGGTTTCAATAATAGCGAATATCACAATTATGCTCCCGAAGCCAATAAGAATACGACTTTGTACTGGCTTGCTGCTCATAAAAAAAGAGCTTTATTTAATTCTTTGGAAACTATCCATTTTGATGATTTTTATGCAGCAGAATTAGGCGCGGAAGTTTATAAAGGATTTCAGGAAAAGCTTCGTAGTCTGAAACTTACGACTGAAGATTACGTTTTTATTCCCGTGCATCCGTGGCAGTTAAACAATAAAATTTTACTGCAGTTTCATCAGGATTTGGCCAATCAATTTTTAGTGATTTTGGGCAAAAGCGACGATGTATATTCGCCACAGCAAAGTATTCGAACTTTCTTTAATTTAAGTCATCCGTCGAAACATTATGTAAAAACGGCGATCTCTATTTTGAGCACCGGAAACATCCGCGGACTTTCTCCAAAACAAATGGATATTGCGCCAAGAGTTACCAAATGGGTAAAAGATATGCTCGAAAAAGATCCTTATTTTGAGGAAAAAGAAGTAGTTCTTTTAGGCGAAGTGGCTACAGTTTCGTATCGTCATCCGCAGTACAATGCCATAGCTGACAGTCCGTATCATTATCGTGAAATGCTGGGTGCCTTATGGAGAGAAAGTGCCGAGAAATACCGCAAACCTGAAGAAAATTTAATGACAATGGCCTCTTTATTATATATCGATAATAACGATCGTCCTTTTCTGCAGGAATTGATAAATGTTTCCGGTCTGAGCACTCAAAACTGGCTGGAGCAATATTTAGAAGCCTATTTAAAACCTTTGCTACACATTTATTATCAGCATTCTTTATGTGTAACACCTCATGGCGAGAATATTATTTTAGTTATGAAAAATGGAATTCCGCAACGTATCATTATAAAAGATTTTGTTGATGATATTGTTTTGACAGAAGAAGCCAAATCAAAATTACCAGACGATCTTAAAGACGGTCTGATTCAATCTTCTAATAAAGAAAATACACCTTTGTTTATTTTGATTGGAGTTTTTGATGCCTTTTTTAGATACTTGTCTGACATTCTGCATACTTATATGGATTATGACGAACATTTGTTTTGGAAAACCGTAATCGGATCAATTGAAGAATATCAGCAGGACAATCCACATTTGATAGATCGTTTTGAAAAGTACAATCTTTTTGAGCCTGAATTTAAGCGCTTTTATATCAATAGTTTAAAACTTCTTAATAATGGTTATGCGGAACAAACTGGTTTTGCTGTGCCAAAAAAAGGAAGCAAACTTCCTAATCCGCTCTACGTCATCAGGCAATACGAAATGAACGAGTTTACAGAGATCAGTGAAACAATACAACACCAATCATGAAGGCAGCTGTATTGAGACTTCAATCTTATACCGATTTGTTTGTTACAGCGGTATTAGGCAGAGAAAAAAAATTCACTTCGGGAAGTATTAATCGGGCAATTGTTTTGCTGGCTGTTCCTATGGTTTTGGAGCTGGTTATGGAATCTGTATTTGTTTGTGCCAGTTTGTTTTTTGTAAGCAAATTGGGCGCTGCAGCGGTTTCTATTGTGGGTTCTACAGAATCTGTTATCAGTTTTTCGTATTCGGTTTCCATTGGTTTGAGCATTGCTGCCTCTACTTTAATTGCAAGACGCGTTGGCGAACAGAATTTTAAGGAGGCAAGTATTACTGCGGGACAAGTCATAAACATCAGTGTAATCTGCGGTATTCTAATCAGCATCATCTGTTTTATATGGAGCGATGAAATATTGGGGCTAATGGGACTTTCTCCAGCGAGTATAATACAAGGAAGCTTGTACGCAAAAGTAATGTTTGCCAGCTGCGGTTTTATCATTATCCGCATTGCCTTAAACGGAATTCTGCGCGGCGCGGGTTATGCTTCTATGGCGATGCGAACGCTTTGGCTTTCGAATATATTAAATATTCTCTTGTGTCCGCTCCTTATATTTGGATGGGGACCAATACCCGTCTACGGATTATTGGGAGTTGGTATCGCTACAGCCGTAACCCGTTTTGTCGGGGTTGGCTATCAGGCGTTTCATTTGATTAAAGGTTCTACCATTCTTCAAATTGGGAAACAGCAACTGGCGCTTCACCGCGAAACGTTTCAAAAAGTAGTTAGACTTGCTTTTGGCGGTATGCTACAGTATTTGATTCCCGCATCGAGCTGGCTGTTTATGATTAAAATTGTTTCTCATTTTGGAGGCAATGCACTTGCAGGTTATATCATAGCACAGCGCGTGGCATCGATCGTCACTACACCTGCTTGGGGAATAGGAAATGCGGCAGGAATTTTAACTGGACAAAATCTAGGTGCACAACAGCCTGAAAGAGCCGAAAAATCGGTTTGGAGAGCCGGAATGATTAATATGTGCTTTTTGATTTCGGTAGCTATCCTATGGATTTTTATGGCAGATCCGGTTGTCAGAATCTTTTCAGACGTACCGGAAGTGATTGATCACAGCACGACTTACATTCACATTATTTCTCTCGCTTATGTATTGCTTGGCTACACCATGGTTATTTCCAGAGCGCTTAATGCGGCGGGAAAAGTTATGATTGTGACACTGCTTTACATTCTCATGTTTTACGTGATCCAAATACCGCTTTCGTTTGTGTTTGGAGTCGCATTGGGATTTGGTCCAAAAGGCATTTTTGCTGCGATATTAATTTCTGAACTGGTTTTGGCTTTTGGCTGTATTACCATATTTAGAACAGGAAAATGGAAGCTGGCTAAAGTTTAAGAATGAATAGTATATTTTTTTAAACACATAGTCCCGATAGCTATCGGGAATAGGTTTTTGAGTTTGAAAGATGAGTTAGTAACCACAAAGTTTGTCATCTCGACGAAGGAGAGATCACTCTAGTATTTCCACTCAGATATTCGCCAATCTTTGTCGAGTTCCTTGCGGAGATTTGCTTCGCCTGTTCGCTATCGCTCGGGTCTCGTGCCTCGAAATGACAAACTGAACGAAAACGTTCTTATGAAACGGAATGTCCTAGCCCCGATAGGAGTGGAAATCCTTTTGTGGTCTCGTAAAAAAACGAGACCACAAAAGATTGTAACGTATAGCGGGATTAGCTCCAAAAAAAATATTTGGTTACATCAAACAGATTAAAATTAAATAATATAAACAAATTAAAAAATAACATCATTATGAGTACCACACAAGAATTACATCAAGTATTTGCAACTGCATTTGAAATACCAGTAGAATCAATCACGCCTGATTTAGAATATCAAGGAATTGTCGAGTGGGATTCTATGAGCCATTTGCTTTTGGTTGAAGAACTAGAGCGTTTTTATGACATAGCCATTCCGATGGAAGATATTCTGGAAATGGGAAACATCGATAAAATAAAAGCAATACTGAAGAAAAACGGTGTAGAAATCCAATAATTTCAAAAGAAAAAAGTATGGAACTTTATGATTTAATTCAAAAGAATAAAAAATTAAATTTTATAGATGCAAAGACCAAAGTTGTCAAAACGTTTAAGCAAATACACGAATCGTTAGATATTGAAGATCTGCGTGCGGTTGTTTTTATTTATAATGACAATCAGCTGCCGGCAATTGAAACATTTTTGAATTTTTATCAAAAAAAATATACCGTGGCTTTGCTTAATGCGGGTTTGCACCCTGAGTTTAAACAAAACCTGGAAGATGAATATAGGCCCGCTTATATCTTCGATCCGTCAAGAACGGAAGTTGAAAGTTATGATTTAAAGCAGGTTTCTGCAGACATTTCTCTATTTAAAAGAAAAGAAATTCGCCTCTACCCTATTCATGGCGATGTGAAACTTTTAATGAGTACGTCTGGGACTACGGGTTCGCCCAAATTTGTTAAGATTTCAGATCATAACTTGGTTCAGAATGCTTTATCTATTATGGAGTACATGCCAATAACGGAACACGATGTTGTTCCGTTAAATGTGCCCATTAATTTTGTGTACGGCTTTTCGATTTTTACAACCAATTGCATCAAAGCCAAAACCATTGTGTGTACCGACAGAGATGTGCTTCAAAAAGAATTTTGGTCAGATCTCGCAGAATATGGCTATTCTACATTGAGCGGCGTTCCTTAT
Source organism: Flavobacterium erigeronis (assembly GCF_054075165.1). Lineage (NCBI taxonomy): Bacteria > Pseudomonadati > Bacteroidota > Flavobacteriia > Flavobacteriales > Flavobacteriaceae > Flavobacterium > Flavobacterium erigeronis. The sequence continues at coordinate 29,956 of NZ_JBSKGP010000012.1, read as the reverse complement.
TTTTATGAGTTGCTGCAACGCTTTGGCTTCTTTAAAAAAGATACTCCAACATTACGTTATCTGACTCATACGGGCGGAATGCTCAATCAAGAACTGGCAAATGTGATTTCAAATTATACTGATAAATACAACAAACAGTTTTTTGCACAATACGGACAAACCGAAGCCAGCGGCAGAATGGCTGTTTTGCCGCCAAACGATTTTAAGGATAAAGGAACTTCTATAGGATTTCCAGTAAAAAACGGAAGGTTTGAAATTGATGAAAACACTGGAGAATTGATTTATTACGGTCCAAATGTTTCTGGCGGTTATGCCAACAACATCTTTGATTTACAGCATTATGATGAAACTGATAAACTATATACTGGCGATTTAGCAGAAAAAGATGAATTGGGCTATTACCATATTAAGGGACGTATCAAACGCATTATGAAATTGTTTGGAATGCGCTTAAACCTCGACGAAGTTGAAGTTTTATTGAAAAATGAGTTGGGCGGGCAAACCTTTATCTGTATAAGTGTTCAGGATAAATATCTGGGCGTAATACATCAGGATGAAACTTTATCGCGCGAAACCATAACTCAAGTAACAAAGGAAAAATTGGGATTGCATGCCAGTTCGATAAAAAACTATTATTTCGACCAAGTGCCTCTTACAGTTAACGGTAAAGTCAATTATCCTGCAATTCATAAAAATATTAACGAAAACGAAAATTCATTTGCAGCAGCAAAAACAGCTGTTGGATAATTTCAATTATTGAATAACTAAAATACAAAACCATGGAACAGCAAAGCAAAAGAATTCCAGCACTTGATCTGATAAAAGGAATGAGTGTCATTGGAATGATTATTATACATACACTCTTGACATTTGCAGATGTAAAATCGCAATCAGAAAGTGCTATTGGGGTTTTTATTGTCTTTTTAGGCAGAGGAACTTCTATATTTCTAATCTGTATGGGAATAACGTTTATGACCTCGCGCCATCAAAGTCTGAAAAGTTCTATAACGCGCGGCGTACTGCTTTTGGGCGCGGCACTTTTAATGAATTTTTTAAAGTTCATTTTTCCTGTGCTTTTTGGTTTTGCACCCGATAATTTCATTCAGAGATACGGCTGGCACGGACCAATAGAACAGCAATATGTGTATCTGATGTTATTGGGCGATATTTTGCAATTGGCAGGAATGTCTTTGCTGTTCGTTGGTTTTATTAGAAAATATGTTACCAACAAATATGGAATCTTAGCTATAGGAATGTTGATAGCATTAGTTTCCAGAGAAGTCAGCGGTATCAATATTGATATTCCAGTGGTTAATTATGTGTTAGATCTTCTTTTCAATAATGATTTTCCAGCATACGTTTATTTTCCAGTTTTTCCTTGGATGTCTTTTATTATCATCGGAATGTTCTTTGGAAAATGGTATCAGGAACTGGATTATAACAGACCGCAGTTGTTTAAAAAGATGCTGTATATCGGCTTTGTGTTTGTTGCTCTTGGCGCTCCTTTAGTTTTTATTTATGGAGATTACAATTACAATGGATTTTACCACATGGGTCCGGGCGGGGTTATTTATTTCGCGGGCTGGACCTTGATTTTCCTTTGGATTCTTTTTAAAATATCCGTAAACATCAAAGAAAATAAATTTACAAGGCTTTTAAAATATTGCAGCAAGAACCTGACGACCATGTATATGACGCAATGGATATTAATTTCTTGGGGAAAAGGCATTTTCGGTTTCAGATCGAACGGAATAACCACAGTACTGACGCTAATTGTTATGTATATCGTTCTGACTTTTTCCGTTCAGATACTTATAGATTTCCTGAGAAAAAAGAAACAGAAAACAAAAGTTATAGAAGCTCTAAATTAAATTTTTAATATATTTTATTTAACCTTTGGATATTATTAATAGATAATTTCATACTTTTGAAGCTTTATTTATTCTAAATAAGAATAGTTTTTAATTCTAAGTATATTTCATGAAGCTCAAAATAGCATTGCTCTTTTTATTGTCGACGACATTTTTAATGGCTCAAAACACGATCTCTGGTAAAGTGAATGATGAATTTGGAAACCCGTTAGCGGGAGTTAACATTCAGCTTTTAGGCACCGAAATAAATGTTAAAACAAATGCCAGCGGATTCTATAAAATTGAAAATGCAGCTATGGGGCGTTATACAATTGAAGCTAGTTTGGAGAGCTATATTTCGAAAAAAGAAACCGTTCTTTTAGAAGGTTCAAATGCTACTATCAATATAGCGTTAGAAAAAGCTGAAAAATCATCAAAAGATGCAGAGAAATTAAATGATGTCTTTGTAAAAGGTGTATCTGAAAAACAGAAAAAAGAGGAAACAGCACAAGCTGTTTCTGTAATAGAAATGAAGGAAGCGAAGTTTAAAACTACCGATTTAGGAGAAGTTCTTGCCCAGACACAGGGTATTAATATTCGACGCACGGGTGGTTTGGGCTCCAGAACCAATTTTTCGATGAATGGCCTGACAGGAAATCAAATCCGTTTTTTCTTAGACGGAATTCCTTTGGATTATCACGGATATACTTTCGGAATTTCGACAGTTCCAGTTAATTTAATTGATCGCGCCGAAGTTTACAAAGGTGTCGTTCCTATCGAATTTGGAGCAGATGCACTTGGCGGTGCTGTCAATTTAATTACTCCGAAAATTAAATCTGGTTTCAGCGGATCTTTTGCAGCGCAGGCGGGATCTTTTGGAACTTACAGAACCTCTTTAGTACTTAGCAATTATGATAAAAATACTGGCTTTTTTATAAAAGGAAGCGGATTTTATGATACCTCACAAAACAACTATAAAGTAGATGTTGATGTTGCCGATAATGCCGGAAAGCTTAAAAAAGTCACGGTACCTCGATTTCATGATGCCTACGAAGGTTATGGAATACAGCTGATAACTGGTGTAAAAGACAGAACTTGGGCAAAAGAACTGAGCATAGAAGGATTTTATACGGATTACAGCAAAGAAATTCAGCACAACCAATTAATGGTTGGAGTTCCTTATGGAGAAGTTATGACCTATCGAAAAGCAGCTGGAACTGTACTTACTTATCGCAATGACTTTGGCGAAAATTTTAATTTAGACATTATCTCAGGATACAATTACAGAGAACGCCAATTTACAGATGTATCTGATTATGTTTACAATTGGTATGGCGAACGTATTGAAGGTTCTGCTGGAAATGTCAGCGGTGAAATTTCTGAATCTACTGGACCAAGCGATACTTATACTTGGAATAATGATATTTTCTCACGCCTGAAAGCTTCATGGAAAATTAGCGATAAATACGCCGTAAGTTTTACTTCAGCCCCTACCTATTCCAAACAAACTGGAGACGACAGACTTATTACAGGTTATGATCCGGCAAGTGCTATACGAGATTTGTTTACTTGGGTAAATGGAGCTGATTTTAAAATAGATGCCTTTAATGAAAAATTAGAAAATATTCTTTTTGTTAAAAATTATCTGCAAAAAGTCAATTCTGAAGAAAAAATACCTTCTAATAATACCGTGATAAAAGAAAACAGAAGTGTGAATTATTTTGGTTTTGGAAATGGATTCCGCTACAAATTTAGTGAACAGTTTTCTACAAGATTAACGTATGAATATGCTACACGCCTGCCTCAGACAGACGAATTGTTCGGAGACGGCCAATTTATTCAAGGCAATTTAAATTTAAAACCAGAACGCAGCCATAACTTCAATTTTGAGCTTTTTTTCAAGTCTAAAACAAATGCCGAAAGAAGCAGCTGGCAGGCTCAAACGAATGTATTTTTAAGAAAAATAGACAACCAGATTTTATTTGTTCCTGCTTTGGATCGTAATAATATCTATCAAAATGTATTTGCGGCGACTTCTAAAGGAATTGAAGTTTCTGGAAGCTGGACTTCTAAAAATGACAGACTTTCATTTCACGCCAACAGCACCTATCAAGATTTTTACAATGATTCAGACGAAGGAATATTTGCTGCTTACAAAGGTGACAGAGTACCCAACCAGCCTTATTTTTTTGCTAACGGAGGCGCTAATTATTCTTTTCATAACCTAATTGGCAAAGAAGACAAATTGGCTCTTTTTCTGGATGCAAGATATGTCTATGAATTTTTCAGAAGCTGGGAAAGCGCTTCTGTAAATCCATTTGTTATCCCGAGCCAGTATAACATTGATTTAGGTGCGACTTACCATAACAGCCTACGCGGTTTTAAATATGCCTTAACAGCAGAAATACAAAACATAACCAACGAAAAAAATTATGACTTTTTTGGCGTGCAAAAGCCAGGAAGAGCATTTAATATCAAATTAGTAACTCAATTTTAATTATAATTATTTAACCAACAAGTTTATGAAAACAAATAGATTTTTTATAAAAAATGCCGCATTAGCCATAATGTGTTCGGTACTCTCATTAACATCATGTAGTTCTGATGATAATAAAACTGATGATGGAGAACAAGGTCAAAATCCTACGGTAATTGCATCTGTTCGTGTAAATACGCCTTCTGGAAGAGTATTTTATTTAGGAGCATACGACAAATTTCCTTCAACACTGGATTATAAAACAATGACAGAGATTGGTCCAGGGGCTACAATATATTCTTATGGAGAGCATCCTTATGTTTGGAATGGTACAGCTTCAACGTTAACGAAATATAATGTAAGCAACGACATGAAAATTTCGTCTGCAGATGCTTTAAGCTTAGCAGGAACTGGTGTTAGCGGTACTTTTGGACCTCCTGCTTTTGTATCTGAAACAGAAGCTTATTTTTTCGCTTTAAATGACGGAAAAATTATTAAGTTCAATCCAACAACAATGTCTATTACAGAAACTATAGCGGTTACTCCACTGCCGTTAAGCAATGACGCTGCTGTTAAGACATCTACTTATATGAGTTATGTAACTTCTGCTAAAAAAATCATTTTGCCAGTAGCTGCAACTCCGACAGATTTTAATAAGTTTCCGCAATATGCTCAAATCGCCGTTTTTGATATTGCATCAAAAGCTGTTACTTATGTGAAAGATACTCGTATGTCAATGGGTTATGATACGTTTGCTAAAGGAAATGACGGTACTTTGTACTACAGACCTTCAAGAGCTACATCGCTTTCATTAGATTACAGCACAGTTACTGGAGCTCCACCAGCTGGCGGACTTTTAAAAGTAAATCCAAACGGAACATTTGATCCTAACTTTTTTGTGGATTTAAAAGGACCTTTAAATGCGCATTCAGTAAACGTAGTGGCTTATGTTCACGGAGACAAAGCGCTTGCTCAATATTTAGACAATACTTTTACTCCACCTGCAAAACCTGCTGACTGGTACAATGCTCCAACAAAATTTGCTCTTGTAGATTTAAAAACTTTAAAAGTTGAGCCTTTTACTTCTTTTGAAAAGTATGGAACAGTATATACTGTAGGTACAATTGATGGTGTAGAATATTATGGAAATATCACAGCTCCTGATGGTAAATTTAGTTTATTAAAGCAAAAAGGTGCTGCTGATTTTGAAGCAGTTTCTGAAGCTCTTGGCGGTAGTTTAATCTTTGTTGGGAAATTGAGATAGGACTAGTTCAAATTTTAAACAACATAAAAAAGCAGGGATTGAATCCCTGCTTTTTTATTTCTTATTCTAATATTTAATGGTACTCTATTGCAGTTTTGATTTTATCACTTACTAAAATCATAACTAATCGCCGCTCCTAGTCCAAATTGAAAGGTTGAGGCATAATCAGCAACTTCTACTGGTCCCCAATAGTAGTCCCAATAGTAATCATATCCAACAGCAGCAGACATAGATTGCAGATACGCATGAAGATTAATTGAAAGAGGCGAATTGGTTTTTACTTTTACACCAGCCTTAACTTCCCATGCAAAATAAGTCCCATTACCACTATTTGGCGATTCAAGAATTGCAACTCCTAAACCTGCACCTAGAAACGGAAGCGCCTTTTGAGAACTGGCTCCGAAATAGTATGTATAATCGGCTAATATGTAATTAATAGCCCCTTTATCATCTCCAGCGTTCACCTGAGTTCCAGGTGCAATTCCACCATCTAAAGCAATCTTTGTATACAATGGCATTTTGGTATCAAGCCTATTATATTTTAATTCTACAGAAGCGTTATCCATTATAAAATATTCCAAACCTATACCATACTCAAAGCCATCTTCTACTCGTGCGTATGAGCGATCAAAATCTACTTTATCAGAAAAGGTATAACCTCCGTAAAGATTAAGCAAAAACGACTGGGCACTTTGCGCCGACAGCGTCAATGAAAAGGAAAAAACAACAGTTAATAAAAGATACTTTTTCATAATTTCTAATTTTAATTTACAATAAATGATTTGTTTTACTTTGGGTTTCTAGTCTAATTAGATAGAATCAATCCTATTTGATATTCACTTTTTCTAGAAGCTTTAAAAGTCAGATTTGATAAAAATCTAAAACTACTTTCATGGCATGGGATTTTAAGGATTATACTAAATCTATCTGACCCAAAGTTATCCTACAAAAACATTTTGCGCTAAAGAAACGGGTTCAATGATGTTGCAAATTATAAAATGAAACCATTTTTTGACCGTACAGTTTTAGTACAACCATAAATAATTTGCTGAATACTTGCGGTATAGCACTCTATAAAAAGGTAGAAATACTTAATTTATAACAACTTCAAAATCAGGAATAGAAATATGTCCGCTCATTGCTTGTCATTTAAAATTATATAAAAACCCCACATAATTCTGTAATTTAAAACGTTCTTGGTCTATCTATTTTTGGATTACAATAAATCATTATAAACCAGTAACGAAATAAAATATGAAGCCATCACAATTATCACACAATATAACTTCCTTATATAACAGACCTAACGACGAACCAGACTTTGACTGCGAATTTTTATCAGGCGACAGCATTGACGCACGCGGAAACGAGAGCATTCTTGATCCCGATCCAGATGAAGAATTTGCCGATGACTTTAATGACAGAGAGTGGGATACTGACATCTACGATCCGTATTTGGAGCAGAGTTACTATTAGACGGAATCTGAAGACTAAAGATAGTTTAAAACCAATTTTGGGCAGTTCTCGTATATAAAATAAAAGCTTGTTATGACTGTCAATTCCTACCGTCTGCCTGCCCAAATCTATAAATACATTTGTTTGAACCAAGGCCGCTTAGTGCCTTTTGAAGAATTATGCATCATTCTTTTCCTATCTGGAGGCGGAGAGCCTTTTTCAGCCGAAAATCCTGTGGCAGAAAAAGTGCAGCACACCCGCATAATGAACGCATTACTCTTCCTATCTGATATTAATCTGATCATACTGGATCAAGCAACAGATTCAAGTACTCTAAATTTGACGATCAGAAATTAGTTGCTTTTCACTAATCACAATTCAGATCAACTTTAATCATAAACGTAAAAAAAGCTGTGCAGATCTTTAATCCGCACAGCTTTGATTATTTTGATTATGTAATGAATGTTATTCCGTTTATAAAAACGTCCCGAATCTCTCAAAATGACACGTATAGCCGTCTGGTTTTTTAACCAAATAGTCTTGATGATAGTCTTCGGCAGGCCAAAACTTCGCAATAGGCTCCAGCTGAGTTACAACAGGCCCATTCCATCTTCCAGAATCGTCTACTATTTTGATCACTTCTTCTGCAGTTTGTTTCTCTTCTTCGTTCTGAATAAATAGAGCCGATCTGTAGCTTGATCCTCTGTCATTTCCTTGTCTGTCTACTGTTGTTGGATCATGCACACGGAAAAAGTAATCTAGCAGCTCCTTAAAAGAAGTTTCGCGTGTATCGTATGTAATTTCAATTCCTTCGGCATGACCTGGGTGATTTTCGTAGGTCGGATTTTCATTATTCCCTCCTATGTAACCCACTTCAGTATCTACCACTCCTGGACGCACCCTAAATAAGTCTTCCATGCCCCAGAAACATCCTCCAGCTATATAGGCTTTCTTCAAATTTTCCATAGTATTTGTTTTCGAAATTTTAATAATCTGTCTATTTTTAAATGCATATAAAATTAGCATAATAATGCGTAATACAGAAATGGAAATGATTTCAAAATCTTATGCTGTCATAGATAAAAGTAAAAGAATTTATCCATTTAGAAATGTCAGCTTCATTTCTTAAAAACCATTACAGTATCACCGTCACCCATAATTATTTGGTCGGCCAATCCTATAAAAAGTCCGTGGGCAAGTACTCCCTCAATGCCATTTAGTAATGTCGACAAAGTCTTGGGATCATCTATCAGTCCGAAGTCCGCATCAATAATGTAATTCCTTTGATCGGTTAGAAATTCTCTGCCGTCTTTCATCCTTAACTCACCGCTTCCACCTTCAGATGCAATCTGCTTCAGCACATAATTTGCAGCAAATGGCACTACTTCAACAGGCACTTTAAACTTCCCTAGCATTCCCACTTTTTTAGAAGAATCAGAAATAATAATTTTCTTTTTGGTAAGACAAAGCACTATTTTCTCTCGAAAAAGTGCCCCGCCCCCGCCTTTAATCATCATTAATTCAGAGGTAAATTCATCAGCACCGTCAATTGTCAAGTCAATTGCATCGACAGTTTTTATATCAATCAATTCTATATTTAGAGAAGCTGCCAATTTTTCTGTTTCCTTTGAAGTCGAAATCGCTTTAATTTTTAGTCCTTCTTTAACTCTCTGTCCTATTTCCATTATAGCATAATATGCGGTCGAACCTGTTCCCAGACCAACGATCATATTATCTCCGATAAATTTTACCGCTTCTTTGGCGGCAAGCTCCTTTTCTCTTTCAAAATCTGATTTTGTTTTCATAAAAAAATAATGGATTTCAGATAAACTTTTACTTGAAGCATGATCGCTTTAGTCGTTGTTTAAAGTAATTTCGACTTTTGATATTTCGTCTACTTTATTAAATATAAACAATTATCAAAGTAAGACCAAACAAAATTTATAGTGCTTTAAAGTCCTTCATTATTTTGTTCCAGATAAACTTAAAGTGTCTTTCACTCTGTTTCTGCGATATTCTGGCTTCAGATTTTTAAGTTCGCTTTCTTCTGCAAAGGTTTCATCTTCTTTAAATTTACCTGTCGAAATTTCAAAATCATCTGCGGTACCCGTAATTTTCATCGGAACATTTATAAGCCCCATTGGCGGCAATCCTAAACGAAACCCGACGTTTATTTTACCATCCATAGTAACCTGCCCCTCGAGTTTGCCTCTAAATCCCGCCATTTTCATAGTTGTAGGAGTAATTGTCATCACATTATTCTTTATAGCAGAATGAATTGCAATTTTATTAAATGAAGCTTTTTCCAAGTCGGCAGCAGCGGCTTTCTTCGCTACATGGTTTAAAATTTTAAAATTTTTAAACTTAATATCTTCCAAAGTCAGCGTTCCTTCGCCATCAATAGATTTAAAATCAATATCCATATTCTGATCGATATTGCCTCCAAGCTGGTAATCAACCGAAACCAAACCGTAAGCATCTTTAGCCATACTAACCAATTCAGCAAAGATCGGAATCTCTGCATAAGCACGCTGGATATCAAAATTGCTAGCTTTAAAATTCGCATTGTATTTAGCCAAACGTCTATGCAGAGCTTTATACTCTCCTGACATTTCAATTTTGGTGCCTGCCATACTAAAAGCAGCTTCTGTTATCTTTATTTTTCGGTCATTAACCGCCAGAGTTCCTGTAAAATCTTTAATCTTATAGGTATCAAACTGAAGGTTATTTACTTTCGCTGCAATTTTCAGATCGGCTGTGCTTGGAATCCTGATAACGTAATTTTTGTTTTTAGCTGTGGTGTTTTTAGAAATTGCCTTAACAGCAGCAGAATCTGTTTGCTGCAGGGCTTCTTCTTCCGCTTTCTGATCTGTATATTTGGCAATCATATCAAAAAACTCATTGGCGTCAATCTGATTACTGAAAAGTTCAATATCTGCTTTAAGTTTTTCGTTGGACTCCCTTAAATGCTTTCTATTAAATAGATAGCGCAATACGTTATGGATATAACCGTTTAGCACAACATCTGATTTGCCATAGGTAAGATTGAATTCTTCAAAACGCATTTTGTCTTTAAAGAACTTAAATATTCCTTTAGAAACCTCAAATGGTTCTGGAAACATGGCGCTTTTGATCACTACATTTTTAGCTTCTAGTTTTCCTCCATTTTTAATATTCCCGTAGTTTTTAGCTTCTATATCTTTTTTAGAGCCTTTTGCGATCAGATTGGTCTGAATAACTCCCGAAATGCTCATATCTTTTAATGGAAATATCTGGGTTAATTTGCCAACATCCAAAGTGCCTTGAGTTTTGATATTATACACTAAATCATAAAGATTGCTGACTTCTCCCTGAACTTTAAACGGTGATCCCGCCAGAACAAACTCCGCAGGCACTATTTTTACATTCAAATCTTCTCCAGTGCCATTGTGGCTTATGGCAGTTGCATTTATGTTTATATTTTCAACCGGTATTTTAGGGTATTTAAGCATTTTTAAATACCCATTTTTAATATTTACGATTGCTTTTGATGACGGGTATTTTTTCTGCTTACGGTTTAAAATGCCATGCATACTCAATTTTAAATTAAGATCTCCTTTAATCTCCAAACTGTCTAATGGATAAAATTTATGCACTTCTGCCAGATTAATTTTAGACTCCAATTCTGTGTCTACAGTAAAAGGATATAATTTATGAAGCTCAAAGCGTCCGTGGACAAAATTATTCAGAGCCTCTGCATTCAAGTTGGTTACTTTACCCGAAACGTTGCGTAAAATACTGTCTTTAGCTGTTAAGCTCAAATTGAAATTTACGTTTTTTACTGCCTCTGTTTTCTTTATGTTTTTAAGATATCCATTTTTCAAGCTTGCGTTTAATTGAAACTTAGGAATACTTTTAATTATGGTATCTATTTTATTTAAACGCGGACTGAAACCTAAGTCTCTCAAAAAAACACCATCGGCTTTTAAATCTAAAGCAACTTCTCCACGAATCTCATGGTCGTTCAGATGTAAAGCATCTTTTAATTTTGCTAAATCTATAGCTGCTTTTACAGCGGTTTTGATTTTCAGTTTTTTGAAACCTTCTGAATGAAAATTAATTACTGTCTGCTTTTTATCCAAATTAAAAGACAGATTATCCAAATCAAATTTTAATTTATTGATATCTAAATCTCTGACCTGCGCTTTAGCCGATATATTGATGTCTTTTACTGGATCTTTAATTCTTTTATAAACAATTGCACCATTATTAATCTGCAAATCTCCAGAAACAACCGGTTTCTCTGACTGATCCTGCATGTATTTGCCTCGTGCCAATATTCTAAAATCAATATTTCCCGTAATCGTCATTTGTTCACGCCATTTGTCATAAGCTGGAGGCACAAGCGAAAGCATTTCTTCTAAAGTAGAATTTTTAGACTGCATGCGTAAATCAAAATCATAACCTCCTTTTATAAATGCAAAAGATCCATTAAATGAAAATGGAAAATTTCTAATACGAATGACATTTCGCTCAAACTTAAATTTAAGCGCTTTGGCATCTATATAAGTGGTAATTTCGGCATTGATCGGTTTACTACGAACGTAATCAACACCGTTTAAACTGAAATCGAATGATTTTATTTTTACTTTAGAATCAAGATCAAAATGTGCTGCACTCAAATCTCCTATTCCTTTATAGTTAAGATCCTGAACCTTGAATTTTAAAAGGGCACTTTTGTCATTGTATGAAATGTTTGTTTGTTTTATAACAATCCTTTTAATATTAAATTCTGTCTCAGAAGTATCTGTAGAAGTGCTGGGTTTTAAAATATTAAAATTGGCATTCCCTTTAGTATCAATTTCAAGATTTAAATCTGCTTGATCCAAATATACAGCGTCCAGAACAATCCTGCCTTTTATTAAGCTGTAAAAATTTACACCAGCTGACACTCTATCTGCTTTTACAACATTTCTTGCTGTAAAATGGTTCTTTTTATTGGCTATACTAACATTTTTTGCATAGACCGTTAAAGCTGGAAAATGTTTAAAAACAGAAAGTCCAATTTCATCAAAACGCACGTCTGCGTCTAGTTTTTCATTAGCTAAACTTTCCAATTTAGCCGTTATTTCATCTTTGAATATATAAGGTACAACTGTTAGAACAATTATTAAAAGCAAAAATAAAGTTGAAATAATTATGGCAGTTTTCTTTAATAACTTTAGGGTCATTTTTAAAAAGTATATTTTTAGATTTTAAAAATATCAATTTAACTTCCATGAAAAAATCTTCAAATCGATATTAACTCAAAAATAACATAATGCATCAACTTTTGTATTATGACATGACAAAGTATATCATTAAAGCCTTCTTAATGAAAGTGGTCAAAAAATAGGTTAACAGTGAAAAGATTAACGTTGAAAATTTTATAAATCTTATTTCCCGATGCAAAAATTAGCAAAAATATTTCCCAGCAATTCGTCGTTTGACACCTGCCCGGTAATCAACCCAAATTGGTATAAAGCTTCGCGAATATCAAGCGCCATTAAATCGCTTGAAAGACCCGATTCTAAACCAAATTTTACTTTCTGGATTTCGTCTAAAGCTTTTAATAATGAATCGTAATGTCTGGTATTGGTTACAATGGTTTCATTATTGCGAAGTGCTCCAGTATTTACAAAAGACAATAATTCATTTTTTAAATCCTCCACTCCTATTTTTTCTTTCGCAGAAATTAATAGCAGTTTTGCATTTAGATTTTCAAGTTTGCTTGTAATATTTAAAACTTCTTCAGTCGACAAAATGTCTTTTTTATTTACAACAATAACTAAAGGTTTTAGCGGATATTTATTCTTTATTTGCTCAATCTCTGAAACAAACTCGGAACTTGAAACCTGAAACTTTAAACCATCAAACAAATAAATCACCACTTGAGCCTGATCGATTTTTTCAAAAGTTTTCTTGATTCCGATGCTTTCTACAACATCTTTTGTATCACGAATTCCGGCAGTATCAATAAATCTAAAGCCTATTCCGCCAATAACCAATTCGTCTTCGATTGTATCACGTGTTGTTCCTGCAATGTCCGAAACAATTGCGCGTTCTTCGTTCAACAAAGCATTTAAAAGAGTCGATTTCCCAACATTTGGCTCACCAACAATAGCAACTGGAATTCCGTTTTTGATTACATTTCCAACAGCAAATGAATCAATTAAACGTTTTAAAACAAATTCGATTCTATTTAATAATTCATTAAATTGGGTTCTATCAGCAAATTCCACATCTTCTTCCGCAAAATCCAATTCCAATTCAATCAAAGAAGCAAAATTTAAAAGTTCTTCTCTAAGTTTGGCAATTTCATTACTGAATCCGCCACGCATTTGCTGCATTGCAATTTGATGAGAAGCTTCATTATCTGACGAAATCAAATCGGCAACTGCTTCTGCTTGTGATAAATCTAATTTCCCATTAAGAAAAGCTCTCAAGGTAAATTCGCCCGCATCGGCCATTCTACAGCCATTTCGAAGCAATAACTGAATAATTTGCTGCTGGATATAAGTCGATCCGTGGCATGAAATTTCAATAGTATTTTCGCCCGTATAAGAGTTCGGACCTTTAAATACCGAAACCAAAACTTCGTCTAACGTTTTGCTCCCGTCTACAATATGTCCTAAGTGCAACGTATGCGTTTTCTGCTTGGTTAAATCTTTGTTTTTAATAGATTTAAAAACCGAATTGCCAATTGCAATGGCATCAGCTCCAGAAATACGAATTATGGCAATGGCTCCAGCTCCAGAAGGCGTAGCTAAAGCAACTATAGAATCTTGATTTATCATGCTGCAAAGGTATAAAAAAACTGTAATTTATTTTCTATAGCAGCTTATCGTCCATTCGCTAAAGAAATCTTTAAAATAATTGATATTTTTAAATCATTAAGTGTTAAAATACTGATAAATATCAGGTTGATTTCTTCGCAGAATGTGTAAATTTGAGAGACAAACCTTAATCTTAATACTATGAAAAAGATATTATTTCCAACCGATTTCTCTGATGCTGCTACCAATGCATTTGTTCATGCTTTAGAATTTGCTAAAGTCGTAAAAGCCGAACTAATCTTACTTCATACATTCGAGATTCCTGTTTACGACAGCCAATTCTTTCCAGAGAATTATGCTTCCATTTACAGCTCAATTGAATTGGCAAAATTTGAAATGTTTAAAGATGAAATCCCTAAACTTCGAGAAATTGCTGCTGAGCGCAAATTAGATGATATTGTAATCAAACACCGTTTAATGGATGGCGATCTGATTTACAACCTGAAAAATGCCGTAGAAGAAGACCAAATCGATTTTGTAATTATGGGTACCAACAGCGTTTCTGACTGGACAAAATTCTTTACGGGATCAAATACCGAATCTGTAATTTCTGGAGTTGAAGTTCCGGTTTTATGTGTTCCTATTGATGCTAAATTTAAAAAAGTAAAAACGATTGGTTTTACTACGCGCTATCGCGAAAAAGATAAAAAAGAACTGAAAAAGATTCTGAAAATCGCTAAAAAAACGGACGCTAAAGTCAAAAGTTTATATGTCAAAACATCGAATTCTGATGTGACAGATCAAGTACGAAAAGAATTTGAAAGCGAGTTTGCAGCAGAAAATGTCGAATTTCTTGTATTGCCAAGTGATGATGTAAAAGAAACTATTCTTGATTTTGTGTTATACAAAGACATTGATATTCTGACTACAATAACACATAAGCGCTCTTTCTTTGAAAGTCTTTTCGATTCAAGTTTTACAAAAAAAATCACCAAAGAAGTTCAGATTCCGATTTTGGTTATGCATGAAGATTAATGTAATAAATGATGATTTTGTAACTTAAAAGCTATATTTGTATTTCAAGCAAAATATTAGAATGAAAGCATATCCAGACAACGTTACAAAATACTCAGAAATCTATAATAAAACCAACAAAAAATACAACAGCATAAGTCTTTTGAGGCTATTAAGTATTTGTCTTTTCTTGTTTTTTATGTTTTATTACATCAAAACAGATCAAAAACTTTATGTCATTCTAGCTGTTTTATCTTTTGCTGGTTTTCTTTTTTTAATGCGAATACATTCTAGGCTTTCTTTCAAAAAATTACTAGCCGAAACGCTTTTGAAAATTAACCAAAATGAAATTGCTTTCTTAAAAAGAGAAAAAACGCCTTTTGAAAATGGCGTCGAGTTCATCGATTTTCATCATCCTTATGCGTACGATTTGGATATTTTTGGAGAGCATTCTTTGTTTCAAAATCTCAACAGAACAGCTTCTTTTATCGGAAAAAAAACACTCGCAGAACTATTGCTTCATACGCTGCCTGAAACTGAAATTTTAGAAAATCAGGAAGCGGTTAACGAATTGAAAAGAAAAATAGACTGGAGACAAGAATTTCAAGCGCTTGCCATTATTGGCAATGATTCCAAAGCTTCTTATGAAGCCATAAAACATTGGACTTCTTTTCAAAACAATTCATTACCTAAAGTTCTAGTTGCACTTTCAATTATTCTTCCTGTAACCTTTTTTGGATTTTTAGCGGCTTATTTTATCACTTCTAAAACCATTATACTTTCTTATCTGACATACATTTTTATTGCTAATCTGATTGTTTTAGGAAGATGTGTAAAAAGGATCCAGTCGGAAATAGCAAAAGCAGACAATGTTGATAAAATCATAAAACAATACAGTTTATTGATTGAAAAAATTGAAAAAGAATCATTCCAATCCAAAAAGTTAATTCATTTACAGCAGCAGCTTAATTTTAAAAATGCGAAAGCAAGCCACCACTTAAAACAGCTTTCTGAGCTGTTTTCGAGAATGGACACCATCAATAATTTTGTTACAGCGACTTTATTCAACGGAACATTTTTATTCAATCTTCATGTTTTAAAAGCATTATTAAAATGGAAAGAAGATTATGCTTCTGAAATGAACCATTGGATTTCTATTATTGGCGAAATTGAAGCGCTAAACAGTTTAGCCAATTTAGCGTATAACAACGATGGTTTTGTTTTCCCAGAAATCAATTCTGAATATAAAATTGAGTTTGAAAACTTGAGCCATCCGTTGCTTAATCCTGCAACAAGAATTGGAAATGATACGCAATTTTACCCGCAATCTTTTGTAATTTTAACTGGATCGAACATGTCTGGAAAAAGCACCTTTTTGAGAAGCTTAGGAATCAATATGGTACTTAGCGGAATTGGTTCAGTTATTTGTGCTTCAGAAGCTAAAGTTCATCCACTTCCAGTATTAGTTTCAATGCGATTATCTGATTCTTTATCGGATAGCGAATCTTATTTCTTTGCTGAAATTAAACGTTTAAAACAGATCATGGATGCTCTTGAAAATCAGCCTGCTTTTGTTTTATTAGATGAGATTTTAAGAGGTACAAATTCTGATGACAAAAGAAACGGAACAATTGAAGTGGTTAAGAAAATAATTTCGAAAAAAGCTATTGGCGCCATCGCAACTCACGACATAGAAGTTTGCCTAACAACAAACGAATTTCCTGAAATTTTAACCAATCAATGTTTTGAAGTTGAAATTCAAAATAACGATTTGCACTTCGATTACAAACTCCGAAACGGAATCTGCAAAAACAAAAGCGCGACTTTCTTAATGCAGAAGATGGGAGTTATTTAATGAGTTATGAATTATGAGTTATGAATTGTGGATTATGACTTTGATCGTATTTACGCAAAGAATAAATTTATAATTCATAATTCATAAATAATATTAGTTTTCCTCATACATTTCCATCCACAGTCGTGTTTCCTCCAAATCTAATTCTTTTTCAATTTTACGGAAGATTTCTTCGTTAACCGAACCTGATTTATGCATCGATTCTAATTTTGAACGTTCTACATTCAGCAGATCGATTTGAATCTTCGTAAAATCATTGAAAATTTCTCCGCCAAGAAGCTTCCCGTTTCCGAAGAAATTTGCTGGAAGTTCTGTCTTTTGCAGACGGTTAAATTTTACTTCGTATTTGCTTTTAATGTTGTGAAGCAATTCGCCATTCAGCAATGAAAAATTATCTTCAATATGTGCAATGGTTTCAGAGACAATGACATTTCGAATATTATATTCTTCTGCCAATATAGAATAACGCTCAATTTTAAGCTTTTTAATCAGCCACGGAAGCGTAAGACCTTGTATAACCAAAGTGGACAATATAACGCAGAAAACTAAGTATATAATTAAATTTCGCAACGGAAATTCTTCTGTTTTATTCAGCATTAACGGAAGCGCCAAAGCAGCGGCCATAGAAACAACGCCACGCATTCCTGACCATCCAAAAATGATCATATTTCGATAATCAAATTCTTCTTTTTCGCGAATTCTTTTGCTCAAAAATCTCGGAAGCATGGTAGCTGGAATTACCCATAAAAAGCGAACTACGATAACTACAATACTTATAACCGCGCCCCAAATAAATAGGGAATTTCCAGAGTAATTACTGATTCCGTCTATAATTTGCCTCAATTGAAGTCCAATTAAAATAAAAATCAGTCCGTTCAGAATATTGTTTAATACATCCCAAATTGTATTGGTCATAATTCGGCTTTCGTGAGAAAAAATCGTTCCCGATCTTGCTGCAAGAAAAAGACCTGTAGTTACGACAGCCAAAACTCCAGAACCTTCAAAGTGCTCTGCAAGCAAATACGATGCAAATGGCGTCAATAAAGTAAGCGTAACCTCGATAATATCGTCGCAAACAAATCTTTTATGAATATAATACATGACATAACCG
This sequence comes from Flavobacterium erigeronis, assembly GCF_054075165.1. NCBI lineage: Bacteria > Pseudomonadati > Bacteroidota > Flavobacteriia > Flavobacteriales > Flavobacteriaceae > Flavobacterium > Flavobacterium erigeronis. The sequence continues at coordinate 12,137 of NZ_JBSKGP010000012.1, read as the reverse complement.
ACAGCCAAACCTATTGCGATACCCAAAGCGGACATTAGTACAAAATTTAATCCTGCCTGCCATAAAACAAAATTTCCAGCAGTAATCGCTGTAAGAGCATATTTGTACGCTACAAGTCCACTAGCATCGTTTACTAGACTTTCTCCTTCCAAAATAGCAATTAACCTCGGGTTAAGTCCTAAACCTTTTGTAATTGCTGTTGCTGAAACGGCATCGGGAGGCGAAACAATTGCACCAAGCAAAAACGCTAACGGCCAAGAGATATCATCAATAAGCCAATGTGCGACCACAGCAACCAATCCTGTTGTAAAAAATACCAAACCAACAGCAGCAAAAGTGATCGGACGAATGGATTGTTTAAAGTCAGACCAGCTGGTGTGCCATGCGGCATGATATAAAAGTGGCGGAAGAAATACGATAAAAACGATTTCTGGGCTTAGCGCAATTACCGGAAGTCCAGGAACCACACTAATAACAACACCACATAACACCAAAACAATTGGAATTGGAAAATTGTATCTTTTACTAACAAGGCTAAGAAAAGCAACGCCAAAAAGCAGCATTATAATAACGGTAATATTCTCCATTTGAGATGGTTTTGAGTTTTGGAAATTTGAATAAACAAACCGCTAAATTACTATTTTCTATTAATTAGAAAAATCATCTTTTCTCAAATAAAGGCATAAAAAAACTCCAAGAGTAATTTCTTGGAGTTTCTGTTTTTTTATTGTGCTTTAGTTTTTACTTCTGAAATCCCTATTGAGAACCTATATCCGAATTGCAATTGATAAAAGGCATCATGATTAGTAGTATTATTGAAAGTTTTTAATCTTAAAAATATAGCCTGTTTTTTATCTGAATCTGGATGATAAAAAATCTCGGCTTCATTTCGAAATACTGAATATGCTCGAGGAAGCTCTAATTCTGGAATATTGTTATAATCTATATAACTGTATTTAGAAAACTCAAGAGAGTAATTGAACCCAAAATTATTGAAACGTTTAAATTCAAAAGTACAACCAAGACCTAAGCCTAAACCTTGAACATTCTTAAGCTGATCTGCAATTTTTACATCTGCAATTTGATAGCGAAAAGGAAAATATCCAATAAGTCTAAAAGGAACAGACTTTGCAAATCTAAAGTTGATAAGATTAAGTTTAGCCCCCATTTCTAAATATGCTTTTTGCAATAAATCAGTACTATTCTTAATTTTAAATTTATTCAAACTATCATTAAATACAGTCTCAACACCCCTTACATCAGCATCTAAACGAGAAAAATTAACATACGGAGAAATCTTATCTAATAATCTTAAATCAGTATTGAAAATTTTAAATGGAAGAACATAAAAATCTCCTTTTCCTTGTAATTGCACTAAGCCATTTGCTGAATCTGTAAAAAGTGCTAAGAAATCGGTATACGCTCTCAACTCTATAACATTTTGCAAGGTAGTAGTTTCCTTTATTTCATATTTAACCGGTTTCTCTTTATTCAAAAACTCTCCATCTTTATCTTTTGTAGGAAAAGTAAAATTCACATCATTTGGTATATAATTATAACCAGGCTTAGGAACATATACTAAAACATCAGACAATCTAATACGAAAGTCTTTAAATTCATCGAAATTAACGATACTATACTTTTTCGGACTAATCGGATATTTATATGAAATAAAATTTTTAGATGCTACATTTGAAAAATTCAAAAAACTTATTGAAGATTGATTTTCAAATAAATGCTCATTTCCCTTTTCATCAAATACCACAATTTTAACATCAACTATAAAACCGTCACAAATTTCAAAAGCTATACTTTTAAATCTAAACTTTTTTTCTACTTGAATAAATGTTTCATTTTTTTGTTGGTTAGCCTTCTCAGCAGAGAAGTTTGTTTTATATTTATTCCTTTTGATATAAAACTTAAATTCTTGATTTTCCCTAGGAATTATAATATCTCCTAAATATGATTCGCTTTTAGTCTCTAAGACCTTTTGAATAATATCATCAATATTTTTGTCATCCGTTTTTGGGAACTCTTTTATTATGAGATTATCTCCATAATATAGATAAGTTTCATAGTTCTTTTCCGTTTTAGATGATTCATCAGAAACTTCTGCATTTATCTCCTTTTCTTCTTTACTTGATTCTTTTACTTCTTTAACATTAGTTTCTGAAGAATCAATAATTGTATGCTTATGCTTAAACCAAGAGTCGATTTCTTTCTTAGAAATTCCTTTATCAAGATAAAAGTCTTTGTAATTTCTATACTTATTGTAAATAATATCAAGTTCAGTTTTCTTCTTTTTTACATCAGCAAACATTTTCGAAATTTCTTCAGAATATTTTAGATCAGGATTTTTGCTTACAGTTGTTAAAAGTTTTTTTAACTCTGTTTCTTCGTCTTTAATTTCTTTGCTTTTTTTCTCAAAATCAATAGATAATTTATCAAAATCAGCTTTTGCATTTTTCAGGTTTGGATTTTCATCTTGTCCAAAACTTTTAATTGTAAATAATAAAATTGTGAGCAGTAAAATTCTTTTCATACGCTTGGGTTTTTAGTTAATTTATTTTTGGATTTTGTCATTTTTATCTTCTCTGTATAAAAAGCATGCTAATTGAACTTCAAACACAGAAATGCAAAAACTAAACAATTGTTAACAAATAAACTTAAAAAAAGGTTAAAAAATAAGTTTTAAACTCAAAATTTCCTACAAAAAAATTAAAACAGGTATAAATACCTGTTCAATATTTTATAAAAATGCCGTTTCATGTTTATTTTTGTTTATCATATGAAAAACTTATTATTTTATTGACCTACATCAAACTTTTTGGCTTCAAACAACTTTAGATTTGCTTCTTATTATTTCTAAAAAATGTTTTTATGATAAGTGTAGAATTAAGTCCGTTGCTGCAATTTGGGATTTCAAGTAAAGAGCGCGTTGAAAATGCTTTGAAACAGCTTAAAAACGGAAAAGGCGTTTTAGTAACCGATGATGAAAATCGTGAAAATGAAGGTGATCTTATATATTCTGCTCAGCATATCAATGTTCAAGATATGGCTTTAATGATTCGAGAATGCAGTGGTATTGTATGTCTTTGCTTAACCAATGAAAAAGCAGATCAATTAGAACTTCCGTATATGGTAACAGAAAATACAAGCAGTTTCCAGACGCCTTTTACCATTACCATTGAAGCGAAGAACGGAGTAACAACAGGCGTTTCTGCACAGGATCGAATTACTACTATAAAAACAGCTATCGCAGCAAATGCAAAACCAGAAGATTTAGCAAAGCCAGGTCATATTTTTCCGCTAAGAGCAAACGATAATGGCGTTTTAGGCAGAAATGGCCATACTGAAGGAAGTGTCGATTTAATGAAATTGGCTGGTCTGCAGACCGAAGCGGTTCTGTGTGAATTGATGAACGTAGACGGAAGCATGGCTAAACTAGACAAAATCGTTAGTTTTGCACAACAACGCGATTTAGTGGTTTTATCGATTGAAGATATTATTTATTACCGCAAATTTGTGAGAGATTATAAATAAAATGATATACGAACAGCTTGGCAATTCTATTCGAAAAAGCATTACTATTTCTGATGAAGATTTAGAAATCGTTCTTTCTTATTTTAAATTGGTGAAAAAAGGAAAAAATGAGGTTTTATTGGCTCAGGGGCAAATCAGTCAGGAGACTTTTTTTGTTGCAAAAGGTTGTCTGAGAATCTTTTTTATTAATGAAGAAGGAAAAGACGTTACTCGATATATTGCTTTTGAAAATCAGTTTGCTACGGCTTTGGTTAGCTTTATTACTAAAATGCCAGCCGCAGAAAACATTCAGGTTGTAGAGAAATCGGAATTGCTGACTATTTCTCATGAAGATTTTAATCATTTAATGAAAATTATTCCGCAGTGGCGAGAGTTTTACAGTAATTATCTGGAAAAAGCCTATGTGAATAATGCTAATCGTCTAGTGTCTTTTACGACTATGGATGCTTTGGAAAGATACACTCAGCTTTTGAAAATAAATCCTGCAATCGTAAAACGGCTTCCTAATAAAATTGTGGCTTCGTATATAAATATTTCTCAAGAAACTTTGAGCAGGCTGAAGTCTAAGGTTTGATTTTTTTTGCTGCTAGGCGCTAAGTTTTTTTTTCGCCACGAATTCACGAATATCTTTTTTTATTAATCTGTGGTAAATATAATTCGTGAATTCGTGGCGAAAAAAAAAAAAAAAAAAACGAATCTAAGAAGATCCGGTTTTTGATATTTACGATTCGCAGCTGCTGCACGAAACAAGACTTGTAACCAATTCTTTAGAAACACTTTGGCTTCTTTGGTAGTACAAACTTTTTACTCCTTGCTGCCAAGCTTCGATCATTAAACGGTTTACATCTTTAATTGCCAATTCGGCTGGAATATTAAGATTTAAACTTTGTCCTTGATCTACAAATTTCTGACGAATTCCTGCTTGCTGTACAATTTCTAACTGGCTGATTTCTTTAAATGTTTTAAAAACATCTTTTTCAGCTTGTGTCAGTTGTTCCATATGCTGGACACTTCCTCCGTTTAGCATAATTCCTCTCCAAACTTCTTCGTTGTCTAAACCTTTTTCTTCCAACAGTTTTTTAAGGTATTTATTTTTACGCATAAAATTACCTTTGCTTAATCCAGCTTTATAATAATTACTGCTGAAAGGCTCAATTCCAGGCGAAGTTTGTCCTAAAATTGCCGAAGAAGATGTTGTTGGAGCAATTGCCATTGTTGTCGTATTACGTCTTCCGTAGCCTTTTAATAATTCCGGTTCGCCGTAAATTCTAGCTAATTCCTGACTTGCTTTGTCGGCCTTATCGCTAATATGTTTGAAAATCTCTGTCGTTTTCATTTTTGCTTCCATTCCTTCAAACGGAATCATGTTTTTCTGCAAATAAGAATGCCATCCTAAAACTCCTAAGCCAAGTGCACGGTGTCTTTTAGCAAATTTATTCGCTGCCGAAAGATAATAGTTACCTTCTGTTTTTTCGATGAATTCTTGTAAAACGGCATCCAAGAAAAAGATCGCTAGTTTTACTGCTTCAGTATCTTTCCACTCTTCATATAATTCTAAATTCATAGAAGACAAACAGCAGATAAATGATTCATCATGCGTTGACGGAAGCATAATCTCGCTGCATAAGTTACTGGCATTGATTCTAAGATTCTGGTCTTTGTAAACTTGCGGTTTATTTTTATTTACATTGTCACTAAAGAAAATATAAGGCAACCCTTTTTGCTGACGGCTTTCTAGTACTTTAGCCCAAATTTGTCTTTTTTCTGCATCACCGTCAATCATTTCCTGCATCCAGTAATCTGGCACGCAGATTCCAGTAAACAAGTTCTGAATTGGGTTTCCGATACTTTTAATTTTCAAAAACTCTTCAATATCTGGGTGATCCACATCCAAATAAGCTGCAAACGCACCGCGACGAACTCCACCTTGAGAAATCGTGTCCATTGCCGTGTCAAAAAGCTTCATAAAACTTACTGCTCCACTACTCTTTCCGTTATCTGTTACAGCACTTCCGCGTTCGCGTAATTCACCAAAATAACCAGAAGTTCCGCCTCCAATTTTCGTCTGCATAATTACTTCTCCAAGCTTATGTGTAATTCCTTCGATTTTATCTGGAACATGCACATTAAAACAAGAAATTGGCAATCCTCTTTCTGTTCCCATATTGGCCCAAACAGGCGAACTGATACTCATCCAGCCTCTTTCGATCATTTCCATGAAAGATTCTTTCAATTCTGGTTTGTACAGTCTTCTAGCTGCGGCAGTACAAATTCTATCGATTGCTCCTTCTACGGTTTCTCCTTTTAGAAGATAACCGCGGTTTAAAATCTGTTCACTTTCAGAATTTTTCCACCACATTTTGCTGTCATTTTGTGGCTCAAAATTAGTATTTGCTGGGTTTGTGTCTATCGTATTCATGTGTATTATGGGCTTGTATTAAAAAAGATCGTTTGCTGTGATACTCTTATCGTGTTTTGTATATTCGACAGGACGTTTCGCAAAGAAATCGTCTAGACTGTTGGCAAAAACCTCTTCTTCAAACCAAGTCATTTTTGAATATTCATCTGGAGAAACGTTAAAAATAGTTTCGATGTTAATTTGTTTCAAACTTTCATCAATTCTAAATTTCATGAAGTTTACCAAATCTTCTTTATTTATAGTTTCAACTGCTCCATCTTCAAAAATCCAATCCAAAATATCGGCTTCAACAGTAATTGATTCTTTAACCGTTTCTCTGATTAATTCTAACGTTTCAGCATCAAAATATTCTGGAAATTCTTCACGAATTTTATTGATGATGTAAATTCCACCATTCGCATGAATCTGCTCGTCGATTGAAGTCCAAGCGATAATATTGCTCACATTCTTCATATATCCTTTGAATCTTGTAAATGACAATAAAATGGCAAACTGACTAAATAAAGACACGTTTTCGATCAAGATACTGAACAAAATCAGCGAAACCATGTATTTTCTGTTGTCTTGAGATTTGGTGTCTTTTAATACATTCGAAAGATAATCTACACGTCTGCGAATCACAGGAACATCCAATAATTTTTCGAATTCGTCATTATAACCTAAAACTTCTAATAAACGAGAATACGCTTCTGAATGTCTAAATTCACATTCTGCAAAAGTGGTTCCCAATCCGTTGAATTCTGGTTTTGGAAAATGCTCGTATATATTACCCCAAAAACTTTTTACAGCTACCTCAATCTGCGCAATTGCCAATAAGCTATTTTTGATTGCCGTTTTTTCTGCCAGATTTAAATGCGCATGAAAGTCTTGCGTATCGGCAGTAAAATCTACTTCAGTGTGTACCCAGTAAGCTTTATTAATAGCTTCGGTAAATTGCAGAACCTCAGGATATTCAAAAGGTTTATAATTGATTCTTTTATCAAAAATTGACATATATATAGAGTTTTAAGTGACTTTTTTTAGATAGAAAAACAGAACACTGTATTTGGGGAAGTGGCAGCGTGTATTTCTATTTATACAAATTTAAGTCGCATATATTCTCTTGTCTAGTTTTTGTTGTTAAAAATCAGCTCAATTATCAACAGTTTAAAAACTTCAAAAAAGAGCTGTAAAAGAATTTTTATCAACAGCTCGCGAGCATTTTGTAATTTGCATGGAGCTAGCAGTTTCTATATAAACTTCGGGAAGTTATCAACATCAAAAAAGCATCGATTTTGGAACAAATCAGAAAACAAGTTATCAACAATACTTTTTTTAAAATCGAATTTTCATCCTTTTTTGGAGTGGAAAAAAACGTCTAATTATTAATAACGATTCTAAATAGAATTTTAAAGCGTTTCTAAAACTCAACATAATCCACTTTATAACAATCACTTAAATAAAAATGAATAAAATCTAAAATAATTGATTTTAATAAACTAATGATTTAAATCAACTTTAACAGTTAAAATTCTACTGTTCCAATTTTAGGTTTAGAAACGTCTTAAAAATTAATTTCCAGTTAAAATTATTTTCCTTGAACATTTCAAAAAAGCCTCATTTCAAAAATTACTTTTTCATCTTAAATTAAAGAAAGATTAAAATTCGCTTAAGCGATTCTTAAAATTTAGTAAATATCAATGAGAAAAGGCTTTTTACTTCAAATTGTTGTTGGTTTAAAAATATTAATCTTTACATTTGCCTTTATTTTTATTTATTCTAAATAGATAAAGAAAATCCAAAACAGATTATTCTAACAAACATAAATTACATTTCGATATGAAAAAGAATCTACTTGTTTCTTTTGCCTTCGCAACAACATTATTTGTAAGTGCACAGCAAAAAAATACACTTTTAGATGCCAATTTCTGGAAAACTTCTCCGAATACGGAAATTGTGAAAGCTGAAATCGCAAAAGGAAATAATCCGGCAGAAGCCAATGTAAATGCTTTTGACGTTACGACTTTAGCCATCAATAATGAAGCTCCAGTAGAAACCATCAAATTTTTAATCGATCAGCCAGGAAATTCAATTACAAAATTAACTCACGATAACCGTATTTACTTGCACTGGGCTGCTTACAAAGGCAATACAGAATTAGTGCAATATTTAATTGCTAAAGGTTCTGATGTAAACTTTGAAGACAGCCACGGAACTGCTCCAGCAGATTTTGCAGCTTCAAACGGACAAGCAAATCCAGAAATGTATGAGGCTTTTTTTAAGGCAGGAGTTAATCCGACCAAAAAATATGCAAACGGTGCCAATCTTTTGCTTTTAGCTATTGCATCTGACAAAGATTTAAAAGCTGCTGACTATTTTTCTACAAAAGGAATGTCTCTAAAAGATGTTGATGCTAACGGAAATACTGCTTTTACTTATGCAGCAAGGTCTGGAAATATTGCTCTTTTGAAAAAACTTCTTGAAAAAGGAATCAAACCAACAGATGAAGCGCTTTTGGTTGCTGCACAAGGAAGCCGAAGAGAAACAAATACACTTGAAACGTATAAATATTTGGTTGAAGAAGTAAAAATTAAAGCAACTGCGCAAAATAAATCAGGTCAAAATGTATTGCACATTTTAGCTGGAAAACCAAACCAGACGGAAATTATTAAATATTTCTTAGATAAAGGTGTTGATGTAAACAAAGCCGATAAAGAAGGAAATACGCCAGTTATGGCTGCAGCTTCGGCAAGAGAAATTGCTGTTTTAGAACTTTTTCTTCCGAAAGCAAAAAACATAAATGCTCAAAATTTAAAAGGAGAATCGGCTTTAACAAAAGCGGTACAATACGGAACTCCAGAAGCGGTAAGTTTACTTCTGGCTAAAGGTGCCGATGTTAATGTTAAAGATAAAGACGGAAATAATTTAGGTGTTTATTTAGTACAATCTTATCGTCCTGCAGGAAGAGAAAAAGCAACAGTAGATCCTTTTGATGCAAAAGCAAAACTGCTTCAAGACAAAGGACTAAACCTGGCTGCTCCTCAAAAAGACGGAAATACTTTGTATCATGTAGCGATTACTAAAAACGATGTCGAACTTCTTAAAAAAATCACTGATTTAAAAGTTGACATTAATGCTAAAAATAAAGATGGCTTAACAGCTTTGCACAGAGCGGCAATGACTTCTAAAGATGATGCTATCTTAAAATATCTGGTTTCTGCTGGGGCGAAAAAAGACATCAGCACAGAATTTGACGAAACGGCTTACGCTTTAGCTAAAGAAAATGAACTGCTTACTAAAAACAACGTTTCTGTTGAATTTTTAAAATAAAACAATTAGATAATAATCAATATTTGAAATTCCAAATTCCAAACTCTATTTTTGGGATTTGGAATTTGAATTTTAGAATTTAAATTACCAATCAATACATACAATTTTTATGAAATCAATATTAAAAATGGCTCTTGCGGGCGCTTTTATTTTTTTAGCTTCTTTTCAATCTCAAGCACAATCAAACAAATACAAGATTATGTTGCAGATGAATAATTATATGGGAGAAGGCGCTTATATCGTTGTTTCTCTGATTAATGCAAGCGGTGAATACGAAAAAACGCTTTATGTAATGGGAGACGACAAGAAATGGTACAAATCATTGAAAGAATGGAATAAATTCCACACGCTAAAAAATGATGACATTAGCGCCAAAACAGGTGCTTCTGTAACAGGCGGTGACCGTAGCGTGACAACCATCGAAATCGAAAATTCTAAAATTAATAAAGGATACAAATTACGTTTTGAAACTGCTGTTGAAGATCAGAAATACTATGTCAGCGATCTTGAAATTCCGCTTTCAACTGAAGGTGTTGTTGATAAAACAGATGGCAAAGGCTACATCAAATACGTAAGATTAAGTAAAATATAATACGATTACATTTCTAGAATACAATCAATGACTCTTTCTTTTTGGCGTTACGCACACTTGGCTTTGGCCTTATTTTCTTCTCTTTTTTTGCTTTTGGCTTCGGTAACAGGAATCATTCTGGCCGTCGATGCGGTTCAGGAAAAAACACTCCCGTACAAAGCTGAAAATTTCAATAAAATAACTCTGGGTGAAACGCTACCCATTTTAAAGAAAGAATATTCAGAAATTACAGAATTGAGTGTAGATTACAATCAGTTTGTAACGCTTCAAGCCATTGATGCAGACGGAAATGACATTAAGGCATACATTGATCCAAAAACTGGAAAAGCATTAGGAACTCCTGTAAAGAAAACCGAATTCATAAATTGGATTACGAGTCTACACCGTTCGCTGTTTCTTCATGAAGCTGGACGTTTTTTTGTAGGTGTAATTTCTTTTTGCTTATTATTAATAGCAATTTCGGGTTTCGTTCTGGTTTTAAAAAGACAGCGCGGCATCCGAAATTTCTTTTCTAAAGTAATCAAAGAATACTTTGCACAATATTATCATGTGCTTTTAGGAAGACTGGCTTTAATTCCGATTTTGATTATTGCACTTACCGGAACTTATTTATCGCTAGAAAGGTTCAATTTTTTTATGGGCGAAGAAAAAGCAAAACCTGTAAAAACTGAACTTTCAGATAAGGCCAAAACAACTTCAATTTTCAATACTACTTTATTATCGGATGTAAAAAAGATCGAATTTCCCTTTACGGATGATCCCGAAGAATATTATATTATCGAATTGAAAGACCGAGAAGTTGAAGTGAATCAGGTTACAGGAGCTGTGATTTCTGAAAAACTTTCTCCAATGACGGCACAATTTGCTGCATTAAGTTTAGATCTTCATACGGGAAGAATTAACGGAATCTGGGCTGTAATTTTAGCTATTGCTTGCCTTAATATTCTATTCTTTATCTATTCTGGTTTTGCTATTACTCTGAAAAGAAGATCAAGCCGAATTAAGAATAAATTTAAAGCGAACGAAAGTACGTTTATTCTTTTAGTCGGTTCAGAAAACGGAAGCACATTCCGATTTGCAAATTCCATTCAGAAACAATTAATTAATCACGGACAAAAAGTTTTTGTGAGCGAATTGAATAAATTTTCTGTTTATCCGAAAGCAGAACATATTATTGTTTTTACGTCGACTCATGGTTTGGGAGATGCGCCTTCTAACGGAACGCAATTCAAAGCTTTGCTAGAAAAACAGAATCAAGAGCAAAATATTAATTTTTCTGTAGTAGGTTTTGGTTCTAAATCATATCCCGATTTTTGCCAATTTGCTATTGAAATTGATCAGCTTTTAGAAAAACAAAAATGGGCAGACCGTTATTTGAAATTACAGACTGTAAATGATAAATCGGCTGTGGAATTTGTAAAATGGGTAAGATTATGGAGCGAAAAAACGGGAATTCCACTCGCAACTACACCTTCTTTATACAATCATGTTCCGAAAGGTTTGCAGAAATTAATGGTTCTAGATAAAACACCTATTTCTGAAACCGAACATACATTTATTCTGACGCTGAGAGCGAGTGCAAGAGCTAAGTTTAGTTCTGGCGATTTATTGGCCATTTATCCTGCCAACGATTCTAGAGAGCGCCTCTACTCTATCGGTAATCATTCTGGAAATATTCAATTGGTTGTAAAACTGCATCCAAACGGATTGGGTTCTGGTTTCTTGAATGCTTTAGAACCTGGAAATGTAATAAAAGCTCAAATCGTTAAAAATCCTGCTTTTCACCTTCCAAAGAAAGCTCCTAGAGTGGCTTTCATTTCAAACGGAACAGGAATTGCTCCGTTCTTAGGAATGATTGAACAGAATAAGGCAAAGCAAGAACTTCATTTGTACAGCGGTTTTAGAATGGAAACGCCAACTTTAATGGCTTATAAAAAGTTCGCTGGAATCATGATTCAGAAAGAACATCTGGACAATTTTCATGTGGCGCTATCTCGTGAAGCGGAACATATTTATGTGATGGATTTAATTAAAAGAGATTCCTCTTTCTTCGTGACTTTATTGAAAAAGGGCGGTGCCGTTATGATCTGCGGTTCGCTTGCCATGCAGAAAGATGTTGAAGCTATTTTAAGTGAATTGTGTTTAACAAAAGGATTAAAAACACTCGAAGAATATAAAGCTAATAAGCAATTCTTGACAGATTGTTATTAAGGATTTTAGATTTTAGATTTTAGATTTTAGATTTTAGATTTTAGATTTTAGATTTTAGATTTT